>NZ_JASZYL010000003.1:0-604479 GCF_030316985.1 Variovorax sp. J31P179 | reverse complement strand
CTTCGACCGCGCCGACGCTCACAAAACTGCCAACCGCCTCATCCGACGACTTCAGCAAATCGGCTACGCCGTGCAGGTCACTCCGACTTAAGTGAGGACGTTTCATTTCAGTCAGTTGAGGACAGAGCAAAAACCGCTGCGCAGTTTCTTGATCTGTCCCGCAAGCATCTCAGATGCGCAGCAGGAAGCCGCTGCGCAATGCCAGCCACTCGACCTCGCCGGCGGGCAGGGCCGGGGCCGAGGGCGCCTCGGCCGCGAACAGCATCCGCTCTTCTTCCAGCAGCCAGCCCTGGCGCAGCACCCGCAGCCCGCAGCCGCCGAGGTCGATGCGCTCGCCCAGGGCGATCGGCATGTCTTGCACCGACAGGACCCACCGCACCGGCCCGGGCGCCGACGACAGCAGCAAGGCCCGATGCCGCTCGTCGCCGCCGTCGACGTCGATCAGCGCCCATTCGTTGCGGGCGCCCCCGACCAGATAGCCATTGACCAGCACGCCGGCACGACGCACGGTCACCCGCAGCACGCGCGGCGACAGGGACATGACCAGGCCGTCCTCCAGTTCGCAGCGGCCGTGGCCCTCGCCCTCCGGGTCGATGCGGGCGATCTCGGCGTAGGCGGGCTCGTCCGGGTTCACGGCACGCAGCCCGTCCGCCGCCAAGGCACGGCGCGGCATGACCAGCGGGATCTGCGGCAACCCGCGGGCGTGCGCCAGGCAAGCCTCGGCACTGCCGAAGGCCGCCAATTGCTGCAGCACGCGGCGCTGCACGTTCATGAGCCGCAGCCCGCGGGCCGGATCGAGGGCCTCGACCGGCCGCAACCAGAAATGCTCGACCGTTTCGCGGCCGTCAGGGCGGGCCTGCTGCCCGTCCGGCGCCAGCGCGACGAAGAAGCGGGTGTCGAAGCGCCGCGGCATGCCCGGCGGCGTGAGCCAGTGGGCGAAGTAGGCCAGCCGATCGACCGCCAGTCGCCAGCCGCGCTCGGCGCACAACCCGCGCAGCGAGGCCGCGCCCTCCTCCGTGGTGGCCCGCAGCGCCGCGACTTCGGCATCGGAGAGCACGTCGAGGGCGACCGGGCGGCCCTCCGCCTCGCTGGCGAACAGCAGGCCGGCCTCTTCGAAACACTCGCGGATCGCCGCCACGTAGAAATCGAGGCCTCCCGCCGGCAATGCCAGGCGGCGGCTCGCCGCGGCATCGTCGAGCGCGTCGCAACAGCCATGGAGCAGGCGGTCCTGGGGGTCTACACCGCCACCGGGGAAGACGCTGGCGCCGCTGTTCTGGTCGCCCTCCTTCTCGGCGCGGCGCAGCATCAGCACCTCGAGGCCGGCGGCGCCATCGCGCAGGACGATCAGCGTGGCCGCGAAACGGATCGGGCGCCTGGGCGCCAACGGGGGGGAGTGAGAAGCTGGGTTCATTCGAGGTCGGCTGCGGTTTTACCAGCTTCGCGCCTCGTCTGTAGTGGGGAGGAAGCAAGCCGCCGATTGCGCCACACTCCCGCGCGTCGACGGAGGTTTTACTTGGTCAAGAAGATTCAGCTCAATGACGAACAATGGCGCACGCTGCAAGCCCTGCACGAGGCCCATACGCGGCGCTCGCCGACCGAGGCAATCAGCGTGTCGGAGCGCCTGCTGTCGAACGGGCTGGTCGGCTGCGACCGGCAAGGCGGCAAGTTCCTGACCGAACAGGGTCGCGAACGCCTGAACCAGGGTCGCTGAGACCGCGATCGCCGGGTCGCCGGCTCATTCAGCCAGCCGCAGGCCCTGGCGGTCGACGCTGTCGACGATCTCGCGCAGCGAATTGCGGCCCAGCCGCGAGAGCGCGAACAGCTTGCGGGCCGGCAGCCGGACCAGGTCGCGGACCGTGTTGAGTTCGTTGACGCGCAGCAGGTTGGTGGTTCGGTCGCACAGCCGAAGGACGGCGATGTCGGCGTCGAGAATCGGGTCGGGCGTGGCGGCGTGGGTGGGATGGCGTGGATGCATGGCGAAGCCTCCTGAGAACGATGACTGGAACTTGCACAGTTCATGCCAGGCCTGGGACACCCGCCTTTCAGGGATTTTCACTGGAGAATCAACCGTTTCGACTGAATAGAGAACATTCGAATTGTTCTTTTTTCAGACGGTTGACTTTTTTTCATACAGGGTTTTCCAGAACCTTCGCCTCAACCCAGGCGCTCGCCGACGAAGTCGAGGAAGCACGTGATCCGCGCGGACAGCTGCGTGTTGCGGTAGTAGACCGCGTTGATCGGCTGGCGCACCTCGACGGTGTCGCGCGCCAGCAGTTGCACCAGGTCGCCCCGGGCGCAATCGGCCGCGGTCATGAAGTCGGCCAAGCAGACGATGCCCGCCCCGGCGAGCGCGAGTTGGCGCAGCGTCTCGCCGCTCGATGCCGTGAGCGCCGGCGTGATCGGCCATTCGTCGCCATGCGGCCCGCGCAGCGGCCAGCGGTTGAGCGACTCGGGCTGCGTGAAGCCCAGCAGCGTGTGGCGGGCGAGCCCCCCCACGTTCTTCGGTCGGCCGTGCTCGGCGATGTAGTTCGGGCTCGCCAGCACCCGCAGCCGGCTGGTGGCGAGCGGGCGCGCATGCAGCGTCGAATCACGCAGCGCGCCGATGCGGATCGCGATGTCGGTGCGACGCTCAAGCAGGTCGATGTTGAGTTCGTCGCTGTCGAGTTCGAGCTCGATCTGCGGATAGGCCATGCGGAACGCCGGCACCAGCGGCACGATGGCATGCAGCATGAACGGCGACGCCGCATTGACCCGCAGCCGCCCGGCGGGCTGCTGGCGCCGCGCCGCCATCTGCTCCTCGGCCTCGTCGATCGCGATCAGGATCGCCCGCGCCCGCGCCAGGAAGGCCCGCCCCTCCTCGGTGAGTTCGAGCCGGCGCGTGGTCCGGCGCAGCAGCGTGGTGGCCAGCTTGCGCTCGAGCCGGCCGAGCGCGCGGCTGATGCCCGAGACCGTCTGGCCAAGCTGGTCGGCAGCCGCGGTGATGGAGCCGCCATCGACCACCGCGACAAAGGCCTGCAACTCCTCGACAGTGGTTTTCACAGTTTTCCTATTGTTGATTTCAAGTCAAATAAATTGTGCTTCCAACCCTCTTATTCTGCAAAGGTCAAGCCGCCACACTCGCACCTCTGATTCCAAGGAGTGCATTCATGCCCATTGCTTTGCTGGCGCTGACGATCAGCGCCTTCGCCATCGGGACGACCGAATTCGTGATCGTCGGCCTGATCCCCACCATCGCGGCCGACCTTCAGATCGGCCTGCCCTCCGCCGGGCTGCTGGTCAGCCTCTACGCGCTGGGTGTCGCCATTGGCGCGCCGGTGCTCACCGCGCTGACCGGCAAGCTGCCGCGCAAGGCCTTGCTGCTCGGCCTGATGGCGCTCTTCACGCTCGGCAACCTGCTGGCCTGGAAGGCGCCGGGCTACGAGACGCTGATCGCCGCGCGCATCCTGACCGGGCTCGCCCACGGCGTGTTCTTCTCGATCGGCTCGACCATCGCCACCGGCCTGGTGCCGAAGGAAAAGGCCGCCAGCGCGATCGCCATCATGTTCACCGGCCTGACGGTGGCGCTGGTCACCGGCGTGCCGCTGGGCACTTTCATCGGCCAGCACTTCGGCTGGCGCGAGACCTTTCTCGCCGTCTCTGCGCTCGGCGTGATCGCCTTCATCGGCAGCGCGCTGTTCGTACCGAACGACATCCGCCACCGGCCGCCCGCCTCGCTGGGGCAGCAACTCCGCGTGCTGGCCGAGCCGCGCCTGCTGCTGGTCTATGCCAAGACCGCGATCGGCTACGGGGGCTCGTTCATTCCCTTCACCTTCCTGGCACCGATCCTCACCGAGGTGTCGGGCTTCAGCCCCGGCGCCGTCGGCGGCGTGATGCTGGTGTATGGGCTCTCAGTGGCCGCCGGGAACCTGTGGGGCGGCAAGCTGGCCGACCGGCTGGGGCCGGTGCCGGCGCTCAAGATCATCTTCGCCCTGCTGGCGGCGGTGCTGCTGACGCTGAGCTTCACGGCGCCGCACAAGTGGCTCGCCCTCGCCACCGTGCTGATGTGGGGTGCCGTGGCCTTCGGCAACGTGCCCGGCCTGCAGGTCTACGTGGTGCAGCAAGCCGAGCGCCACGCGCCGGAGGCGGTGGACGTCGCCTCGGGCCTCAACATCGCGGCCTTCAACCTCGGCATCGCCGGCGCTGCCTGGGCCGGTGGCCTGGTGGTCACGCACCTGGGACTGGTCCATACGGGCTGGATCGGCGCGCTGGTGGTGCTGGTCGCGCTGACGCTCACGGCCTGGAGCGGTCGGCTCGACCGCGCCCGCCCGGCCACGCCCTCCCTCGATTTCCGTCAACCAAGGACCACCTCATGATCCACACACTCCCTCTCTTCGGCCTCGGCACCTTCCGCCTGCAGGGCCAGTCCGCCATCGATTCGGTCGCGACCGGCCTGGAACTCGGCTACCGTGCCATCGACACGGCCCAGATCTACGGCAACGAGGCCGAGGTCGGGCAAGCCATCGCCGCCAGCGGCGTGGCGCGCGACGCGCTGTTCCTGACCACCAAGATCTGGACCGACAACTACGCGGCCGACAAGCTGGTCCCGAGCCTGAAGGACAGCCTTGCCAAGCTGCGCACCGACCGCGCGGACCTGGTGCTGATCCATTGGCCGTCGCCCGGAGGTGCCGTGCCGGTGGCCGAGTTCATGGGCGCACTGGCTGACGCCAAGGCGCAGGGCCTCGCGAAGCAGATCGGCGTGTCGAACTTCAATATCGAACTGATGCGGCAAGCCATCGCGGCGGTCGGCGCCAGCGAGATCGCGACCCACCAGATCGAGTTGCATCCCTACCTGCAGAACCGCAAGGCGGTGGCTTTCGCCCTCGGGCAGGGCATCCCGATCACGTCCTACATGACGCTGGGCTACGGCGCGGTGCTGAAGGACCCGGTGATAGGCGAAATCGCGGCGGCGCGGCAGGCGACTCCGGCCCAGGTCACGCTGGCCTGGGCCATGCAATTGGGGTACTCGGTGATCCCGTCGTCGACCCGGCGCGCCAACCTGGAAAGCAACTTGCTGGCGCGCGAACTGCGCCTCAGCGAATCCGAGATGGCGCGGATCGCCGCGCTGGACCGCAACGGCCGGCTGACCAGTCCCGAGGGCCTCGCGCCGGCCTGGGACTGAATCACAGGGCCTGGACTTCGAGCGCGTTGTCGACCGCGCTCACGCCCTGCACGCCGCCGGCCAGTTCGCCCGCCCGCGCCTTGGCGGCCGCACTGGGGGCGTGGCCCGCCAGATGCACGACGCCAGCGCGGGTCTCGACCTCGATCCGGCCCGCGTTCAGCGCCGGATCCTTGGCCAGGGCCCGGGTCACCGATGCGGTGATGGCGGCGTCGTCGACGGTGCCCACGGCTGCGTTGCCGGCGTTCTTGATCGCGCTTCCGACCGCCGCGGCGTCCTGCCTGACCTCCGGCGAGGTGATGAAGGCGCGGGTCTTGTCGCGCGCCAACTCTGCCATTTCGGCCGCCTTGTTGCCCGCGGCGGCCGCCGCCTTCTCCGCTTGACCGACGGTGTCCGCGCGCTTGCCTGTCGAATCTCCGGCCCGCTCCGTGCACGCGATCAGCCCAAGAACGCAACTCGCCGCTGCCAGGCCGCTGATCCACCTCTTGCTCATCGAAGACTCTCCTATTCACAGTTGGCGCGAGAGCCGACCCGACGGCTTCTCGCGTCCGCGAATTGTGTTAGGAGTGCCTGTAATAGCGCGGCGGACGGGGCCTCAATTCGCTGTAGGCTGAATACGAATCTATTAATCCCGCATGATGAAATCAGTTGACAGAATGTTGCCTGCGCTTACATGCATTTTCCGGCGGATAACAGGCAGTTGTCGCCGAAATCGTCACTGGCCAATACGGTTGTAACAGCGCCCAAGCAGTTAATACACATAACGAAAAGAATTGAAAGAATACTTGCCGCGTAGGACCCTTCCCACGTACAAACCGGCATTCGTCTTAATTTCGAGGTCTTTTTGTTGAAAACATTAGATAAAAGTTCTCTACTGCTTCTTATCGCAGCGGGGACATTGGCAGGTTGTGGGGGTGGGGGTAGCAGCGGTGGACTGGGTGTCGCCGCGCCGGGCGGGATCGACAAAGTCGAGTCCGCATCCACTGTGGATGGAACCGGCACGTTGATCGCCGATGCGAGCGCTTCGGTGGCCACGCCGACCGGCAAACAGGGTGCCGTACTTGCTGCGGTCACGGTCGCCGCCTACCCGGCTCCGGCCGGCCAGGTGTCGGCCCACGTCGCCAACGAGGGCGAGGTCTTCACAGTGCCGACCGACTCGATCGTGCGCTTCGGCAAGGGAACGAACTGGTCTATCAGTCCCGTGCCCGGGAACCAGCCCGTCTATTGCGGCGCAACAATTTTCGGTGAGCCTGGCGTTGCCGCGCCCCGTGTCTGCGAAACGTTGACGGCAGGAACGCCGGCTCCGGCTCCGGCTCCGGCTCCGGCCCCAGCCCCGGCTCCAGCAGGCCAAGTCGCGACATTCGTCGCGAACGAGGGCCAAGTTTTCACGCTGCCGACCAACGCGATCGTGCGCTTCGGCAAGGGAACGAACTGGTCTATCAGTCCCGTGCCAGGGAACCAGCCCGTCTATTGCGGTGCAACAATCTTTGGTGAGCCTGGCGTTGCCTCGCCCCGTGTCTGCGAATCGTTGACGGCAGGAACGCCGGCTCCGGCTCCGGCACCCGCACCGGCACCGGCACCGGCACCGGCGGCTCCGGCTCCGGCTCCGGCTCCGGCTCCGGCCCCGGCCCCGGCCCCGGCCCCGGCTCCGGCTCCGGCAGGCCAAGTCGCGACTTTCGTCGCGAACGAGGGCCAGGTTTTCACGCTGCCGACCAACGCGATCGTGCGCTTCGGCAAGGGAACGAACTGGTCTATCAGTCCCGTGCCCGGGAACCAGCCCGTCTATTGCGGTGCAACAATCTTCGGTGAGCCTGGCGTTGCCGCGCCCCGTGTCTGCGAATCGTTGACGGCAGGAACGCCGGCTCCGGCTCCCGCTCCGGCTCCCGCTCCGGCTCCGGCTCCGGCACCTGCTCCGGCACCAGCACCCGCCCCCATCTCGGGCGACGTCGTGGATTCGTCGATGAACGTCATCGCCACGTCCTATCGGGCCATGGCGGCCCAGATGAGCAAGGATGCCGGCATCGCCTATCGCTACGGCCCCGCCGCCGGGGTCGCTGCCGTCGACAACACCGGCATTCCTACGCTGTACGCCCATGATCCGGCCAATCCCCTCAACATCCCGGGCCGCGGCACCCTGGCCGGCACCTGGCAGATCGGTGGTGCGCCGACGGCCGATGCCGGCCTCTATTCCACCAGCTCGGCCAACCTCACCTATGTCGCCGACGATCCGTCGCAGCGCATGGGCGTCACCGATCTGCAGATAACGGGCTACCAGTACAACACCTTCGCCCAGACGCCCCAGCTCAGCTGGACCGTGGGCGGGACGGCCGCCGGCCTCATGGACAGCTTCACTGCCGCGAGCTACAAGAAGGCCGGCGTCGTCACCGGCGATCCCGTGGCGATGGGCCGCTGCAGCGGCCAGACCGGCTTCTGCAACCAGAGCCTGGTGGCTTACCAGAACGGCGTGATCGGCACCGCCGGCTCGAACACCGCGAGCACCCCGACGACCGTCAAACTGCCTGCGAACAAGGTGCCGACCGGCATCGCCATGACCAACGACAGCGAATTCGCGCTGGTGACGGTGTGGGACACGACCGCCCTCAAGGGCCAGGTCGCGGTGGTCGCGCTGGCCGGCCTGTGCCCTGGCTGTGATCCGTACTCGCCCTCGACCACCGTCAACTACTGGTACGAGTGGGGCGCCGCCTACCCGGGCCTGTTCAACGTGGGCAACATCGCCTTCATGAAGATCCTGGGCTACGTCGACCTGCCCGGCATGGCGGCGCCGACCGAGATCGCGGTCACGACCGGCCTGGACCAATGGCTCACGCTGGACATCAACGGCCGCGGGATCGCCTGGCAGACGCCGCTGACCAGCCAGAGCAATCGGCAGAGCTTCCTGAGCGGCGGCGCCAACTACGGCCGCTACGCCAAGGGCGGGGTGGCAGTGGTGATCTCCAAGTCGGAGCAGAAGGTGGCTTTCATCGACCTGAAACCGCTGTTCACCTACGTCAACAGCGTCTACTTCGGCGGCGACCAGGCGACCTTCAACGCACGCATGGCGAGCCTGGGGCAGGCCGACAACCAGTGGCCCTACACCTTCACGCAGCAGCCTTCGCAGGTGCCGACAGTGGTGAAGACGGTGTCGCTGACGCAGCGGCCCACCGCGGTGAAGACCAGCGCGTTCGGTGGCGCGAGCCGGGCCTGGGTCGCGACGCAGGACGGCACGCTGCACATCTACAGCCTGGACGGCTACGCCAACGGCGCTTCGCCTCCGGCACCGGCGGCGAACGCCCTGACGGAGGTCGGCTCGGTCACGGGCATCGGCCGCAACCCGACCTCGATCGCCCTCTCCAAGGGCGAGCCGAGCGGCAACACGCAGACGCAGGTGCTGGTGAATTCGCGCACTGACCGCAAGGTCTCGTGGGTGCGCTTCTCGAACAACGGCAACAACAGCGGCAGCATCGTGCGCACCTTGCAGGACACGCGCCTGGCCGACCCGATCGCGGTCGAGGACGCGGACAACTTCGCCACCATGGGCTACGTGGTGAGCGTGGCCGACTACGCCGGCAGGGCACTGCGCAACTACCGCTACGGCCCGGTCGTCTTCGCCGACGGCAAGGCCTGCCCGACCACGACCAGCTGCCCGGTGACGCCGACCGGCAACGTGGCGATCGAGTACGCCGGCGCCATGGCCTACCCGGGCAAGCCGTTCCAGATCAAGACGGCCAACGTGCCCTGACCGGCAGAGCCTGCCCATCGGCAAGCACCACGAAAAACGGCCCGCTTCCAGCGGGCCGTTTTTTTTGCGAGACGCGGCCGTGTCGCGTCGCTAGCGCATCGGGAAGCGCCTCAGCATGGTGCGGCCGAGCGAGGTGATCTCGTTGACCATTGCCGGCGGCTGCGCATAGCCGTCCAGCGTGCGCATCGGCTTGGGAATCGCCGCCTTCACATGCCCGGCCATGCTGAGCACGCGCAAGGCGTCGATGTCAGCGCCGCCAGCGACGGCGACGGGCAGCTCTTCGGCTGCCAAACGATGAAGTAGGTACATGGCCACGGCCACAGTATGCCGCGTGCGCCCCGGCCGGCTGCTTAAACTCGCCCGACCCACTTCAAGCACAGCGCCATGCAGATCCAGGAAGCCGTCACCAGCCGCCAGTCCATCCGGGCCTTCCTGCCGACCCCGGTCGACAGCGACACCATCCGCCGGGTGCTGACCCTGGCCGCGCGCGCGGCATCGGGCGGCAACCTCCAGCCCTGGCACATCGACGTCCTGGCGGGCGGCGCACTGGCGGCGCTGCGGGCCACCATGCGCGAGCGGCTGGCCCAGGGCGGCGAACCCGAGCCGACCGACTACGACATCTACCCCGCTGCGCTGCGTGCGCCCTGGCGCGACCGGCGCTTCCAGGTCGGCGAGGCGATGTACGCGCGCCTGGGCATTCCGCGCGAGGACAAGGCGGCGCGACGGCGCTGGTTCTCGCGCAACTTCGATTTCTTCGGTGCCCCGATGGCGCTGTTCTGCTCGGTTGATCGCAGCATGGGCCCGCCGCAGTGGTCGGACCTGGGCATGTACCTGCAGACCGTGATGCTGCTGCTGCGCGGCGAGGGCCTCGACAGCTGCGCCCAGGAGTGCTGGGCGATCTACCCGGCGACCGTTGCCGCCGCGATCGAACTGCCGCCCGAGCGCATGCTGTTCTGCGGCATGGCGATCGGCCACCGCGATCCGGCCCATGCCGTCAACGCCCTGGTGAGCGACCGCGCGCCGGTGGACGAATGGCTTCGCTTCAGGAGCGACTGAGCGTTCAGCCCGCCGGCTGAACGTCGCTGAAAAGCGGCGACCGCCGCTCGACATTGGCGCGCACCGCCTCGGTCTGGTTGGGACTGCCGATCAACGCCTTCTGCTCGAGCGACTCGGCCAGCAGAAGTTCGGCCGCGCCGGCCGCCATCGCCGCATTGAGCAGCCGCTTGCCGGCGCGGATCGCGTCGGGGCTTTTCTGCGCGATCCCGTGCGCCATCGCCAGCGCCTCGGCCAGTGGATCGGCCGCCAGGCGGGTCGCGAATCCGAGGGCCAGCGCTTCCTCGCCGGAAAAGATGCGCCCGGTGAACGTCAGCTCGCGCACCACGTCGTCGCGCGCCAGTTCCCGCATCAGGACGATGCCGCCCATGTCGGGCACCAGCCCCCACTTGATCTCCATCACCGACATCTTCGTGTCCGGCGCGACCAGCCGCACGTCGGCGCCGAGCGCCACCTGGAAACCGCCGCCGAAGGCCACGCCATGCACCGCGGCGATGACCGGCACGGGCACCTGACGCCAGACCATCGCCACCTGCTGCGCCGCATTGGCGATGCCGTGGGTGCGCACCATGATGTCGGCGCTGGCGGCGCCTTCGCCGATCACGGAGGAAGCGGCGCCCTCCCCCATGCGCTCGAAGGACTTCATGTCGAGGCCGGCGCAGAAGGCCTTGCCGCGACCGGTCAACACCACCGCACGCACGTCCGGCGCGTCGCGCAGGCGCTCGCCGGCCTCGATCAAGGCGTCGAACATCGCCGGATCGAGCGCATTCATCTTGTCGGCGCGCGTCATGTGGAGTTCGACCACGCCGTCGGCGTGGCGGATGGATTCGATGCGATCGTTCACGGTGTCTCCTGGTGTTCGGTGGGAGCGAGTATCGATGCTCGGCGATGATGGCGATGTCGCCCAGTCAACAAAGAGAAAGCTCCCGCCTTGCCGCTTGCCCGCCGCCAGTTCCTCCGATCCGCAGCCACCGTCGCGGTCGTCGCCCTGATGGGCGAGACGCGCGCGCGGCCCGCCGGTGCCGACCGCCTCGGCTTCAGCGCGGTGCCGGCCACCTTGCGCGACGCGGTCACGGTGCCGCCCGGCTACGAGGCGCAGGTGCTCTATCCCTGGGGCAGTCCAACCGGCATCGCCGGCGCGATGCCGGCCTTTGCGCCGGACGCCTCGAACAGCGCCGCCGACCAGGCGGTGCAGGCTGGCATGCATCACGACGGCATGCATTTCCTGCCGCTCGACGGCAGCGCCGATCGCGGCCTGCTGGTGATGAACCACGAGTACACCGACGAGCAGCTGCTGCATCCCGACGGCGCCAGGCCCATGACCGCCGACAAGGCGCAGAAATCATTGCATGCGATGGGCGTGTCGGTGATCGAGATCGCGCTGACGCCGGCCGGCTGGCGCCAGGTGCTGCCCTCGCGCTTCGCCAGGCGCATCCATGGCCAGACGCCGATCCGCATCGCGGGCCCGGCGAGCGGCAGCCCGCTGATGCGCACCGCCGGCGACCCGGCCGGCGAGCGGGTCGCCGGGACCTTCGCCAATTGCGCGATGGGTGTCACGCCCTGGGGCACCTACCTCACTTGTGAAGAGAATTTCCATGTCTATTTCGGCGCCCCGAAGATATCGCCGACACCCGCACAGCGCCGCTACGGGCTGGGCGCCGGCGCCTGGGTCGACTACTGGCGCGTCGACGAGCGCTTCGACATCGCAAAGCACCCGAACGAATCGAACCGCTTCGGCTGGGTGGTCGAGATCGACCCCTTCGATCCCGCGTCCATGCCGGTCAAGCGCACGGCGCTCGGCCGCAAGCACCAGGAAAGCGCGACCTGCACGCTGACCCGGGACGGCCGGCTCGCGATCTACATGGGGGACGACTCGAACTTCGAATACGTCTACAAGTTCGTCAGCCGGGACAAGGTCCGGCCCGGCAATGACGCGGCGGCGCGCGCAGCCAACCGCGACCTGCTCGACGAGGGTACGCTGCACGTGGCGCGCTTCGACGCCGACGGCCGCGGGCAATGGCTCGCGCTGCGGCACGGCCACGGCGGGATCGACGCCGCCAGCGGTTTCGCCAGCCAGGCCGAGGTGCTGATCCATGCGCGGCAGGCGGCCGACATCGTGGGCGCGACCCGGATGGACCGGCCCGAATGGATCGCGGTCGATCCGGCGAGCGGCGCGGTCCATGTCGCGCTGACCCACAACAGCCTGCGCGGACAGCCGGGCATGCCGCCGGTCGACGCCGCCAACCCGCGGGCCGGCAACATCTTCGGCGGCATCCTGCGCTGGCGTGAAGACGCGGGCGACGCAGCCAGCAACGGCTTCGCCTGGGACCACTTCGTGCTGGCCGGCGACCCCGCGGTGCCGGGGTCCGGCGCGCGCTATCCGAACGCCGAAGCCGATGCCTTCGGCTGCCCCGACGGCCTGCATTTCGACAGCGCCGGCCTGCTCTGGATCCAGACCGACATGAGCGGCAGTGCCATCGGCAAGGGACCGATGGCCGCCCTGGGCAACAACCAGATGCTCTGCGCCGATCCGACCAGCGGCCGAATCAAGCGTTTCCTGGTCGGCCCGGGCGGCTGCGAGATCACCGGCTGCGTGCTGACCCCGGACTGCCGCAGCCTGTTCGTCAACATCCAGCATCCGGGCGAAACACGCGCCGACGGCAGCGGCTCGCCGAACAGCGCCTGGCCCGATGGCACGCTGCCCGGCAGCGCGCGGCCGCGTTCGGCCACCGTCGTCGTGCGACGGCGCGATGGCGGTATCGTCGGCACCTGACAACGACAAAAGGAGAGGAACGACACCATGGCCATTCGCATTGTTCGCCTTGGCAGCGACCGCGCACCGGGCGAGGGGCTGCGCATCGGCACCGTGCGCCGGCCGCCGCGCGGCGTCCCCAAAACCGAATTCGCGTCGCAGAACTGGTATGACGTCTGGTATCCCAACCTGGCGCCGTCGGTCGAGACGATGAAGCAGGCCCAGGCCGCCCAGGCTTCGGGCGTGCCCGCCCAATGGGCCGCCTTCGGGCGCAAGTACAAGAGCGAGATGGCCGAGGCGGACGCCAGCCGCAGCCTCGACCTGCTGGCGGCGCTGTCGCACCAGACGGCGTTGTCGATCGGCTGCTACTGCGAGGACGAGGCGCGTTGCCATCGGTCCTTCCTGCGGGCGCTGCTGTTGGAACGCGGGGCGGATGTGGCGGATTGAAGGCGTGAAGAAATCGAAAGAAGTCGCGAAGACGCCCCTCCCAAAGGCACCGGCATGGCGCACCGACCTCGTGATCACCGCGGCCCTGGCCGCCATCTTCCTGGCGTGCGTCGTCGTTTTTCGGATGCCCGACGACGACCGGATGCGCGTCTCGAATCCCCAGTCCATCCGCGACCTGAGCACGCACATCGGGCGGGTGGAAGGGCTGGCCGAGGACGCCGGCACGCTGGAGATCGTGCTGGACCAGCCGACGCCGACCTACGATGCCAGCGCCCTGACCGACCTGGCAAAGAGCGCGCTCGTGATTTCGCGCGGCTTGCAGATGTACTTTTCCGAAGGAAAGGGCACGACCATCCGATTCGTCGCCAGGATGCCGGCGACGGGCATCGAGCGGTTCGTGTCCAGCGAACGCGTGCTCGCCGTGGAGTTCTGGCGCAGCGACCTCATGGGCCTCGACTATGACGGCGAGTTCGAGTTCCAGGACCTGCTCAACATCTCGAAGGGCGTGGTCTACAACCAGGCCACGGACAAGCGCTACGTGGAGGCCTTCTGCGCCGACCCGATCGCCACCACGGCGGCCGCGTTCTGCACGCGCGAACGCCGCTAGCCGGGGTTCGTGACCAGGGCCGGGCGCCGGGCCGTCCAGGCCGCCAGCCAATCGACGACCTGCTCCGCCGGCATCGGGCGGGCGATGAAATAGCCCTGGGCCAGGTGGCAGCCCACCTCCTGGAGCAGCCGCCAGTCGTCCTCCGTCTCGACGCCCTCGGCCACAGACTGCATCCCGAGGCGCCTGGCCATCTCGATGCTTCCTTCCAGGATCGGGCGAATGACCGCGTTGGTGCGCGCACCGCGCACGAAGCCGCGGTCGACCTTCAGTTCGGTGAACGGGATGTCGCGCAACTGCGCCAGCGACGAGTGCCCGGTGCCGAAGTCATCGATCGACAGCCCGAAGCGCTGCACGCGCAGCCGCACCAGATTCTCGAGCGGCGTCGTCGACGAGGCGCCCAACCGGCTCTCGGTGACCTCCAGGATAAGGTCCCCGGGCTGCATGCCCATCTCGTTGACGATCGCGATCACCCGGTTGGCGAAGTCGGGCGCGCCCAGGCTGGCCATCGACACGTTCACCGCCACCCGCGTGCCGAAGCCGGCGATGCGCCAGCGGGCGATCTGCGCCAGGGCCTCGCGCAGGGCCCACTCGGTCATGGGGTCGATCAGTCCGCTGGCCTCTGCCAGGTCGATGAAGCGGTCCGGCATCACCAGTCCCTGCGCGGGGTGCTGCCAGCGAATCAACGCCTCCAGGCTGGCCAGCGATCCATTGCCCAGGTCCACCTTGGGCTGGTAGTGCAGCACCCACTGGCCCAGCCTGTGTGCCGTTCGCAGGTCGTCCTCGGTGACGGGGGGCTGCACCCTCGCCGCCGGGCGCGAAGCGGTTCGGGATTTCCAGTCGTCAAGCAGCCCTCGCAGTCCCTCGCGGCTGGCCGGCTTCTCAAGCGCCCCGAGCAGGACCAGCCGACTCCGGCCCAGCAGGCGCTGCACGGTCTGCAGCACGCGGGTCCCCTCGCCGCTCAACAGGATCACGCCGCCGCCGAAGCCCTGCTGGTCGAGGATCCGGAGCAACTCGATGCCGTCCATGCCGGGCATGTTCAAGTCGCAGATGAGCACATCGACGGCGCCAGGATCGGAACGCATCAGGTCCAGGGCGGCCTCGGCGCTGATCGCGGTGCCGACGCGCCGATACCCCATGGCGGCCAGCAGCCGGGCCAGGGTGGCGAGCATCAGGGGATGGTCGTCGACCAGCAAGATGCCCGGCTGCCCGGCATCGACTTCGCCGCCGTCGAGCCGGCCAGGCAGGGAGTCGCCGGGATCGCCAGAATTCGTCATGACTGCCGAGGCTACTGCAAGGTCCCCAAAAGCAAAAAGGCCCCGTACAAGGATGTACGAGGCCTGAGGCCGCTGCCAGGACGACAGCGGAGGAGACATGCGGGGGCGGTCAGTTCGATTCGTCGACCACCTTCGACGTCCGGACGCCGTGAACAACCAGGGCACCGGCTGCGCCGAGAACGAACAGGAGAGTCAACATACAGGCATTCCAGGGGTCAAGAGGCCTCGATTTTGGGGTAAACCCTAGGCCTTTGCCGAAGGCCTTCCGCATAACCACGTTGGCTTCAGGTGGTGCTCAATCTTGCGCCAGACCACTGACCCGGCGCCAGCGCAGCAGCCGCCTCAGCGCATCGCCCGCGCGATCCCCCGGGCCGCCGTGCGCAGCGTGTCCAGTTGCTGCAGCGCAACCTGAAGCGGCATCCGCACCGCCGGCGCCTGCAGGGCCACGGCGCAGCGCACCGGGCCCTGCGGCTCGTCACGCACCGGCACCGCGACGCACACCAGCCCGTCGATGAACTCCTCCGCGTCGACCGAATGGCCGTCGCGCCGGATCTGGTCGAGCTCGGCTTCCAGCGCTTCGCGCGAACGCAGGGTGTGGGCGGTGTAGCGCTGGTACTGGAGCCCGTCGAGCAGGCGCTCGCGCTGGGCCTTCGGCAGATGGGCCAGGAACAGCTTGCCGCTGGCCGAGCAGTGCAGCGGGACACGCGAGCCGGGCCCGAGCTCGAGCCGCAGCGGGAAGGCCGTCTCGACCCGGTCGAGGTAGATCACCTCGGCGCCCGACAGCGCCGTCAGGTTGCAGGTCTCGCCCACGTCGGCCACCAGCTGGCGCAGCACCGCGTGCCGCACGCCGGTCGACGTGCTGCCGCGAAGCACGGTCTCGGCGAAGCGCATCAGGCGCGGCGTGATCGCATAGCGGCGGCCGTCGCCGCCGCGCGCCAGCAGGCCGCCGGCCTCGAGCTGCTGCAGCATCCGGTGCACCGAGGGCTTGGGCTGACCACTCAGGCGCACCACATCGACCAGGGTCTGCGGCTCTGGCGCGGCGCACACCAGCTCCAGCAACTGGAGCAGGCGGAGCCCGGGCGTCGCAGCCTGTTCGGCCTCGTCGGGCAAGGCCGGGGATTCGGAAGAACTCATCTGAAATCTCGAAAATCGAGACTAATTAAAGAATAATTCCGAGATTTTGCAGCAATTTCGATAAAGTACCCAGCAGTGACATTCCGATCTCAATGAATATTCCCCTGGACAACCTGGTCATCACGGGCGCCTGCGGCGGCCTGGGCCGCGCGTTGGCGGCCGAAGCCCTCGGCCGCGGCGCCCGGGTCGCGCTGGTCGGGCTCGACCGCGCCACGCTCGATGCGCTGGCCGCCACGGCCCCAGGCAGGTGCGCGGTCTACACCCCGGACGTCAGCGACAGCGTCGCGATGCAGGCGATGGCCGCGGACTGGACCCGCCGCTTCGGCCCGCCCGACGCCGTGATCGCCAACGCCGGCGTGGCGGGCGGCTACGACACCGCGCAGGCCTCGGACCTGGCGGTGTTTCGCCGCATCCTCGAGATCAACCTGCTCGGCGTCGCCACCACCTTCCAGCCCTTCTTGGCCGCGATGCGCGAGCGCGGCCACGGCACGCTGGCCGGCATCGCCAGCCTGGCGGGCCGCCGCGGCCTGCCCGGCAACGGCGCCTACTGCGCCAGCAAGGGCGGCCTGATCCGTTACCTCGAGAGCTTGCGCGCCGAGCTGCGCGCGAGCGGCGTGCGGGTCTGCACCGTGAGCCCGGGCTACCTGCGCACCGCGCTGACGGCAGGCAACCGATTCGCGATGCCCGGGCTGATGGCGCCCGAGGCCGCGGCCCGCGCGATCCTGCGCGCGCTCGGCCAGGGGCGCGCCCAGCTCGTGCTGCCGCGCCGCCTGGGCTGGTTGTCGAATGCGCTCGGCCTGCTGCCCGATGCATGGCACGATGCGCTGCTGCTGCGCCAGCCGCGCAAGCCGCGCGCCGGCGAGCCGGGTGCCACGCCGATTCCGGGCTTGTCCGCCAACGCAGCGCCGCGCGCGCCCGCATCCCCCACCGAACCCAGCGCCCGCTGAGCGCCTGTTTCCCATTTCGCCGGAGTCTTCTTTCGTGAGCCAACCTGTGTCCGCACCCGTGCCCTCGCACCAGCAAATCGCCCTGATCGGCGCCGGCCCCTCGGGACTGGCGGGCGCGCGCAACCTGCAGAAGCTGGGCATTCCCTTCCAGGGCTTCGAGGCCTACGACGACGTCGGCGGGCTCTGGAACATCGGCAATCCGCGCAGCACGGTCTACCAGTCGGCCCACCTGATCTCGTCCAAGCGCACCACCGAGTTCGCCGAGTTCCCGATGGCCGACAGCGTGGCCGACTATCCGAGCCATACCGAACTGAGCCGCTACTTCAGCGACTTCGCGGACCATTTCGACCTGCGCCGCCACTTCCGCTTCGGCACCCGGGTGATCCGCGTCGAGCCGGTGACCGAGAGCGCGTCGACGCTCTGGCGCGTCAGCGTGGACGCCGGCGACGGCCGCATCGAGAGCGCCGAGTACAAGGGCGTGATCATCGCCAACGGCACCCTGTCCGAGCCCAGCATGCCGCGCTTCGAAGGCCGCTTCGACGGCCAGCTGCTGCACACCTCGGCCTACAAGCATGCGCGGCTGTTCGAGGACAAGCGCGTGCTGGTGGTCGGCGCCGGCAACAGCGGCTGCGACATCGCGGTCGATGCGGTGCACTACGCGAAGAGCGTCGACATCTCGGTGCGGCGCGGCTACTACTTCGTGCCCAAGTACATCTTCGGCAAGCCGGCCGACACGCTCGGCGGCAAGCGGCCGCTGCCGGCCTGGATCAAGCAGCGGCTCGACGCCAAGGTGCTCAAGTGGTTCACCGGCGACCCGGTGCGCTTCGGCTTCCCGAAGCCGGACTACCGCATGTACGAGTCGCATCCGGTGGTGAACTCGCTGGTGCTGCACCACATCGGCCATGGCGACATCGGCGTGCGCGCCGACATCGCCCGGCTCGATGGCCGCACGGTGCACTTCAAGGACGGCAGCGCACGCGACTACGACCTCATCCTGTGCGCCACCGGCTACAAGCTGCACTATCCGTTCATCGACCGCACCTGGCTCAACTGGCAAGGCATGGCGCCCAAGCTCTACCTCAACATCTTCGCGCCAGGCTTCGACAACCTGGCGGTGCTCGGCATGATCGAGGCCAGCGGCATCGGATGGCAGGGCCGCTACGAGCAGGCCGAACTGGTGGCGCGCTACTTCAAGGCGCAGTCCGAAGGCCGGCCGCAGGCAGCCGCGATGAAGCAGGCCAAGGCCGGCCCGACGCCCGACCTGTCGGGCGGCTACAGCTACCTGAAGCTCGAACGCATGGCCTACTACGTCAACAAGGACGCCTATCGCCGCGCCGTGCGTGAAGCCGCCGCGGCGCTGGCCTGAGAAAGCCGCACATGCTGCCTGTCGACGAGGTCCGCCTCAACTTCAACCCGGCCTCGCTGATCGCGCTCAACGCGGTGCTCGGCTTCCTGATGTTCGGCATTGCGCTGGACACCCGCATCGCCGACTTCAAGCGCGTGGCACGGATGCCGGTGGCGATGGCGGTCGGCATCGCGGCGCAGTTCATCGTGCTGCCCGCTGTCACTTTCTGCCTGACGCTGCTGCTCAATCCGGCGCCGAGCATCGCGCTGGGCATGATCCTGGTGGCCTGCTGCCCGCCGGGCAACGTGTCGAACATCCTGACCCACCGCGCCGGCGGCAACGTGGCGCTGTCGGTGTCGATGACCGCGATCTCGAACCTGATCTCGATCGTCGTGATGCCGCTCAATTTCGCCTTCTGGGGCGGGCTGCACCCGACCGCGTCCGCGCTGCTCAAGACCATCGCGCTCGATCCGGCCGAGATGGTGCTGCACATCGTCGCCATCATCGGCGCGCCCTTCGTCATCGGGCTGGCCTGCTCGCACTACCTGCCGCGGCTCACCGAGCGCATCAAGAAGCCGGCGCGCATCCTGAGCTTCGTGTGCCTGATCGGCTTCATCCTGGCGGCGATCGCCGGCAACTGGCGCTACTTCCTCGACTACGTGAGCCTGGTGCTGCTGGCGGTGGTGCTGCATGACGCGCTGGCCTTCGCCACCGGCTATGCCTGCGCCACGGCCACCGGGCTGGCGGAGTACGACCGCCGCGCGGTCAGCTTCGAAGTGGGCATCCGCAACGCCGGCCTCGGGCTGGTGCTGATCTTCAGTTTCTTCGGCGGCCTCGGCGGCATGGCGGTGGTCGCCGGCGTCTGGGGCTTCTGGGACATCGTCGCGGGCCTCGGGCTCGCCGCCTGGTGGGCGCGCCGCCCCCTGTCTTCACCGGCCGCGCGTTCGGCCTGATTCCCATGGATGCAGTTCTGCCCATCGCGGCACGCCGCGTGCTCGTCACCGGCGCCGACGGTTTTCTCGGCCGCACGGTGGTGGCCGCCCTCGCCGCCCTGCCCGACATCGACTGCGTGGTCGCACTCGACGTCCGCGAGGTGCCGGCCATGCGCCGCGTGCCCGGCGTCACCTATGCCGTGCAGGACGTGCGCGATGCCCGGCTCGGCGCCACGCTGAAGCAGCACGCGATCGACGCCGTGGTGCACCTGGCGTCGATCGTCACGCCCGGCCCGGGCAGCACGCGCGAGTTCGAGTATTCGGTCGACGTGCTCGGCACCCGCAACGTGCTCGAGGCCTGCGTCGCGCAGGGCGTGCGCCACATCGTGGTCTCGTCGAGCGGCGCCGCCTACGGCTACCACGCCGACAACCCGGCCTGGATCGACGAGGACGACGCGCTGCGCGGCAACGCCGCCTTCGCCTACGCCGACCACAAGCGGCTGGTCGAAGAAATGCTGGCCGCCTGGCGCGTCGACCATCCGGCGCTGCAGCAGACGGTGCTGCGCATCGGCACCATCCTGGGCACGCAGGTGCACAACCAGATCACGGCCCTGTTCGAGAAGCCGCGCATCCTCGCGATCCGCGGCAGCGACAGCCCCTTCGTCTTCATCTGGGACGAGGACGTGACCGGCTGCGTGGTGCACGCGATCACCTCCGGGCGCACCGGCTGCTTCAATGTCGCGGGCGATGGTGCGCTGACCCTGCCGCAGATCGCCGCGCTGCTGCGCAAGCCGCTGCTGTCGCTGCCGGCCTCGCTGCTCAAGCTCGCGCTGACCGTGGGCTCGCGGCTGGGCATCAGCCGCTACGGCCCCGAGCAGCTCGATTTCCTGCGCTATCGCCCGGTGCTGTGCAACAAGCGGCTCAAGACCGAGTTCGGCTACGTGCCGAAGAAGACCAGCCTGGAGGCCTTCATGGCGTTCAAGGCGGCGCGTGCGGCGCGCGGCCCCAGCACGCCATGAGCAGCACGCCTGCCCTCAGCCGCGGCGACCTCGCCCGCGCCCTGTGCGTGGTGCTGATCTGGGGCCTGAACTTCGTCGCCATGAAGCTCGGGCTGCAGGACCTGAGTCCGATGCTGCTGGGTGCGCTGCGCTTCGCCGCCGCATCTTTGCCGCTGCTGCTGTTCGTGGCCCGGCCAGCGCTGCCCTGGCGCTATTTCGCGGCCTATGGGCTGGCGCAGGGCGTGGGCCAGTTCGGCCTGCTGTTCCTCGGCCTCCAGCTCGGGATGACCGCGGGCATGGCCTCGGTCGTGATGCAGACCCAGGCCTTCTTCACGCTGCTGCTGGCCGGGCCGCTGCTCGGCGAACGCGCGCGGCGCGACCAGTGGCTCGGCCTCGCCGTGGCGCTCGCGGGCCTGCTGGTGATTGCCACCGCGCACGGCAACGGTCCCGGCCAGATGACCTTGATCGGCTTCATCCTCACGCTGTCGGCCGCGTTCATGTGGGCCGCCTCCAATGTCGTGGTGCGCTTCGCGGTACGGACGACGCCGGGCTACGACCCCTTCGGCTTCATCGTCTGGAGCAGTGTGGTGCCGGTGCTGCCATTTCTCCTGCTCGCGGTGGCGATGGACGGATCGGCGCAGGTTCTTCGCCAGCTCGGCGGGCTCGACTTGCGGGCGCTGCTGGCGGTGCTGTTCCTGGCCTGGTTCGCGACCCTGCTCGCCTACACGCTCTGGACGCGCCTGCTGCAGCGCCACCCGGCCGGCCGCGTGGTGCCGTTCTCGCTGCTGGTGCCGGTGGTCGGCCTCGCCGCCGCGGCGCTGGCCTTCGGCGAACGCCCGAGCCCGGCGCAATGGCTCGGTACCGCCGCGGTGCTGGCCGGGCTGGTGATCAACCAGGGCATGGCGGGGCGGCTGCGGGGCTGGTGGAAGCGGCGGCCGGCCAGCGTCTAGCGTTGCGCCTTGTCCTTCTGGTTCTGGGCCTCGATGCGTTCGCGCGCGGCCAGCCAGTCGGCGTCGCTCCACTCCCGCAGTTCGTAGAAGTTGCCGCCGGTGGCCAGCGCATTGCCGCCGTCCATCATGATGCTCTGCCCCGTGAGCCAATCGCACTGCCCCCGCGCCATCAGGAAGGCCGCGAGGTTCTGCAGCTCGCTCATCATCCCGGTGCGCGCCATCGGGTTGTTGGCCTTGCTGCGGGCGCCGGGCTCCTCGCCGGGGTTGAGCCGCTTGCTCATGCCTTCGGTCGGAATCTCGCCCGGTCCGACCGCATTGAGGCGGATGCCGTAGCGCGCCCACTCGATCGCCAGCGACTTGGTCATCACCTCGATGCCGGCCTTGCTCATCGCCGACGGCACCACGTAGGGGCTGCCGTTGTCGACCCAGGTCACGATGATGCTCATGACGCTGCGGTACGGGTCGCCGGCCTTCCACTTGCCCTGCTTCGCCTCGGCCACCCACCGCTTGCCCACGGACTGCGTGACGTAGAAGCTGCCGTGGAAGACGATGTTGGCCACCGCGTCGAAAGCGCGCGGCGACAGCGCCTCGGTCGGCGAGACGAAGTTGCCGGCCGCGTTGTTGACGAGCCCCGTCAGCCCGCCCGAATGCCACAGGCTGTCGGCCATCTCGTCCACCGCCTGCGCATTGCGGATGTCGACGCCGAAGGTGTCGATGCGGCGCTCCGGAAACCGGCTGCGCCACTGGGCCGCCGTCTCTTCGCACACGCTTTGCCGGCGGCCGCAGATCGCGACGTCGGCGCCGAGGGCGAGGAATCGCTCGGCCATCGCGCGGCCGAGTCCGGTGCCGCCGCCGGTCACGAGAATGCGCTGGCCGGCCATGAGATCGTTCTGGAACATGAAGGTCTCCTTGTCTTGTGTGAATCGGGCGGTTGCAAGGCGCATCGTAGAGCGCCTGCGCCGAGCCGGTAAGCTCTATCTCGCCGCCACTTTTCTTTTCTCAAGGACGCCCGCCGATGCCGACCTCTGTCCCCGCCGAAGCCCCCTTCATGCCGCTGGCCGGCGTGCGCATCCTGAGCCTGGCGCTCAACCTGCCCGGTCCCGCCGCGCTGATGCGCTGCCGCGCCATGGGCGCCGCCTGCCTCAAGTTCGAACCGCCGGCGGGCGACCCGATGGGCCACTACAACCGGCCGGCCTATGCCGCGCTGCACGAGGGCGTGACGGTGGAAGTGGTCGACCTGAAGGCCGACGCCGGCCGTGACAGGCTGCACGAGGCGCTGGACGCCACCGACGTGCTGCTGACCTCGTTCCGGCCCTCGGCGCTGGCCAAGCTCGGGCTCGACTGGGCGGCGCTGCAGGCCCGCCACCCGAGGCTGTCGCAGGTCGCGATCGTCGGCGCACCCGGCGAGCGCGCCGAGGAGCCCGGCCACGACCTCACCTACCTGGCGGAAAGCGGGCTGGTCACCGGCACCGCATTGCCGCCCACGCTCTTCGCCGACATGGGCGGCGCCTTGCTGGCCAGCGAAGCGGTGCTGCAGGCGGCCCTGCGCACCGGCGCTTCGCACACCGCCGGCATCTACCGCGAAGTGGCGTTGAACGCCGCCGCCGACTGGCTCGCACTGCCGCGCACCTGGGGGCTGACGCAACCGCAGGGCGCGGTCGGCGGTGCCCACGCGGGGTACCGGGTCTATCCGTGCGCCGATGGCCGGGCGGCGGTCGCGGCGCTCGAACCGCATTTCGCCATCAGGCTGTGCGAAGCGGCAGGGCTGCCGGCGGGCGACATGCTGTCGCCGGCGATCCACGAGGCGCTGGCGCAATGGTTCGCCCGCCGCAGCCGGGCCGAACTCGACGCCATCGCCCGCGAGCGCGACCTGCCTCTGCTCACGCTGGCCGGCTGATCCGCGCCCCCGCGGCTACTGAGCCACCTGGACCCAGCCCACCGGGCAGGCCTGGACGGTCGGGAAATAGCCGATCGGGTTCTGGCAGTACCAGAGCGCCGGAGCGCCGCTCACCACGACCACGGGCGGCGGCCCATAGAACACCGGAACGCCGACCACCACGACACGGTGGAACGGAAAGCCGGGTCGGACCGGAAACACGGGATGAACCGGGAACGCCGGTCGTCCCGGCACGACGGCGACGCGCGCAACCCCTGGCGCCGTGCGGAACGCGCGATGGACGCCGCCGGGGCTGCCTCCTTGCATGCCGTTGCCATTGAAGGCCAGGCTCGTCGTCGCGCCGCCAGCCACGGCGGCCGTCATCGCGAGGGTCAGTGCGAATCTCTTCATGGAGCACCTCCGCCTGAAGTCGGTGTTGGACTTCGGCCGAAGGCCGGGAGTTCAGGCGCGCCGCCCGTGTCAGAGTGTCTGCACGAACGCCACCATCCGCCCGCGCTCCGCGGCATCCGGCAGCCGGCCGCGCATGGCGCCGAGGTTGTCCGCCATGTGGCCCGGATCGGAGGTGCCCGGAATCACCGCCGTGACCCGCTCGTCGCCCAGCAGGTACTTGAGGAAGAACTGCGCCCAGCTGTCGGCAAAGCCCGTCGCCCACTCGGGCAGCGGCTTGCCGCGCACCGCCCGGAACAGCCGGCCGCGGCCGAAGGGCAAGGCCGTCAGCACGCCGGCACGCATGTCGGCCGCAAGGGGCAGGATGCGCGCTTCGGCTTCGCGGTCGTCGAGCGAATAGCCGATCTGCACGAAGTCCGGTTTCTCGCGCGCCAGCACCGCCTCGATGGCCGTGTAGTCGCGATGCGAGGTCGAGGTGATCCCGGTGTAGCGGCACAGGCCCTCGGCCTTCCAGGCCTTGAACCGGGCCAGCGACTGCTGCGGGTCGCGCACGTTGTGAAGCTGGAGCAGGTCGACCCGGCGCGTGCCGAGCCGGGTCAGCGAGCGCTCGAGTTCGGCGGCGTCCGGCGCTTCGAGCTTGGTCGCGACGAAGACCCGGTCGCGGCCGCCGGCGGCCGGCATCGCCTGGCCCAGCACGCGTTCCGCGTCGCCGTAGACCGAGGCGGTGTCGATCAGCCGGCCGCCGCCCTCGAGCAGGGTCCGCACGACCTGCGCCGCGGCCTCGCGGGTCCGGGCGTCGTCGCTGTCGAACACGCTGGCGGTGCCAAGGCCGACCGCCGGCAGGCGCTCGCCCGTGGCGGGAATGGCGCGCAGGATCAGGGCGCCTCCCCGGTCTTGCGCGAACACGCCGGGCGGCCACGCCACCGCGGCCGCCAGCGCGGAAAAGCTTCGCCGTGTCATCGATGTCATGGCGGATCCCCCAGCGCCCGGTCGACGGGCAAGGACGCGCGGCGCTCCTGCGTGCGTCCCAGCGTTGACGACAGGACGACCCAGGCAAGCGCCACCGGCAGCGCGCACAGCGCGATGGCGCCGATCTTGAGTCCGATCAGGTGCAGCATGTCGTAGACCCAGCCGTAGAGCGCATCGGAGCCCCGGTAGATCACGACGTCGATGAGGTTTTTCGCCTTGTATTTCTCCTCGCGCCCGACGACCGTGAAGAACACCTGCCGTGCCGGATTGGCGATCGCGAAGTTCATCCACCGCTGGACCACCTGGAACACCAGCACCACCGCGAGGGTCGGCGCCATCGCCAGGCAGAGGAAGCCGACGACATAGACCGCAGGCAGCGCCGCCGCCGCCATGCCGGTACCGAAACGCTGGAGCAGGCGCCCGGTGGCGAAGACCTGCGTCGCCAGCGTCAGCAGCCCGACCGCCAGGTCGATGCTGGCGAAGATCCGCGTCTGCGCGCCCGCGCCCTGAACCGACGCGGCCACCACGTTCGCCTGCATGAAATAGAGCATCGTCGCACCGAAGGACAGCAAGCTGACCCAGGCGCCGACGCCGAGCAGGTAAGGCGAGCGCAGAAGCCCCGACAGTCCGGAGAAGGCGCCGCCCCCCACCCGGCCCTCGATGCCGCGCCGAGGGCCGGCGCCGTTCGCGCCCGCGCTGCGCTCGAGCCGATGGGCGCAGAACACAGCGGCTTCGAGGAAGACGATGGCCGCGATCAGCAGGTTGTGCGGCCCGAGCGGGACCGACAACGCAATGGTGATCACCGGCCCCAGCAGCGCGCCCGCCGTGCCGCCGGCACCGATGAAGCCGAACAGCCGCTTGCCCTGCTCGCTGGTGAACAGATCGGCCATGAACGACCAGAACACCGCGACCGCGAACAGGTTGAAGACGCTGACCCAGACGAAGAACACCCGCGCCACGATCACCGGCGCGATGCCGAGCGCCAGCAGCACCCAGAACAGCGCCAGGTTGAGGACGAAGAAATGGTAGACCGCCGGGATGAACCGGGCCCGCGGCAGCCTCGCCACCAGCGCGCCGAAGACCGGCTGCGCGGCCAGCAGCGTGACGAAGGTCGCGGTGAACAGCCACGGCAGCGCCCGCGTCCCGCCGGCGATGCCCATCTGGTCGCGCAGCGGCCGCAGCACGTAGTAGCCCGCCAGGAGCGCGAAGAAATAGCCGAAGGACCACCACGCCGCCGCCAACTCCTGCGGCGTCGCCGGAACGGCCCGCCGCAGCCAGCGCCGCAGCGCCGTCATGGCGCCAGCGACAGCTTCTGCCTGAGTTCGGCGGCGCTCACCGCCTGCCCGTAGCCGGGACCGCCGCGCTGGAAGCGCCGGGCATCGGCCAGCTTGCCGACCACCACGGGGTCGAAGCCGGCATCGCCGACCAGCCTGGCCGCGACCCGGACCGCCTCGGGATCGTCGCCGGCGATCGGGATCGCCAGCCTGGGCGCGGGCCGGTTGGCTTCCCGCGCGAAGATCGTGTAGGACATCGTGTTGAACGCCCGCACCAGCCGTGCGCCTGAAAGGTATTTCTGCGAGACGACGCCGATGCCCTCCTGCTCGACCTCGTCTGCCACGGTGCCGTCGCGCGAGGCCACCGCGTTGCAGGCATCGAGCAGGACCTTGCCCTTGAGGGCGGCTCCGTGGTCCTGGCCGATCTGGGGCAGCGCGCCATAGGGCACCGCGATGAACAGCGCATCGCCGAACGCGATCGCCTGGGCGACGGTGCCGGCACTGGCGAGCGGCCCGAGGCTGGCCACCAGGTCCTTGAGCTCTTCCGGATGGCGCGACGACAGCATCACCGGATGGCCGGCCTTGACCCACAGTCCGCCGATGGTGCCGCCGATGCGGCCGGCGCCGATGATGCCGATGCGCATGCCGGCCGCCGGCTGCGCCCGGGCGCCCTGCGGGCCGAGCGCCGCGAGCACAAGCCAGCTGCCGCCCGCGGCGAGCAGGCCGCGCCGGGCGCGATCGAAGGGATGATGTTGCGGCATCGAAACCTCCTGCAGTTCCGGGCCATCATCCGCCGCCCGGCACGGCCGCGCAAGGCGCCCGGGCGCGCCCGGGCAGGGTCAGAGCTTGATGCCGGCCGCCTTCACCGTCGGGCCGAGCACCCCCACCTGGTCCTTCACGATCGCTTCGAAGCGCGCCGTGCTCTCGGGCTTGGCGACGATCCCCAGCTCGATCAACTTCTTCTGGACCTCGGGCATCACCAGCACCTCGTTGCAGGCGTCGTGCAGGCGCACCACCATCTCGGGCGGCAGCTTGGCCGGACCGCTGAGGCCGAAGAAGTTCTCCAGCACCAGCTTCGGCTGGCCGACCTCGACGATGGTCGGCACCTCGGGCATCAGCGGCGATCGCGCGCTGCCGGTCACGGCCAGCGGCACCAGCTGGCCGTTCTTGAAGAAGGGCACGTAGGCGGTGATGACGTCGATGCCGACCGGGATCACGTTGGCGAGCAGGTCGGTGGTCATCGGCGCGCCGCCGCGGTAGGGCACGTGCACGAGGTTGGCGCCGGTGGTCTTGCGGATCAGCTCGCCGTGGATGTGGCCGATCGATCCCGGGCCGCCGGAGCCGAAGTCCAGCCGGCCGTCCTTGCGGGCCCGCGCCTCCAGCTCGGCGAAGCTGGTGATGCCCGAGGGCTTGCTGGCCATGACCACCAGCGGGGCGGAGCCCAGGGAGACGATGTGGGTGAATGCGGCCACCGGGTCGTAGGGCTGCTTCTCGAGCGTGAACGGGCCGAGCGCGAGCGGGGTCGAGTTCGACAGCATGAAGGTGTAGCCGTCGGGCGCCGCGGCCGCCACCTGGGCGCCGCCGATGGTGCCGCCGGCGCCGGGCTTGTTGTCGACCACCACCGCCTGGCCGAGCTTCTTGCCCAGCTGCTCGGCCAGCACGCGCGCCAGGATGTCGCTCGACCCGCCGGGCGGGAAGGTGACGATGATCTTGATCGGCTTGTCGGGCCACTGCGCCAGGGCCGGCAGCGCCATGGAGGCGGCGCCGGCGGCCAGCAGTTGGAGGGCGCCGCGGCGTGTGGTGGAGGTCGGGATAGTCATGCGGTGGTGCAGCAAAAGTGATGCCCGACTGTAGGAACGCCGGCATGGCACGCCAATCGCTAGGCAGCAATCAGCGGCATAGCAAAGTGCCGCCCCGGAGCCCGCCGGCGACTGGCGCTGGTGCCCCGGGGCACCAAAGCTGTGCAGGAGACACGCCATGTCACGCGCCAACGACCCATTCGACACCTACCTGCTGCGCGTCTTCAGCATCCTGATGAACGAACGCAGCGTCTCGCGCGCGGCGACGCGCCTGAACCAGTCGCAGCCCGCGGTCAGCACCGCGCTGAAGCGGCTGCGCGAGATCTTCGACGACCCGCTCCTTATCAAGGACAAGCAGCGCATGGTGCCGACCGAGCGCGCCCTGCAGCTCGAGGCCTCGGTCCGCGTGGTGCTCGGAGAGATCGACGCCCTGCTCTCGCCCGGCGACGTCTTCGACCCGGCCACCACCCGCCAGACCTTCCGCATCGGCACGCCCGACTACCTGGCGCCGCCGCTGATGGCGGCCGTCGTGCAGTACCTGCGCACCACCGCGCCCGGGGCGCGGATGCTGCTGCAGCCGCTCGGGCCCGACTACGACTACGACGGCGCCCTCGCCGACGGCGAGATCGACGTCGTGATCGGCAACTGGCCGCAGCCGCCCGAGCACCTGCGCACCACCTTGCTGCTGGAGGACGAGATCGTCTGCCTGGTCGACCGCGACCACCCCGGCGCCAGCGGCATGCGCGCCACCGACTACCTCCAGGGCTCGCACGTGGTGCCGCTGCTCTACAGCGGGCTGCAGCGCGGCGTGGTCGAGACCCACCTGGCGGCCCAGCGGCTGACGCGCACGCCGACCGTCACGGTGCCCTTCTTCTCGATGGCGCCGCACCTGCTGCCCGGCACCGACCTGATCTTCACCACCAGCCGGCATTTCGCGCTGCACTTCGCCGCGATACTGCCGCTGGCCGTGGTGCCGGCGCCGATCGACTTCCCGCCGATGCGCTTCTACCAGCTCTGGCATGGCCGCAACCAGCATGCGCCGGGCCACATCTGGTTCCGCTCGCTGCTGTCGGCCGTGATGCGCACGGCCAGCGCGACCCGCCACCTGCGCGTCAGCGCGCCGCCTTCGGAAGTCCGCCTCGCGGCCTGAGTCGCAGGCCGCGTCGGCCGCTTGGCGTAGGCCGTCCGGAAAACGGTCGGCGGCGGGACTTTGAATCAAAATGCCGGGTTCAGACCCACACCCGGTCCCCATGCCCGCCCTGCCCCACCCGCTGCTGAACCCCGAGCACATCGCGATGATCGACAAGGGCGTCTCGACCATCGTCGCCTCGCGCAATGCCGCGCATCGGCCGAGCCTGATGCGGGCGGTCGGCGCCGCCATCGCGCCCGACGGCAGCGAGGTCACGGTCTATCTCGCGCGCAGCCGGTCGCGCCAGTTGCTGCAGGACGTCGCGGCGACCGGCCAGGTCGCGGTGGTCTTCAGCGAACCGCTGAGCCATCGCACCGTGCAGGTCAAGGCGCGCGAAGTCGAACTGCGCAGCGCCGTCGACGGCGACGCGCCCGTGCTGAAGCGCTACCTGCGCTCGATGGAGCACGAGATCGGCAACGTCGGCTTGAGCGCTGACTTCGTGCAGGCGATGCTGGCCTGCCGGCTGGACGACGTGGTCGCGATCCGCTTCCGACCGAGCGAAGCCTACGACCAGACGCCCGGCCCCAAGGCCGGCAGCGCGCTGCCGGCGGCCTGACCCTTCATCATGAACACACGCCAGCCGTCGCCGTCGCTGCACGCGATCCGGGCCTGCTTCGAGGGCGCCATCCCGGCGGTGATGGCGACCTGCTCGGAAGACGGCACGCCCAACGTCGCCTACATCTCGCAGGTCTACTACGTCGACGAGCGGCATGTGGCGCTGTCCTTCCAGTTCTTCAACAAGACCCGCAAGAACATCCTGGCCAACCCGTACGCGACCGTGCTGGTGCTGGACCCGACGGTCGCCGCCATGTACCGCATCGAGCTGCGCTACCTGCGCACCGAGACCGAAGGGCCGCGCTTCGAAGGCATGAAGGCGCAGCTGGCCGGCATCGCCTCCCACAGCGGCATGGCGGCCGTGTTCCGGCTGCTCGGCGCCGACATCTACGAGGTCGAGGCGGTCGAGGCCGTCGAAGGCGAACGGCTCGCGCCGCCGCCGCCGCGCCACGGCCTGCTGGCCGGCGTGCGCCGCTCGGCCGAGCGGCTGGCCGCCTGCTGCGCCACCGACGAGCTGCTGCAGGGCGTGCTGGCCGTGCTCAACGACCAGCTCGACATCCGCCATGCGATGGTGCTCATGCGCGACGGCGCGACCGAGCGCCTCTACACCGTGGCGAGCTGCGGCTACGCCACCTCGGGCGTCGGCTCCGAGATCGAGATCGGCCATGGCGTGATCGGGGTCGCCGCGCGCGAGCGCACACCGGTGCGCATCAGCCACATGACGAACGCGGCGAACTACAGCCACGCGGTGCGCAGCAGCATGCGCGAGATCGAGCCCGGCCTGGTGCTCGACACCGAGATCCCGTTTCCGGGCCTGGCCGAGCCGCGCAGCCAGCTGGCGGTGCCGATCGTCTCCAGCGACCGCCTGCTGGGCGCGCTGTTCGTCGAGAGTCCGATCGACATGCGCTTCGGCTTCGAGGACGAGGACGCGCTGGTCGCCATTGCCGGCCACCTCGGCGCCGCGCTGGAGCTGCTGCGCACCGGCGACGACGCGGCGGCCGCGGCCGAAGCACCTGCCCGTGCGCCGCCGCCCTCCGGCGCGCCTATCGCGGTGCGCCACTACCTCGCCAACAGCAGCATCTTCATCGGCGACAGCTACCTCATCAAGGGCGTCGCAGGCGCCATCCTCGGCAAGCTGCTGCGCGAACACACGCAGCAGGGCCGCAGCGAATTCAGCAACCGCGAGCTGCGGCTCGACCCTGCGCTGCGCCTGCCCGACCTGTCGGACAACCTGGAGGCACGGCTGGTGCTGCTGCAGCGCCGGCTGCAGGAGAACAGCCCGCACATCCGGATCGAGAAGACCGGCCGCGGGCGCTTCCTGCTGCGGGTCGAGCGGCCGGTCGCGCTGCAGGAGATTGCATAGGGCGTGTTCACCCTAGGCCGCCAACCCCAGGCTCTGGCCTAGCTTGGCCCATTCGCGCTCGCTCAGGTGCGGGCGCACCACCTCCAGCGCGGCAGCGAAGGCCGGCGCGGGTGCATGGGCGCGCATGTCACCCAGCATCGCGGCGCGCTCGATGGGGTTCATGAAGGGCACCATCCAGCGCAGCACGTACATCATCTCGTCGGGCGGGATCGACGCCACCAGCGCGTCGTGGATCGCGATCAGCTCGGCATCGGTGTAGCGCGCCCACAGCACCGCGTTGTGCGCCGTCTCCTCGACGTGCATGTGCTCGAAGTTGTGGGCGATGAACAGCGACAGCGCGCGGTACAGCGCCAACGCGGCGGCCGGGCGACCCGCCGGTTCGCATTGCAGCAGCGCCGTGGTCTGCTCCGCCAGCGCGACGATGGCATGCACGTGCTCCTCGTGCTCGTGCGCGATCTTGCCGCTGGCGCCGGGTGCGCGGGCCTCCAGCGCCGGGTGGATGAAGTCGTTCTCGTGCTGCAGGTGCGAGCGGCAGAAATCGAGCAGCTCGAGCACGCGCTGCGTCACCTGCGCGCGCTCCAGCGCGTCCTCGCTGTCCATCCGGCCGACGGCCAGCAGGGTGTCGGCCATCAGCGCACGCAGCGCCTTGTGGATGCCGGCATACATGTCGACGCGGGGCGCTGCGGCCTCCGCGACAAGGCGCAGTTCGCGCTGATCGATGTTCATGGGGTGGTCCTTCCTTCCGGGTTCAGCGGCCGGCGCACCATGCGCCCGCCTGCTGGAAAGAAGTCTAGAAATCGAAGCCCGCGCCCGCCGCTAAGAATTGCTTAAGCAATCCCTCACGGAACCTTAAATTTCAACCGCGGGCACTCGCCTCAGGAGGCGGGCAGCGTCAGTGCGGTCAGTTGCCGGTCGAAGCGCAGCAGCCACAGGCGCGTCGGCCGTTCGATGTCGCTGCCGCGCGTGAGGCGCGCGCCCACCACGCCCGCCGGGCATCCGCTCACGATCGCGCCGGCGGCGTCGACGGTGCAGTCCTCGATGCTGCCCGCCACCCGCTGGCCATTGGCGTCCAGCAGCATGGTGGACAGCCCGAAGTCGTTGTCGTTGACCAGGGCCAGCGTGTGGTCGTCCACCAGCGTCAGGCCTTCGGCCTTCTCCGCCACCCAGCCGAGTGCGTTGAGGTCGAGCAGTTCGGTCTTCTTGAGCGTGACCACGCCCGACCAGTCGGCGCCGTTCGACACCGCCTGCGTGATGCTGCTGATCTCGAGGTTGTGGTCCAGCGTCGCGATGTCGGTGGCATTGGCCGGGATCTCGACCAGCATCAGCTTGTTGAACACCTTCGCATCGCTCTTGCGCGCCCCTTGCTCGATCACGATGAAGCGGCCGTTGCCCAGGCTCACGACGTCGCCGAGCTTGGCATTGCCGGTGCGGTCCTTGTCGTACTGGCTGCCGTCGATCGGATAGGCATAGAGCTTCGAGCGCTCGGTGCCCGGATCGAACTCGAGCCAGCGCGTGAACTTGGCGATGTGCCGCACGTCGGTGTTGCTGCCGCCGGGCGGCTTGGCCTTGATCGACTTGCCGGCGCCGTCGCGCGGATCGATCGGACTCTGCAGGAAGCCATGCAGCCGGCCGCTGGCGACATCGAGCGTCAGGCCTTCCATGCCGCGGTTCGGGCGCCGCTGCGCCAGCACCGCCGGCAGGTCCGTCGCACCGGCACCCGGCGCGTACTTCTTCTCGATCACGCCGGTGTCGATGTTGATGCGCACGATGAAGGGGCCGTACTCGTCGCTGCTCCACAGCACCTTGCGCGCCTTGTCGAGCACCAGGGTCTCGGGATCGAGGCCGTTGGCGTCGAAGTTGGCCTTGGCCGCGTCGAAGACGTAGGCATCGGTCAGCGGCGTCTCCCCGGTCGCGCCGACGCCCGATTGCGGCGGAAGGCCGGTGGCCTTGCGGGTCGCGTCCACCTTGAGGGCGACGCTGTTCTGCAGCCGGGCACCGGTCTTGCCGATCGTGACCAGTCCGAAGCTCGGCGCGAACGAGGGGGCCGGGAACACCTTGCTGATGTTGGTGCCGGCGCCGCCGGGAACCGGCGCGGTCGGACCGTCGCCGTTGGGGCCGCGATCGGTGATCGCGTAGAACTCCAGCGCGCCGTCGGCGGCCGTGCCCTTGAAGGCCAGGCCGGAGCCGTAGGCCGGCAGGAAGCCGTGCGGGAAGTCCGCCCGGATCTTGTCGTTGGCCCCTTCGTAGGGCACGTTGAACTTGGCGTCGGCCTGCATTTGAAGGCGGGTGACGCTGACCGCGATGCTGCCCAGCGCGTTGCTCTGGGTCGCGGTCTCGGTCACCGGCGCGCCGAGCTGCGAAGCCAGCGTGTTCTCGAAATGCTCGCGTGCCAGGGCGCGTCGGCTGGCGTCGGACACCCGGGTGGCGTAGGGCGCGGGCAGCGTGGCCAGCAGCGTGCTGAGCGCCGTATCGAAGCTCGCGGCCGCTGCCGAGAAATCGAGCGCGCCGGCCTTCAATGCGTTCTTCAGTGCGTCCGTGATGCGGATGCCGTTGCTCGGATCGCCGTCCTCGTCGAAGCTCTGCAGCGCCACCAGGCGATTGACCACCGCGTCGGCCTTCAGGCCGTCGGCCGTGGCCTGCTGGCCGGCGAGCGCCAGCGGCGTGATCGACGTGCCGCAGGCGGCGCTGCCGATGGCGAGCGCGCCGAGGCTGAAGCTCACGGTCTCGCCCGCCTTGCAGGCGAACTCCCCCTTGGCGGAGGTGACGGCCTTGGCGGCCGTGCCCGCGACGTAGTCCAGGCCCTCTACCGCGGCATCGAGGAAGACACCGCTCACGCCCTGGCCCGCCGCCACGCTGCCGCCGCTGCCCGTGCTGCCGCCTGTGCCGCCAGTGCTCGCGCCCCCCGCCGGCAGCGCGAACCCGCCGCCGCTCCCGCCGCCGCATGCGGCCACCACGAGGCCGGCGCCCACCGCCGCCAGCCACGTCATCCTCGATCGCTCGTTCATTGTTGGTCGTTCCTGCAGAGTGAAGCCCGCGCAACGCGCGCGAGCCCCGGCATTAGCGCGGATGTTTGTGACGGCGGCGTGAAAGCCCGGGCCCGCATAGACTGCCCGCTCGAACAACAAGGAGACATGCATGCATCGGATGACCCCCAAGCTGCGGCGTATCGCCGTGGCCGCCGCCCTCGTCGCACTGGCTGCCGGCGCCGCGGCGCAGGCCCGCATCTCGGACAACGTCGTCAGGATCGGCGTTCTGACCGACCTGTCGGGCGTGTCGAGCGACAACGCGGGCAAGGGATCGATCGTGGCGGCGTAGCTCGCCATCGACGAATTCTCGAAGGACCGCAAGGTGCTCGGCGTGCCGATCGAACTGATCTCGGCCGACTCGCAGGGCAAGACCGACATCGGCGCCACCAAGGCGCGCGAGTGGTACGACCAGAACGGCGTCGACATGATCACCGACCTGACCTACTCCAACGTCGCCCTCGCCGTCACGCGCATCGCCGACGAAAAGAAGAAGCTCGCGATGGTCACCGGCGCCGGCGCCTCCACCATCAGCGACGACCAATGCACCGCCCACAGCGTTCACTGGATGTACGACACCTATTCGCTGGCCAACAGCACCGTGCCCGCGATGATCAGAAAGGGCATGAACAGCTGGTACTTCATCACCGCCGACTACGCCTTCGGCAACGCGCTCGAAAAAGACGCCACGGCGATCATCAACAAGTCGGGCGGCAAGGTGCTGGGCTCGTCGCGGCATCCGCTCAATTCGTCCGACCAGTCGTCCTACCTGCTGAAGGCACAGGACTCGGGCGCCCAGGTGATCGCGCTGGCCAACTCGGGCCTCGACACGCTCAACACGGTCAAGCAGGCCTCGCAGTTCGCGATGGTGCGCGGCGGCAAGCAGACCTTCACGCCTCTGCTGTCGCTGATCACCGAGATCCACGGCATGGGACTCGCCAACGCCCAGGGAATGATCCTGACCAACGGCTTCTACTGGGACTACGACGAGCGCTCGCGCGCCTTCGCGCAGCGCTTCCACGCCGTCCACCGCAAGATGCCGACCATGATGCAGGCGGCGGTCTACTCGGCGGTGCTGAGCTACCTGAAGGCCATCGAGGCCACCGGCACCGACGATGCCGATACCGTGCTCGCCAGGCTGCGCGCCAGCCGGCTCGACGATGCCGTGATCCGCAACGGCCAGTTGCGCGCCGACGGCAAGATGGTGCACGACATGCTGCTGGTCCAGGTCAAGACGCCGGCCGAATCGAAGGGTGAATGGGACCTCTACAAGGTGCTCGAGACCATCCCGGGCGACAAGGCCTTCGCGCCGCTGGCCGATTCGAAGTGCACGCTGGTGAAGCGCTGAGCCGGACGGCGAGGCTCGGGCCTTGGGGCGTCAGGCCTGGGCCGGGTCCGCCATCCAGGCGGGGACATCTCGTCGACCATGCAGCACGCGCCAGACGTCGATGTGGTCGTCGCGCTCGACGTGGAACACCAAATAGGGATGTCGGGTCAGAGGCCAGAAGCGAACGCCCGGCAGATTCAACTCTTGGGCGTAGCGCGAGGAGCCGGTGCCTGGATGCCGGCCGATGTGCGCGTACGCACGTTCCAGCGCATCGATGAATCGCAGGGCGGCCTGCCTGGCGTGTGCGGTCCCCGGCCTAGGTGATCCCGCCTAGAACATGAGCCTTGCCTTGTAACCATGCACCGGCCGGACTAATCTGAAACCGGGGCGGGCCCCACCCGCCCGGGAGCGAGCCATGTACGAACGCATCCTCGTCGCCACCGACGGCTCGGAGTTGTCGGAGCAGGCCGTGACCGCCGCCATCGACCTCGCCTTGCTCACGCAGTCCGAACTGTTCGCCGTCAAGGTCTCCCAGCACCATTCCGCCAGCTACTTCGAGGGCTCGCTGCTGCTCAGCCAGATGGAGGTCTCGCGCCTTCGCGACGAGGCCGACGCCGAGTCCCAGCGGGTGGTCGATGCGGTCAAGGGCAAGGCCGACTCCCGGGGAGTGAAGCGCACCACCGGCATCGTCATGCGCGCCGAAGGGGTGTCGGAGGCGATCATCGAAGCGGCCCGGGTCCACCACTGCGACCTGATCGTGATGGCCTCGCACGGCCGGCGCGGCATCAAGCGCCTGCTGATGGGCAGCGAGACGCTGCACGTGCTCACGCATTCGCACACGCCGGTGCTGGTGCTGCGCTGAGGGTCGAAGGGCCGGCCTCAGCGGCCCGGGGGACCGTCGCGCTGACGGTCTTCGCGCTTGGCGGCCAGGTAGGTGGCCAGGTCGATCTCGTGCAACTGCACAGGGTAGCGCTCGACCGCCTCGAACCACCGGATCTGGCGCTTCTCGGCGCGCTCCGCCGCCGGCATCGACAGGCCGTCGAGGTAGGCCTCCAGCGCCAGGAAGTAGCGCATCGCGTTGCGCTCCACCAGGCCGCGCAGGCCGCGAATGTAGTCGGGGTCGCCATTCGGCTTCTTGCCGACCACGGTGAAGCCGACCTTCTCGCTGCCGAAGGTCGCGAGGTAGGCCATGGTGGCGAGCCGGGCCACCATGTTGTGGTCATAGGAATAGGCGAAGTGCAGAAAGGACTGATGCTCGCCGAGCGGTATGCCCTCGACCATCACGCGATAGCCGCTGGTGCCCATCGGCCCCGAATCGGCCGTCAGGTCGATCAGCAGGTAGTCGCGCGCGGCCTGCGCGGTGCGGCGCACAAAGGACAGTTCGAAGGCCTGGTCGATCGGTTTGTCGTAGCGCGGCACCACGCTCAAGGTGAGCGTCTCGCCGGCGGCCCCCGGCGCGACCCGGCAGCGGCGGTTGTTGACATGCAGCAGCAGCATCTCGCACCACTGCGCCGATTGATCGAGCGACCGCCGCACGTCTTCCAGCGAATGGTTGACCACCGCGTAGACGTCGCCCTGGAGGCCGCCCTCGGTTTCTTGCGAGTCCAGCACGATGGGCCGCTTCAGGGGGCTGTGGGCCAGGGCCTCGCCCAGCTTCTGGTGCCGCTCGCGCAGGGCCTGCGCCGAACCGGCCTCCAGCGGCGCGGCCTGGGCGGCGAAGGCCAGCAGCCAGAGCACCAGCCCGAGGCCGATGCCGATGCGAAACCACGGGGACGGAGCGGCCGGCGGTGTGTTCATGCCGACACGATACAGCGACCGCGCCAGCGGCCGCTCAGCGGCCCTTGCGGATCGGCTTGGCCGCGGCGGGCCGGGCGCGGCCGGCGCCGGTGTCACGCGGCGGCAGGCCGGTGTGCTGGGTCAGGATGCGGCCCTTGACCGGGGCCGCGGGCTTGGCCGCGACCACCGTCGAATTCTTGCGCCGGGCGCTCTGGTAGCTGCCGTCGGTCAGTGGCTGCCAGGTCGGGATCAGGTGGTGCTTGCCGTTGCCGATCAGGTCGGCGCGGCCCATCGACTTCAATGCCTCGCGCAGCAGCGGCCAATTGTTGGCGTCGTGGTAGCGCAGGAAGGCCTTGTGCAGGCGGCGGCGCTTGTCGCCGCGCACGATGTCCACCGTCTCGCTCTCGCGCGTGATCTTGCGCAGCGGGTTCTTGTTGGTGTGGTACATCGTGGTCGCGGTGGCCATCGGCGACGGATAGAAGGTCTGTACCTGGTCGGCGCGGAAGCCGTTCTTCTTGAGCCAGATCGCGAGGTTCATCATGTCCTCGTCGCTGGTGCCGGGATGCGCGGCGATGAAGTACGGGATCAGGTACTGCTTCTTGCCCGCCTCGGCCGAGTACTTCTCGAACATCTGCTTGAACTTGTCGTAGCTGCCGATGCCGGGCTTCATCATCTTCGTGAGCGGCCCCTGCTCGGTGTGCTCGGGCGCGATCTTGAGGTAGCCGCCGACGTGGTGCTGCACCAGTTCCTTGACGTACTCGGGCGACTGCACGGCCAGGTCGTAGCGCAGGCCGGAACCGATCAGGATCTTCTTGATGCCCTTGAGCGCGCGCGCCCGGCGGTAGATCTTGATCAGCGGGTCGTGATTGGTGTTGAGGTTCGGGCAGATGCCCGGATACACGCAACTGGGCTTGCGGCACGCCGATTCGATCTCGGGCGACTTGCAGCCGATGCGGTACATGTTGGCGGTCGGCCCGCCGAGGTCGGAGATGGTGCCGGTGAAGCCCTTCACGCTGTCGCGGATCGCCTCGACCTCCTTGATGATCGATTCTTCGGAGCGGCTCTGGATGATGCGGCCCTCGTGCTCGGTGATCGAGCAGAAGGTGCAGCCGCCGAAGCAGCCGCGCATGATGTTGACGCTGAAGCGGATCATCTCCCAGGCCGGGATCTTCGTCGCGCCGTCGTGGCTGCCGTTTTCGTCGGCATAGCGCGGATGCGGGCTGCGCGCATACGGCAGGTCGAACACGTGGTCCATCTCGGCCGTGGTGAGCGGGATCGGCGGCGGGTTGATCCAGACATCGCGCGCGGTCGTGCCTTCGCCGTGCGCCTGCACCAATGCACGCGCATTGCCGGGATTGGTCTCGAGGTGCAGCACCCGGTTGGCGTGGGCATAGAGCACCGGGTCGGCACGCACCTGCTCGTAGGAGGGCAGCCGGATCACCGAACGGTCGCGCGGCGGCACCTTGATTCGCTCGCGGCTTTGCAAGGCCGGATTGGGAACGAACTTGAGCGGCTTGATGGCCGGGTTGACCGATCCGGCGGATTCGGCGGCGGCGGCGACGGCCTGCGCCTCGTCTTCCTTGGCGCAGGTCGCGCCGTTGGCCTTGGCCTGTTCCGACACCATCAGGTACGGGTTGACGTGGGCCTCGACGCGGCCGGGCTCGTCGACGCTGGTCGAGTTGATCTCGAACCAGCTCTCGGGCGTCTCCCGGCGCACGAAGGCGGTGCCCCGCACGTCGGTGATCTGGTGCACCGGCTCGCGCGCGGCGAGGCGGTGCGCGATCTCGACGATCGCGCGCTCGGCGTTGCCGTACAGCAGCAGGTCGCACTTCGAATCGACCACGATCGAGCGCCGCACCTTGTCCTGCCAGTAGTCGTAGTGCGCGATGCGTCGCAGCGAGCCTTCGATGCCGCCGAGCACGATCGGCACATCGCTCCAGGCTTCCTTGCAGCGCTGCGAATAGACGATGGCCGCGCGGTCGGGCCGCCGGCCGCCGACGTCGCCGGGCGTGTAGGCGTCATCGCTGCGCACCTTGCGGTCGGCCGTGTAGCGGTTGATCATCGAATCCATGTTGCCGGCGGTGACGCCGAAGAACAGGTTCGGGCGGCCGAGCACCTTGAACGGGTCGGCGCTCTGCCAGTCGGGCTGGGCGATGATGCCGACCCGGAAGCCCTGCGCCTCGAGCATGCGGCCGATCACGGCCATGCCGAAGCTCGGATGGTCGACATAGGCGTCGCCCGTGACCACGATGATGTCGCAGCTGTCCCAGCCGAGAGCGTCCATCTCGGCGCGTGTGGTCGGCAGGAACTTCGCCGTGCCGAAGCGGGCCGCCCAGTACTTGCGGTAGCTGGTCAGCGGCTTGGCGGCACGCGCGAAAAAGGAGACGTCAACGGGGGCGTTCATCGAGGGTATGCGACAAGGTTTGCCGCGCAGGCCTGCGGGCCGGGTGGGCCCGTGGTGGGCAACCCGCGATTTTAGGGTTTTCCATTGGATCTGTCGCCCTAAAGGGCAAAGGCAACCCAGGCCGAGGCCTTTCAAGTGATTGCTTTTGTCAATCAATTAAATGACAATGGCAACCATGTCAGCCGCCACCCTCCCCGATCCGGAGGTCGCCCAGGTCAAGGCGATCCGCCGCTTCAACCGCTTCTATACCCGCACGATCGGGATCCTCGACCCTTACCTCGGCAGCGAGATGTCCCTGACCGACGTCCGCGTGCTCTACGAATTGGCGCACCGGGCGGAGCCGGTCGCCAGCGAGATCGGCCGCGATCTGCACCTCGACGGCGGCTACCTGAGCCGGATCCTGCGCCGCTTCGAATCGCAGGGCTGGCTGCAGCGCCGGCCCCACCCGCGCGATGCGCGCCAAAGCCTGCTGGCCCTGACCGAAGCCGGCCACGCGGTTTTCGCGCCGCTGCAGCAGAAGTCGCGCGACGAGGCCCGCGCCCTGCTTGCCCCGCTGCCCCCTGCCGAGCGGCGCCAGCTGATCGACGCGATGGGCACGCTGCAGGCGCTGCTCGAGCCGGCTGCTCAGCCGCCCGCCCGGACCCAGGCCGCCGTGCTGCGCGATCCGGCGCCGGGCGACATCGGCTGGGTCGTGCAGCAGCACGGCGAGATCTACGCCCGCGAATACGGCTGGAACAGCGAGTTCGAGGCGCTGGTGGCCGACATCGCCGGCCAGTTCCTGCGCAAGTTCCAGCCCGGCTGGGAGCGTTGCTGGATCGCCGAACTGAACGGCGAGCGGGTCGGCGCGGTCTTCGTGGTGCGCAAGTCGCCCACGACCGCGCAGTTGCGCATGCTGATCCTGAGCCCGAAGGCCCGCGGGCTTGGTCTGGGCGCCCGCCTGACCGATGAGTGCATCGCCTTCGCCCGCAACAAGGGCTACAGGAAGTTGGTGCTGTGGACCAACAGCTGCCTCACTGCGGCACGCGGCATCTATGCGGCGCGTGGCTTCAAGCTCGTCAAGTCGGAGCCCTATGAGGGCTTCGGGCAGCAGCTGGTGGGCGAGACCTGGGAGCTCAAGCTCGCCGCGCCAACGAATTGAAGTTGTTGAAATTCGAGGCGGGCGGCCGGGGCGCGTGCCGAGGATCAACCACCGACTTGACGGCTCACGCCGATGGTGTGTTCTGCGCAGCGAAATAAAGGAGGAGGCCGGAGGCCGGGGGACATTCGCGGAGCAGAGCACGCCGTCGGCGTGAGCCCGCCCCAGCTCACCCAAGCCCACAAGCCGCATCGAATCGAAAAGCTCGTTGTCATCCTCAATCGGCCGTGATCTTGCGTTCGCGCACGATCCCGCCCCACTTGGCGTCCTCCTTGCGCATGAAGGCCGTGAGCTCGGCCCGCGTGGTCGGCTGCGGCGTCAGGCCATGCTTGTCGAGCGATTCCTTGACGCCCGGATCGTTCAGCACCTTCACGATCTCCAGGTTCCAGCGGTCGAGCATGGCCGCCGGCGTCTTGCCCGGTGCCACGAAGGCATACCAGTTCAAGGCCTCGAAACCCGGGTAGCCCGACTCGGCCACCGTGGGGATGTTCGGCATGTAGGCCGGCCGGGTCGACCCGGTGGTGGCGAGCGGGATCAGGTTGCCGGCCTCGACCTGCGGCAGCGCCGTCGGCGGCGCCGAGAAATACGAGGCGACGCGCTCGCCCAGCAGGTCCTGCAGCGCCGGCGCGCCGCCCTTGTACGGCACGTGGACCATGTCGATGCCCGCGCGCTGGTTGAACAGCTCGCCCGCCAGGTGCGAGGCCGAGCCGGCGCCCGTGGATGCGAAATCGATGCTGCCGGGCTTCTTCCTCGCCAGCGCCACGAACTCGGCCAGCGTCTTCACGCCCACACCCTTGTTCACCACCAGCACGTTAGGAAAGTTGACGCCGCCAGACACGGCGGCCAGGTCCTTGAACGGGTCGTAGCGGACTTTCATCACATGCGGCGCGATGGTCAGCGGGCCGATCGATCCGAACAGCAGCATCGAGCCATCGGCCGGCCCGGCCGCCACCAACTGATGGGCGATGTTGCCGCCGGCACCGGCCTTGTTGTCGACCACGACGTTCTGGCCGATGCTCTCGCCCAGCTTCCTGGCAATCAGGCGCGCCGCCGCATCGGCCGCGCCGCCCGGGGCGAACCCCACCACCAGGGTCACCGGCTTGTTCGGCGGAAAGTCCTGCGCCTGGCCGAGGCCGGCCAGCAGCAGCGAAGCAGCGACCGAAGTGGTGGCGCGCAGCAGGTGTCGTTTGTTCATCGTGGTTCCCTTGCCAGTTGTCGATTCGAGTTGTTTTTCAGTCGGCACCGAGGCCGACCGGATTCGGCAGCCGCTTCTCGACCGCATGGCGCAGCAGCGCCGCAGTGCGGAAGATGCCGTGCGCGAACTTGCCGTAGGGCAGCGTGGCGAAAAGCGCCATCACCGCGCCCAGATGCAGGCACAGCAGCAGCGCCAGCGCCGGCGTTCCGCGCCCGAGCCACAGCCCCAGTCCGCTCGCGCTGGTGAGGAACAGCAAGGCGATGAAGCCCAGGTCCATCGGCTTCTGCGCCGCATCGCCCTGCAGCGGATGGCGCCGGCGATTGAGCCGCCAGAGCCCCGCCGTGCCGATCATCAGGCTGACGCCGCCGACGACGCCGAGCAGCTTCGGCAGGCTCGGCAGGTCGTACGGCGCATGCCAGCCGAACAGGTAGTGGTAGAGCGTCGCGACGCTGGTGGCGGCGAAGCACAACAGGAAGCCGTAGAAGGTGAAATGATGGAAGCGCCGGCGCGACAGCGTGTACGCATCGTCCTCGTCGTGGCAGCCTTCGCCGTGGCCGCCGTCGAGGTACTTCAGGCGCAGCACGGCCTGGGTGGCTTCGGCCGCGGCAGGCGCGCTCAACGGCGCGCCGCTGGTGGCCGGCGTCAGCTCGCGCCAGAAGCGCGTGACACCCTTGCCCAGCGCGAACACCACGAACAGGAACACCGGCGCGAACAGGCCGACCAGCAAATTGTGCGGGAACAGGCGGTAGAAGTTGCCCTCCAGCCGGCCGCCCCACAGCGTGCCGTTGAGCGCCACCGCCAGCATCAGGAACAGCGCCAGCCCCGCCGCGAGCGCCACCGACAGCGTGAGGCCATTGCGCTGGTAGAGCCGCCCCAAAGCCGGCGGCCACGCATAGTCCGCATAGGTCTGCCGGCGCACCTCGGCCATCGCGCGCGGCACGTTGACCGCGAATTCGTGCGGCGGCGCGTACTGGCAGGCATGCAGGCAGGCGCCGCAGTTGTGGCACAGGTTCGCGAGGTAGTGGATGTCGGCCTGGCCGAATTCGAGCCGTCGCGTCATCGCCGGGAACACGGCGCAGAAGCCCTCGCAGTAGCGGCAGGCATTGCAGATCTGCATCTGGCGGCCCACCTCGGCCTCGGGCACGCTCAGGATCGGGATCACCCGCGCCCCGCCGCCCGCCAGCGCCACGGCCTCCCGGGTCAGCGCATCAAGCTGCTGCATGGGTCGTCTCCTTCATGGCGGCCTTGGCCGCCTGGGTGCCGGCGATGCGGCCGAATGCGGTGCCGATCGCCATCCCGACGCCGGCCGTGTAGCCCTTGCCGAGCACGTTGCCGGCCATCATCTCGCCGGCCACGAACAGGTTCGGGCTCGGCCGGCCGCCGAAGTGCACGGCGGCCTGGTCGTTCACCCTCAGGCCCAGGTAGGTGAAGGTGACGCCGGGCCGCAGCGCATAGCCGTAGAACGGCGGCGCGTCGATCGGACGCGCCCAGTGGGTCTTGGCGGGCGCGAGGCCTTCGGTGTGGCAGTCATCGAGCGCCGTGTGGTCGAAGGTGCCGACCCGGCAGGCCGCGTTGTAGGCGGCGATGGTGTCGACGAAGGCTGCCTCCGGCAGGCCCAGCTTGCGCGCGAGCTCGGGCAGGCTGTCGGCCACCGTGCCCGGGAAAACCGGTGGCATGAAACGGCCGATCGCCTTGCGGTCGATGATCGACCAGCCGATCTGGCCCGGCTGCTGCGCCACCAGCCGGCCCCAGATCGCATAGCGCTTGGGCCAGAAGTCCTCGCCCTCGTCGTAGAAGCGCTGCGCATCGCGGTTGACGACGACGCCGAGCGACACGCAATCGATGCGCGTGCAGATGCCGCCGTCATAGAGCGGTGCCCTGGCATCGATCGCCACCATGTGGGCCTGCGTCGGATCGCCGATCGAATCAGCACCGGCGTCGATCATGGCCTTGAGCAGCACGCCCTCGTTGAAGCGGGTGCCGCGGATCAGGAAATTCTCGGCCGGCCGCTCGCCGCGCGCATTCACGCCCCAGGCCTCGATGAGCCACTCGCGGTTGGACTCGAAGCCGCCCGCCGCGAGGACGCAGCTTCGGGCCTCGATGCGCTCGCCGCTTGCGGTGCGTGCGGCCACGAAGCGATCGCCGTCGAGTTCGATCGCGACGATCGGCGTCTCGTAGCGGACCTGCACGCCCAGCCGCTCGGCGCTGCGGAAGTAGGCGTTGACGAGGGCCTTGCCGCCGCCCATGAAGAAGGCGTTGGTGCGCGCCACGTGCAGCGCGCCGGACAGCGGCGGCTGGAAGTGCACGCCATGCCGCCGCATCCAGTCGCGGCACGACGACGAAGCGCGGATCGCGATGCGGGCCAGGTGCTCGTCGGTCTGGCCGCCGGTCACCTTGAGCAGGTCCTGCCAGTACTCTTCCTCGGGATAGGCCTCGACCAGCACGTCCTGCGGCGCGTCGTGCATGCAGCGCAGGTTGCGGGTGTGCTGGGAGTTGCCGCCGCGCCATTCGCGCGGCGAGGCCTCGACCAGCAGCACGCTGGCGCCGGCCTCGACCGCCATCAGCGCGGCGCACAGCGCGGCATTGCCGCCGCCGACGACCAGGACATCGATCATTTCAGTAGTCTCCTCGTGAGGAGCTCGACTCTAGGCAACCATGGCGCCGCGCGAAAGCGCGCCCTGCGCAAGGGGTCTTCAGTTTTCGTGAAGGGTGGCGCCGGCCCAGCGCCCTTCGCGCACCAGCCTGCGCGCGACATCGGCCAGCACCACGCGGGCGGCCAGCGCCGCGGGCGAGAGTTCGTCGTCCGACAGGCTCGCCAGCAGGTTGCGGCGGCCGACCTGCGCATCGGCGATGCGCACCTGCACCAGGCGCTCGTCGGCCAGCCGCGCGGTCGCCGCGCCCGGCTGGATGGTGGCGCCCTGCCCGGCCCGCACCGCGTCCATCAGCATCGCCAGGCCGTCGATCTCGGCCACCACGCGCGGCGCGACCCGCGCCCGCGCGAAGGCCGCCTCCAGCGTGGCGCGCAGCCCGTGCGAGGCGCTCGGCATGATCAGCGGCAGTTCGCCCAGGCGCGCCAGGCGCACCTGGCGCCCGGTCGGCAGGCCGGGCAGGTCGGCGCGGCCGATGACGAACAGCTTTTCGTCGAGCAGTGGCAGCACGCTCCAGCGCCGCGCCACGTCGGTCTGGAACAGCACGGCCAGATCGAGCTGGCGCGCATTGAGCATCGCCCCGAGGTGCCCCGACAAGGACTCCACCAGGTGCAGCCTGACCTCCGGATAGCGCTCCCGCATGGCTTGCATCAAGGGCACGCCGAGCACCGAGGCGGTGGTCGGCGGCAGCCCGATGCTGACGTGGCCCGACAGCCGCGCCTGCTGCGCGGCCCGCACCGCTTCATCGGCATGCCGCAGCGTGAGCTGCGCCTGCTGCAAGAAGGCAAGCCCCGCGTCGGTCGGCGTCACGCCGGTCGAGCTGCGCTGCAGCAGGCGGGTCGACAGCTCGCTCTCGAGGCGGCTGATCTGCTGACTCAGGGCCGAGGTCGCAAGATCGAGTTCGAGCGCCGCGCGCCCCATGCTGCGCAGCTCGCAGATCTTCACGAAGTAGCGCAGCTGCCTCAGCTCCATGAAGGGCTCACGCTCACTGCATGAACCAGCCGTGGCTCACCACCAGCGACTGGCCGGTCAGCGCATTGGTCGGGAAGGCGGCGAACATCAGCGCCACGCGCGCGACGTCGTCGGTGGTGGTGAACTCGCCGTCCACCGTCTCCTTGAGCATCACGTTCTTGATCACCTGCTCCTCGGTGATGCCGAGGGTCTTCGCCTGCTCGGGGATCTGCTTCTCGACCAGCGGCGTGCGCACGAAACCCGGGCAGATCACGTTGGCGCGCACGTTGTGCTTGGCGCCTTCCTTGGCCACGGTCTTGGCCAGCCCGATCAGGCCGTGCTTGGCCGTGACATAGGGCGCCTTCAGCAGCGAGGCTTCCTTCGAATGCACCGAGCCCATGTAGATCACGCTGCCGCCGCGGCCCTGGGCGTACATGTGCTTGAGGCAGGCCTTGGTGGTCAGGAAGGCGCCGTCGAGGTGGATCGCCAGCATCTTCTTCCAGTCGGCGAAGCTGAACTCCTCGACCGGATGGACGATCTGGATGCCCGCGTTGCTGATCAGGATGTCGATCCCGCCGAAAGCCTTGGCCGCTTCTTCGACCGCCGCATCGACTTGCTCCTCGCTGGTGACGTCGACGCCGACCCCGATGGCCTCGGCGCCGCTGGCCTTGAGTTCCGCGGCGGTGGCGTCCGCCGCCTGCTTGTTGAGGTCGGCGATCACGATCTTCGCGCCCTCCTGGGCGAAGACGATGGCGATCTCCTTGCCGATACCGCTGGCCGAGCCGGTGATGAAAGCGACTTTGTCCTTGAGCTGCATGGGATTTCCTTGGAGTGAAGAGGTTGATGGATCTGCGTGCAATCTGCGTGCCCGTGCGCCAAGCCTGCGCGGCCAGGCTTAAGGCAGCCTGATCGCGTTCATCGCGCAGCGGGCACCTGCGGCAGCGCCATCGGATGGCGCACCCGGCGCGCATTCGGCTCGGTCAGGTCGAAAGTGGTGACGCCATTCGGCAGCGAGGCGCTCTGCAGCCATTCGGGGTGGTCCAGCGTGTTGCGGATGTCGCGCAGGCCAGCGTCCCAGTGCTCGTCCACCGAGGCGCGCGAGAATTCGTAGTCCTTCGAGTCGAGCTCGTAGGGCTTGTCGCGATAGATCAGGTGCACGATCTCGATCGGCTCGTGGTTCAGCTGGCCGCAGACGGCCTGCACGCTGGGGTCCTTCTGGAGCGCCGCGGGCAGCTTGCCGATCAGGTCGGCGATGGCCTGCTGCAGGTTCATGTTGGAGGCCAGGGCATCGGTGTTCATGCGCGTGCGGCTCGAATAGGTGATGTCCTTCTGGCGCTCCATGGTCTCGGCCAGGGTGCGAGGCATCGCGCCGCGGGCGCTGAACAAGTCGACCTGCAGCACCATCAGCGACTCGCTGCGCGGGTGCATGTCCAGCACGTACTGCAGCGGGGTGTTCGACACGATGCCGCCGTCCCAGTAGTCCTCGCCGTCGATGTGCACCGGCGCGAAGCCGGGCGGCAGCGCGCCGCTCGCCATGATGTGCTCGGGGCCGATGCGCTGCAGCGTGTTGTCGAAGTACAGCGAGTTGCCGGTGCGCACGTTGACTGCACCGACGCTGAAGCGGGTCTCGCAGTGGTTGATGCGGTCGAAGTCGACCAGCCGTTCGAGCGTCGACTTCAATGGCGAGGTGTCGTAGTAGCTCAGGAGCGGCGCCGAGCCGCCCAGCAGCAGCGCCGGCGTGCGGCGCGGCTCGAAGAAGCCCGGCACGCCGAACATCGCGACCGCGGCGGCGCTCCACTGGTTCAGTGCCGCGCGGTCGCCGCCCCACCAAGCCGGCAGGCGCTGTGTCGGCCCCGACGACACCAGGTCCCAGAACTCGCGCAGCCGATCGACCCGCCGCTCGGGCGGGTTGCCGGCGATCAAGGCTGCGTTGACCGCACCGATCGAGACACCGGCCACCCAGTCGAGCCTCTTGTGCTTCTCGAACACGCCCGCATAGACGCCGGCCTGGTAGGCGCCCAGGGCGCCCCCGCCCTGCAGCACAAGGGCCTTTTGAGCGGTCGTGATGTCGACGCGGGGACGAGCGGGAGGAGCGGCGGTGCGAGGCTTCTTGGTGGCGGTCATGGCGCCATTTGACACCAAGCGCCAGCCCTCGCAGCGTCCCGCCCGCGGACGACTAAGTGCGCAACTCGGTCTTCCGCTCGATGATCCGCGACACCAGCCCGTAGGCCACCGCTTCCTGGGCCGACAGCCAGCGGTCGCGCTCGATGTCCACCAGCACCTCCTCCAGCGGCTTGCCGGTTTCGCGCGCGATCTCGTGGGCGATTCGCTCGCGCGCTTTGACGATCTCCTGCGCCTGGATCGCGATGTCGGTGGCCTGCCCGCCGGCGCCGCCGCTCGGCTGGTGGATTAGGAAACGGGTGTTGGGCAGGCAGACGCGGCGCTCTCGCGGCGCCGCCAGGAACAGGTGCGTGGCGGCGCTGCCGACCCATCCGGTGCCGATCATGTGGACCGGCGCACTGATGAAGCGCACGATGTCATGGATCGCGTCGCCCGATTCGAGGTGGCCGCCCGGCGAGCTCACGAGGATGTCGATCGGCGCCTGGCTGTCGGCGTCGAGCGCGATCAGCCGTCGCGTCACGTCGGCCGCCACGGCATCGGTGATCGATCCGAAGATCAGCAGCGTGCGCGACTTGAAGGCCTTTTCCTCCAGGTACGAACTGCGCAGTTCCGGCGCGGCCGGAGGCTTGGTGTCGTCGTCGGTTTCCATGAGGCGTGCAGGCTCACATCTTCGGCAGCATCTGGCCGCGGATCTCGCCACCCGGATTGGCCGCCGTGTGGACATTGGCATACCACTTGCCGGCCATCAGGTCGGCCGCCTGGGCCGGCGTCAACGTGGCCTGGCCTTCGATCGGGCTGGCCGGCGACGCGAAGGGCAGGACCACGGCGGCATTCGCGCCCGCGGTGGCCGGCCCATGGAAATGGGCCGCCGTCGCCGGGCCGCTCAAGCCTTCGTAGGTGATCTTGTACTTGAGGACGTTGGTGTCCTTGTTGAGCCAGGCTTCGGCCATGCCGCTGCCGCGCGTCATGTTGGGCGGCACTTCGCTGGCCGCGTTCATGGCACCGCTGAAGCTCGCGGTGCTGGACTTCGACATCATGCCGCAGCCGGCCAAGGCCGCGGTCGTGACGCCCGCGACGAGTGCCAGGCGCAAGAGTTGTCGGTATCGGGTCATGCTGATCTCCATCTGGTTGTGATCCACGCAGCTTAGGCAGCAACGGGGCTGCGCGCTGTCGGCCACCACCCCGACTTTGGCCCGCCTCGATGGCATCATCCGCCCCATGACCGAGCTTCCCTCCCCCGGTGCCGTCACGGCCTTCTGGCGCGCGGCCGGCCCGCGCCGCTGGTTCGCCAAGGACGACGCCTTCGATGCCGATTTCAAGACCCGCTTCGAGGCCGCGCACCACCTCGCCGCCACCGGTGGCCTCGATCACTGGGCGGCCGACGCCGAAGGCGCGCTGGCGCTGCTGGTGCTGCTGGACCAGCTGCCGCGCAACGCCTGGCGCGGCAGCGGACACATGTTTGCGACCGACGGCAAGGCGCTGGCGATCGCGCGGGCGGCGGTCCGGGCAGGCTTCGACCAGCAGGTCGAGCCGGCGCTGCGCCCGTTTTTCTACCTGCCCTTCATGCACTCCGAGGCCTTGGCCGACCAGGAACGCTCGGTCGCGCTGAACCGCTCGCTCGACGCCAACACGCAGCGCTTCGCCGTGCTGCACCGCGACATCGTGGCGCGCTTCGGTCGCTTCCCGCACCGCAACGCGGCGCTCGGGCGCATCACCACGGCCGAGGAGCAGCGCTTCCTGGACGAAGGCGGCTTCACGGGCTGAACGGAGGGCCGGGCCTTCAGTTTCGCGCCCGTCTGCCGATATTCCTCGAACGGCCAGCGTGGCCGGCAACGAGGAACGCACGTGAAACACTGGAAGATCGGCACCCGCCTGGGCCTTGGATTCGGCCTGGTGCTGGCATTGATGGCGCTGATGACGGCACTTGGCATCTGGCGCCTTCAGGCAGTGACGGCGGCCGCCGAAGCCATCACCGCCCAACCGCTGGCCAAGGAGCGGCTGATCAGCGACTGGTATCGGCTGGTGGCGGTCGGCGTACGCCGCACCACCGCCATCGCCAAGAGCGCCGACCCGTCGCTCGGCCCCTTCTTCGCCGAGGAGAGCGCGAACTCGACCAAGGAGGCGCAGGAACTGCAGAAGCAGATCGAACCGCTGCTGGTCAGCGACGAAGAGAAATCGCTCTGGGCGGGATTCCAGCAAGTCCGGACCAGCTACCTCGAAGGGCGCGACGCCGTGGTCAAGGCCAAGGCCCAGGGCACGATGGAGGAAGCCAACCGGGCGCTCGACCGCCAGTTCATGCCGGCGGCCAAGGTCTATCTCGACAACGTCCAGCACCTGCTCGAGATGCAGCGGCGCGCGATCGACGGCACGGTGGTCCGGATCGGCGACAGCTACCGGGCCAGCCGCAACCTGTTGCTCGCCCTCGGCGCGGCGGTGCTCGGCCTGGGCGGACTGTGCGCATGGCGGCTCGCCGTCGGCATCACCCGACCGCTGGGCCGCGCGGTGCAGGTGGCGCAAACGGTGGCCGGCGGCGACCTGACCAGCCGTATCGAGGCGGGCACGCGCGACGAGACCGGACAGTTGCTGCAGGCGCTCAAGGAGATGAACGACAGCCTGGTGAAGATCGTCGGCGAGGTGCACGAGGGAACCGATACGATCGCGACGGCCTCGGGCCAGATCGCCACGGGCAACCAGGACCTGTCGTCGCGCACTGAAGAGCAGGCGAGCTCGCTGGAGGAAACGGCCGCGTCGATGGAGGAACTGACTTCGACGGTGAAGCAGAACGCCGACAACGCACGCCAGGCCAATCAACTCGCCGTCTCGGCTTCCGAAGTCGCCGTCAAGGGTGGCAGCGTGGTGAGCCAGGTGGTCGACACCATGGGCTCGATCAATGCCTCGTCGCGCAAGATCGTGGACATCATCGGCGTGATCGACGGCATCGCCTTCCAGACCAACATCCTGGCGTTGAACGCGGCGGTGGAAGCCGCACGCGCCGGCGAGCAGGGCCGCGGCTTCGCGGTGGTGGCGTCGGAAGTGCGCAGCCTGGCGCAGCGCTCGGCGGCGGCGGCCAAGGAAATCAAGACCTTGATCGGCGACTCGGTGGAGAAGGTCGAGGAAGGCAGCAAGCAGGTGGCGGAAGCCGGCAAGACGATGGAAGAGATCGTCGACAGCGTCAAGCGGGTGACCGACATCATGGGCGAGATCACGGCAGCCAGCCAGGAGCAGACCTCGGGGATCGAGCAGATCAACCAGGCGATCACGCAGATGGACCAGGTGACCCAGCAGAACGCGGCGCTGGTCGAAGAGGCGTCCGCGGCGGCGGGCTCGCTGCAGGACCAGGCGAGCCAGCTGTCGCGCGCGGTCGGTGTGTTCAAGCTGGACCGATCGCAGGCCTCGCGCTCGCCGGCCGCGGCACCGGCGAAGCGGTTGCAGGCCAAGGCCAAGCCGGCCAGGGAGGAATCCGCGCCACGCAAGCAGACGCCCGCTTCTGCCGTGTCGGCGGCGGGCGACTGGGAAGAGTTCTAACCGTCGGCGGACCCGCCCACGGCCGGCCGCGTCCCCTCTTCGGGCCGCATCGGCGAACGCCCCGGCGCCGGCCGGGGGACGCCCTTCAGCGACCCGTAAGCGTGGGCGTAGACCCAGGTGAATTCGACGCCCAGCAGGAAGATCTGGGCCGAGTAATAGACCCACACCAGCACCACCACCAGCGAGCCGGCGGCGCCATAGCCCGAGGCGACGCCGGTGGTGCCGATGTAGAGGCCGATCAGGTACTTGCCGACCGTGAACAGCACCGCCGTCACCGCGGCGCCCACCCAGACGTCGCGCCATTGCACCCTGACCCGCGGCATGACCTTGTAGATCATCGCGAAGCCGATCGTCACGATCACGAAGCCGAAGGCCGAATTGACGTGCTGCGCCAGCGTGGCCCAGCCGCCGAACATCGGCGCCCACCACTCGCCCAGGGCCGCCAGCGCCGCGTTGACCACCAGCGACACGATCAGAAGGAAGCCGATGCCCATGATCATGCTGAACGAGAGCAGCCGCGTGCGCAGCAGCGACAGCACACCGCCACCCGCGTCGCGCACCGGCGCCCGCCAGATGCGGTCGAACGCGTCCTGCAGCTCACCGAAGACCGTGGTGGCGCCGACGACCACCAGGCCGAGGCCAGCCACGGTGGCGACCACCCCCTGGGTCGGCTTGTTGAGGGCTTCGAGCATCGACTGCACCGCTCGCGCGCCGTCGGCGCCCATCAGCCCCGAGAGCTGCTCGAAGATCTCGCCGCGGGCCGCCTCCCGGCCGAACACCAGACCGACCACGGAGATGACGATGAGGATCAACGGCGCGACCGAGAACACCGTGTAGTAGGCCAGCGCGGCGCCCATGCTGGGGGCGTAGTCGGCCCGCCACGAGGCGACCGAATCCTTGCAGAGCTGGAAGAGCGAGCGTGCGTTCATGGGCGGGAGTTTGGCAGCAACTTGGCCGGCGGCACGTGGGACAGTGCGCCTCGGCGGCGGCACGGCCCACGATAATCGCCCCACATGGATCTCGCATCTACCCCTGCGCCGGCGGCGACCGACCGCCCGCGCCCCCAATCCCCGCGCGACCTGTTCGTTTCCTGCACCTGGCTGGCGTTGCAGGGCTTCGGCGGCGTGCTGGCCATCGTCCAGCGCGAGATGGTCGAAAAGAAGCGCTGGCTCACCCCCGACGAATTCCTCGAGGACTGGGCCGTCGCCCAGGTGCTGCCGGGCCCCAACGTGATCAATCTGGCGCTGATGATCGGCGACCGCCACTTTGGGCTGCGCGGCGCGATCGCGGCGGTGGCCGGCATGCTCACCGTGCCGCTGGCCGTGATCCTGGTGCTGGCGGTGCTCTATGCCCACTACGCCGGCAACCCGCAGGTGGCCGGCGCGCTGCGCGGGATGGGCGCGGTGGCGGGCGGGCTGATCGCCGCCACCGGCATCAAGCTCATACCGCAGCTGCGGCGGCATCCGCTGGGCTTCGCCACCTGCCTGGTGCTGGTCGCCGTGGTCTTCGCCGCGATCGCGTTCGGCCGCATCCCGCTCGGCTGGGTGCTGCTGGTGGTCGGGGGCGTGGCCTGCGCCTGGACCTGGCGGAAGATCGCGCCATGACCATCGTCATGCACTGGCAGGACTGGCTCGCGCTCTTCGCCCAGTACCTGATGCTTTCGCTGCTGTCGATCAGCGGCGCCATCACCACGGTGCCCGACATGCACCGCTTCCTGGTCAGCGACCACCGCTGGCTGACCGACGCCCAGTTCAGTTCCTCGGTCGCCATCGCCCAGGCCGCGCCGGGCCCCAACGTGCTGTTCGTGGCGCTGATGGGCTGGAACGTCGGGTTGAATGCCGGCGGCGGCATCGGGGCCGGCCTGCAGGCCTGGCTGCTGGGCCTGCTGGGCCTCGCGATCACCATGGTCGGCATCATGCTGCCGAGCACCACCCTGACTTATTTTGCCACCCGCTGGGGCCACCGCAACCGCACCCGGCGCGGCGTGCGCGCCTTCAAGCAGGGCATGGCGCCGATCGTCATCGGCCTGCTGGTCGCCACCGGCTGGGTGCTGGCGGGCGGAAACCATGCTGGCAACGCGCCCGCCTGGCACCTGTGGCTGCTGAGCGGCGTGGCCACGTTTATCGTCTGGCGCACCCGCATCCACCTGCTGTGGCTGCTGGGCGCCGGGGCGCTGCTGGGCGCCCTGGGTTTCGTCTGAACCTCTTTTTCAAGGCTTCCTCCTCATGCAACTCCGACCCCTCGGCCGCTCGGGCCTCCAGGTTTCCCCGCTGGCCTTCGGCGGCAACGTGTTCGGCTGGACCGTCGACGAAGCGCTGTCGTTCCGGCTGCTCGACGCCTGGCTCGACGCCGGCTTCAATTTCATCGACACCGCCGACGTCTATTCCAGCTGGGTGCCCGGCCACAGCGGCGGCGAATCCGAGACCATCATCGGCAAGTGGCTGCGCCAGAGCGGCAAGCGCGACCGCGTGGTGCTCGCGACCAAGCTCGGCAAGCCGATGGGCGAAGGCAAGAAGGGTCTGTCGCCGGCCTACATCCACGAAGCCGTCGATGCGTCGCTGCGGCGCCTGCAGACCGATCGCATCGACCTCTACCAATCCCACGACGACGACCCGGACACGCCGCTTTCCGACACCGCGGAAGCCTTCGCGGCGCTGATCAAGGCCGGCAAGGTGCGCGCGATCGGGGCCTCGAACTTCAGCGCCCCGCGGCTGGCCGAGGCGCTTGACGTGGCCGAGAAGCAGGGCCTGCCGCGCTACGAGAGCCTGCAGCCGCTGTACAACCTCTACGACCGGGCGGTCTTCGAGGAGGCGCTCGAGCCCCTGTGCCTTGCGCGCGGCGTCGGCGTGATCAATTTCTATGCGCTCGCCGCCGGCTTCCTGACCGGCAAGTACCGAAGCCCGGCGGATGCCGCGAAAAGCGCGCGCGGCGGCAGCACCACCAAGAAATACCTGAACGCTCGCGGCCTGCGCATCCTCGACGCGCTCGACGCCGCCGCCAGGACCCATGGCGCGACCCCGGGCCAGGTGGCAATCGCCTGGCAGATCGCGCGGCCGGCGGTCACGGCGCCGATCGCCAGCGCGACCTCGATGAAGCAGTTGGAGGAACTGGTCGCGGCAGCCGCGCTGCAACTGTCGCCAGAGACCATCGCGGCGCTGGACGCGGCGAGCGCCGAGCCGGCCGCCCCGGCTGAACGGTAGGCTCCCTCCGACACGGATTGGCGGCCGCGGCCGCCGCCTGCGGGCTCGGACGAAGGCAGACTGGGCCGATTCCCACACATCCCAGACCCGGAGCAACAACCATGTCCTTCGCCCTCTACATGATCGGCTTCCTGATCTTCCTGGCCGGCGTGGGCTGGGCCGCCTCGGTCGCCGGCGTGCCCTCGCTCTACATTGGCATCGGCGCCCTGATCCTGCTGGGCATCGGCATCTTCAGCGGCGTCGGCCGCACTCGCGGCAAGGACCCGTCCTGACCCGCCGGGCCCGCATCCGCGATACGCTTGCGGGATGAATCCCCACGATCCCCTCGCCCCACCCACGCTTGCCCTTTTCGCCGATCTCCGGGTCGAGGTCGGCAGGCCCGAGGTCCTGAGCCGCGGCCCGCGCGGCATGCGCCGCCTGGTGCCGATCACCGGCGGCGAAGCCCGCGGTGACGGCTGGACCGCCCGCGTGCTGCCCGGCGGCACCGATTTCCAGTTGATCGTCAGCGACACCTTGTCCGAACTCGACGCCCGCTACGGCCTCGAGACCGATGCCGGCGACCTGATCTACGTCCAGAACCATGCGGTGCGCTCGGCACCGGCCGAGGTCATGGCCGCGCTGCTGCGTGGCGAACCCGTCGACCCGGCCCAGGTCTACTTCCGCTGCCACCCGCGCTTCGAGACCGCTTCGAAGACGTTGGGCTGGATCACCGACCGCATGTTCGTCGGCGTCGGGGTGCGGCACCCCGCCGAGGTCGTGATGCGTTTCTTCAGCCTGTAGCCGGGGCCAGCCGCTGCCGCATCGCCTCGTAGAGGCAGACACCGCTCGCCACCGACACGTTGAGGCTTTCCACGGCGCCCGCCATCGGGATGCTGATCAGTTCGTCGCAGGTTTTGCGCGTGAGCTGGCGCATCCCCTCGCCTTCGGCGCCCAGCACCAGCGCCAGCGGGCGCCGCAGGTCGCTCTGGTAGAGCGTGCCGGGCGCATCGTCGCTGGTGCCGACGCACCAGATGCTGCGCTCCTTGAGTTCGTTGAGCGTGCGCGCCAGGTTGGTCACCATGAAATACGGCACCGTCTCGGCCGCCCCGCTTGCCACCTTGGCCACGGTGGCGTTGATGCCGGCGGCGTGGTCCTTCGGCGCGATCACCGCGTGGGCGCCGGCGCCGTCGGCGACGCGCAGGCAGGCGCCGAGGTTGTGCGGGTCGGTCACACCGTCGAGCACCAGCAGCAGCGGCATCGTGCCCGCGGCTTCCAGGCCCTCCAGCAGTTCGTCGAGCGAATGGGTCTGGGCGACCGGCTCGACGCGCGCAGCCACGCCCTGGTGGCCATGGCTGCCGCTCAGCTTCGAAAGGCGCAGGCCATCGGCCTCGACCAGCCGCACGCCGGCCTCCTGGGCGCGGGCGACGAACTGCCGCATGCGCGCATCGCGCCGGCTGGCATCGAACAGCACCTCGATCACCGATTGGGGCGCGGTCTTGATGCGCACGCCGACGGCATGGAAGCCGAAAATCACTTTGGGGGAAGACATGCGGGGATTATCGAGCCCCGGCGAGATAGAGCAGCAGGCACAGCAGCAGCAGGCCGGCGGCGACCCCCGCCCAGCGGCCCCATCGGGGCGGCTTGCGCTCCCTGGGCTCGGCCTGCGGCCCGCTGCGAGGCGCCAGCCCGCCGAAGGCGGTGTCGTCTTCCTCGTCGCTGTCTGGTGAAGGTCTGGGCATGGGTTCCCCCGCGGTTCAGCTCCCCCCCTCGTCGAGCGCCACGCGCCCCGCCTCGATCGTGATTTTGCGCTCGCACTGGGCCGCGATGCCACGGTCGTGCGTGACCAGCACGAGGGTGGTGCCCAGTTCGCGGTTGAGGTCGAACATCAGGCGCATCACCTGCTCGCCGGTGGCGAAATCGAGGCTGCCGGTGGGCTCGTCGGCCAGCAGCAGCGCCGGCTGGACCACGAAGGCCCGCGCCAGCGCCACCCGCTGCTGCTCGCCGCCCGACAGCACCTTGGGATAGTGGCCCAGGCGCTGGCCGAGCCCGACACGGCCGAGCATCTCGGTGGCCGCCTTGCGGGCATCCTTGCGATCGGCCAATTCAAGGGGCAACATCACGTTCTCGAGCGCGCTCAGGTTGCCGAGCAGCTGGAAACTCTGGAACACGAAGCCGACCTTCTGCGCCCGCAGGGCCGCACGTTCGTCCTCGTCGATCGCGAACAGGTCCTCGCCCCCGAGCTTCACGGTGCCGCGGGTGGGCGTGTCGAGGCCGGCGACGATCGACAGCAGCGTGCTCTTGCCCGAGCCCGAGGCGCCGACGATCGCAGCGGTCTCCCTGGCGCCCAGGGTGAAGTCGATGTCCTGCAGAATATCCAGCGTTCCGGTGGAATCGGTCACGGACTTGAAGACATGCTGGACGGCGACGATGGCGTCGGCTCGGCCATCGGATCGGATTGAGGACATTGAAAGGTTTCGCGTGGTGAATCGACGTCACTTTATCTTGAGCGCCGCGCTGGTCGCGAATGCGGGGTCATGGCCGGCCGCCGGAGCGCAGTCGGCAGCGGGCAAGGCGCCCCTGATCCTGGTGGTCGGCGACTCGCTGTCGGCCGAGTACGGCCTCAAGCGCGGCGAAGGCTGGGTGCCGCTGCTCGACAAGCGGCTGGCCGAACAGAAGATCGCGGCCACGGTGGTCAACGCCAGCATCAGCGGCGACACCAGCGCGGGCGGCCGGGCCCGGCTGCCCAACCTGCTGGCGCAGCACCAGCCGACGCACGTGGTGCTCGAACTCGGCGCCAACGACGCCCTGCGCGGCCTGCCGCTGGCCGGCACCGAGGACAACCTGCTGCAAATGACCAAGGCCGCACAGGCCACGGGCGCCCAGGTGCTGCTGGTCGGCATCCAGGTGCCGCCGAACTACGGCAGCGACTACACGCGCCGCTTCGAGGCCATCTTCTCGAAGGTGGCGGCGGCGACCAAGGCACCGGTGGTTCCCTTCCTGCTGAAAGGCATCGCCGACGGGCCCGATGCGGCGGTGCTGTTCCAGGCCGACCGCATCCACCCGACCGCGGCCGCCCAGCCGCGCATGCTCGACAACGTCTGGCCGGCCTTGCGCAAGATGCTTCCGAAATAGCCGGCCGCCGGCCGGCTTCGATTCACGCAAGCAAAAAGCCGCCGCGGCGCTGAGCCGCGGCGGCTTCTTCATTCTTTCGGGGGGGAGGTCCGGAACGGCTCAGCCGTTCTTGGTCGGCAGTTCGGGCACCGTCGGCGGATCGCGTTCCAGCGAAGCGACATCGGTCTCCGGATCGCCGGGTGCCAGGCCGTCGCTGCTGGGCATGAGCTTGCGGTTGGCCTTTTCCCTCAGCTTGTCTTCCTTCTTTTTCTTCTTAGCCAGTTCTTTCTGGCGCTTTTCATAGCCGTAATTTGGTGTTGCCACTGCTTCTCCTTCACGAGACAGTCACGGTGACTGCACATGGCTTGACTGTACGCGATATCGCGGCGCTCTCAGAGTGCCGCCAGCGCCTGTTCCAGGTCCGCGCGCAGGTCGTCCACGTCTTCCAGGCCGATCGAGAACCGCACCAGCGTGCCCTTGTGCGGCCAGCGGGCCACCGCGGCGTCGCGCATCAGGCCGATGTCGTAGGGCACCACCAGGCTGATCGGCCCACCCCACGAATAGCCGAGCCGGAACAAGGCCAGGCTGTCGCAGAAGCGGTCGACCTGCTCGGTGCCGTAGCGGGCGTCGAAGACCACCGAGAACAGGCCCGCCGCCAGGTCGCTGGCGCCGCAGAGCCGCAGCCAGTGCGCGTGGCCCGGCGAGCCCTCGAGCGCCGGATGCAGCACCTGCGCGATCTCGGGCCGGCCTTCGAGCCAGCGGGCGAGTTCGCGGGCGCTGCGGTCATGCGCCTGGTAGCGCAGCGCCAGGCTCGGCAGCGAGCGCAGCACGGTTTCGACGTCGCCCACGCCGATGCCGAAGCCCATGCGCATGTGGGTCAGCTTGAGCGCGCGGTGCAGCCGCTCGTCGCGGGTGACCACGCTGCCCATCAGCACATCGCCGCCCCCGCTCGGGTACTTGGTCAGCGCATGGACCGAGATGTCGACCCCCTGCCCCGTGCCGTTGAAATCGAAGGGCGCGAAAGCCAGGCCGGCGCCCCAGGTGTTGTCGAGCGCGGTGATCACGCCGCGCTCGCGGCAGGCACCGACCAGCGCCGGCAGGTCTGGAAACTCCATCGTCACGGAGCCGGCGGCCTCCACCCAGACCAGCTTGGTGCGGTCCGACAGCTTGGCCGCGAGGTCGGCGGGGTTCATGGCGTCGTAGAGCCGGTGGCTGATGCCGAAATTGGCCAGCTCGCCGTTCGCCAGCGCCTTGTTCGGACCGTAGGCGTTGTCCGGGATCAGCACCTCGTCGCCAGCCTTCAGGAGCGCAAACGAGACCAGCGAGATCGCCGCCAGCCCGCTGGGCACCAGCAGGCACTCTGAGCCGCCCTCCAGCGTGGCGAGCCGCTCCTCGAGCGTGAAGGTGGTCGGCGTGCCGTGCAGGCCGTAGGTGTAGCCGACCTTGGTCCGCCAGTCGCGCGCGCGCATCGCGGCGACGTCGGCGAAGAACACGGTCGAAGCCTTGTAGACGCCCGGCTGGGGCGCCGCGAAATGGGCCGGCGGGCTGTAGGGATGGTGGATCAGGTCGGTGATGGGCTTGGGCATGCCTCCATGCTAGTCGACCAGATCGCCGCCAGTGCGCACAATGGCCGGCATGCTGCTCACGCGCGTTCCCCCGCCTTCGCTGCGGTTCGTCGTCCGCTCGATGTGGGCGGCCGAGCCCGGCCCTGCGGACGCGCTCGCGCACCCGGTGCCTCGGCGCGAACACGTGCTGCCGACCGGCGACATGCACCTCGTGTTCAGGTTGGCGGACACCCCGCTGCGGCTCTTCGCCGACCCGGACGACAGCACCGGCTGGACTGTGGGACATGCCATCGTCGGCGGCGCCCGTTCGGCCTTCTATGCCCGGGAGGTCGCGGCGCCCACCGCGTCGGTGGGCGCGCAGCTGCGCCCCGGGGCTGCCTGGGCGCTGTTCGGCACGCCCGCCTCGGCCCTGGCCGAACGGCACACGCCGCTCGACGCGCTCTGGGGTGCGGCCGCCGGCGACGCGCTCGAGCTGCTGCAAGGTCTGCCTACGCCCTCGGCCCGGCTGGACGCGCTCGAGGCCCTGCTCGTCCGGCGACTGGCGCCACGCCCGCTTGCGCTGCACCCGGCGGTCGCGCGGGGCCTGCGCGGCATCGCCGACGGCACGCCGGTTCGCGAGCTGGTGCGCGCCAGCGGCTACAGCCACCGGCATTTCGCCGCCCTCTTCAAGGAGGCCACGGGGCTGGCGCCCAAGCGCCTGCAGCGCGTGCTGCGCTTCCAGCGGCTGCTGGCCACGGCACCGGGGACCGTGCCCTGGGCGGAGCTTGCGCTCGCGCTGGGCTACAGCGACCAGTCCCACTGCATCCGGGAGTTCGGCGACATCGCCGGCATGAGCCCCGAGGCCTACCGCCGGGCGGCGCCGAGCGCACCGAACCACGTCTGCGTCGACAGGTCAACTTCGTCCAAGACGTCCCGCCCGGGCGGGATCAGAATCGCGCCCACACCGCTTCATCGAGGACCCCCGCATGACCGTCCATGAACTGTTCCCCTATCTCTGCGTGAAGGACACGGCCGCCGCGATCGCTTTCTACGGCGAGGTCTTCGGCGCCACCGAGAAGTTCCGGCTGACCGAGCCCGGCGGCCGCATCGGCCACGCCGAACTCGATTTCGGCGGCACCACCGTGATGCTGTGCGACGAATTCCCGGAGTACGGCATCCGCAGCGCCACCACCCTGGGCGCCACCCCCGTCACGCTGCACCTGCATGTCGACGACGCCGATGCGCTGGTCGCGCGCGCCCTGAAGGCCGGCGCGACGCTCGAAATGCCGCTGGAAGATCATTTCTACGGCGAACGCTCGGGCACCTTCCGCTGCCCGTTCGGACACCGCTGGAATGTCGGGCACGCCATCGAGGCCGTGGCGCCCGAAGAAATGCAGAAGCGCTACACCGAAGAACTCAAGTGAGGCCGCGAGGGCCTCACCGGGTCAGACCGACCACTTCTCCAGCAGTTTCCCGACGCCGAGCGAGTCGTAGCCCTCGAAAGGCTGGTGGATCCAGGGGTTGGTCTGCAGGAACTCGACCGAGTAGTCGGGCGTGAAAGTCGACAGTGCCTTGGTCCAGAGCACCGCGCTGCGCAGCTCCGTGATCGGCTTGTAGTTGCTCTTGAGCTGCTCCACCACGGCATGCAGCGTGTGGCCCGAATCCGCCAGGTCGTCGACCAGCAGCACCTTGCCGGCGATCTCGCCCTTGGGCGTGGTGATGAAGCGCGCGATGTCCAGGTGGCCCTGCACCGTGCCGGCATCGGCGCGGTACGAGCTGGTCGACATGATCGCCAGCGGCTTGTCGAAGATCCGCGACAGCACGTCGCCGGGCCGCAAGCCACCGCGCGCCAGGCACAGGATGGTGTCGAACTGCCAGCCCGACTGGTGCACCTTGATCGCGAGCTTCTCGATCAGGTTGTGGTACTCGTCGTAGCTCACGTAGAGGTGCTTGCCGTCTTCGGTCAACATGGTCATGGTGTTCCTGCGGGTGGTTGCGTTCAGTCGGCCAGGTAGGGATGGCGCATCATGATCGTGTGATCGCGGTCGGGGCTGGTCGACACCATGTGGATCGGCACGCCCGTGACCTGCTCGATGCGCTGCAGATAAAGCCGCGCATTGATCGGCAGCTTGTCGTACTGGGTCACGCCCACGGTGCTGTCGCTCCAGCCCTCGAGCGTCTCGTAGACCGGCGTGCAGCGCTCGATCTCGTCGGCGCCCATCGGCAGGATGTCGGTGTACTCGCCATCGAGCTCGTAGCCGGTGCACAGCTTGAGTTCTTCGAGGCCGTCGAGCACGTCGAGCTTGGTGATGCACAGGCCGGAAAGGCCGTTGACCTGGGCCGAGCGCTTCAGCAGCGCGGCATCGAACCAGCCGCAGCGGCGGCTGCGCCCGGTGGTCACGCCCTTCTCGGCGCCAACGTTGCTCAGGTGCCAGCCGACGGTGCCGGGCTTCTCCCAGTCGAGCTCGGTCGGGAACGGGCCGCCGCCGACGCGGGTGCAGTAGGCCTTCGTGATGCCGAGCACGTAGTGCAGCATGCCGGGGCCGACACCCGAGCCCGCGGCCGCATTGCCGGCCACGCAATTGCTCGAGGTGACGTAGGGATAGGTGCCGTGGTCGACGTCGAGCAGCGTGCCCTGGGCGCCTTCGAACAGCAGGTTGGCGCCGGCCCGATTCGCGTCGTTGAGCTCGCGCGAGACGTCGGCCATCATCGGCTTGAGCAGCTCGGCGTGGCGCATCGCCTCGTCGTAGACGGTGTCGAAATCGATCGCCGGCGCGCTCAGCACCTGGGTCAGCACATGATTGTGCAGGTCGAGCAGCACGCGCAGCTTGGTGGCGAATCGCTCAGGATGCTTCAGGTCCTGCACCCGCAGCGCGCGGCGTGCGATCTTGTCCTCGTAGGCCGGGCCGATGCCGCGGCCGGTGGTGCCGATCTTCTCGATGCCGCCCTTCTCGCGATAGGCCTCGCGGGCGATGTCGAGCGCCGCATGGAAAGGCAGGATCAGCGGGCAGGCCTCGCTGACGCGCAGTCGCGAACGCACTTCGACGCCGGCCTTCTCAAGGCCTTCGATCTCCTCGAACAGCTTGGCCGCCGAAACGACCACGCCGTTGCCGATGTAGCACTTGACGCCGGGCCGCATGATGCCGCTGGGGATCAGGTGCAGCGCCGTCTTGACGCCGTTGATGACCAGCGTGTGGCCGGCATTGTGGCCGCCCTGGAAGCGCACCACGCCCTGCGCGCTTTCGGTCAGCCAGTCGACCAGTTTGCCCTTGCCCTCGTCGCCCCATTGGGTGCCGACGACGACCACGTTTCTTCCGGTGGTAACGCTCATGGTGTCTCGCTTCTCAAGATGTCAGATGGCTTGCACGCGCCATTGGCCGTCCTGCTGGACAAGCTCGCGGTCGCAATGGAATTCGTCGATTTCGTTGCCGTGGCCCGGCAGCACGCAGACCACGGTCTCGCCTTCGCCGCGCAGTGCGGCGATGGCCTTGTTGAGGGGCTCGGCGTCGCTCCATGGGGCGCGGATCGCTGCCCGCAGCGGCCGCGCGGGCAGCACGGCGACCAGTTCGCGCAGGTCGAGGCTGAAGCCGACCGCCGGACGGTTGCGCCCGAACACGGCGCCCACCTCGTCGTAGCGGCCGCCGCGCACCAGCGAGTCGCTGGCGCCGTCGGCGTAGATGCCGAAGCGCATGCCGCTGTAGTAGGCATAGCCGCGCAGGTCGGCCAGGTCGAAGCTCACGCGCGCACCCTCGAGGCGGGCAGCGAGCTGATTCAGGTCGGAGAGCGCGGCGCGGATCCCGGCGTTGTCGGGCAGCACGCGGGCCGCTTCGTCGAGCACCGCGGCATCGCCGTAGAGCTCGACCAAGGCCAACAGGCCGTCGCGCGACGAGGCCGGGAAGCCGGCCGTGAGTTCGCGCAGGGTGCTCGCATCCTTGGCCGCCAGCGCCGCATGCACACGCGCGATCGCAGCGGCATCGACCGGCACGCCGGCGAACAGGGCGCGCACGATGCGGGCGTCGGCCAGGTCGACGATCACCGGCGCCTGGGCGCGCCCGGTGACGCCGGCCGCCCGCAGACAGTCGAGCGCCAGTCGCAGGATCTCGGTGTCGGCCTCGAGCCCGGCGTGGCCGTAGATCTCGGCCCCGAACTGCAGCGGCTCGCGGGTGGCGTGGGGGCGGTCGGGCCGGGTGTGGACCACCGGGCCGCAGTAGCACAGCCGCGCCACGCCGGCCCGGTTCAGCAGGTGGGCGTCGATGCGGGCCACCTGCGGCGTGGTGTCGGCGCGCAGGCCCATGCTGCGGCCCGACAGCTGGTCGACCAGCTTGAAGGTCTGCAGATCGAGCGCCTCGCCGGTACCGGACAGGAGGGATTCGAGATGCTCCAGCAGCGGCGGCATCACCAGCTCGTAGCCATAGCCACGGGCGGTGTCGAGCAGCTGGCGTCGAAGTTCTTCGATGTGGCGCGCCTCGGAAGGCAGCACATCGGCAATGTGATCCGGAAGGACCCAGGCGGACATGGAGATCGGGGGCCGTGGTTAAACCGGGATTCTACCGGGACTGTGGCAGGCCGCCGCCGGGCCGCCCCAAGGCGGCCTGGGCCCCCTCGGCGGGCAGCGCCCCACACGCAGTGGGGAAGCGTGGGGGCGACATCACCCCAGGAGCCAGAGCAGGAACAGTCCTAGAACAATGCTGCACAGGCCGAAGAAGCGCAGCTGGCCGTCGCGCAGCTGCATGAGCTGGTTGAAGCCGCGCCGCCAGCTGCCGGGCGACAGGAAAGGCAGCAGGCCCTCGATCACCAGGACCAGGGCCATCGCGCTCCAGAAGGTGTCGCTGTCCACGCGGCGAAGCCGGTCGTCAGCGACGCGGCGCGTTGCCGGTCGAGCCCGAGCCCTGCATGGCCCGGAAGAACTCCGACGAGGGGTCGAGCACCAGGACGTCGCTCTTCTTGTTGAAGCTCTGCTTGTAGGCGTCCAGGCTGCGATAGAACTGCGCGAACTGCGGATCGCGGCCGAAGGCCTCGGCATAGATGCCCGCGGCGCGGCCGTCGCCCTCGCCCTTGATCTTCTGGGCGTCGCGGTAGGCGTTGGCCACGATCACCTCGCGCTGGCGGTCGGCGTCGGCGCGGATCTTCTCGCCCTCGGCGAAGCCGGTGGAGCGCAGTTCGTTGGCGACCCGCTTGCGCTCGGCCTCCATGCGGCGATAGACCGACTCGGTAATCGCCTCGACATAGTCGACCCTCGTGATGCGGACGTCGACGATGTCCACGCCCCACGGCTTGTTGGCGCCCTTCACGACCGCCAGCACCTCGCGCTGGACGTCGGCCATCAGCGCATCGCGGCGGGTCGAGATCAGGTCACGCACGGTGCGCTTGTTGATGTTTTCCTGGAAGGCGTTGCGCACCACCCGGTTGAGCTGCACCGCGCCGGCGTTCTCGTCGAGGCCGACATTGCGGATGTACTCCGACGGGTTGGTGATGCGCCAGCGCACGTACCAGTCGATCACCACGCGCTGCTTCTCGGCCGTGAGCATCGGCTCGGGGTCGAGGCTGGACAAGGTCAGCAGCCGCTTGTCGATATAGGACACGTTCTGGAACGGCGGCGGCAGCTTGAAGTTGAGGCCGGGCTCGGTGATCACTTCCTTGATCTGGCCGAGCGCGTAGACCACGCCGAACTGGCGCTGGTCGACCACGAAGAGCGTGGAACTCAGCAGCGCGAGCGCCACCAGGACCGACGAGACGATGAATCCGATTCTGTTCATAGCTTTCTGGTCCTCAGCGCACGTCGCGGTCGCGTGAACGGCCATCGCGGGCCCGGGCATCGCCGGCGGACGGAGCCACCGGAATCACCGAGGATTGCGGCGCGGCGGTGCCGGCGACGTTGGGGCTCGCGGCATCCGACGGCGTGCCGGCGGCGGCATTGGCGCCGGTCTGCTGCATCAGCTTGTCGAGCGGCAGGTAGAGCAGGTTGGAGTTCTGCTTGGAGTCGATCAGGATCTTGCTGGTGCTGCTGTAGATCTGCTGCATGGCGTCGAGGTACATGCGGTCGCGCGTCACTTGCGGCGCCTTCTGGTATTCGGACAGCACCGAGCTGAAGCGCTGGGCATCGCCCTGCGCCTGGGCCACGATCCGCGCCTTGTAGGCCTCGGACTCTTCCTTCAAGCGCGAGCCGGTACCGGTCGCGCGGGGCACGACGTCGTTGGCATAGGCCTGGGCCTCGTTCTTGGCGCGCTCGCGCTCCTGGCCGGCCTTGAGCACGTCGTCGAAGGCCGCCTGCACCTGCTCGGGCGGCCGCACGCCGCCCTGCTGCAGGTTGATCGCCACGATCTCGACGCCGAGGTTGTAGCGGTCGAGGATGGTCTGCATCAGGTTGCGCACGCGCGGTGCGATCTGGTCGCGCTCGTCGGCCAGCGCGGCGTCCATGCGCATCTTGCCGACCACTTCGCGCACCGCGGTCTCGGCCACCTGCACCACCGTGTCGGAAGGCGCCTTGCTCTCGAACAGGAAGGCGCGGGCGTCGTTGAGGCGGTACTGCACGGCGAACTTGATCTCGACGATGTTCTCGTCCTCGGTCAGCATGGCCGACTCGCGCAGGCCGGTCGAGCGCACGATGGTGTCGCGGCCGACATCGACCGAGCGGATCTGCGAAGTGACCACGATCTCGTGGCGCTGAATCGGGTACGGCAGGCGCCAGTTGAAGCCCGCCCCCACGGTCGCCTTGTAGCGGCCGAACTGGGTGATCACGGCCTGCTGGCCTTCGTTGACGATGAAGAAGCCGGTGCCGAGCCAGATCAGGACCGCGACCACGGCGATCAGGCCGAGGCCGAAGCCCGCGTTCTTCATGTCGGGGCGCATGCCGCCGCCATTGCCGTTGCCGCCCGGCGGCCGGTCGCCGCCGCGCCCGCCGCCGAACAGGCCGCCGAGCTTGCGGTTGAAGTCGCGCCAGAGTTCGTCGAGGTCGGGCGGTCCCTGGTTCGGACCCTGGCCCCGCGGACGGTTGTTGTTGTTGCCGGGAGGCGGCGACGGCGGCTCGCCTTCGGGCCGGTTGGCAGTCGGGCGGTCGCCGTTGGACGAGGAGTCGTCACCCCGGCCCCAGCGGCCGTCGTTCAGATTGAACATCGCCGGAAACCGTCTCCACACTGGCTTTGAATTCATTCGAGTCTGTTCTTTGGTCAGTGAAGTGGGATTGTGCACAATCTCAATCGGTGGCCTCATGCAATTCGGCCCCGCCCTCCAAGGGCATATCTTCGGGCACCGAGTGCGATCGCTGCGCCAGTTCGGCCCGCAGCGCCGGCAGCCCCTCCCCGGTATGGGCGCTCAGGAAAATGCGGGTCACCAGCAGGCCGTCGACTTCGATCTCGTCTTCGAGATGCAGGGGGTGCTGCGCGCTTTCAAGGGCATCCAGCTTGTTGAACACCAGCAACTGCGGCACGACGTCGGCACCGATCTCCTTGAGCACCGCCTGGACCTCGGCCATCTGCTCGGGGTGGTGCGGATTCGAGGCATCCACCACGTGCAGCAGCAGGTCGGCATCGACCGCCTCCTGCAGCGTCGCCTTGAAGGCGTCGATCAGTCCGTGCGGCAGGTCGCGGATGAAGCCCACGGTGTCGGAGATCGAGACCTTGCGGCGAGCATCGCCGAGGTAGAGCTGCCGGGTGGTGGTGTCCAGGGTGGCGAACAGTTGGTCGGCCGCATAGGCGCGGGCCTTGACCAGCGCATTGAACAGCGAGGACTTGCCGGCGTTGGTATAGCCCACCAGCGAGATGTTGAAAGTGTCGCGCCGCTCGCGCTGACGGCGCTGCGTGCCGCGCTGGCGCTGCACCTTGATCAGGCGCTCGCGGGTGCGCTTGATCGACTCGTTGATCATCCGGCGGTCGAGTTCGATCTGCTTTTCGCCGGGGCCGCCGCGCACGCCGGCACCGCCGGTCTGGCGCTCCAGGTGGGACCAGCGGCGCACCAGCCGCGTGCTGAGGTACTGCAGGCGCGCGAGCTCGACCTGCAGCTTGCCTTCGTGCGAACGGGCGCGCTGGGCGAAGATCTCGAGGATCAGGAAGGTGCGGTCGTAGACGGCAATGCCGAGCTGGCGTTCGAGGTTGCGCTGCTGCGCTGGACTCAGCGACTGGTCGAAGACAACTTCGCTGGCACGATGCAGTTCGGCCAGTTCGCGGATTTCGTCCGCCTTGCCGCTGCCGACGAACAGCGCGGCATCGGGGGCCTTGCGCTTGCACACGAGGCGGGCGACCGGCTGCAGGCCTGCGGTCTGCGCGAGCAGGCCGAGCTCCTCGAGTTCGCCGTCGAAATGGGGCAGCCCGAAATCCACGCCGACCAGAACGACGGCGCCTTCTATCCGGGGAATCAGTTCAGACAAGCGGATTCAGATATGAAAAAAGCGCGGCGGATGAACCGCCGCGCCTCGCGCCGATCAGGCGGCGGTGTCGTCGTTCTCGGCAGCCGAGAAGTTGACGGCCCGACCCGGCACGATGGTGGAGATGGCGTGCTTGTAGACCATCTGGGTCACCGTATTGCGAAGCAACACGACGTACTGGTCGAAGGACTCGATCTGGCCTTGCAGCTTGATGCCGTTGACCAGATAGATCGAAACCGGCACGTGCTCGCGACGCAAGGTGTTCAGGAAGGGGTCTTGAAGAAGCTGCCCTTTATTGCTCACGATATTCTCCGTGTTCAAGAGTTGTTGTTGGACCGGTCACCTTAACACAGCGATTCCGCGCCGCAGCATATAAGCCCCAATGGCCTTCTAAAAATAACGGCACCGAACGCTGGAACTTCCGCGCTCGACGCCCCTCATCGGTGCTCAATGGCCGCCAAGTCACTCGCCGGCGGAGGCCGGCGCCGGGCTCAATCGTCCTTGTCGGCGTAGGGATTGCTGGAGGTCTTGAGCTGGATCCGCAGCGGCGTCCCGACCAGGTCGAATTCCTTGCGGAAACGCCCTTCGAGAAAGCGCTTGTAAGCCTCTGTGACGTGCTCCAGCGAATTGCCGTGGATGATGATGATCGGCGGGTTCATCCCACCCTGGTGCGCATAGCGCATCTTCGGGCGGAACATGCCCGAGCGCTTCGGCGCCTGGAATTGCACCGCTTCGAGCAGCAGACGGGTCAGCACCGGCGTCGACATCTTGCGGGTGGCCGACTTGTGGGCCTGCACGATCGACTGCCACACCGGCCCCAGGCCCTGGCGCTTGATGGCCGAGATGAAGTGCAGCGAGGCGAACTTGAGGAACGGCAGCCGGGTCTCGATCTGGCGCTGGATCTGCTCGCGCTGGTAGCTGTCGACCGCGTCCCACTTGTTGATCGCGATCACCACCGCCCGGCCGCTCTCGAGGATGTAGCCGGCGATGTGGGCGTCCTGGTCGGTCACGCCCTGGGTGGCGTCGAGCAGCAGCAGCACCACGTTGGCCGATTCGATCGCCTGCAGCGTCTTGACCACCGAGAATTTCTCGATCGCCTCGAACACCTTGCCCTTGCGGCGCAAGCCGGCGGTGTCGATCAGCTCGAAGCGCTGGCCATTGCGCTCGAAGGGCACCGAGATCGCATCGCGCGTCGTCCCCGGGAGGTCGAAGGCGACCAGCCGCTCCTCGCCCAGCCAGGTGTTGATCAGGGTCGACTTGCCGACATTCGGGCGGCCCGCGACGGCCAGCTTGATCGGCTTGTTGGGATCTTCCTCGCCCTCTTCCTCGGGCTCGGGCAGCGCCAGCGGTTCGAGCGCGAGCTCGACCAGGTCGCGGATGCCCTGGCCATGGGCCGCCGAGATGCCATGCACCTCGCCGAAGCCGAGTTCGTAGAAATCGACCAGCTTGGTGCCGTCGTGCATGCCCTCGGCCTTGTTGGCCACCAGCACGCAGGGCTTGCCGAGCCGGCGCAGTTCGTTGGCGATGTCGTGGTCCTGGGCCGACAGCCCTTCCCGCGCGTCGACCACGAAGATCACGACGTCGGCCTCGGCCACGGCCTGGCGGGTCTGCTTGGCCATCTCCTTGAAGATGCCGCTGCCCGCATCGGGCTCGAAGCCACCGGTGTCGATGACGATGAATTCGTGCTTGCCCAGGCGGCCGTTGCCGTAGTGGCGGTCGCGCGTGAGGCCCGCGAAGTCGGCGACGATGGCGTCACGCGTCTGCGTCAGGCGGTTGAACAGGGTCGACTTCCCGACGTTGGGACGCCCGACCAGCGCGATGACCGGCTTCATGGAAGGCGTCCTTTCACTTGATTACTCGGGCCGATAGCCGAACACGCCGCCATTGCGGGTGACGACCACGACCGTGTTGCCGGCCAGGACCGGTGTCGCTGCGATGGCCGAGCCATCGGGATTGAGCCGGTTCAGCGGCTTGCCGTCGTCGCGCGACAGCACATGCACCAGACCGGTGGTGTCGCCGACGATCACCGAGCGTCCGACCGCGAGCGGCGCGGTCAGGAGGCGGTACTTGAGCAGGTCGGCCTGCTGCCAGGCCCGTTCGCCGTCGCTGCGGCGCCAGGCCACCACGGCGCCACTGTCCTCGGAACCGAAGATGTAGCGGTCGTCGCCGCCGATGCCGTCGGCACCGACGGCCGGCTTGGTCCACAGCAAGGCGCCGCGCGCCGTATCGACGCAGCCGACGCTGGCGAAATAGGCCCGCGCGCACACCACGTCGCCCTGCCGGCTCACGGTGCCGGTCAGGTCGACCAGGCGCTCGACGTCGTTGGTGCCGCGCGGCGCGGCGATCGGCGACTCCCAGCGCGACGAGCCGTTGGCCGGATTGATGCCCACCAGCCGGCCGCCGACGCCGGCGACCAGGGTGTCGCCCACCGCCAGCAGCACGCCGGGCTTCTTCAGCACCAGGTTCTCGGCGGTGCGCTGCTGCGACCAGAGGCGGCGGCCGCTCTGGCCGTCCCACGCGCTGGTGGTGCGGTCCGCGGCCTGGACGAAGATGCGGCGGCCTGCCACCAGCGGCGGCGTGTAGGCCTGGGCCGTGAGCCGCTCCTTCCAGAGCACCTTGCCGGCCTCCAGGGCCACCAGTTCGCTGTTGGCCGTGACCACCGCCACCAGGCGGCCGTCGCTGCCGACCCCGGCCGCCAGCGGCGCGCCGACGTTCGCGCGCCAGGCTTCGGTGCCGGCGCGGGCGTCGATCACCACCACGGTGCCGTCGGCGCCGGCGACCGCGATCTGGTCGCCGTTGACCACCGTCGCCAGCGGAAACTCGACCTTCGGGATCTTGATGGTCCAGGCCTGCTTGATCCCCATCAGCGCCACGCTGGGCGGCAGTTCGACGGGCTTCGGCCGTGACGTGCCGGAACAGGCCGCCAGCGTTGCGATCAATGCGGCGGCCGCCCCGATGCGCAGGGCGGGCGCCCAAGTCAGGTAACGCTTCAAATTCATGGTGTGGTCTTGGCTGGGGATGCGGCGCTGCCGGCCGCCGGAGCCAGGCTCTTCGGGTCCACGCCGACGGCATTGAGCTTGATCTCGACCAGGCGGCGGTAGTCGGCGCCCGGTTCGAAGGCGGCCAGGGCTTTGAGGTACTCGGCCTTGGCCTCCTCGCGCTTGCCCTGGCTGAGGTAGATGTCGCCCTTGCGATCGGCCGCCAGGGCCTCGAATTCCTTCGGCATCTCGCCGGCGAGCGCCTTCAGGGCCTCGTCGTACTGCTTGGCCTCGAGCAGCTCGCCCGCCAGCCGCAGCTTTGCGACCGCCTGGTAGCCCGGGTCGACCGCATGCTCGGAGACCCATGCCAGCGCCGCACGCGACGCTTCGGCGTTGCCCTTGTCGTTGAGCGCCCGCGCCGCCAGCAGGCCGGCCTGCTGGGCGTAGGCGGTGCCCGCGAACTTGTCCTTCATGTCGGACAGCGCGCGCTCGATGCGGGCGGTGTCGCCGGCCTGCGCGCTGCGCTCGATCTCGTCATAGAGGGCGGAAGCCTGCGCCGCCTTGTTGCGCTGGAAGTACTGCCAGCCGTTCCAGGCGACGAAGGCGCCGGCGGCAAGCAGCACGACCCAGGTGATCAGGGTGCCGTAGGTGTTCCAGAAATGCTTGAGCTGGTCGAGCTGTTCCTGTTCTTCGAGATCGAGATGGGTGGCCATGCGCTATGAATGTTGGGGAGCCGAGGATTGTAGGGTGGCGGCCCAGGCGGCCAGGTCGGTCAGCGCCCGGGTGGTCTGGGCACCGCTGCCGTCGCGCAGCGACTTGACCGTGACCTCGCCGCGGGAGAGCTCGTCGGCGCCGAAGACCAGCGCATGCGCCGCTCCGCTGGCGTCGGCCTTCTTGAACTGCGACTTGAAGCTGCCGAGGCCGTCGGCCGTGGCCGCGTGCATCTGGGCCCGCAGGCCGGCATCGCGCAGCTGCTGCAGGGTGCGCAGCGCCACCGGCATGGCGGCGGCGTCGGGCACCACCGCGTAGACGTCGGGGACCGGCAGCGGGATCGGCGTGCCCTGCTCTTTCACCAGTTCGAGCACCCGTTCGACGCCCAGTGCCCAGCCGACCGCCGGCGCGGGCTTGCCGCCGATCTGCACGATCAGGTCGTCGTAGCGGCCGCCGGCGCAGACCGTGCCCTGCGAGCCGAGGCGGTCGGTCACGAACTCGAAGACGCTGAGGTTGTAGTAGTCCAGCCCGCGCACCAGGCGCGGGTTGATGGTGTAGCCGATGCCGTTGGCGTCGAGGATCGCGCGCAGGCCGTTGAAGTGCGCGAGCGAGGCCTCGCCCAGGAAGTCCATGAGCCTGGGCGCCGACTCGACGACCTCCTTCATGGCCGGGTTCTTGGTGTCCAGGATGCGCAGCGGGTTGCTGTGCAGCCGGCGCTTGCCGTCTTCGTCGAGCTTGTCGGCGTGCTGTTCGAAATGGGCGATCAGCTGCGTGCGGTGCAGCGCCCGCTCGGCCGGCTGGCCCAGGCTGTTGAGTTCGAGCCGAACATCGGTGAGGCCCAGGGCCTTCCAGAGCGCGCTGGCGAGCAGGATCAGCTCGGCATCGACGTCCGGACCGGCGAAGCCCAGGGCCTCGGCACCGATCTGGTGGAACTGCCGGTAGCGTCCGCGCTGCGGCCGCTCGTGGCGGAACATCGGGCCCATGTACCAGAGCCGCTTGCCACCGTCGTACAGCAGCGAATGCTCGGTCACTGCGCGCACCACGCTGGCGGTGTTCTCGGGACGCAAGGTGAGCGCTTCGCCGTTGAGCTTGTCTTCGAAGGAGTACATCTCCTTCTCGACGATGTCGGTGACCTCGCCGATGCCGCGCACGAACAAGGCCGTCTGCTCGAGGATGGGCGTGCGGATGTTGCGGTACGCGTAGCGGCCCATCAGATCGCGCACGATGGCTTCGAGCCATTCCCAGCGCGCCGAATCGGGCGGCAATATGTCGTTCATGCCTTTGACGGCACTGATTTTTTCAGCCATGGATGGAGCTCAGGCGACCTCGGAAGCGATGCCGCTGCCGAAGCGTTTTTGGATGTAGGTTTCGACCAGCTGGTGGAACTCGTTGGCGATGTTGTCGCCGCGCAGCGTGAGGGCCTTCTGGCCATCGATGAAGACCGGCGCCGCCGGCGCCTCGCCGGTGCCGGGCAGGCTGATGCCGATGTCGGCGTGCTTGCTTTCGCCCGGCCCGTTGACGATGCAGCCCATGACGGCCACCTTCATGGTCTCGACACCCGGGTACTTGTTGCGCCAGACCGGCATCTGCATGCGCAGGTAGTCGTCGATCTGCTTGGCCAGTTCCTGGAAGGTGGTGCTGGTCGTGCGCCCGCATCCCGGGCAGGCCGTGACGCTGGGGACAAACACGCGCAGGCCCAGCGCCTGCAGGATCTCATTGGCGATCAGCACCTCCTGGGTGCGCGATTCGCCGGGCTGGGGGGTCAGCGAGACGCGGATCGTGTCGCCGATGCCTTCCTGGAGCAGGATCGAGAGGGCGGTGGCCGAAGCCACCGTGCCCTTGGTGCCCATGCCGGCCTCGGTGAGGCCCAGGTGCAGCGTGTAGTCGCAGCGCCGGGCCAGTTCGCGGTAGACCGAGATCAGGTCCTGCACGCCGCTCACCTTGCAGCTCAGGATGATCTGGTTGCCGGCCATGCCCATCGACTCGGCCAGCTTCGCGGAATCGATGGCCGAGGTCACCAGCGCCTCGTACATGACCGACTTGGCGTCCCAGGGTTCGGCCCGGGCGCTGTTGACGTCCATCAGGCTGGCCAGCAGTTCCTGGTCGAGGCTGCCCCAGTTGACGCCGATGCGCACCGGCTTGTTCCAGCGCATCGCGGCGTCGATCATCTGGCCGAACTGGCGGTCCTTCTTGTCGCCCTTGCCCACATTGCCCGGATTGATGCGGTACTTGCTGAGCGCCTCGGCACACGCCGGATAGTCGGTCAGCAGGCGGTGGCCGTTGTAGTGGAAATCGCCGATCAGCGGCACGTCGATGCCCATGCGGTCGAGCTGCTCGCGGATGTAGGGCACCTGCGCGGCGGCCTCGGGCGTGTTGACCGTGATGCGGACCATCTCGGAGCCGGCGATCGCCAGCTCCTTGACCTGGATCGCGGTGCCGATGGCGTCGACGGTGTCGGTGTTGGTCATCGACTGCACGCGCACCGGCGCATCGCCGCCGACGGTCACGGTGCGCGGCCCCCAGACCACGCTGGCCTGGCGCGAGCGGCGCGGCCGGGGCGCGGCGGGTTCGATCGGCAGGCAGCCGAAGGGGTTCTGGGCATCGGTCATGTCGGGCTCGATCAGGGTTTGACTTCGAAGCGTGCCACGCCGCCGGAACGCGCGAGCGGCGTAAGGTCAAAGGGCTTGCCGCGCACACGCACGTCGACCGCCGACGCCCGGCCGATCACGACCGACAGCGGCAGCGCGCCGGTCAGCCCGACGGTTTCACCGGCCTTGACCGTGCGGCGGATCAATTGCTTGCCGCCCGCCTCGGTCACGGTGATCCAGGATTCGTCGCGGGCGACGAAGACGATCAGGTCGTTGCTCACGGCCGCGGCCGGCGGCTCGGCCACCGCCTGCGCTTCGACCGGCGCGGTGTCGGCCGGCGGCGGCAGCACCGGAGGTGCGCTCGGCGCCGTCGGCTCCACGGCCGCCGCTGCCGGCGTGCCGCTGGCGGTCGTCGTGTCGCTGTGCGAGCCCAGGCCCGCGAACACCGCGCCGACCCGGTCGAAGGCCGACTGCGGCAGCCAGAACAGCACGGCGGCGCCGAGCAGCAGCAGCACGACCACGACCAGCAGCGCCCGCGACGGCAGGCCGCTGGCGCCGGAACCCGAGCGCGGCGCCGCCGATTTCAGGCTCTTGCTGATGGTTCGGTCGGCATCCGCCAATCCGGGCCGCTGCGCACCGGGCAGCTTCGCCAGCACCGGCTGCGGATCGATCCGCAGCGCCCGGCAGACACTGGCCGCGAGCGCGCGCGCGAAAACGGCGTCGGGCAGCGCCTCGATGTTGTCGTCCTCGAGCGCGGCCAGCTTCTGCGGCGACACCTTGAGCGCCGCGGCGACCATGTCGATGTGCAGGCCGTGCGCCTCCCGCGCCTCGCGCAGCATGTCGCCGGCCGACTTGTTCGTGCTGTCGCCACCGACCAGGGGCACCGCGGCCGAAGCCCCGAATTCACTCGCTCGCTCAATCATTGAAATTTCCGCGCTCGTACGCGATCGCCTCCCGCGACTGTGGGAAGCGCCGTTGCAATTGGTCCGCCAACCGCGAGACCGCTTCGCGGTTGCCGAGTTGACGTTCGATCTTGATGCCGAGCCACAGCGACTCGGCGCTGGCCGACGGGCTGTTGTTGACGCGGCGGATGTAGAACTGGGCCCGCTGCCAGTCGTTGCGCTGGGCCAGGATCGAGGCCAGGTTGTAGCCGATCACCGGATTGCCGGCATCGATCTCGTAGGCCTGCATCAGGCTGCGTTCGGCTTCGGGCTTCAGACCGGCCTTGAGCTGGCAGACGCCCTGCGTCATCAGCGTCTTGGCCCGGTCGGTGTAGGTGGCGATGGCGAGCGCGGCCGAGAACTGCTGCTGCGCATCGGCAAAGCGGTTCTGCTGGCACAGCAGCCAGCCGTAGTTGTGCAGCACGTTGGGCTCGCGCGGGTCGAGCGCGATGGCACGGCGGAAGCTGTCTTCGGCCTGGGCCGGGTCGTCGAGCCGCATGTAGACCAGGCCGCGCAGGTTGTAGGCGTCCGGGAAGCTCGGGTCCGCCGCCAGGGCCTGCTTGATCTCGTCGAGCGCCACCGTGGTCTGCCCGGCCTGGAAGTAGCCGACCGCGAGCTCGGTCCGCAGCTTGGCGCGCTTGCGGCCATTGGTTTCGTCGGAGTCCGTCACGATGGCCGCGTCCCTGCCGGGGGAAGTCTGCACCACGCCGTTCCGGGTGTTGACGCAGCCTGCCAGCAGATAGGCTGCAGCGACGCCACAGGACACCTGCAGCAGCAGCGTGCGTGCATTCGGAAACGCCTTGCTCATCGGATCATTGCTCCTCGGCAGTGGGGGTGGCGGCCTGGCGAGAGGCCGGGTGCAGGATCACGGTGCGCCGCTGCGCCATCCGTTCGGCCGCATGGGTGCGGTCTTTCACGTCGCCGGCGAGCTGTCCGCAGGCGGCATCGATGTCGTCGCCGCGCGTCTTGCGCACCGTGGTCACGATGCCCGCTTCGCTCAGCACCTTGGCGAAGGCCAGGACCCGGGGCTGCGGCGAGCGCAGCAGGCCCGAGGCCGGGAATGGGTTGAAGGGAATCAGGTTGAACTTGCAGGACACGCCGGACGAACGCACGAGTTCCAGCAGCTGGCGCGCGTGCTCGGGCTGGTCGTTGACGCCGTCGAGCATGCAGTATTCGAAGGTGATGAAGTCGCGCGGGGCATGCGCGAGGTAGCGCTTGCAGGCCTCGAGCAGTTCGACGATGGGGTATTTGCGGTTGAGCGGCACGAGGTCGTCGCGCAGCGCATCGTTGGGCGCGTGCAGCGACACCGCGAGCGCCACCGGGCAGTCGCCGCCGAGCCGGTCGATCATCGGCACCACGCCCGAAGTCGACACCGTCACGCGGCGCCGCGACAGGCCATAGGCGTTGTCGTCGAGCATCGTGCGCAGCGCCGGCACCAGCGCCGCATAGTTCTGCAGCGGCTCGCCCATGCCCATCATCACGACGTTGGAGATCACGCGCTCGGCGCGGCCCAGGTGCTTGCGCAGGAAATGCTCGGCGAACCACAGCTGGGCCGTGATTTCGCCGGTGGTGAGATTGCGGCTGAAGCCCTGGTGGCCGGTCGAACAGAAGCGGCAGCCGACGGCGCAGCCGGCCTGCGACGACACGCACAGCGTGCCGCGGTCGTCCTCGGGAATGAACACGGCCTCGACCGCATTGCCGTCGCCGACGTCGAACAGCCACTTGATGGTGCCGTCGGCGGATTCGTGCTGCGTGATGACCGGCAGGGCCTCGACCCGGGCGGTGGTCGCGAGCTTCTCGCGCAGCGACTTCGCCAGGTCGGTCATTTGCGCGAAATCGCTGGCGCCCCGCTGGTGGATCCAGCGGAACAGCTGCGTCGCGCGGAAACGCTTTTCCCCCAGCCGTTCGCAGAACGCGGCCAATCCCTCCAGATCGAAGTCGAGCAGGTTGGCCGTGGTCATTGCGTCAGGCGGGCTCGCCCTCAGCGGGCGTAGACGTTCAGGCCGGCGAAGAAGAAGGCGATCTCGACCTGGGCCGTTTCGGGCGCGTCGGAACCGTGCACCGCGTTGGCATCGATGCTGTCGGCGAAGTCGGCGCGGATGGTACCGGGAGCGGCCTTCTTGGGGTCGGTGGCGCCCATCAGGTCGCGGTTCTTGGCGATCGCGTTGTCGCCTTCGAGCGCCTGCACGAACACCGGGCCGGAGATCATGAACTCGACCAGGTCCTTGAAGAAGGGACGCTCCTTGTGGACTGCGTAGAACTGCTCGGCTTCGCTGCGCGACAGGTGGATCAGCTTGGCTGCCACGATCTTGAGGCCGGCGGCCTCGAAGCGGGAGACGATCTTGCCGATGACGTTCTTCGCGACGGCGTCGGGCTTGATGATGGAGAGGGTGCGTTCGATGGCCATGAAAGTGCTTTCTTGAGAGCTTGAATCTGAATGAGTTCCGTCATGGCCGCAACATGCGGGTTGCAAGCCTTGACAAAGCCTCTGATTTTAACCGGCGCGGGAGCATTCCCTCGCCGCGGGCGGGCGAAAGGCCGCGCCGTTTTGCCGAATTCAGCGGCCGCGGCGTCGACCGCCACCACCGCCGCCGCCGCCGCCGAAGTTTCCACCGCCGCCGCCACCGCCGCCGCCGGGTCCACCGCGACGCGGGCCCTGGCGCTGCTCCTTGCGCTGGCGCGAGAAGCTGTCGGTGCCGATGTAGCCGAGCGAGGTCTTCATCGGATCGGGCTGGTTGGCACCGCCGGGGGCGCGGTCGTCACCCGGGCGGCTGCGTCCCTGCGGACCGGGCCCGGGCCCCTGCCCTGGCGGCCGGTCGCCACGGTTGCCGCGGCGCCCCTGGGGCGGGCCCTTGCCGCCGCCGCGGTCCGGGCGCGCACCCGGGCCATGGGCCAGCGGATTCGGGATCGATTCGCGGGCGTCGCCCTGCGCGCCGCCGTTGCGGTTGCCGCGGCGCTTGCGATTGCGGTTGCGCCCGCCGTTGTCCTGGCCCGGCCCCTGGCCCTTGGGCCCGTTGCCGTGCCGGGGGGCGCGTTCGCCGCCACCGCCGGCGGCCTGGAACAGGGCCTGGATGTCGCGCTCGTCGAGCTCCATCCAGGCGCCGCGCTTGAGCCCGCGCGGCAGCACCATCGCGCCGTAGCGGATGCGGATCAGCCGGCTGACGGCATGGCCGACCGACTCGAACAGGCGCCGCACCTCGCGGTTGCGGCCCTCGGAGATGGTGACGCGGTACCAGCAGTTGGAGCCTTCGCCGCCGCCCTCCTCGATGGTGCCGAACTGCGCCATGCCGTCGTCCAGCCGCACGCCTTCGAGCAGCCGCTTCTTCTCCTCGGCACTGAGCGCGCCGAGCACGCGCACGGCGTATTCGCGCTCCAGGCCGAAGCGCGGATGCATCAGCTGGTTGGCGAGTTCGCCCGAACTGGTGAACAGCAGCAGGCCTTCGGTATTCAGGTCGAGGCGGCCGACCGACTGCCACTTGCCCTGCTGCAGGCGCGGCAGCTTGCGGAACACGGTCGGCCGATTCTGCGGGTCGTCGTGCGTGACGACCTCGCCGACCGGCTTGTGATAGGCGATGACGCGCGCCGGCGGCGGCGCGATCCGGTAGCGGATCGGCTTGCCATTGATCTTGACCTGGTCGCCGTACTGGATGCGCTGGCCGATGTGGGCCGGCTCGTTGTTGACCGAGATGCGGCCCTGGAGGATGAGCTGCTCCATTTCGAGCCGCGAGCCCAGGCCGGCCTGCGCCAGCACCTTGTGGAGCTTGGGCGAATCGGCCTCGGGCAGCAGCACGCGCTTGAGCGGCGGCACCTCGGGGCTTTCCTCGTCGGCGTCGAACTGGCCGGAGATCACGTCGGCGAAGCGGATCGGCTCGGGCGGCGGGGCGTTGCGCTGCTCGCGCTCGGCGGCGCGGCGGGCGCGGTCGAGGTCGTCTTCTTCCTCGTCCGGCTCTTCCTCGTCTTCTTCCTCGTCTTCATCCGCCTCGTCACGGGCGCCGGCGACAGGGACCGGCGCGGCCACCACCGGAGCGAGCGGCTGCGGCGGCGGCACGACCTCGGCCACGGCCACGGCCTCCGGCGCCGCGGCCAGGGTGGCCGGCGCGGCCGCTTCGGCCGCGCCCTCCTCCACGGCGGGAGCGTCGACCGGCTGGGCGACGGCCGCCTTGGGCTTGCGGGGGCGACGCTTGCGCGGCGCGGCCTCGCCTTCGGCTGCCGTTACGGGGGTCTCGACCGCGGGCACGTCGGAAGCGGCGTCGGCCGGCAGCGCGGCTGCATCATCAGGATCAATGGGGCTCATGGTCGGGTTCCGGAAGGGGCGGCGGTGGTGTCGGCCTCGTCGGGCGCCGCTTCGGCGTCGACGGGCGCGGGAATGGGGGGGTCGAAAGGCTCGGGGGCAGTCAGGGCGGCAGCCTCGGCCTCGATCTCGATCTCGACCTCGGCCAGGAGCAGCGTTTCGGCCGGCAGGTCCTCGATCGGCAGCGCGGGCTGGTCCTCGCCGGCCGCCTGGCCGAGCGCGTCGATCAGCGCGCCCTGTTGCGCCGGCGTCTCGATCAGCGGCAACTGGTCCAGCGAGGCCAGGCCCAGGTCGTCGAGGAACTGGCGCGTCGTCGCGTAGAGCGCAGGCCGGCCGACGGTTTCGCGATGGCCGATCACCTCGACCCAGTTGCGGTCTTCGAGCTGCTTCAGGATCAGCGAGTTGATCGTGACGCCCCGGATGTCCTCCATGTCGCCCCGCGTGACCGGTTGCCGGTAGGCGATGATCGCCAGCGTCTCGAGGACCGCGCGGGTGTAGCGCGGCGGCTTCTCGGGATGCAGCCGATCGAGGTGGTCGCGCAGTTCGGGCCGGCTCTGGAAGCGCCAGCCACTGCCCACGCTCACGAGCTCCAGGCCGCGCTGCGACCAGTCTTCCTGCAGTTCAAGCAACAGCGACTTGATCGTGTCGGCGCCCAGTTCGTCGTCGAACAGCACGCGCAGTTCGCGCACCGGCAACGGCTGGGTCGAACAGATCAAGGCGGTTTCGAGAATGCGCTTGGCATCCGCCGTATTCATGGTTCGCGTTATCCAGGAAAAGGCGCCTCGAGGACGCTAGTTCAGAAGGATGGAAGGAGGCGCTGCCGGCACGCGGCGAAAAGCAACGCAAAGCCGGCAATCAGGCGGCCGGCGCGGCCCTCGGGACCGTCAGGCGCGATTGTAATCCAGCCCCCACTCGGAGAAACCCTGACGCAGGTCCGGCGGCGGCGGCGAGCGGAACGCCATCGGCTCATGCGTGACCGGATGCGCGAATTCGAGCCTGAAGGCATGCAGCGCCTGCCGCGTCAGGCCGGCTGCGGGCGCACCGCCGTAGAGCGCGTCGCCGACCAGCGGATGCCCGATCGACGCCATGTGGACCCGGATCTGGTGGGTCCGGCCGGTTTCGAGCGTGCAGCGCACCGCGCAGCCCTGCTCGGTGCCGTCGAGCAGTTCGACCAGCGTGCGGGCCGTCTTGCCCGAATGGCGCTCGAGATCGACCACGGCCATGCGCAACCGGTTGCGCGGATCGCGCCCGATCGGGGCGTCGACATGGCGCGTGCGAGCCCCCTGCCAGCTGCGGTGGGCGAGCGCCAGGTACTGGCGCTTGACCTCCCGCGCCGCGATCGACGCCACCAGGGCATCCATCGCCTGGCGGCTGCGCGCCACCACCATCAGGCCGCTGGTGTCGCGGTCGAGCCGGTGCACGATGCCGGCGCGCGGCAGCAGCGCCGCCCGGGGATCGAGCGCCAGCAGGCCGTTGAGCAGCGTGCCGCTCCAGTGGCCCGGCGCCGGATGAACCACCAGACCGACCGGCTTGTCGATGATGCGCAGGTGGTCGTCCTCGTAGAGCACAGCCAGGGCCATGGCCTCGGCCTTGAAGGCCTGGCTCTGCGGCGTCGGCCGCAGTTCGATCTGCCCGGCCTCCCCGGCATGGACGGTCGCCGAAGCCTTGGTCAGCACCCGCCCCTGGATCTCGACCATGCCGGCCTCGATCAACTGCTGCAGGTAGCTGCGCGAGAATTCCGGCACCAGCGCCGCGAGCGCGCGATCGAGCCGCTGGCCATGCTCGGCGGGGCCGATCATGAAGGCGCGGACTTCGCTGGCGGCGGAGAGCTCCACGCCCTCGTCGTGGTCGGCCGCCTCAGGGGCGTCCGCCAGGGGGTCGGCCGATATAATCGAGGGCAACTGTTTCACGAAAGCCTTATCTGATGTTTCGCGCCAAATTATCGGTCGTCCCCGGCTGGCTGGCCTTGTGCGCCGCAGCGTGGCTGGTGGCCGGCTGCTCGACGACCGAAGCCGACAAGACCGCGAACTGGAGCCCCAACCGGATCTACTCCGAAGCCAAGGACGAATCGAACTCCGGCGCCTACGACAAGGCCGTTCCGCTGCTCGAGAAACTCGAAGGCCGCGCCGCCGGCACCCCGCTCGCGCAGCAGGCCCAGCTGGACAAGGCCTACGCCCAATGGAAGGCCGGCGACAAGGTGCCGGCGATCGCCACCCTCGACCGCTTCATGAAGCTGCACCCGGCCAGCCCGGCGATCGACTACGCGCTCTACCTCAAGGGCGTGATCAACTTCAACGACGACCTCGGGCTGTTCTCGTGGATGACCCGCCAGGACCTGTCCGAGCGCGACCAGAAGGCGGCCAAGGAATCCTTCGAGTCGTTCAAGGAACTGGTGACCCGCTTCCCCGAGTCGCGCTACACGCCCGACGCGCGGCTGCGCATGAATTACATCGTCAATTCGCTGGCGCAGTATGAAGTGCACGTGGCGCGCTACTACTACACCCGCGGTGCCTACCTGGCGGCGATCAACCGCGCCCAGCTGGCGCTGTCCGACTACCGCGAAGTGCCGGCACTCGAAGAGGCGCTGTACATCATGTACATGTCCTACGACAAGCTCGGCATGACCGACCTGCGCGACGACGCCCAGCGCGTTCTGACCAAGAACTACCCGCAGAGCGAATACCTCACGCGCGGCTTCCGGGCCAAGGACGATCCCTGGTGGAAGCTCTGGTAGGCCGCTGGCCGTTCATCTCCTGAGCGCGGCGATCTCGGCGTCGAGTTCGGCCTCGCCCTCGATCCTGCGCATCGGCGGCAGCGCGGCCAGCAGGCGCTTGCCGTAGCCCATCGCGACCAGCCGCGTGTCGCAGATCACCAGCACGCCCTGGTCGGATTCGCGCCGTATCAGGCGGCCGGCACCCTGCTTGAGCGAGACTGCGGCCTCCGGCAGCGAATACTCCCCGAAGGCGCTTCGCCCTTGTGATTCGAGCCGCTGCGAACGCGCCTCGACCAAGGGGTCGTTGGGCGGCGGGAACGGCAGCTTGTCGATCACCACCAGCTGCAGCGCATCGCCCGGCGCATCGAAGCCCTCCCAGAACGAGGCCGACGCGACCAGCACGCAGCCTGCCCGGCCCTCGCTGGCGCCTTCGCGGAAGCGGTCCATCAGCACCCGCTTGGGCAGCTCGCCCTGCACCAGCACCTCGGGCCGCTGTCCGGCCTCGAGGCGCTCGAACTGCGACTTCATCGCGTCGCCGATGGTGCGCAGCGCGCGCAGGGTGGTGGTCAGGACCAGCGTGCGTCCGCCCAGGGCGCCGGCGCCCCGTGCCGCCAGCAGTGCCACCTGCTGGCTGTGGGCCGGGTCGTTCGGCTTTGGAAAGACACGCGGCACGAACAGCGCGGCCTGCCGCGCGTAGTCGAAGGGGCTCTGGACCCGGAGCACTTCGGCGTCTTCGAGGCCGCAGGGTTCGGTGAACCAGCGCAGCTTTGGGTCGTCGCCCAGGGTCGCCGAGGTGAACACCCAGGCCCGCCCTTGCGCGTCGTCGTCGTCGCCTTCCTCCGGCTCGGCACCACCGGTCTTGAGCACGCGCGACCGCACCGCCTCGGCGATGTCGAGCGGCGACTCGACCAGCCGCAGCTGCGTGCCCACATCCACCCAGCGCACCGATCCGGGCGCGCAGGCCTCGGCGAAGCGCTCGGCGCGCTGTGCAAGCTGCTGCGCCCGGTCGTGCAGCCGGACGAAATCGGGTGACAGCTCGCTGACCGTATCGAGGCCGCGCGCCGCGTCGGCGAAGGCCTGCTGCAAGGCGCCCAGCGCCTCCTCCCAGGCCGCCGCGGGAACGCCTTCCGGCGCCGGGCCGGCCCAGCGCAGCTTGGCGCCGGGCCATTGCTTGCCGACCGCCAGCCGCAGGTCGCGGGCGCCGCGCTCCACCGCCGCCACCAGCTGCTGCCAGTCGACCAGGCCGCGCGCCTGCTGCAGCCCGGCCGCCAGCATGTCGCGGGCGAAATCGAGCGCCTGCCCGGTGCCGAGCTGGACGCCGAGGAACTGCACGCCGGTCTCGTTGAGCTGGTGCGCCTCGTCGAACACCACCACCCGCACGCTCGGCAGCAGTTCCGCCATGCCCGATTCGCGCACCGCCAGGTCGGCAAAGAACAGATGGTGGTTGATGACCACCACGTCGGCCGCCATGGCCTCGCGCCGCGCCAGGTTGACATGGCAGGGCTTGAACTGCGGACACTGCGCGCCGAGGCAGTTGTCGCGCGTCGACGTGACCAGCGGAATCAGCGGCGAGCGCTCGTCCAGCCCCGGCAGCTCGGCCAGGTCACCGGTGCGGGTGGCCTTGGACCACTGCTCGATCTTGGCCAGCGTGCGCAGCGAGCCGCGCTCCGGCAGCGAGGCGTCGTGGCGCGCGAGGTCGAGCCGGTGCAGGCAGAGGTAGCTGGCCCGGCCCTTGAGCAGCGCGGTGCGCACCGGCAGGCCCAGCGCCGTGACCAGCCGCGGCAGGTCGCGACCGAAGAGCTGGTCCTGCAGCGTCTTGGTGGCGGTCGACAGCAGCACCCGCTCGCCGCTCAGCAGCGCCGGCACCAGGTACGAAAAAGTCTTGCCGACGCCGGTGCCGGCCTCGACCACCAGCACGCCGCCTTGTTCGATGGTGCGCGCCACCGCCAGCGCCATCTGGGTCTGTCCCTCGCGCTCCCGGAACTGGTCGGCGGCATGCGAGAGCACCCCGCCTTGCGCGAAGACCTCGCGCACTTCTTGTTCGAGCGGCATCAGGCGGGCTCTTGGGGGTCGAGCAGGTCGACCAGACGCGCGATCTGGTCGCGCAGCGCCAGCCGCCTCTTCTTCAGCCGCCGCAGCAGCAGTTCGTCCTGCGGCACGACGTCGCCCAGCCGGTCGATCGTGGCATCGAGGTCGGCATGCTCGATCCGAAGTTCGATCAGCTGGCGGGAAAATGAGTGAAGATTGGAGTCCAAGGGCACGCAGTCAAAAAAGCGAAGCGGCGACGGTCCGGCCGGCGCCTGTGTTCGCTCGATAATACGTCTTCGTTCCGTCAGCACCCTCACAACAAGAACCGCGCCATCGGCGCAGCAGCGCCACATGACCCGAGGCTTTCGACTCGCCGCCGCCACCGGTCTCCACAAGGGAGACCGCCCCTACCAGCAAGACCAGGTCCTGGTCGTCACCCACCCCCGCGTGCCGGGCTGCGTGCTGGCGGTCATCGCCGACGGCATGGGCGGGCGCAGCGGCGGACGCAAGGCCTCCGACCAGGTGCTGCTGACCGCGCGCCAGCTCTTCTCCCGCTACAAGCCCGGGCGCGACGAACCCGTCGGCATGCTGCGCCAGCTGCTCGAGGACGCCCACACCGTGATCAAGCTCACGGCGGTGTCCAGCGAGCAGGAGCCGCACAGCACGCTGGCGGCCTTCCTCATGAACCCGGAGGGCGACTGCGCCTGGATCCACGCGGGCGACTCCCGCATCTACCACTTCCACCACGGCCGGCTGGTCAAGCGCACCAAGGACCACTCCTACGTGCAGGTGCTGGTGGACCGCGGCGAAATCGACGAGGACGAGGCCAGCGTGCATCCCCAGGGCAACATCCTGCTCGGCTGCCTCGGCATGAAGTCGACCCCGCCCCCGGTCGACGTCCACCTGATTCCGCGCCTGAAGGCCGGCGACGTGCTGATGGCCTGCAGCGACGGCCTATGGCACTACTTCAGCCCGATCGAGATGGGCGAACTGCTGGCCGAGAAGCCACCGCGCGAAGCCGTCGAACTGCTGGTCGCCGAAGCCCGCAGACGCGCCCACGGCGGCGGCGACAACATCTCGATCGTCGTCGTGAAGCTCGAGGACCTGCCTAAGGACGAGTAGGCGTCGCGGCCGGGTTGGCCGCGGTCCCCGGATCGGGCAGGGGCGCCGAGCGCGGCTTGGTCCGGTCGGCGTTTCGCTTCTGGTTGTCCGCCCGATGCTGGTCGGCCTGCCGCTGCTTGTCTTCGTAGGCCTGGCGTGCAGCCGGCGCTTCGGCGCGGCGGCGCGCCGCCTTCGCCTGCTCCTCGGCATGGGCACGCTGCTTGTCGTCGAACTGGCGCTGCTTCTCGGCCGCTTCGCTGGCTGCCTGGGTGCGGCCGGCCGCATGGTCGGCGGCGCGCTGCTCGCGATCCTGCTGCGACTTCAGCGACTCCTCGCGCTTTGCATCGGCCTCCTTGGCGCGCGCACTGCTGCCCTTTTCGTCGAGCTTGTCGAGTGCCGCCGCGCCGCGGCGCTTGCGCTCCAGGTCATTGATCTCTGCTTCCTGGCGCTTGACGTCGTCGGTGGCCACGCGGCGGCGCTGCCGGCTTTCCTGCAGGCAGCCCTCGACCGCGAACTTCTTGTAGCAGGCGGCCCGGTCGGCATCGTAGCGGGCGCTGATCGCCTTGCGCTCCTCGGCCAGGCGGGCGCGCTCGACATCGATGTCGGCGCCGGCGGCGGTCGCGCTCGACTGCGCCCAGAGCGGCACTGCGGCAAGACCGAACAGCAAGGCAAGGACGATGTTCTTCATGTGAGGCGGGTGTCGACGGTGCGCCGCTCCAGCGCCAGGAACTCGGTCGATTGCATCTCGTTGAGCCGCGACACGGTGCGAGGAAATTCATGGGCCAGGGGCCCTTCGGTATACAACGCCTCGGGCGGGACCTCGGCGGACATGATCAGTTTCACGCGCCGATCGTAGAACACGTCGACCAGCCATGTGAAACGACGTGCTTCAGAGGCCATCCGCACCGGCATGTACGGCACGTCGGAGAGCAGCACGGTGTGGAACTGGGTCGCGATCTCGAGGTAGTCGTTCTGCGAGCGCGGACCGCCGCACAGCGTCTTGAAGTCGAACCAGACCACGCCCCCGGCCTTGCGCCGGGCATGGATCTCGCGCGACTCGATGTGCAGCACCGGATTCTCGTCGGCGCTCTCGGCCAGCCGCTCGAAGGCCTTGCGCATCTCCTTGTCGGCCGCGGCGCCGTTGGGCGTCAGGTAGAGACGCACCTGCTCGAGCGTGCGGCGCCGGTAGTCGGTGCCGTTGTCGACGCTGAGCACCTCCAGCCGCTGGTTGAGCAGCGCGATCGCCGGCAGGATCCGGTCGCGGTGCAGGCCGCCCGGGTAGAGGTCGTCCGGCTTGAAGTTGGAGGTGGTGACGAAGCCCACGCCGTTCTCGAACAACGCCGCCAGCAGCCGGTGCAGGATCATCGCATCGGTGATGTCGGCGACATGGAACTCGTCGAAGCAGATCAGCTTGTAGCGCTTGGAAATCCGCAGGCCCAGCTCGTCCAGCGGGTTGACCGTGCCCTGCAGCTCGGCCAGCTCGCGATGGACCTCGCGCATGAACTCATGGAAGTGCAGCCGCGTCTTGCGCCTGAGCGGGACCGCGTTGTAGAAGCAGTCCATCAGGAAGCTCTTGCCGCGCCCGACGCCGCCGTACATGTAGACCCCGCGCGGAATCTCCGGCCGGTTGATCAGCTTCTTGAAGGCGTTGGAACGCTGCGCCTTGTACTCGCCCCACTCGCGCGCGCAGCGGTCGAGGGCTTCCACGGCGCGCAGCTGCGCGGGGTCGCTTTGGTAACCCCGCGCAGCCAGCTCCGCGTCGTACGCCTGCCTGACAGTAGTCACGAACTCAGAAGTTCAGCGTGCGCTTGTCGACGGCAAGGGCCGCTTCCTTCGTCGCCTCGGACAGCGACGGATGGGCGTGGCAGATGCGCGCGATGTCTTCGGCGCTGGCCTTGAACTCCATCGCCACCACGGCTTCGGAGATCAGCTCGCTCACCATCGGTCCGACCATGTGGACGCCGAGGATCTCGTCGGTGGCCGCATCGGCCAGGAACTTGACCATGCCGGTGGTGTCGCCCAATGCACGCGCCCGACCGTTCGCGAGGAACGGGAAGGTGCCGGCCTTGTAGGCCCGGCCGCTGGCCTTGAGCTGCTGCTCGGTCTGGCCGACCCAGGCGATTTCCGGGGAGGTATAGATCACCCAGGGAATCGTGTTGAAGTTGACGTGCCCGTGCTGGCCGGCCATGCGCTCGGCCACCGCCACGCCCTCTTCCTCGGCCTTGTGCGCGAGCATCGGGCCACGCACCACGTCGCCGATGGCCCAGACGCCGGGCAGGTTGGTGCGGCACTCTTCGTCGACCTCGATGGCGCCGCGCTCGTCGAGCTTCAGGCCCACTGCTTCGGCATTGAGGCCGATGGTGTTGGGCACGCGGCCGATCGAGACGATCAGCTTGTCGACCTCGAGCGACTGCGCGCCGCCCTTGGCGTCGGTGTAGGCGATCGAGACGCCCTTTTTGCCCGACTTGACCTCGCCGACCTTGACGCCGAGCTCGATCTTGAGGTTCTGCTTGGTGAAGGCCTTGAGCGCCTCCTTGGCGATCTGCTCGTCGACCGCGCCCAGGAAGGTCGGCAGCGCTTCGAGCACCGTGACCTCGGCTCCGAGGCGGCGCCAGACCGAGCCCATTTCGAGGCCGATCACGCCGGAGCCGATCAGCGCCAGCTTCTTCGGCACGGCGCCGATGCGCAGCGCGCCGTCGTTCGAGAGGATGTTCTCCTCGTCGAACGGTGCGCCGGGCAAGGGACGCGCATTGGAGCCGGTCGCGACGATGACCTGCTTGGCGGTGATGCTCTCTTCGGCAGCCCCCTCGACCTTGATTTCGTAGCCGGCGTCGGAGGCCTTCACGAACGAGCCGCGGCCATGGAAGAACGCGACCTTGTTCTTCTTGAACAGGTAGACGATGCCGTCGTTGTTCTGCTTCACGACGGTGTCCTTGCGGGACAGCATCTTGGCGACGTCAAGGCCCAGGCCCTCGACCTTGATGCCATGGTCGGCGAAGCTGTGGCCGGCGTGCTCGTAGTGCTCCGACGACTGCAGCAGCGCCTTCGAGGGAATGCAACCGATGTTGGTGCAGGTGCCGCCGAGGGCGGGACCGCCCTTGGCGTTCTTCCACTCGTCGATGCAGGCCACGTTGAAGCCGAGCTGTGCCGCGCGGATCGCAGCCACGTAGCCGCCGGGGCCGCCGCCGATGACGACGACGTCGAATTGCTTGTCAGACATCCGGTGCTCCTCAGATGTCGAACAGGAGGCGCGACGGATCTTCCAGCGCTTCCTTCATGGCGACCAGGCCCAGCACGGCTTCGCGGCCGTCGATGATGCGGTGGTCGTAGCTCATCGCGAGGTAGTTCATCGGGCGAACGACGACCTGGCCGTTCTCGACCACCGCGCGGTCCTTGGTCGCATGCACGCCAAGGATGGCCGACTGCGGCGGGTTGATGATCGGGGTCGACAGCATCGAGCCGAAGGTGCCGCCGTTGGAGATCGAGAAGGTGCCGCCGGTCATCTCTTCGATGCCCAGCTTGCCGTCCTTGGCCTTCTGGCCGAACTCGGCGATCTTCTTCTCGATGTCGGCGAAGCTCATCTGGTCGGCGTTGCGCAGGATCGGCACCACCAGGCCGCGCGGCGAACCGACCGCGATGCCGATGTCGAAGTAGCCGTGGTAGACGATGTCGTTGCCGTCGACCGAGGCGTTGATCACCGGGTACTTCTTGAGCGCATGCACCGCGGCCTTCACGAAGAAGCTCATGAAGCCGATCTTGACGCCGTGCTCCTTGGTGAACGCATCCTGGAACTTCTTGCGCATCTCCATGACCGGGGCCATGTTGACTTCGTTGAAGGTGGTCAGGATGGCATTGCTCGACTGCGATTGCAGCAGGCGCTCGGCGATGCGCGCGCGCAGGCGGCTCATCGGCACGCGCTCTTCCGGACGGTCGCCGAGGTCGGGCGCGCGGGTCGGCGCAGCAACCTGCGGCAGCGCCGCCTTGGGCGCGCCGGTCGGCACGGGCACGGGTGCCGCCACCTTCGCGGTGGTGCCGGCCGCCACGGCGCCGAGCACGTCGCCCTTGGTGACGCGGCCATCGCGGCCGGTCCCGGCAACGTCACCGGTGCTCAGCTTGTTGTCCGCCAGCAGCTTGGCGGCCGCCGGCATCGCGACGTCGGACTTCGAGCCGCCGGTGGCAGCGGCTGCGGCCGCAGCCGGCGCGGGGGCCGCGGCCGGCGCGGCGGCCGGTGCGGCGGCGGCAGGCGCGGCGGCGCCCGCCTTGCCTTCGGTGTCGATCCGGGCGATCAACTGCTCGGCGGTGACGGTGGCACCGTCGCCCTGGACGATCTCGGCCAGCACGCCCGCCGCGGGGGCCGGCACTTCGAGCACGACCTTGTCGGTCTCGATCTCGATCAGGATTTCATCGATGGCGACGGCATCGCCGGCTTTCTTCTTCCACTGGAGCATGGTGGCTTCGGCCACGGACTCGGACAACTGGGGAACCTTGACTTCTACGATGGACATTTCTATGTGCTCGCTTCGTGTTTCTTTGGAATTGGGTCGGAGCGCACTGGGCGCTCCTTTTTTTTACTTGGTCAGCACGAAGCCTTTGAGCTTGCCGAACGCGCCGTCGACCAGCGCCTTCTGCTGTTCCTGGTGCAGGTGCGAATAACCGACCGCCGGCGATGCCGAGGCGGCACGGCCGGAGTAGCCGAGCTTCTGGCCTTCCTGCATGTTCTCGTGGATGTAGTGCTGCACGAAGAACCAAGCGCCCTGGTTCTGCGGCTCGTCCTGCGACCAGACCACGTCCACCAGGTTCGGGTACTTCTTCAGCTCGGTGGCGAAGGCCTTGTGCGGAAACGGATAGAGCTGCTCGACGCGGATGATCGCCACGTCGTCGGCGCCCTTCTCCTCGCGCTTCTTGGCCAGGTCGTAGTAGACCTTGCCCGAGCAGGCGATCACGCGCTTGACCTTCTCGGCCTTCAGGTCCTTGCTGTCCGGAATGACGGTCTGGAAGCCACCCTTCGTGAATTCGGACAGCGGCGAGGTCGCGTCCTTGTTCCGCAGCAGCGACTTCGGCGTCATGATGATCAGCGGCTTGCGCAGGTTGCGCACCATCTGGCGGCGCAGCACGTGGAAGATCTGGCTCGCCGTGGTCGGCTGCACCACCTGCATGTTGGTGTCGGCCGCCAGCTGCATGAAGCGCTCGAGGCGCGCCGAGCTGTGCTCCGGACCCTGGCCTTCGTAGCCGTGCGGCAGCATCAGCGTGATGCCGTTGACGCGGCCCCACTTGACCTCGCCCGAGGCGATGAACTGGTCGATCACGACCTGCGCGCCGTTGACGAAGTCGCCGAACTGCGCTTCCCAGATCACCAGCGTGTTGGGATCGTTCGAGGCGTAGCCGTATTCGAAAGCCAGCACCGCTTCTTCGGACAGGATCGAGTCGATGACGACGAACGGGGCCTGGTTGTCGGCCACGTTCTGCAGCGGCACATAGGTGCCTTCGTCGAACTTCTCGCGATTCTGGTCGTGCAGCACCGCATGGCGGTGCGTGAAGGTGCCGCGGCCGCTGTCCTCGCCCGAGAGGCGGACCGGATAGCCGCTCGCCACCAGCGAGGCGAAGGCCATGTGCTCGCCCATGCCCCAGTCGACATTGGCGTCGCCGCGGCCCATCGCGGCGCGGTCGTCGAGCACCTTCTTGACCAGCGGATGCACCGTGAAGCCTTCGGGCGCCTTCGTGATGCGTTCGGCCAGACGCTTCCATTCGGCGGTCGGGATCGCGGTGTCGCCGGCGTCGGTCCACTTCTTGTTGAGGAAGGGGCTCCAGTCGACCGCGTACTTGCTCTTGAAGTTGGTCAGCACCGGGTCGGAGGTGTTCTTGCCGGCGTCGAAGGCGGCGCGCTGGGCCTTGACCATGTCGTCGCCGAGCGTGGCGCCGAGGCCCTGGGCCGCTAGCTTGTCGGCGTACAGCTTGCGCGTGCCGGGGTGCTGGGCGATCTTCTTGTACATCAGCGGCTGCGTCAGCGCCGGCGTGTCCTGCTCGTTGTGGCCGAGCTTGCGGAAGCAGATGATGTCGACCACCACGTCCTTCTGGAATTCCATGCGGAACTCGAGGGCGAGCTGGGTGGCCAGCACCACGGCTTCGGGGTCGTCGCCGTTCACGTGCAGCACCGGCGCCTCGATCATCTTGACGATGTCGGTGCAATACAGCGTCGAGCGGCTGTCGCGCGGGTCGCTGGTGGTGAAGCCGATCTGGTTGTTGATCACGATGTGGACCGTGCCGCCCGTGGAGTAGCCGCGGGTTTCGGCCAGCGCCAGCGTTTCCATCACGACGCCCTGGCCCGCGAAGGCGGCGTCGCCGTGCACGATCACCGGCAGCACCTGCTTGCCGAGCGGGTCGGCGCGGCGGTCCATGCGCGCGCGCACCGAGCCTTCGACCACCGGGTTCACGATCTCGAGGTGCGAGGGGTTGAAAGCCAGGCTCAGGTGGACCGGGCCGCCGCCCGTGGTCACGTCGGAACTGAAGCCCTGGTGGTACTTGACGTCGCCGCTGGGCAGGTCTTCGGGCGCCGTGTGGTCGAACTCTGCGAACAGGTCGGCCGGCAGCTTGCCGAGCGAATTGACGAGCACGTTGAGGCGGCCGCGGTGGGCCATGCCGATCACGATCTCCTGGACGCCCTTGATGCCGGCCTGGTTGATCAACTCGTCCATCGCGACGATGAAGCTCTCGCCGCCTTCGAGCGAGAAGCGCTTCTGGCCGACGTACTTGGTGTGCAGGAAGCGCTCGAGACCTTCGGCGGCGGTGAGCCGCTCGAGCACGCGCTTCTTCTGCTCGGCACCCAGCTGCGGGTTGGTGCGGGCGCTTTCGAGCTTCTGCTGCCACCAGCGCTTCTGGCCCTGGTCGGTCATGTACATGTACTCGGCGCCGATGGTGCCGCAGTAGGTCTCGCGCAGTGCGTTCAGCAGGTCGCGCAGCGACATCGTCTCCTTGCCGAAGAAGGTGTTGCTGGTGTTGAACACCGTTTCGAGGTCAGCGTCGGCGAAGCCGTAGAACGAAGGCTCGAGTTCGGGAATGGCCGGACGCTCGGTGCGCTTGAGCGGGTCGAGGTCGGCCCAGCGGGCGCCGACGTTGCGGTAGGCGGCGATCAGCTGCTGGACCGCGGTGCGCTTGCGGCCCAGCTCGGAGTCGGCGCCGCTGGCCACCACCACCTTGGTGGTGCCCTGCTTGGCACGCTCGGCGAAGGCGTTGACCACCGGCAGGTGGGGCACGTCCTTGGCATTGCTGCCGTCGGTGGCGGGCACGTTCTGGAGCGCATCGAAATACGAGCGCCAGTTGTCGGGCACGCTGCCGGGATTGGAGAGGTAGTTTTCGTACATCTCTTCGACATAGGGCGCATTGCCGCCGAAGAGGTAGGTGTTGCCTTGGTAGGCGCTGTAGACGGAAGAACCCGTCGACGAGGAATCGCTCATATTCCGCTGACCTTCGCTTCCCTGAAGGAAGCACTAGCTGGTTAAGAAACCTTCCGCGACACGGCTGGACCGGTTGGCGGATGCGACTGTGGCTGGGGAAGGGCCTGAGTACTCTCGCATTGTGCCACGACGCGCATATGACGGTGCCGGGGGCACTGTTCAAGGCCATGGAGTGCCCGGACATCGGCATCGTCCTGCACGAAGACGCAGGATTTTCCGCCATGCCGGCGCCGAGCCGACGGCCACGATGGCCGCCTACCGAATGGAGAACACTGCCATGTCCGACGAAGCCCACGACCCCATCGACGTCACTCAGGCGGGCGAGATCCAATACTGGTGCGAACGGCTCGGCGTGAGCGAGCATGCGCTGCGCCAGGCGGTGGCGGACGTCGGCCCCCGGGTCGAGCAGGTCGCGGTGCATCTCGGCAAGCAATGACGGGTGCAGCCGGGGGCTCCCGCCCCTGTTCGAAGCCACCGTAAAGTGGCATCCTGCGCATCCTGGGTGCGCCGCACCGTCCTTGGAGGTCCGCATGGCAGCTCGTTCGATCGCTTCCCTGTCCCTGGGTTTCGGTCTGGTCTCCATTCCGGTCAAGCTGTATTCCGCGACCGAGAGCAGCAGCACGGTGAAGTTCAACCTCCTCACTCGCGACGGCTCCCGCGTCAAGCAACAGTACGTGTCCGAAAAAGACCCGGCCACCGTCGTTCCGCGGTCCGAGATGGTCAAGGGCTACGAATTCGAGAAGGATCGCTATGTGCTTTTCACGCCTGATGAACTCAAGGCGGTCGAGGAAAGCGCCAGCCACGCGATCGACATCGTGAGCTTCATTCCCGAGAAGGCGGTCGACCCGATCTACTACGACAAGGCCTACTACCTCGCCCCCGACAAGCGCGGCGGCAAATCCTATTCGCTGCTGCGCGCCGCCATGCAGGAAAGCGGCCGCTGCGCACTCGCGAAATGGGCCTGGAAGGGCAAGCAGTACGTGGTCCAGGTGCGCGCCGCCGAAGACGGCCTGGTGCTGCAGCAGCTGCTCTACGCCGACGAGGTCCGCTCGCTGAAGGAACTCGATATCGAGCAGGTCCAGCCCTCGGACGCGGAGGTGAAGCTCGCGCTCCAGCTGATCGACCAGATCGCCGAGGACAGCTACGACCCGACCCAGTTCGTCGACGAGGAAAAGCAGCGCATCCTGGCCGCCATCGATGCCAAGATCGCCGGCAAGCAGGTGGTCGCGGCCGAGGCGCGCGACGCCGACGCGGGCGGCCAGATCATCGACCTCACCGAAATGCTGCGTGCCAGCCTGGCCCGCGGCGGCACAGCCGGCCAGCGCGCCGCGCGGGCGCCCGCCGACAAGGTCACGCCGCTGGCCTCGAAGGAGCGCAAGGGCGTGAAGCGGGCCAGCGCCAAGGCGCCCGAGGCCGAGGCCCCGGCCCCGGCGCGCGCGCGATCGAGAAAGTGAAGCCTTCGCCGCCGCCGGCGCCCCATACCCTGCGCGGCATCCAGGAGATGCTGGGCCTGTCGCGCAGCGCGGTCGCCAGACTCATCGCCCATGGCTTCGTCAGCCCATCGCGCGGACCGCGCAACGAATACCGCTTCTCGTTTCGAGACGTCGTCCTGTTGCGCACCGCCCACAAGCTGCAACTGGCCGACATCCCGACGCGCAAGATCGTGCGCGCGCTGCAGCGGCTCAAGGGCACGCTGCCAGCCGAACTGCCGCTGAGCGGACTGCGGATCACCGCCGTCGGCAGCGAGGTCGCCGTGCACGAGCGGGGCAGCCGGTGGGCGGCCGAGTCGGGCCAGTTGCTGATGGATTTCGATGTCGCGGCGATGAGCGGCACCGTGGCCTTCGTCGAGCGCGGCCCGGCCGAGGCGCCGGCGCTGGTCCAGTCGTCGCCCGAGACGCTGTTCGCGCAAGCCGAGGCCCTGGAGGCGAGCGACCCGGCAGCGGCCGAGCGCGCCTACCGCCGCCTGCTCGAGGGCGCGCCGGCGTATGCCGACGCCTACCTGAATCTCGGCGCCCTGCTCTGCGAATCGGGCCGCCATGCGGAGGCCGTGGCGCTCTACGACGAGGCGCTCGCCCAGCGCCCCGAGGTCGCCCTGCTGCATTTCAACCGCGCGGTGGCGCTGGAAGACCTGGAGCGCTACCGCGAGGCCCTGATGGCCTACGACCGCTGCCTCACGCTCGACCCGGGCCTGGGCGACGCTCACTTCAATGCGGCGCGCCTGCACGACCACCTGGGAGACGAAAAGAAGGCGATCCGGCACTTCAGCGCCTATCGACGCCTCCAGGACAAATGAACGAGTTCGGCTTTTTTCACTCTGGCGGCAGAATCGGCACTCCATGAAAACGATTCTCGACACGAGCCCCGACCCTGCGGACGACTGGGCGACGCGGCTCACCGCTGTGACGGCCGACGCCGACCTGCGCGCCAGCGGCCTGATCGAGGTCTCGATCGGCAGCCTGTTGCGTGTGGTGCGCGAGCAGCTCAAGCTGGAGGTGGTCTTCATCGGCGAGTTCGTCGACGGCGCCCGGGTGTTCCGCCACATCGCCTCGCGCACCGAAGACGCCGTCATCAAGCAGGGCGAGGGCCATCCCCTCGACGAAACCATCTGCCAGCGCATCGTCGACGGCCGCATGCCGTGCCTGACGCCGGACGTCGCAAGTGTCCGTTCGGACTACGGACTTCCCCTCTACTACGAAGCGCTGGGCGCCCATATCGGTGTGCCGGTGCGCCTGTCGGACGGCACGCTGTACGGCATGTTGTGCGGCTTCAGTTTCGCGGCCTGCCCCCATCTGGACGAGCGCGACGTCCGGCGCCTGGAGATGGCCGCCCACGCCACGGCGCGGCTGATCGCGCAAGCCGAAGGGCGCGACTTCGAGCCGCTCGCCTTTGCCCACTGAGGCCCGGTCGCGAGCCATCCCCATCCCCCATATGGCGGATTCACTTCCGCGCGCGCCTCGTCCAGACTGGGGCCAGTGACTCCCCATCGCTCCGCCGCCATCGTTTCGGTACGCCGCAAGTCGGCACTGCTGGCGGCCATCTCCCTGCTGCTGGCCGCCGCCGCGCTGCAAGGCTACGCGGCGGGCTACCCGCTCGGCATGGCGCTGCTGGCGGCCGCCACCGTGCAGGCCGGCATCTGCCTGACCATGTTCAGCAGCCGGCTGCTGAAGACCGTGCTGGCGGCCAATTTCTTGCTGTTCCTCTGGCACGCCCTGGTCATCAGCCATTTCCTGACCCCTGACGGCGGGCCGGCCGTGTTCCAGCTCGGCGACTTCGCCTCGGCCGTGCTCGGCAGCGCCTCGTTGGTGTTCACGCCGGTGGAGACCATGGCCCTGATCGTCCGCGACGCCTATCTGAAGCGGCTCCGGCGGCCCCGTCGCGGCGCCCCGCCCTGAAGCGCCCCGCGTCTCGAGGGTCCGGCCGTCAGCGAATCAGGGCCTGCAGTTCCCTGAACCGCGGATGCTCGGCCGTGCGCAGCCATTCGAAGCCGACCATCTCGGTGGTCACGAGTTCGGCACCCGCGCCGGCCAGCCGGTCGAAGGCGGCGTCGCGGTTGCGCTCGGTGCGCGAACTGCACGCATCGGTCACGACCCAGACCTCGAACTCGTCCTCGAGCAGGTCGAGCGCCGTCTGCAGCAGGCAGACGTGGGCCTCGCAGCCGGCGATCACGATGGTGTTGCGCTCCTCGGCCGCGGCGGGCTTCTGCAAGTGCTTGGGAAGGCTGCGGGCGTTGCCTTGCGGCGCTTTCACGGGCACGCGCAGCCATTCGCCCAGGCCCTCCTCGGCGCCGCTGAAGTGCATCTTGGCCAGCGTGCGCTGGCACAGCGCGCGGATCTCAGGCAGGTTCTCGCCGAGCTTGGACGGATTCTGCTCGGTGCCCCAGATCGGGACCTCCACCAGCCGGGCCATTTCTCCCAGCCGGACCGCGTTCTTCGCGACGGCCTCGGCCTCGAAAATGGCCGGCATCAGGCGCGCCTGGTAGTCGACCAGGACCAGTTGGGATTGGGAGGCATCGAGCAGCATGGGAGTCTTTCGCGAAATACGGTGTGATCCCGGACCGTACCACCGATGCACGGGGACTTCCGGCCCGCGCGTGCTGCGGCGGCGGAACGTGCTTCAGTCGGGCCGCAGCCGGATCAGCTTGCCGTTCGACTCGTCGGTCAGGATATAGAGCAGGCCGTCCGGCCCCTGCTTGACGTCGCGGATGCGCGCCTTGCCGTCTTCGAGCAGCTTCTGCTCGGACGCGACCTTGCCGTCCTTGAGGACGATCCGGTCCAGGTAGCCGAACTTGAGCGAGCCCACGAAGAGGTTGCCCTTCCAGGTCGCGCCGTAGCGGTCGCTGGTCAGGAAGGCCATGCCCGACGGGGCGATCGAGGGCACCCAGTAGTGCAGCGGCTGCTCCATGCCCTCCTTCTGAGTGATGCCGTCGCCGATCTTGCCGCCGCCGTAGTTCTCGCCGTAGGTGATCACCGGCCAGCCGTAGTTGCGGCCGGCCTGCGGGACGTTGATCTCGTCGCCGCCCTGCGGTCCATGCTCGTGCATCCACAGCTTGCCATCGGGCCCCAGCGTCGCGCCCTGGCCATTGCGGTGGCCATAACTCCAGATCTCGGGCAGCGCGCCGGCCTGGCCGACGAAGGGATTGTCCCTGGGCACCGAACCATCCTTGCCGATACGCACGATCTTGCCCAGGTGGTTGTCGAGTTTCTGCGCGTCTTCCTTGCGGCTGAAACGCTCGCCCAGGGTCAGGAACAGCGTTTCGTCCGCGGCCTCGACGATGCGGCAGCCGAAATGGTTGCGGCTGACCACCTTGGGCCGCTGGCTGAATATCACCCTGACTTCCTCGAGGCGGCTGGCGTCGGCGGACAGCCGGGCGCGCGCCAGCGCGGTGCCGTTGGCCGGGCCGCCCGCCTCGGGTTCGGAAAAGCAGAAGTACAGCGTGCGGTTCCGGTCGAAGGCGGAATCGGCCAGCACGTCGAGCAGCCCCCCCTGCCCGCCCGCCGCGATCGGTGGCAGCCCGGCCAGCGGTGCGCCGAGTTGGCCGTCTGCCGCCACCACCCGCAGCCGCCCGGGCCGCTCGGTGACCAGAAAGCGCCCGTCCGGAAGAAAGGCGACGCCCCAGGGGTTCTCGAACCCGGCCGCGACGATCTCCGGCCGCGGTGCCGCCTGCGCCACGCCGAGGGTCGCCAGGGACGCGAAAAGGAAACGGGCGAGCCCTTGGCGAACCCGCGAAAGCAGCAACGATTTCATGTTTTCCTTGGCGTCGGCGGATTTCCGGGCCGGTGCCATTTCAACCCGAATTGCAAATCTTTTGCATTACATCCAGCAAAGAACTTATGGCCCATAACGTTGACTTTTACATTTGGGTATGTGAGAAATGGAAAAAATCCTTTCTCCGACAACTGTTTACGTGCAGAATCCCGAATCCGCATGAAATTGACACCCCAAGGTGTCGTCCATATCCTACGCGCCATGCGACTTTTTCTCCTCACCGCCAGCCTGCTGCTCGCCCTCCACGCACACGCCGCGCCGCAGCTGGATCCGACCACCGACCCGCAGACGGGCACCCCGGTCGCCGAGAAGACCCTGCTGGGCCAATTCCACCAGGTTCGCCAGACGGTCGCCGATCGCACCTCCGACCTCGTGGTGACCGCCATCGGCTTCCTGGGCGTCCCCTACCGCCGCGGCGGCAACACGGCCGAGACCGGTTTCGACTGCAGCGGCTTCGTCCGCGCCATGTACACCCAGACGGTCGGCCACCTGCTGCCGCGCCGGGCCGAAGAACAGGCCGCCGCCACCCAGAAGATCGACCGCAGCGAGCTCAAGCCCGGCGACCTGGTGTTCTTCAACACCATGCGCCGCGCCTTCAGCCACGTCGGGATCTATGTCGGCGAGGGCAAGTTCATCCATTCCCCCAAGCCCGGCGCGCAAGTGCGGGTCGAAGACATGAGCGGCAGCTACTGGCAGCGCCGTTTCAGCGGCGCCCGCCGGGTCGCCGCGGCGCAGGACGAGGTCAAGGCCTCGGGCGACTGATACCGCCCTGCTCCGGACGAAAAAAATCCCGCGCCAGGCGGGATTTTTTCATGGGGCGGCAAGCCGCCGCTCAGCGCTTCACCGGCGGCAGGTCGGTGCAGTGGCCATGGACCGCCTCCGCCGCCAGCCCGATGCTCTCGCCCAGCGTCGGATGCGGATGGATAGTCTTGCCGATGTCGTAGGCGTCCGCGCCCATCTCGATCGCCAGCGCGATTTCGCCGATCATGTCGCCAGCGTGGGTGCCGACGATGCCGCCGCCGACGATGCGGTGCGACTCGGCATCGAACAGCAGCTTGGTGAAGCCCTCGTCGCGGCCGTTGGCGATCGCCCGGCCCGAGGCGGTCCAGGGGAACAGGCCCTTCTCGATCTTCACGCCTTCGGCCTTGGCCTGGTCTTCGGTCAGGCCGACCCAGGCCACTTCGGGGTCGGTGTAGGCCACGCTCGGGATCACGCGGGCATTGAAAGCCGCGCTCGCCAGTTCCTTGTCGCCCTTCTGCTCGCCGGCGATCACCTCGGCCGCCACGTGCGCCTCGTGCACCGCCTTGTGCTCCAGCATTGGCTGGCCGACGATGTCGCCGACCGCGAAGATATGGGGCACGTTGGTCCTCATCTGGATGTCGACCGGGATGAAGCCGCGGTCGCTGACCGCGACACCGGCCTTCTCGGCGCCGATCTTCTTGCCGTTGGGGCTGCGGCCCACGGCCTGCAGCACCAGGTCGTACAACTGCGGCTCCTTCGGCGCCTGCTCGCCCTCGAACGTCACGCGGATGCCATCCTTGGTGGCTTCGGCGCCCACGGTCTTGGTCTTCAGCATGATGTTGTCGAAGCGCGGCGCGTTGAGCTTCTGCCAGACCTTGACCAAATCGCGGTCGGCGCCCTGCATCAGCCCGTCGAGCATCTCGACCACGTCGAGCCGCGCGCCCAGGGTCGAATAGACCGAGCCCATCTCGAGCCCGATGATGCCGCCGCCGAGGATCAGCATGCGCTTGGGCTCGATGCCGAGTTCGAGCGCGCCGGTGGAGTCGACCACGCGCGGGTCCTTCGGCATGAAGGGCAGGTGCACGGCCTGCGAACCGGCCGCGATCACGCAGTGCCGGAACTTGACCGTCTGCGCCTTGCCGGTGGTGGCCTGGCCGTCGCCGCTGGTTTCCTGCACCTTGACATGGAAGGGATCGATGAACTCGCCGATGCCGCGCACCGTCGTGACCTTGCGCATCTTGGCCATCGCCGCCAGGCCGCCGGTGAGCTTGCCCACCACCTTGTTCTTGCGCCCGAGCAGCTTGGCGCGGTCGATCTTCGGTTCGCCGTAGCTGACGCCGAGGTCGGCGAAGTGCTTGACCTCGTCGATCACCGCGGCGACGTGCAGCAGCGCCTTCGACGGGATGCAGCCGACATTGAGGCAGACGCCGCCGAGCGTCGCGTAGCGCTCGACCAGGATCACCTTGAGGCCGAGATCGGCGGCGCGGAAGGCGGCCGAATAGCCGCCCGGGCCGGCGCCGAGCACCAGCAGATCGCAGTCGTGGTCGACCGAACCGGTGTAGCTCGATGCGGCGGCAGGCGCGGGGGTCGCCGCAGCCGGGGCCGGCTTCGGTGCCGACGCCTGGCTTGCGGCAGGGGCTGCTGCCGCCGGTGCCGGCGCAGGCGCCGCGGCGGCGCCTTCGGCCGCCTCCAGCGTCAGCACCACCGAGCCCTCCTTGACCTTGTCGCCGACCTTCACGGCCACCGACTTGACCACGCCGGCCGCGGACGACGGAATCTCCATCGAGGCCTTGTCCGACTCCACCGTGATCAGCGACTGCTCGGCCTTCACCGTGTCGCCGGCCTTCACCAGCACCTCGATCACCGCGACTTCATCGAAATCGCCGATGTCCGGCACCTTGACTTGTACTTCGCTCATTTGGACACCTTCAGTTTGAGTGTGAGAACGTCGACCGGACCGGCCGAATTGCGATCGAATTCGCAGGCCGCCGCAACGCCGGCCTCGGCGACATCGCGCGCCGAACGCGCCTTGTCGTAGACCGCGTGCATGGCGCCGAGTGCGAAGCTGCGTCCCGAGCCGATGCTCCAGAACTGCTTGAACTCGAACACCTCGCGGTAGCTGTAGATGCCGTAGATGCCGCTGGCATTGGCCAGCAGCATCGTGAACTGGCTCGACTCGTAGGGCTCGTGCTCGTCTTCCTTGGCCTGCAGGAAGAACGAGTCCTTGAGCACCGGGTGCAGCAGCGTGAAGGTGCGAAAGATCTCGTCCTTGCTGCCGAAGCGCAGCGCCTCGGGGGGCTGCGCCGCCAGCGCATGCTGGAGCACCAGAAAGTGCGCCGCCGCGCCGGCCACCGCGAAGATGCTCTGCCCGCCCGCATCGTTCACCATGAACAGCTTCTGGTTGGCTTCGGCGCGGTGCGACAGGCGCGTGTCGCCGAAGGTCACGAGCGAATCCGCCGCCATCACGACCTGGCCGCCCTTGCGGACGGCCACCACCGTGGTCATAGGAGAACGCGTCTGAAGTCCGCGAGCACCTGGCCCAGGTAGGCGTTGAATCGCGCCGCCGCAGCACCGTCGATGACGCGGTGGTCATAGGACAGCGACAGCGGCAGCGTCAGGCGCGGCACGAACTGCTTGCCGTCCCACACCGGCTTCATCTGGCCCTTCGACAGGCCCAGGATCGCGACCTCGGGCGCGTTGATGATCGGCGTGAAGTGCGTGCCGCCAATGCCGCCCAGCGAGCTGATCGAGATGCAGCCGCCTTGCATGTCGGCCGAACCGAGCTTGCCGTCGCGCGCCTTCTTGGCCAGATCGCCCATTTCCTGGCTGATCTGCAGCACGCCCTTCTTGTCGGCGTCCTTGAGCACCGGCACCACCAGCCCGTTCGGCGTGTCCGCCGCGAAGCCGATGTTGTAGTACTGCTTATAGACCAGCTGGTCGCCATCCAGGCTGGTGTTGAAGTCGGGGAACTTCTTCAGTGCCGAGACCATGGCCTTGATCACGAAGGCCAGCATCGTCACCTTGACGCCCGACTTCTCGTTCTCCTTGTTGGTCGCGACCCGGAAGGCCTCCAGCTCGGTGATGTCGGCCTCGTCATTGTTGGTGACGTGCGGAATCATCACCCAGTTGCGGTGCAGGTTGGCGCCGCTGAGCTTCTTGATGCGCGACAGGTCCTTGCGCTCGACCGTGCCGAACTTGGTGAAGTCGACCTTCGGCCACGGGATCAGGCCGAGCGCCTCGCCGCCGCCGCCCGCGGGCGCCTTGGCGCCGGCGGCCTTGGTGCTGGCCGCGCCGCTCATCACCGAGCGGGTGAAGCTCTGCACGTCTTCCTGGGTGATGCGGCCCTTCGGCCCGCTGCCCTTGACTTCCTCGAGCGGCACGCCGAGTTCGCGCGCGAACTTGCGCACCGAGGGCGAGGCGTGCGGCATCTTGCCGCTGGGCGCAACCGTCGGGTCGTGCGCGGGCGGGGCGGCGGCCGGTGCGGACGCCGCCGGAGCCGGTGCCGACGCGCTGGCCGGTGCCGCTGCCGCAGCGGCCTGTGCCGGTGCCGGTGCCGCAGCCGCGGGCGCCGCGGCGCCCGCGGTGCCTTCGATCACCGCGATCAGGTCGCCGATGTTGACCGTGTCGCCGACCTTGACCTTGAGTTCCTTGAGCACGCCAGCCGCCGACGACGGGATCTCCATCGAGGCCTTGTCGGACTCGACCGTGATCAGGGATTGCTCGGCCTTGATCGTGTCGCCGGGCTTGACCAGCACCTCGATCACCGCGACGTCCTTGAAGTCGCCGATGTCGGGCACCTTGATGTCGATCGGGCCCGCCGCCGCGGCCGGCGCAGGGGCAGCGGCCGCAGGTGCCGGTGCTGCCGCCGCGGCAGGCGCGGGAGCAGCTGCCGCGGGCGCCGAGGCCGCCGGCGCGGCCGCGCCCTCGCCTTCGAGCACCAGCACCACCGAGCCTTCCTTGACCTTGCTGCCGACCTCGACCTTGAGTTCCTTGACCACGCCGGCCTGGCTCGACGGAATCTCCATCGAGGCCTTGTCCGACTCCACGGTGATGAGCGACTGCTCGGCCTTCACCGTGTCGCCGACCTTCACCAGCACCTCGATCACCGCGACCTCGTCGAAGTCGCCGATGTCCGGCACCTTGATTTCCACTGTTGCCATGTCGTGTCTCCCGCCCTTCGGGCGCCGTTGATTGGTTTTATGCGTAGAGCGGGTTGATCTTCTCGGCGTTGATGCCGTACTTCTTGATTGCGTCTGCCACCTTTTGCGCCGGCACCGCACCGTCTTCGGCCAGCGCCTTCAGTGCCGCCACCACGATGAAGTGGCGGTTGACCTCGAAGTGCTCGCGCAGCTTGTTGCGGAAGTCGCTGCGGCCGAAGCCGTCGGTGCCGAGCACCTTGTAGTTGCGGCCCTTCGGGATGAAGGGGCGGATCTGCTCGGCATAGGCCTTCATGTAGTCGGTCGAAGCGACCACCGGACCGGTGCTTGCCGACAGCTGCTGCTCGACGAAGGACATGCGCGGCTTCTCGGTCGGATGCAGCAGGTTCCAGCGGTCGGCTTCCTGGCCGTCGCGGGTCAGCTCGTTGAAGCTCGGGCAGCTCCAGACCGCGGCCGAAACGCCCCAGTCCTTCTCGAGCAGTTCCTGGGCCGCGAAGCTCTCGCGCAGGATCGTGCCGCTGCCCAGCAGCTGGACCGACGGCGACTTGGCCTTGAGCGCGGGCGCCTGCTTGCACAGGTACATGCCCTTGATGATCTGCTCCTCGGTGCCGGGCTGCAGGCCGGGCATCGGGTAGTTCTCGTTGAGCAGCGTGATGTAGTAGTAGACGTTGTCCTGCTTCTCGACCATGCGCTTCAGGCCGTGGTGCAGGATCACGCCGACTTCGTGGGCGAAGGTCGGGTCGTAGCTGACGCAGTTCGGGATCGTGTTGGCCAGGATGTGGCTGTGGCCGTCCTCGTGCTGCAGGCCTTCGCCGTTCAGCGTGGTGCGCCCCGAGGTGCCGCCGAGCAGGAATCCGCGTGCCTGCATGTCGCCGGCCGCCCAGGCCAGGTCGCCGATGCGCTGGAAGCCGAACATCGAGTAGTAGACATAGAACGGCACCATGATGCGGTTGTTGGTGCTGTAGCTGGTGGCCGCCGCGATCCAGCTCGACATGCCGCCGGCCTCGTTGATGCCTTCCTGCAGGATCTGGCCGGCCTTGTCCTCGCGGTAGTACATGACCTGGTCCTTGTCGACCGGCGTGTACTGCTGCCCCGCGGGGTTGTAGATGCCGATCTGGCGGAACAGGCCTTCCATGCCGAAGGTGCGGGCCTCGTCGACCAGGATCGGCACCACGCGCGGTCCGAGCGCCTGGTCGCGCAGCAGCTGCGTCAGGAAGCGCACGTAGGCCTGCGTGGTCGAGATCTCGCGCCCTTCGGCGGTCGGCTCGAGCACCGCCTTGAAGGTCTCCAGCGCCGGCACCGTGAAGCTCTCGTCAGCCTTCACGCGGCGGTGCGGCAGGTAGCCGCCCAGCGCCTTGCGGCGCTCGTGCAGGTACTTCATCTCGGGCGTGTCGTCGGCCGGCTTGTAAAACGGCAGGTCGGCGATCTGGCTGTCCGGGATCGGGATGTTGAAGCGGTCGCGGAAGGCCTTGATGTCCTCGTCACCGAGCTTCTTGGTCTGGTGGACCGTGTTCTTGCCCTCGCCGATCTTGCCCATGCCGAAGCCCTTGACGGTCTTCACGAGCAGCACGGTCGGTTGGCCCTGGTGCTTGACGGCGGCGTCGAAGGCCGCATAGACCTTCTGCGAGTCGTGGCCGCCGCGGCGCAGGTTCCAGATGTCGTCGTCGCTCATCTTGGCGACCATCTCGAGGGTGCGCGGATCGCGGCCGAAGAAATTCTTGCGCACGTAGGCGCCGTCGTTGGCCTTGAACGACTGGTAGTCGCCGTCGTTGGTGTCCATCATGAGCTTGCGCAGCGCACCTTCCTTGTCGCGCGCCAGCAGTGGATCCCAGCCGCTGCCCCAGATCAGCTTGATGACGTTCCAGCCGGAGCCGCGGAACTCGCCTTCGAGCTCCTGGATGATCTTGCCGTTGCCGCGCACCGGGCCGTCCAGGCGCTGCAGGTTGCAGTTGATGACGAAGACCAGGTTGTCGAGCTTCTCGCGCGCTGCCAGGCCGATGGCGCCCAGCGATTCGACCTCGTCCATTTCACCGTCGCCGCAGAACACCCAGACCTTGCGGTTCTCGGTGTTGGCGATGCCGCGCGCATGCAGGTACTTGAGGAAGCGCGCCTGGTAGATCGCCATCAGCGGGCCCAGGCCCATCGAGACGGTCGGGAACTGCCAGAACTCGGGCATCAGCTTGGGATGCGGATAGCTCGACAGACCCTTGCCGTCGACTTCCTGGCGGAAGTTGAGCAGTTGTTCTTCGGTCAGCCGGCCTTCGAGGTAGGCGCGGGCATAGATGCCGGGCGACACGTGGCCCTGGATGTAGAGGCAGTCGCCGCCGTGGTTCTCGCTCTCGGCGTGCCAGAAGTGGTTGAAGCCGGCGCCGAACATGCTGGCCAGCGAGGCGAAGGAGCCGATGTGGCCGCCGAGGTCGCCGCCTTCGGGCGGATGGTGGCGGTTGGCCTTGACCACCATCGCCATGGCGTTCCAGCGCATGTAGGAACGCAAGCGCTCCTCGATCTCGGCATTGCCGGGCGAGCGCTCTTCCTGGTCGGTCTCGATCGTGTTGACGTAGGCGGTATTGGCCGAGAACGGTTTGTCGATGCTGTTCTGGCGTGCGTGCTCGAGCAATTGCTCGAGGAGGAAGTGCGCGCGATCGGGCCCCTCGCTCTCGATCACGGCGGACAAGGCGTCCATCCATTCACGCGTTTCCTGCGCGTCCAGGTCGTTTGCAGCCGAGCCGAAATGGTTCTCGGGATTTGCCGACATGCTTGTCTCCTTGTGAGGGGTTGTGGGCGTAATTTAGTGCCGTATCCAGCAGTGCGCGGGAGTTTCGCACAGAATTATTGAAATTTCAAATCGTGCTTGTCGATTTCTTATTGTGAAATTCATCAGGACAAAGCACCCGCACGTGGGTCCCCGGCACTCGGACTGCGCCCCTCTCCCGCCACAGGGCATCACCTAAACTTGCACGATGCCCCTTTCCTCTCCGATCGCCGTCGCGCGCAATGCCGCGTCGCCGCTGTCCTGGCTGCGCCGCTGGTGGCGCCGCCAGACGCCGGTACTGCAGGACGCGGTCGCCATGCTCGCGCCGCTGGCCGCCGTGCTGCTGTTCCTCGCGGCCATCGTCTCGGCCTTCTGGTACTTGCGGGCCGAGGAAGTGGAGCGGGTCCAGGAATCGGTAAAGCGCGACGTGGAATACGCCCAGCAGCGGGTGCGGCTGCGCCTTCTCGAACGGCAGGAGCAGTTGATGCGGCTGGCCCGCGACGCCTCCAACCGCGAAATCGACGCGGCCGAGTTCACCAGCCGGGCGGAGTCGCTGGTGAGCCAGTTCCCCGAGTTGCAGTCGGTCAGCTGGATCGACGACCGCCGGCGCTTCAAGGCCAACTATGCGGCGCCGAGCGTCCACCCGGCGCTGCAGCATGCGGTCGGCGATGTGCTGCGTCCGGGCGACATCGAAAGCAACTATGCGCTGGCGCGCGAACTGCGCCAGCCGGTGTTCTCGCAGCCGTTGGCCGGCGGCGACCCGCCGCCGATGCTCGGGCTCTACATCCCGCTGTTCGACCAGGGGCTGTTCGCAGGCATGCTGATGGGCGAATTCTCGATCGACGGCCTGTTGCGCTACGGCATGCCTTCCGAGGTGTCGGCCCGCTATGCGGTCTCTCTGCTCGACGCCAAGGGCGGGCTGATCGCCGGCAACACGGTCGCCAGCCCGCGCGGCGCCGGCACCCGGCTGCTGCCCTGGACCGTGCGCACCAACGAATACGAAGTCCCGGTATCGCCGGTCGGCAACGCGCTGCTGCTGCGGGCGCAGGCCTACCGGACGTCGCAGGGCGTGGTCGGCAACGGCCTGTTCTGGCTGGTCGGGGCGCTCAGCGTGCTCACCAGCTGGATGCTGATCGGCACCTGGCGCCACACCCGCCGCCGGTTGCAGGCCCAGCAGGCGCTGGTGGCCGAGACCAATTTCCGCCGCGCCATGGAGAACTCCATGCTGACCGGCATGCGGGTGCTCGACCTCGAGGGCCGCATCACCTACGTCAACGCCGCCTTCTGCGCCATGACCGGCTGGAGCGAGAACGAGCTGGTCGGCCAGACGCCGCCCTTCCCCTACTGGCTCGAGTCCGACCGCGAAGTCATGAACGAGCGGCTCGAGGAAGAGCTGCACGGCCGCGCCCTGCCCGGCGGCTTCCAGGTCCGGGTCAAGCGCCGCAACGGCAGCGTCTTCAATGCACGGCTCTATGTGTCGCCGCTGATCGACGCCCGCGGCCACCAGACCGGCTGGATGACCTCGATGACCGACATCACCGAGCCGACCCGGATCCGGGAGCAGCTGTCGGCTTCGTACGAGCGCTTCACGACGGTGCTCGAGGCGCTGGATGCCTCGGTGTCGGTGGCGCCGCTCGGCAGCGAGGAGCTGCTGTTCGCCAACAAGCTCTACCGGCTCTGGTTCGGCTCGAACACCGTCGGCCACCTGGGCATGGTGGCGCAGGCCGGCGTGCCGGCCACGCAGGCGCGCGACGAGGAGATGGACGACGTCGACTCCTTCGCCGGCCTGCCGATCGACCAGCTGACAACCGCCCAGCCGGCCAACAACGAGATCTTCGTGCCCGAACTGGGCAAGTGGCTGGAAGTGCGCTCGCGCTACCTGACCTGGGTCGACGGCCGGCTGGCGCAGCTGGTGATCGCCACCGACATCACGCCGCGGCGCGACGCCGAGGACCTGGCGGCGGCCCAGGCCGACCGCGCCCATGCCGCCAGCCGCCTCATCACGATGGGCGAGATGGCCTCCAGCGTGGCGCACGAACTCAACCAGCCGCTGACCGCGATCACCAACTACTGCAACGGGATGGTGTCGCGCATCAAGGGCCAGCAGATCGACTCGGAGGCCCTGCTGGCGGCGCTCGAGAAGACCTCCAAGCAGGCCCAGCGCGCCGGCCAGATCATCCAGCGGATCCGCTCCTTCGTGAAGCGCAGCGAGCCCAACCGCACGCCGGCCGAGGTCTCGACCATGGTCAGCGAGGCGGTCGAGCTGGCGGGCATCGAGTTGCGCCGGCGCAACGTGCGGCTCAACCACTACGTGGCGGCGCGGCTGCCGATCCTGCGGGTCGACCCGATCCTGATCGAGCAGGTGATGGTCAACCTGCTGAAGAACGCCGCCGAGTCGATCGACCTGGCCAACCGGCCGCTGGCGCGCCGCAGCGTCGAGCTGCGGGTGCTGCCCAAGAACATCGACGGCCAGCCGGCGGTCGAGTTTTCGGTCCAGGACACCGGCATGGGCCTGGCGCCCGAAGTCATGGACCGGCTCTACGAGGCCTTTTTCTCGACCAAGCCGGAAGGCATGGGGATCGGCCTCAACCTTTGCCGCACCATCGTCGAGTCCCACCGTGGCCGGATGCAGGCCGAGAACATCTACAATGGGCCGGATGTGGTCGGATGCCGTTTTTCCTTCTGGTTACCGGTGTTGGACGCTATCGATTCCGTAGCAAGCAACGAGGCGAAAGTACCTGCATGAGTTTGATTCCGAAGAAGGGCACTGTCTATGTCGTCGACGACGATGAAGCGGTTCGTGATTCGTTGCAATGGCTGCTCGAGGGCAAGGACTACCGGGTCCGCTGCTTCGATTCGGCCGAGTCCTTCCTGTCGCGCTACGACCCGCGCGAAGTGGCCTGCCTGATCGTCGACATCCGCATGGGCGGCATGTCCGGCATCGAGCTCCAAGACCGCCTGATCGAGCGCCGTTCGCCGCTGCCGATCGTGGTCATCACCGGCCACGGCGACGTGCCGATGGCGGTCGACTCGATGAAGAAGGGCGCGATGGACTTCATCCAGAAGCCCTTCAACGACGAGGCGCTGGTGGCCCTGGTCGAGCGCATGCTCGACCATGCCCGCGGCGCCTTCGCGCAGCACCAGCAGTCGGCCAGCCGCGACGCCCTGCTGTCCAAGCTGACCGGCCGCGAGGCGCAAGTGCTCGAGCGCATCGTCGCCGGGCGCCTCAACAAGCAGATCGCCGACGACCTCGGCATCAGCATCAAGACGGTGGAGGCGCACCGCGCCAACATCATGGAAAAGCTCAACGCCAACACCGTGGCCGACCTGCTCAAGATCGCCCTCGGCCAGGCGGCCACACCCGCCAAGGCCTAGCGACCTCCCGCCACCGATTGCAACTCCACGCCTGCGCAAGCGGGCGTTTCCATTTCTGAAGTTCGAAAAGCAATGACAGCCCAACTGATTGACGGCAACGCGCTCTCCAAGACGCTGCGCGCCGAGGTTGCCACCCGCGCCGCAGCGCTCAAGGCCCGCGGCGTGGTGCCCGGCCTGGCGGTGGTGCTGGTCGGCGAAAACCCGGCCAGCCAGGTCTACGTGCGCAACAAGGTCAAGGCCTGCGAGGACAACGGCCTGCACTCGGTACTCGAAAAGCACCCGGCCGAGCTCAGTGAAGCCGACCTGCTGGCCCGGGTCGAGGCCCTCAACAACGACCCGGCCATCCACGGCATCCTGGTCCAGCTCCCCCTGCCGGCCCACATCGACGCCCAGAAGGTGATCGAGGCGATCGCGCCGGCCAAGGATGTCGACGGCTTCCACGTCGCCAGCGCGGGCGCCCTCATGACCGGCTCGCCCGGCTTCTGGCCCTGCACCCCCTACGGCTGCATGAAGATGCTCGAGTCGATCGGCTACGAGCTGCGCGGCAAGCACGCGGTGGTCATCGGCCGCAGCAACATCGTCGGCAAGCCGATGGCCCTGATGCTGCTGGCCAAGAGCGCCACCGTCACCATCTGCCACAGCGCGACTGCCGACCTGGGCGCCATGACCCGCCAGGCCGACTTGGTGGTGGCGGCGGTCGGGAAGCGCAACGTGCTCACGGCCGACATGGTCAAGCCCGGCGCCGTCGTCATCGACGTCGGCATGAACCGCAACGACGAAGGCAAGCTCTGCGGCGACGTCGATTTCGCCGGCGTGCGCGAGGTGGCCGGCTGGATCACACCAGTGCCGGGCGGCGTCGGCCCGATGACCATCACGATGCTGCTGGTGAACACGATCGAGGCCGCAGAACGCACCGCCGCCGCCAGCGCCACTTGAACTCGCGCCCCCCGTCCGCCATCTGAATCAGACCATGACCAATCCGCTCCTCGACTTCAACGACCTCCCGCTGTTCGACCAGATCAAGCCGGAGCATGTCGCACCGGCGGTCGACGCCCTGCTCGCCGGCGCCGAGTCGGCCTTGCAGGCGGTGACCGAGCCCGCCTTTCCGGCCGAGTGGACGGCCATTGCGAAGGTGCTGGACGTGGCGTCGGAGCGATTCAGCCGCGCCTGGGGCGCGGTCGGCCACCTCAACGCCGTGGCCGACACCCCCGAGCTGCGGGCGGCCTACAACGAGGCCATGCCGCGCGTCACCGCCTTCTGGACCCGCCTGGGTTCGGACGAGCGGCTGTACGCCAAGTACAAGGCCATCGACCCCGCTACCCTGAACCCCGAGCAGCGCCAGGCGCACCGCAACGCGATCCGCAACTTCGTGCTCGGCGGCGCCGAGCTGCAGGGCGAGGCCAAGGCCCGCTTTGCCGAGATCCAGGAACGCCAGGCCGAACTGAGCCAGAAGTTCAGCGAGAACGCGCTCGACGCCACCGACGCCTTTGCCTGGTACGCCGTCCTCGAAGACCTCGATGGCGTGCCCGAGGACGTCGTCAGCGCCGCCCGCGCCGCCGCCGAGGCCGAAGGCAAGGATGGCTACAAGCTCACGCTCAAGATGCCCTGCTACCTGCCGGTGATGCAGTTCGCCCGCAGCAGCGCGCTGCGCGAGCGGCTCTATCGCGCCTACGTCACGCGGGCCAGCGAATTCGGCGACCCGGCCTTCGACAACACGGCGCTGATCCGCGAGATCCTCGCGCTGCGCCAGGAAGAAGCCAAGCTCCTCGGCTACCCCAACTTCGGCGAACTCTCGATCGTGCCGAAGATGGCCGAATCGGCCGACCAGGTGATCAAGTTCCTGCGCGACCTCGCGGCCAAGGCCCGGCCCTACGGCGAGCGCGACCTGGCCGACCTGCGGGCCTTCGCCGCCGAGCACCTGGGCCTCGCCGATCCCCAGCCCTGGGACTGGACCTACGTCGGCGAGAAGCTCAAGGAAGCGCGCTACGCCTTCAGCGAGCAGGAGGTCAAGCAGTACTTCACGGCGCCCAAGGTGATGGCCGGCCTGTTCAAGATCGTCGAGACCCTGTTCGAGGTGTCGATCCAGCGCGACACGGCGCCGGTCTGGCACCCCAGCGTGGAGTTCTACCGCATCGAGCGCGCCGGCCAGAAGGTCGGCCAGTTCTACCTCGATCCCTCGGCCCGCGCCGCCAAGCGCGGCGGCGCCTGGATGGACGACGTCCGCGCCCGCTGGCTTCGCCCCGACACCGGCCGGCTGCAGACGCCGGTCGCCCAGCTGGTCTGCAACTTCGCCGAGGGCGTCGACGGCAAGCCGCCGCTGCTCACGCACGACGACGTCACCACCCTCTTCCACGAGTTCGGCCACGGCCTGCACCACATGCTGACCCGCATCGACGAACGCGACGTCTCCGGCATCAGCGGCGTCGAATGGGACGCGGTCGAGCTGCCGAGCCAGTTCATGGAGAACTTCTGCTGGGAATGGGACGTGCTCGCCCACATGACCTCGCACGTCGACACCGGCGCGCCGCTGCCGCGCCCCCTGTTCGACAAGATGACCGCGGCGAAGAACTTCCAGAGCGGCCTGCAGACCCTGCGCCAGATCGAGTTCTCGCTCTTCGACATGCTGCTGCACACCCGCTACGACGCCGCCACCGCCCAGCCGGGCGACGTGATGGCGCTGCTGGCCGAGGTGCGCCAGGAAGTCGCGGTGATGCCGGCGCCGGTATTCAGCCGCACGCCGAACACCTTCAGCCACATCTTCTCGGGCGGCTACGCGGCCGGCTACTACAGCTACAAGTGGGCCGAAGTGCTGAGCGCGGATGCCTACGCCGCGTTCGAAGAGACCGCGGGCGCCAATGGCGAGCCGAGCGTCGAAACCGGGCGCAAGTACCGCGAGGCGATCCTCGAAGCCGGCGGCAGCCGCAGCGCGATGGAATCCTTCAAGGCTTTCCGGGGCCGCGAACCCCAACTCGATGCATTGTTGCGACACCAGGGCATGGCCGAGGCGCAGCCAGCCTGACATACTTCGTTACATTGGAATCCGGAAAGCACCAATGAAACTCCAGACTGCCTTCGCGGGCCTCACCTTGCTGCTGGTCGCCGGCGCTTCGCTGGCGCAGCCGGTCTACCGCAACGTCGACAAGAACGGCAAGGTCACTTTCTCCGACCAGCCGCCGAGTGCCAACGCGCCGGCGGCGCCGGCCCGGGCCGGCAACAGCGTCGCGAGCGCGGGCGGCGGGCTGCCCTACGAGTTGCGGCAGGTGGTCCAGCGCTATCCGGTCACGCTCTACGCCAGCGAGGACTGCGGCCCTTGCGCCGCCGGCCGCTCGCTGCTGGTCACGCGCGGCGTGCCTTTCGACGAACGCACGGTCAAGTCCAACGAGGACGTGGCGGCGCTCCAGCGACTGAGCGGCCAGAGCTCGCTGCCGCTGCTGACGATCGGATCGCAGCAGCTCAAGGGCTTCGGTGACGCCGAGTGGTCGCAGTACCTGGATGCGGCCGGCTATCCCAAGAGCTCGCAATTGCCGGCCGGCTGGCGCAATGCTCCGGCCCAGCCGCTGGTGGCGCAGCAACCCGCGGCAGAGCCCGCGCCGGCCGCCGCGGCACCGGCGCCTTCGCCGGCGGCCGACCTGCCGGCTGCGGCCAGCGGCCCGACGCCGAGCAATCCGGCCGGAATCCGGTTCTAGCAGCCTCTGGAGTTCCCTCAGCCGAAGGTCATCGTGCGCACGCCCGAGGGCGTCGCCAGCAGGCAGACGCTGGCACGCTGGTGGGCGAACACGCCGACCTCGACCACGCCGGGCCACCGGTTCACCTCGTTCTCGAAGCCGAGCGGATCCGTGATCCGCAGGCCGGTCACGTCGACGATGTGCTGGCCGTTGTCGGTCACCAGCGGGGCGCCGTCCTTCTCGCGCACCTGCGCCAGGCCGCCCAGCCGCGAGAACTGCCGCATGATGCGCCGGGCCGCCATCGGGATGACTTCGACCGGCAGCGGGAAGGCGCCCAGCGTGTTCACCAGCTTGGAGGCATCGGCGATGCAGACGAAGCGCTTCGACTGCGCCGCCACGATCTTCTCGCGCGTGAGCGCGGCGCCGCCGCCCTTGATCATGTAGCCGCGGCCATCGATCTCGTCGGCCCCGTCGATATAGACCGCCAGTTCGTCGACCGCATTGCTGTCGAACACCTCGATGCCCAAGGCCCGCAGCCGCTCGGTCGAGGCCACCGAACTCGACACCGCCCCCCGGATCTGGTCCTTGACGCCGGCCAGCGCCTCGATGAACTTGTTCACGGTCGAGCCGGTGCCGACGCCGATGATCTCGCCCTTGGGCACGTAGTCCAGCGCGGCGCGGCCGACCAGTGCCTTGAGTTCGTCCTGCGTCAGGACCGGAGCGGGTGCGGAGGAAGTCATCGGGGAGAATCCTGGGCTGATTGAAGTCTGAAGCCGAGAATTATCCGATGCTCCTGCCGTTGCCCTCCTCTCTTTACGCGCTTGCCCGCCCCTTCCTGTTCGGATTCGACGCCGAACGGGCCCACGAGCTGACCCTGGACGCGCTGGCGCGGACCCAGAACACGCCGCTGGCCTGCGCCTACGCGGCTCCGCGCGTGGCCGATCGGATCACCCTGGCGGGGCTGTCGTTCCCGAACCGGGTCGGCCTGGCGGCGGGCCTCGACAAGAACGCCCGCTGCATCGACGCCTTCGGCGCCATGGGCTTCGGCTTCGTCGAAGTCGGGACGGTCACGCCCAAGCCGCAGCCGGGCAATGCGAAGCCGCGGATCTTTCGCCTGCCGCAGCGCGACGCGCTCATCAACCGTCTCGGCTTCAACAACGAAGGCCTCGAGGCCTTCATCGCCAACGTGCAGCGGGCCCGCTTCCGGCGCGACACATCGAGGCCGCCGATGCTGCTGGGGCTCAACATCGGCAAGAACGCCGCCACCCCGATCGAGCGCGCGGTCGACGACTACCTGGTCTGCCTCGATGGGGTCTATCCGCACGCCGACTATGTCGCGATCAACATCTCGAGCCCCAACACCGCCAACCTGCGCTCGCTGCAAAGCGACGAGGCACTCGACGGCCTGCTCGGTGCCGTGGCCGACAAGCGCGAAGCGCTGGCGGCACGCCAGGGCAAGCGGGTGCCGCTGTTCGTCAAGATCGCGCCCGACCTCGACGAGGCACAGGTCAAAGTGATCGCCGCGACGCTGCTGCGCCACCGGATGGACGGCGTCATCGCCACCAACACCACGCTGGCACGCGACGCCGTGGCGGGCCTGCCCCATGCCGAGGAAGCCGGCGGCCTGTCGGGTGCACCCGTGCGCGAAGCCAGCAACCGGGTGATCGGCCAACTGCGCGCGACGCTCGGCAAGGGCTTTCCGATCATCGGCGCAGGCGGCGTGCTGAGCGCGGCGGACGCCCTGGCCAAGGTCGAGGCCGGCGCCGACCTGGTGCAGATCTACACCGGGCTCATCTACCGCGGCCCGGCGCTGGTGCGCCAGGCCGCCCAGGCCCTGCGCGCAAGCAAAGGCTGAGACGCGCGGGACAGATCGAGCCCGCCCAGGCTTCAGCCGCGCATCCGCCAGAGCACCGGGGCGATCACCGTCGCCCATCGGACCAGGCGACGCGGACCCAGCACGGCGATCACCGTGGCGGTCGCAACCCCGGTGGCGATCGGATGTTCGCGCGCGATGCGCAGGGCCGCGGCCGAGGCGGTTTCGGGCTGGCACGGCGCTTCGCCGGCGCCGATGGCGGCCGCCTCGAGCGTGGCGATGCGCTCGCGCTGGCGCTCGATACGGGCCAGCAACTGCTCGCTGGTGAGCGAAAGCGCTTGCGCGTCATCTTCGTCCTGATCGGCACCGAAGCGGTGGTGGAACCAGTCCAGATCGCGTTCGAAGGTCAGGCGCGCCGAATCGAGGGCCGAGGACTTGCGCAGCGTGCCCATGAGCAGCAGCACGGCCGCGATCCAGAGCCCACCCCACGCCAGCGCCAGCACCCAGGCCACCGTGGCGCGATACGGCGTGTCCCAGAAATGCACCACGATCGCCACCGACAGCAACGCGATGACGACGGTGGTCAGCCCGGCGACCGCCACCCCGAGGCCGAGCATCAGCCGCAGGCGCTGCTTCTCCTCGTCCCAGGCCAGCCGCAGGAGTTGGGCGCGATCACTGGCGGCCAGCGCCCCTTCACCGGCCAGGATGCGCAGGCGCCGCAGGCGGGACTTGATTCCGAACAAGGCGCTGAGGCTCATCCTCCGAACTCCGCCGCGCCCCTGGGGCGTTGATCAGCGGCGCCCAAGCAGCAGGCCCACCAGCACACCCACGGCCAGCGCGGCGCCGGCAATTTGCCACGGTTCGTCATGCGCGTAGGCATTGGCCGTATTGGCGGCTTCACGGGCCTTCTGCGCAGCGATGCGGCTCTTCTCGGCCGCCAGCTCCCGCGCGATCGCCAGCTTGCTGTCGATGCGCTGGCGCAGTGCCTTGATGTGCGGCACGGAATCGAGGTCCTTGCTGGCGAGCACGCCGCGCACGTCGCTGGCGATGTCTTCGGCCACGGCGTTGGCCGCGGCTTCGAGGTTGGTGGAAGCAGTCATCGAAAAAGGTCCTCCTCATTCACGCCGGCACCGCGCCGGCGACACCGCGCCGACAAAACGGCACGCCGTTCCATGGTACATGCCCGCGCGGCTCTACGACAGCAGATCACCGACGAAGCGGCCGATCGCCAGGCTGCTGGTGAGCCCCGGCGACTCGATCCCGAACAGGTTGACCAGCCCGGGCACGCCGTGCGCCGCCGGGCCCTGGATCATGAAGTCGGCCGCGGCGTCCCCGGGGCCGGATATCTTGGGCCGAATGCCGGCATAGCCCGGCACCAGCGCGCCGTCCGGCAGCGCCGGCCAGTACTTGCGTACCTCGGCATAGAAGCCCTCGCCGCGCGCCGGGTCCACCACCAGGTCGTCGGGCGATGCCACCCACTGCACGTCCGGGCCGAACTTGGCCTGGCCGCCGAGATCGAGGGTCAGGTGCACGCCCAGTCCCGCGGCCTCGGGCACCGGATAGATCAGGCGGCTGAACGGCGCCCGGCCGGCGAGCGTGAAATAGCTGCCCTTGGCGAACCAGGCTCCCGGCACCGCGGCCGCAGGCAGGCCGTCGAACTGCCGGGCCAGCAGCGGCGCGGCCAGACCGGCCGCATTGACCACGCTGTTGCAGCGCAGGGCCGTGCCGTCGGAAGCCTTCAGCACGATGCCGGCGCCGCCGCACTCGGCGCCGACGACACCGGACTTCAGCGCCAGCACGCCGCCGGCATGCTCGAGGTCGCCCTGCAGGCTCAGCATCAGCGCGTGGCTGTCGACGATGCCGGTGCTCGGCGAATGGAGGGCCGCCAGGCATTCGAGCGCCGGCTCCATCGCCCTGGCCTGCGTGCGCGAGAGCAGCACGAGATCGTCGACGCCGTTGGCGCGCGCCTTGGCGGCGATCGCCTCGAGCTGCCCGACCTGCGCTTCGCTGGTGGCGACGATCAGCTTGCCGCAGCGCCGATGCGGAAGCCCGCGGTCTTCGGCGTACGCGTACAGACGCTGCTTGCCCTCGACGCACAACTGCGCCTTCAGGGAGCCCTGGGGATAGTAGATGCCGGCGTGGATCACCTCGCTGTTGCGCGAACTGGTGCCGGTGCCGATCGCGCCCTCGGATTCGAGCACGATGACCTCGCGTCCCTGCAAGGCCAGCGCGCGCGCCACGGCCAGACCCACCACGCCGGCGCCGATGACGGCGCAATCGAATTCGTCCATACGCCAAGCTTAGCGCGCGGGATGCCGACGATGAAAAAAGTGATTGGTGGGCGGTGGAGGCTTCGAACCTCCGACCCCAGCAGTGTGAATGCTGTGCTCTACCCCTGAGCTAACCGCCCCCGGTACACGGCGTCAGAGTGAATCTGGCCGCATACCTTTAGGTATCTTTTTGGATACCTTCTGGATGTCTTTCGCACCGTGCGATGCGAAGCCTGCGATTATGCCACAGCTTTTTCGGCTGTCTGGCGAAAAAGCGTTCGGCCGTTGCTGGACTTGTCGAGTTGCACCAAGACCTCTTCGTGCGCGGCGAGCTCATGCTCGGTCGCGACCAGCACCGGCAGCTCGAAGGCGCTCAGGTCGATCGTCACCACCGCACCGTGCGCGGGCTCGTTCGACGCGACGTCGATCAGCAGCGCATCCTGTCCGCGTGTGAGGTTGATGTAGACGTCGGCCAGCAGCTGGGCGTCGAGCTTGGCGCCGTGGAAGGTGCGGTTCGACCGGTCGACCCCGAAGCGATCGCACAGCGCATCGAGCGAGTTGCGCTTGCCCGGGTAGACCGCCTTGGCCATGGCGAGCGTGTCGGTCACCTCGCCAACGAAGCTGGCGAGCGGGGGCAGGCCGGCGAGTTCGAGTTCTTTGTTGAGGAAGCCGACGTCGAAGGCCGCGTTGTGGATGATCAGCTCGGCATCGCGCAGGTAGTCGACGACATCCTGCGCCAAGGTCGCGAACTTCGGCTTGTCGCGCAGGAAATCGGTGGTCAGGCCGTGCACCTTCAGCGCGTCCTCGTGGCTCTCGCGCTCGGGATTGAAGTAGATGTGCAGGTCGTTGCCGGTCAGCTTGCGATTGAACAGCTCCACGCATCCCAGTTCAATGATGCGGTCGCCGTTCTCGGCCGACAGGCCGGTGGTCTCGGTGTCTAGAACGATGAGCCTGGACATCAGTGGTTTTCTTTGGCGTGGTTGATCGAGTACTTCGGGATCTCGACCGTCAAGTCGGTCTGGGCGAGTATCGCCTGGCAGCTCAGGCGCGATTGCGGCTCCAGACCCCAGGCGCGGTCGAGCAGGTCTTCTTCGCCCTCTTCCGCCTCGTTCAGCGACTCGATGCCCTTGCGGACGATCACGTGGCAAGTGGTGCAGGCGCAGCTCATCTCGCAGGCATGCTCGATGTTGATGTGGTTCTCCAGCATGGCCTCGCAGATCGAGGTGCCGGCCGGCGCCGTGATCTCGGCGCCTTGCGGGCAGTACTCGGAATGGGGAAGGATCTTGATCGTGGGCATGTTCTAGAGGGATTCGATCTGTCGGCCGGAGAGCGCACGCGCGATGCCGGCATTCATTCGAGCGGCCGCGAAGGCTTCGGTGCCGTCGGCCAGCGCCTTGGTGGCGGCCTCGACCACGGCAGCATCGTCGGCCGAGCGCGCACTGCGCAGCGCGGCCATCAGCTGCTCGATCGCGGCGTGCTCCTCGGCCGACAGCAGCGAGGCGTCGGCGTCCAGCGCGCTCTGCGTCGCCATCAGCATGCGGTCGGCATCGACGCGTGCCTCGACCAGCGCGCGGGCCTGCATGTCCTGCTGCGCGGTCGCGAAGCTGTCTTTCAGCATCGCCGCGATCTGTTCGTCCGACAGCCCGTAGGAAGGCTTGACCGCGACGCTGGCCTCGACGCCGCTGCCCTGCTCCTTCGCGCTCACGCTGAGCAGGCCGTCGGCATCGACGGTGAAGGTGACCCGGATGCGCGCCGCGCCGGCGGCCATCGGCGGGATGCCGCGCAGCTCGAAGCGCGCCAGGCTGCGGCAGTCGGCGACCAGGTCGCGCTCGCCCTGCACCACGTGCAGCGCCAGCGCCGTCTGGCCGTCCTTGTAGGTGGTGAAGTCCTGCGCCATCGCGGTCGGGATGGTCTGGTTGCGCGGCACGATCCGCTCGACCAGGCCGCCCATGGTCTCGATGCCGAGCGAAAGCGGAATCACGTCGAGCAGCAGCAGGTCGTCGGCGCCGCCGTTGCCGGCCAGCTGGTTGGCCTGGATCGCGGCGCCCAGCGCCACGACCTGGTCCGGGTCCAGGTTGGTCAGCGGCTCGCGGCCGAGGCAATCGGCCACCGCACGGCGGACCTGCGGCATGCGCGTGGCGCCGCCGACCAGCACGATGCCCTGCAGTTCGCCGGGCGCCAGCCGTGCATCGCGCAGCACGCGCCGAACGGCCGCGATGGTGCGCGCGGTCAGCGCGGCGGTGGCAGCTTCGAACTGCTCGCGCGACACGTCGACCCGGATGTCGCCATCCGCCAAGTGGGCAACGAAAAGCGCGGATGGCGCCTCCGAGAGGGCCTCCTTGGTGGTCCGGGCGGCGACCAGCAGGGCCGCCCGATCGGCGTCGCTGTGCGCCTCGAGGCCGCACTGCGACAGCACGAGGCCGGCCAGTGCATGGTCGTAGTCGTCGCCGCCCAGCGCCGAATCGCCGCCGGTGGCGATGACTTCGAACACGCCTTGCGTGAGCCGCAGGATCGAGATGTCGAAGGTGCCGCCGCCGAGGTCATAGACGGCGTAGACGCCTTCGCTGGCATTGTCCAGCCCGTAGGCGATCGCAGCCGCGGTCGGCTCGCTGATGAGCCGCAGGACGTGGAGGCCGGCGAGCTGCGCCGCATCCTTGGTGGCCTGGCGCTGGCCTTCGTCGAAGTAGGCCGGCACCGTGATCACGGCGCCATGGAGGTCGTCGTCGAAGGTGTCCTCGGCCCGGTAGCGCAGGGTCGCCAGGATCTCGGCGCTGACTTCGGTCGGCGACTTCTCGCCGGCCGCCGTCTGGACCTTGACCATCCCGCCGTCGCCCGCCAGGTGATAGGCCATCGCCTCGCGGTTGGCGATGTCCGCCAGGCCGCGGCCCATCAGCCGCTTGACCGAGGTGATGACGTTGGACGGATCGCTCGCCCGCGCCGCGAGCGCGTCGAAGCCGATCTGCCGGCGCTCGGCGTCGAGGTAGCGCACGGCGGAGGGCAGCAGCACGCGGCCTTCGGCGTCGGGCAGGCATTCGGCGACGCCGTTGCGGACCGCCGCGACGAGCGAATGGGTGGTGCCGAGGTCGATGCCGACCGCGATGCGACGCTGGTGCGGATCGGGCGCCTGGCCCGGTTCTGAAATCTGGAGCAATGCCATCGCGCTATTTTCTCTATTGGTCGACCTTGGCCTCGATGTCCTCGGCAAAGCGCTCGATGAACATGAGGGCTCTCACTTGGCGTGCCGCTTCTGCGTAGTCGCCCTTCTCGTCGATCAGCCAGTCGAGAGAAGACAGCGCGCGCGCGCGGGCCGCTTCGACTTCCGCGCGCAGCTTCTCGAACGCGGCCGCATCCTGGGCGTCGTCGAGCTCCTCGCGCCACGCCATCTGCTGCATCAGGAAGGCGGCCGGCATCGCCGTGTTGGTCTCGGCCTGGATCGGCGCGCCGTTCAGCTGGCACAGGTAGGTGGCCCGCTTGATCGGATTCTTGAGCCGCTGGTAGGCCTCGTTGATGCGCACCGACCACTGCATCGCCAGCCGCTGCGCCGCGCCGCCCTGCGCCGCGAAGCGGTCGGGATGGGCCTCGCGCTGCAGTTCCTTCCAGCGGGCGTCGAGCGCGCCGCGGTCCTGCGCGAACGTGGCAGGAACGGCGAAAAGCACGAAATCGGTGTCGTTTAGGTTCATAAGGCTGGGCGCCGGGCCGCCCCAAGGCCAGCCTGCGCCCCCTCGGGGGGCAGAGAGGACACGAAGTGCCGATCGTGGAGGCTCATCTCGTTAAAAAGCCGCCGACACATGGCTGTGGGCGGCTTGAGTGCATCGCACGCGGGGGCTCAGATGCGAAAACTCTCGCCGCAGCCGCAACGGTCGCGTTCGTTCGGGTTGTTGAACTTGAAGCCCTCGTTGAGGCCCTCGCGCACGAAGTCGAGCTGCGTGCCGTCGATATAGGCCAGGCTCTTCGGGTCGACCAGCACCTTGATGCCATGGTCTTCGAACACCACGTCTTCGGGCGCGAATTCGTCCACGTACTCGAGCTTGTAGGCCAGGCCCGAGCAGCCGGTGGTCTTGACGCCCAGCCGCACGCCCACGCCCTTGCCTCGTTTGCCGAGGTAGCGGGAGACGTGGCGCGCGGCCGATTCGGTCAGGGTCACAGCCATGTCAGTGAACGGATTCCGCCGCCGCGGCCGCGACGCCGTGTTTGGCCTTGTAGTCGCTGACAGCCGCCTTGATCGCGTCTTCGGCCAGGATCGAGCAGTGGATCTTGACCGGCGGCAGCGCCAGTTCTTCGGCGATCTGCGAATTCTTGAGCGCCGCCGCTTCGTCGAGCGTCTTGCCCTTGACCCACTCGGTCACGAGCGAGGACGAGGCGATCGCCGAGCCGCAGCCGTAGGTCTTGAAGCGCGCGTCTTCGATCACGCCGGTCTCGGGGTTGACCTTGATCTGCAGCTTCATGACGTCGCCGCAGGCCGGCGCGCCGACCATGCCGGTGCCGACCGAGTCGTCGCCCTTTTCGAAGGAGCCGACGTTGCGGGGATTTTCGTAGTGGTCAATGACCTTGGATGAGTAAGCCATGGGGTACCTCTTTGAATTTTCAGTGAGCCGACCACTGGATCGTGCTTATGTCGATGCCGTCCTTGAACATCTCCCACAGCGGGCTGAGTTCGCGCAGCTTGGCGACGTTGTGCCTGATGGTCGAGATCGCGTAGTCGATTTCTTCTTCGGTCGTGAAACGGCCGATGGTCATGCGCAGGCTGCTGTGGGCCAGTTCGTCGCTGCGGCCGAGTGCACGCAGCACGTAGCTGGGCTCCAGGCTGGCCGACGTGCAGGCCGAGCCGCTGGACACCGCCAGGCCCTTGATGCCCATGATCAGCGACTCGCCTTCGACGTAGTTGAAGCTGATGTTCAGGTTGTGCGGCACCCGGTGTTCGAGATTGCCGTTGATGAAGACCTGCTCGACGTCCTTCAGGCCGTCGAGCAGCCGCTTCTGCAGCGCGGTGGCCTTGGCGATGTCTTCCTTCATCTCGAGCTTGGCCAGGCGGAAAGCCTCGCCCATGCCGACGATCTGGTGCGTCGGCAGGGTGCCCGAGCGCATGCCGCGCTCGTGGCCGCCGCCGTGCATCTGGGCCTCGAGCCGCACGCGCGGCTTGCGCCGCACGTACAGCGCGCCGATGCCCTTGGGGCCGTAGGTCTTGTGCGAAGCCAGGCTCATGAGGTCGATCGGCAGCGTCTTGACGTCGATCTCGACCTTGCCCGTGGCCTGCGCCGCGTCGACGTGGAAGATCACGCCCTTCTCGCGGCAGATGTTGCCCAGCGCGACCACGTCCTGGATCACGCCGATCTCGTTGTTGACGAACATCACGCTCGCCAGGATGGTGTCGGGACGGATCGCGGCCTTGAACGCCTCGAGGTCGAGCAGTCCGTCTTCCTGGACGTCCAGGTAAGTCACTTCGAAGCCCTGGCGCTCGAGTTCGCGCATCGTGTCGAGCACCGCCTTGTGCTCGGTCTTGACCGTGATGAGGTGCTTGCCCTTGCCCTTGTAGAAATGCGCCGCGCCCTTCAGGGCGAGGTTGTTCGACTCGGTGGCGCCGGAAGTCCAGACGATCTCGCGCGGATCGGCACCGATCAGGTCGGCCACCTCGCCACGCGCCTTTTCGACGGCCTCCTCGGCCTCCCAGCCCCAGGCGTGGCTGCGCGACGCCGGATTGCCGAAATGCTCGCGCAACCAGGGAATCATGGCGTCGACGACGCGCGGATCCACTGGCGTGGTGGCGCCGTAGTCGAGGTAGATGGGGAAATGGGGGGTGACGTCCATGGCTGGCTCAGGCTGGCGTGGGGTTGATCGTTGTGTGTGGTGTTTCAACCGAGGCGCCCGAAGGCGCCGCCGGATCAGGATTTGGCGAAGGCGTTGCCCAGCGCGAACACCGAGTTCGGTGCATTGACGCGGATCGGCTTGACCACCGGCTGGGCCGAGATCGCCCGCTTGACGGCCGGCTTGTTCTCGATCTGCACGCCCTTGGCGATCTGGTCGTCGACCAGCTTCTGCAAGGTGACGGAGTCGAGGAACTCGACCATCCGCTGGTTCAACGAAGCCCACAGTTCGTGCGTCATGCAGCGTCCGGCCTCGCCGAGGCAGTTTTCCTTGCCGCCGCATTGGGTGGCGTCGATCGGCTCGTCGACCGAGACGATGATGTCGGCCACCGTGATGTCAGCCGCCTTGCGGCCGAGCGAATAGCCGCCGCCGGGGCCGCGGGTGGACTCCACCAGTTCATGGCGGCGCAGCTTGCCGAACAGCTGCTCCAGATAGGACAGCGAAATCTGCTGCCGTTGGCTGATCGCGGCCAGCGTGACCGGACCGGTGTTCTGGCGCAGTGCCAGATCGATCATGGCCGTAACCGCAAAGCGGCCTTTGGTAGTGAGACGCATCGCAAGCTCCTTGAGTGCTTACCGTGGAAAGGACACCGAACCCCCGGGGCTGCGGTGACGTCGTCTCCGCCCTGCACGACCCGGGTCCGATCGGTGAACCGAAAGGTTGGAGTCGCCCTTCATCGCGAAGTTCTTTTGTTCTTGAGTATTTCGGTCAAGTATAGCAGAAGCCCCTGCGGGCTGCTGGGGTAAACCCGGTGGCGGCCGGGGAGACCTGGTCAGTTGGGGACAGAGCAAAAACTGCTTCGCAGTTTCTTGGTCTGTCCCGCAAGGTCTCAGAGGGCAATGTTGTCGTGCCCGGAAGCCCCGAAAGCCTGCTCCCGGAGTTCCGCCAGCTGGTCGCGCACCCTCGCCGCCTTCTCGAACTCGAGGTTCCGGGCGTGCTCCAGCATGAGCTTCTCCAGCCGCTTGATCTCGCGCGCCACGTCCTTTTCGGACATGTCCTCGACCTTGGCGCGCTCCAGTTCGCGCTTGGCCGCCTCCTTGCCCGATTTCTCGCTGTAGACGCCGTCGATCAGGTCGCGCACCTGTTTCACGATGCTGCGCGGCGTGATGCCGTGGGTCTCGTTGTAGGCGATCTGGCGGGCCCGGCGCCGCTCGGTCTCGCCGATCGCCTTCTTCATCGAATCCGTCATCCGGTCGGCGTACAGGATCGCCTTGCCGTTCAGGTTGCGCGCGGCGCGGCCGATGGTCTGGATCAGGGAACGCTCAGCGCGCAGGAAGCCTTCCTTGTCGGCATCGAGGATCGCCACCAGCGAGACCTCGGGGATGTCCAGGCCTTCGCGCAGCAGGTTGATGCCGACCAGCACGTCGAAGCTGCCCAATCGGAGGTCGCGCAGGATCTCGACCCGCTCGACCGTGTCGATGTCGCTGTGCAGGTAGCGCACCTTGACGCCGTTGTCGCTCAGGTAGTCGGTCAGCTGCTCGGCCATGCGCTTGGTCAAGGTGGTGATCAGCACCCGCTCGTTCTTGTCGACCCGCAGGCGGATCTCCTGCAGCACGTCGTCGACCTGGTGGGTGGCGGGGCGGACCTCGACCTCGGGGTCGATCAGGCCGGTGGGGCGCACCAGCTGCTCCACCACGTTGCCGGCGTTGTCTTTCTCGTACTGCGCCGGGGTGGCCGAGACGAAGATGCACTGCCGCATCCGGGTCTCGAACTCCTCGAACTTGAGGGGGCGGTTGTCCAGCGCCGACGGCAGCCGGAAGCCGTACTCGACCAGCGTGGTCTTGCGCGCCCGGTCGCCGTTGTACATGCCGCCAAGCTGGCCGATCATCTGGTGGCTCTCGTCGAGGAACATCAGGGCGTCCTTCGGCAGGTAGTCGGTCAGCGTGGCCGGCGGCTCGCCGGGCGCGGCGCCCGAGAGATGCCGGGTGTAGTTCTCGATCCCCTTGCAGTGCCCGATCTCGGCCAGCATCTCGAGGTCGAAACGGGTGCGCTGCTCGATGCGCTGCGCCTCCACCAGCTTGCCCTCGGCGACGAAGAACTTGAGCCGCTCGTCGAGCTCGAGCTTGATGGTCTCGACCGCGCTGAGCACCTTGTCGCGCGGCGTCACGTAGTGGCTCGACGGATAGACCGTGAAGCGCGGGATCTTCTGCCGGATACGGCCGGTGAGCGGGTCGAACAGCTGCAGCGACTCGATCTCGTCGTCGAACAGCTCGATGCGGATCGCCAGTTCGCTGTGCTCGGCCGGGAAGACGTCGATGGTGTCGCCGCGCACCCGGAAGGTGCCGCGCGAGAAATCCTGCTCGTTGCGCGTGTACTGCATGCGGATCAGCCGCCCGATCACGTCGCGCTGACCGATCTTGTCGCCCTGGCGCATGATGAAGCGCATCTGCGTGTAGTCCTCGGGCGTGCCGATGCCGTAGATCGCGCTCACGGTCGCCACGATGACCGTGTCGCGGCGCTCCAGCACGCTCTTGGTGGCCGACAGGCGCATCTGCTCGATGTGCTCGTTGATCGAACTGTCCTTCTCGATGAACAGGTCGCGCTGGGGCACATAGGCCTCGGGCTGGTAGTAGTCGTAGTAGCTGACGAAGTACTCGACCGCGTTTTTCGGGAAGAATTCGCGGAATTCGCTGTAGAGCTGCGCCGCCAGGGTCTTGTTGGGCGCGAAGACGATCGCCGGGCGGCCCAGCCGGGCGATCACGTTGGCCATGGTGAAAGTCTTGCCGGAACCGGTCACGCCCAGCAGGGTCTGGAACACCTCGCCGTCCTGCACGCCCTCGACCAGCCCCGCGATCGCCTTCGGCTGGTCGCCGGCCGGCGGATAGGGCTGGAAAAGCTCGAACGGCGACCCGGGAAAGCTGACGAATTCGCCCGGCTTGTGCGGCCCCACCGGGTCGGCATGTTGCGGTTCGGGAATGACTTCTGAGGTTTCTGGCATGGCGTGGACGGCTGAAGCTGGTGGCGTGGCCGGTAAAATTCAAGCTAACCGGGCAGCGTAACGCAGGACCCGGCTTCACGTGAACCGCTCATCCAAAGGACTTTCCATGTCAATGTTCACCGCCGTCGAAATGGCGCCTCGCGACCCGATCCTGGGCCTCAACGAGCAATACGCAGCCGACGGCAATCCGAAAAAGGTCAATCTCGGCGTGGGCGTGTACTACGACGACAACGGCAAGCTGCCGCTCCTGAAGTGCGTGCAGGCCGCGGAAGAAGACATGATGAAGGCGCCCAGCGCCCGCGGCTACCTGCCGATCGACGGCATCGCCGCCTATGACAATGCGGTCAAGGGCCTGGTTTTCGGCGCCGACAGCGAACCCGTGAAATCCGGCCGCGTCGCCACCATCCAGGCCATCGGCGGCACCGGCGGCCTGAAGGTCGGCGCCGACTTCCTCAAGAAGCTCACCCCCGGCGCCAAGGTGCTGATCAGCGACCCGAGCTGGGAAAACCACCGCGCGCTGTTCACCAACGCCGGTTTCACGGTCGAGAGCTACCCCTACTACGACGCCGCCAAGCGCGGCATCGACTTCGAAGGCATGCTGGCGGCGCTCAAGGCAGCGCCGGCCGGCACCATCGTCGTGCTGCACGCCTGCTGCCACAACCCGACCGGCTACGACATCACGCCCGCCCAGTGGGACCAGGTCATCGCTGCGGTCAAGGCCGGCGGCCTGACCCCCTTCCTCGACATGGCCTACCAGGGCTTCGGCCACGGCATCCAGGAAGACGGCGCCGTGATCGGCAAGTTCGTCCAGGCCGGCCTGACCTTCTTCGTCTCGACCTCCTTCTCGAAGAGCTTCAGCCTGTACGGCGAGCGCGTGGGCGCCCTGTCGGTGCTGTGCGAGAACAAGGAAGAGGCCGCCCGCGTGCTGTCGCAGCTCAAGATCGCGATCCGCACCAACTACAGCAACCCGCCGATCCACGGCGGCGCGGTGGTGGCGGCCGTCCTCAACGACCCGGCACGGCGCGCCGTCTGGGAGGCCGAACTGGCCGAAATGCGCGTGCGAATCAAGGCCATGCGCCAGAAGCTGGTCGACGGCCTGAAGGCCGCCGGCGTGAAGCAGGACATGGGCTTCATCACCTCGCAGATCGGGATGTTCAGCTATTCGGGCTTGACCAAGGACCAGATGGTTCGCCTGCGCGAGGAGTTCGGGGTCTACGGCACCGACACCGGCCGGATGTGCGTGGCGGCGCTCAACAGCAAGAACATCGACTACGTCTGCGAGAGCATCGCCAAGGTGCTCTGACGGCGGTTCCGGCCGTTCGCGGCGCCCTGCCGGCGCCGTTGCCGTGAAGATGTCACACAGGCGCCCCCGAGTGGGGCGCCCCCTCTATTTTGGAGGGGGAGCTGCTGATATATTGCATTGCAACAACTCTCAGGCTCCCGATGCTTTACCAACTCTACGAAGCGCAGCGCTCCCTCATGGAGCCGTTCGCCGACTTCGCACAGGCCGCTTCCAAACTCTACGGCCAAAGCGCGGCATTCGGACAGGCGCCGCTGGCACAGCGCATCGCGGCCGGCTACGACCTCCTGTACCGACTGGGCAAGGACTACGAAAAGCCGGAATTCGGCATCAAGACCGTCAAGGTCGATGGCCACGACGTGGTGATCCATGAAAGCGTCGAACTCGAGAAGCCGTTCTGCAAGCTGCGCCGCTTCAAGCGCTTCACCGACCAGCCGGAAACCCTGAAGACGCTCAAGAGCCAGCCGGTGGTGCTGGTGGTGGCGCCGCTGTCGGGCCACTATGCGACCTTGCTGCGCGATACGGTGCGCGCCCTGCTGCAGGGCCACAAGGTTTACATCACCGACTGGACCAACGCCCGGCTGGTGCCGCTGTCCGAAGGCAAGTTCCGTCTCGACGACTACGTCAACTACGTCGAGGAGTTCATCCGCTACCTGCAGACCGAATACGGCAACTGCCATGTCATCAGCGTCTGCCAGCCGACGGTGCCGGTGCTGGCGGCGGTGTCGCTGATGGCCAGCCGCGGCGAGCAGATTCCGCTGTCGATGACCATGATGGGCGGTCCGATCGACGCCCGCAAGTCGCCGACCGCGGTCAACAACCTGGCGATGAACAAGAGCTTCGAGTGGTTCGAAAACAACGTCATCTACCGCGTGCCGGACGGCTTCCCGGGTACCGGACGCCGCGTCTATCCGGGCTTCCTGCAGCACACCGGCTTCGTCGCGATGAACCCGGAAAACCATGCCAGCAGCCACTACGACTACTTCAAGAACCTGATCAAGGGCGATGACGCGAGCGCCGAGGCGCACCGCAAGTTCTACGACGAGTACAACGCCGTGCTCGACATGGACGCCGACTACTACCTGGACACCATCCGCACCGTGTTCCAGCAGTTCGACCTGGTGAACGGCACCTGGCAGGTGACCAACCCCCAGGGCGAGCGCGAACTGGTGCGCCCGCAGGACATTCGAGGCATCGGCCTCTTGACGATCGAAGGCGAGCTGGACGACATCTCGGGCTCCGGCCAGACGCGCGCGGCGCACGACCTCTGCACCGGCGTCATCGACAGCGAGCAGCACCACTACGAGGTCAAGGGCGCGGGCCACTACGGCATCTTCAGCGGTCGCCGCTGGCGCGAACTGGTCTACCCTGAAGTCCAGGCCTTCATTGCCCAGCACGACAAGCCCCAGAAGCGCGCGGGGCCGCCGGTGCCGGTCGCCGAAGACATGGTGCGGCCGGCAACGGCAAGGAAGGCGACGCGCAGCGCCGAGCCCGCCACCGCCGCAGCACGCAAGAAGGCGCCCGCCACGCAGACGAAGCGGGTGGCGCGCAAATCCGCCTGAGGCCGTGAACCCGCGCGCTGCCGCCCTGCTGGACGCCCTGCCGCAGACGCAGTGCACCCGTTGCGGCTACCCCGACTGCGCCGGCTACGCCGAAGCCATCGCGGCCGGCCAGGCCGACATCAACCAATGCCCGCCCGGAGGCGCCGAGGGCGTGCAGCGGCTGTCCGCCCTGACCGGCCGGCCCGCCCGGGCCCTCGACCCGCAGTTCGGCATCGAGCTGCCGCGCACCCTGGCGGTCATCGACGAGGCCTGGTGCATCGGCTGCACCCTGTGCCTCGATGCCTGCCCGACCGATGCCATCGTCGGCATCCACAAGCGCATGCACACCGTCATCGACGCCCATTGCACGGGCTGCGAGCTGTGCATTCCCGCCTGCCCGGTCGACTGCATCTCGCTGGAGACGGTCACGCCGGGCCGCACCGGATGGCAGGCCTGGTCGCAGACGCAGGCCGACCACGCGCGTGCGCGCTACGCGTCGCACGCCGCCCGGCAGCCCTCAGGCGCGGCTTCGGCCGTGCCTCAGAGCGAGGCGCCGGCCGCGGCACCCGAGGCGGCCGACCGCAAGCGCTCGATCATCGAGGCAGCGCTGGCGCGGGCCCGTGCCGCCGCCAGCCAGCGCCGCGCGCCATGAGCCTCGACACCCTGCTGCTCTACGCGCTGGCCTCTGTCGCGCTCGCCATCACGCCGGGGCCGACCATGCTGCTGGCGCTCTCCAACGGCATCTCGGGCGGCATGCGCGCGGCCGCCTGGGGCATCGCCGGGGCGTCGATCGGCAGTTGCGTCGTGATCACGACGGTGGCGCTGGGACTGGGCTCGCTGCTGGCGGCGTCCGAATGGCTCTTCAATGCGATTCGCGTCGCCGGCGTGCTCTACCTGGTCTGGCTCGGCGTCAAGCTCTGGCGCACGCCGCCGGCGGATGTCGGCGCGGCGCTGGCCGTGTCGGCGGACCCGCCGCTGCGCGGCCGGCTGGCGCTGCTGCGCAGCCTGGCGGTGGCGCTGTCGAATCCGAAGTCGCTGCTTTTCTTCGCGGCCTTCCTGCCTCAGTTCGTCGACATCGCCCATCCGCAGGGGCCCCAGTACCTGGTGCTGGGCGTCATCTTCGTCTGCATCGACACGCTGGTGATGCTGAGCTATGCCACCGCCGGCACCCAGGCCGTCCGCTGGCTTTCGCAGCGCAGCCTGCGCGCGCTCAACCGCGGCTGTGCAGTCGGCATGTGGCTGCTGGCCGCCACGCTGGCGATCTGGCGACGCCCCGGGTAGGTGTTGCTCGCTCCCGGCCAGGGCGTCAGCCGCCGGACAACGCCGCGAAGGCGGTCACTACCTCCGGGGGAGCCTGCACCATTTCGATGAGGACGCCCTCGCCCGCAATCGGGAATTCGTCGTTGCTCTTCGGATGCAGGAAGCAGATGTCGAAACCGGCCGCGCCCTTGCGGATGCCGCCGGGCGCGAAGCGAACGCCCTGGGCCGTGAGCCATTCGACGGCCTTGGGCAGGTCGTCGATCCACAGGCCGACGTGATTCAGCGGCGTGGTGTGGACCGCCGGCTTCTTCTCGGGGTCGAGTGGCTGCATCAGGTCGACCTCGACCTTGAAGGGGCCGCTGCCGATCGCGCAGATGTCTTCGTCGACGTTCTCGCGCTCGCTCTTGAAGGTGCCGGTGACCTCCAGGCCCAGCATGTCGACCCACAGCTTCTGCAGCCGGGTCTTGTCCGGCCCGCCGATCGCGATCTGCTGGATGCCCAGCACCTTGAATGGACGCGTCATGCGCATGCTCCTTGTTCGGTGGTCGAACGGGCCTTGAGGCCCAGCCTGGCCAGCAGCTGGACGTCGGCCTCGACATCGGGGTTGCCCGTAACCAGCAGCTTGTCGCCGTAGAAGATCGAATTGGCCCCGGCCAGGAAGCACAGCGCCTGCACCGCATCGCCGAGTTGCTGGCGACCCGCGGACAGCCGCACGCGTGCCTTCGGCATCGTGATGCGGGCGACGGCGATCATGCGGACGAAGTCCAGCGGATCGATGGGCGGCGCATCGGCCAGCGGTGTGCCGGGCACGCGCACCAGGCTGTTGATCGGCACCGACTCCGGATACGGATCGAGGTTGGCGAGCTGGGCGATCAGGCCCGCCCGGTGCACCGGCGCCTCGCCCATGCCGACGATGCCGCCGCAGCAGACGCTGATGCCGGCGGCGCGCACGTGGGCCAGCGTATCGAGCCGGTCCTGGTAGGTGCGGGTGTCGACGATGTCGGTGTAGTACTCGGGCGCCGTGTCGAGGTTGTGGTTGTAGTAGTCGAGCCCGGCCGCCTTGAGCTGCAGCGCATGCTGCGGCTCGAGCATGCCGAGCGTGGCGCAGGTCTGCAGGCCCAGGCCCTTGACGGCCTCGACCAGCACCGCGATCTTCTCGACGTCGCGATCCTTGGGCGCGCGCCAGGCGGCGCCCATGCAGAAGCGCGTGGCGCCGGCGTCCCTGGCGGCCTGGGCGGCGCGCAGCACCTCGTCGACCTCCATCAGCTTCTGCGCCTTGACGCCGGTGTCGAACTCGGCCGACTGCGGGCAATAGCCGCAGTTCTCGGGACAGCCGCCGGTCTTCACCGACAGCAGCGTGGCGAGCTCGATGTCGCCGTCGGGGAAATGGGCGCGGTGCACCGCCTGGGCCTCGAACAGCAGGTCGTTGAAGGGCTTGTCGAGCAGGGCCTGCACGGCCTCCATCGACCATGGCCCGGCCGGTGCCAGCGGCGGCGGCGCCGGGCGATGCAGGGTGACGGCCTTGGCCGTCGACAGGTCGTTAGCCCCCATCTATGCAAACTCCATGATGATCTGGTCGACCGCCAGCGATTCGCCCCTGGCCGCCGCGATGTGGCCGACCACGCCGTCCTGCGTCGCGAACAGCACGTTCTCCATCTTCATCGCCTCGATGACGGCGAGCTTCTCGCCGGCCTGCACTTGCTGGCCAGGCTGGACCGAGACCTCGACCAGGAGGCCAGGCATCGGCGACATCAGGAACTTGCTCAGGTCCGGCGGCGCCTTGTAGGGCATCAGCGAGAGCAGCTGCGCGCCCAGCGGCGACAGCACCATCGCCTCGATCTGCGTGCCGTTGTGCGACACCCGCAATGCCAGCGGGTTCTTGCCCGCGCCGCGCTCGACCTGCGCGGTGAAGGTGCGGCCGTTGACCAGGCCATCGACCCGGATGTTCCCGAGCTGTGCGCGGCTGTCGATCTTGTAGCTGTTGCTGCCGACCGTCACCGCGCTGGAGCCGGTCTGACCATGGAAGTCGGTGACCGACACCGACTTGTGGACATGCTGGCCCCGCGCGTCCAGCACGACCACGACGAACTGTTCGCCGACCTTCACGCCGTGTCCGTCGAGCTGGCCGCTGATGCCCGACGCGCGCGCCCGGTAGCGTCGATGCACGAAGGCCGCCAGCGCGACCAGGAAATCGGGATCGTCGTGCGGCACGTCCTCGGCATGGAAGCCCTTGCCGTAGTGCTCGGCGATGAAGCCGGTGTTGAAGTCGCCGCTGACGAACTTGGGATGGGCCAGCAGCGCCGCCTGGAACGGGATGTTGCTGCTGATGCCGCGGATCACGAAGCCGTTGAGCGCCTCGCGCATCAGCGCGATGGCGTGGGCGCGGTCGCGGCCATGGACGATCAGCTTGGCGATCATCGAGTCGTAGAACATCGGAATCTCGCCGCCGTCGTAGACGCCGGTGTCGACCCGCACGCCGTACAGGTGCTCGGTGTCGGCGGAGAACATGGTCTCCTTCGGGGGCTGGAAGCGCACCAGCCGGCCGGTCGAGGGCAGGAAGTTGCGGAACGGGTCTTCGGCGTTGATGCGGCATTCGATCGCCCAGCCCTCGCGCTTGACGTCCTTCTGCGCCAGCGGCAGCTTCTCGCCGGCGGCGACGCGGATCATCAGCTCGACCAGGTCCAGGCCGGTGATCGCCTCGGTCACCGGGTGCTCGACCTGCAGCCGGGTGTTCATTTCCAGGAAGTAGAAGCTCTGGTCCTTGCCGACCACGAACTCCACCGTGCCCGCGCTCTGGTACTTCACGGCCTTGGCCAGTGCCACGGCCTGCTCGCCCATCGCCTTGCGCGTGGCGTCGCTGATGAAGGGCGACGGCGCCTCCTCGATCACCTTCTGGTGGCGGCGCTGGATCGAGCATTCGCGCTCGTTCAGGTAGATCACGTTGCCGTGCGCGTCGCCCAGCACCTGGATCTCGATGTGTCGCGGCTCCTCGACGAACTTCTCGATGAAGACACGGTCGTCGCCGAAGCTGTTGCGGGCCTCGTTGCGGCACGAGGTGAAGCCCTCGAAAGCTTCCTTGTCATTGAAGGCCACGCGCAGGCCCTTGCCGCCGCCGCCGGCCGAGGCCTTGATCATCACCGGGTAGCCGATGTCCTTGGCGATCTGCACCGCGCGCTCGGCGCTCTCGATGGCGTCGTTCCAGCCGGGAATGGTGTTGACCTTGGCTTCGTTGGCGAGCTTCTTCGAGGCGATCTTGTCGCCCATCGCGGCGATCGAATAGTGCTTCGGGCCGATGAAGACGATGCCCTCCTCCTCGACCTTGCGCGAGAAGGCCTCGTTCTCGGACAGGAAGCCGTAGCCGGGGTGCACGGCCTCGGCGCCGCTCGCCTTGCAGGCGGCGATGATGCGATCGGCCTGCAGGTAGCTGTCGCGGCTGGCCGAGCCGCCGATGTGCACCGCCTCGTCGGCCAGTTCGACATGGCGCGCGTCCTTGTCGGCATCGGAATAGACGGCAACGGTGAGGATGCCCATCTTCTTCGCCGTCTTGATGACGCGGCAAGCGATCTCGCCGCGGTTGGCGATCAGGATTTTCTTGAACATGTTGTTGTTCTCCGGTCTCAGAGCGGAATGTTGCCGTGCTTGCGCCACGGGTTTTCGAGTTTCTTCTCGCGCAGCATCACCAGGCTGCGGCAGATCCGCTTGCGGGTCTCGCTCGGCAGGATCACGTCGTCGATGTAGCCGCGCGTGCCGGCCACGTACGGGTTGGCGAAGCGCGCCTTGTATTCGGCCTCGCGCGCGGCGAGCTTCTCGGGGTCGTTCTTGTCTTCGCGGAAGATGATCTCGACCGCGCCCTTGGCCCCCATCACCGCGATCTCGGCGCGCGGCCAGGCCAGGTTGACGTCGCCGCGCAGGTGCTTCGAGGCCATCACGTCGTAGGCGCCGCCGTAGGCCTTGCGCGTGATGACGGTGATCTTCGGCACCGTGCACTCGGCGTAGGCGTAGAGCAGCTTGGCGCCGTGCTTGATGATGCCGCCGTACTCCTGGCTGGTGCCGGGCATGAAGCCGGGCACGTCGACGAAGGTCACGACCGGGATGTTGAAGGCGTCGCAGAAGCGCACGAAGCGCGCCGCCTTGATCGACGACTTGATGTCCAGGCAGCCCGCCAGCACCAGCGGCTGGTTGGCGACGATGCCGATGCTCTGGCCCTCCATGCGGGCGAAGCCGATGACGATGTTCTTCGCGTAGTCGGGCTGGAGCTCGAAGAAGTCGCCGTCGTCGACCACCTTCACGATCAGCTCCTTCATGTCGTAGGGCTTGTTGGGGTTGTCGGGCACCAGGGTGTCGAGCGACAGGTCGGCGCGCTCGGCCGGGTCGCCGCTGGGCCGCACCGGCGCTTTCTCGCGGTTGTTGAGCGGCAGGTAGTTGTAGAGCCGGCGCAGCATCATCAGCGCCTCGACGTCGTTCTCGAACGCCATGTCGGCGACACCGCTCTTGGTGGTGTGGGTGGAGGCGCCGCCGAGCTCTTCGGCGGTGACGTCCTCGTGGGTCACGGTCTTCACCACCTCGGGGCCGGTGACGAACATGTAGCTGCTGTCCTTCACCATGAAGATGAAATCGGTCATGGCCGGCGAATAGACGGCGCCGCCGGCGCAGGGCCCCATGATCATGCTGATTTGCGGCACCACGCCCGAAGCCATCACGTTGCGCTGGAAGACCTCGGCATAGCCGCCGAGCGACGCCACGCCCTCCTGGATGCGGGCGCCGCCCGAATCGTTGAGACCGATCACCGGCGCGCCGACCTTCATGGCCTGGTCCATCACCTTGCAGATCTTCTCGGCGTGGGCTTCGCTGAGCGCGCCGCCGAAGACCGTGAAGTCCTGGCTGAAGACGAACACCAGGCGGCCGTTGATCATGCCGTAGCCGGTGACCACGCCGTCGCCCGGGATCTTGTTGTCGGCCATGCCGAAGTCGCTCGAGCGGTGCTCGACGAACATGTCCCATTCTTCGAAGGTGTTGTCGTCGAGCAGCAGCGCGATGCGCTCGCGCGCCGTCAGCTTGCCCTTGGCATGCTGGGCGTCGATACGCTTCTGGCCACCGCCGAGCCGCGCCTGGGCGCGGCGATTTTCGAGTTGTTCGAGGATTTCTTTCATGACGTTCCGTCGTAGGAGTTGATCTTTTTTGAAAGGGATGGCCGAAGGCTACGCCTGTCCGGCCTGGGCGGCGAGCAGTTGGCGCGCAGCCGTCGAGGCCGGCAGCCGGCCGGCCGCCACCTGGGCCACTGCCTGGGGCAGCAGCTCGCGCACCTGGGGATGGTGGCGGAAGGCTTGCTTGAGGCCGGCGTCGATGCGCTCCCACATCCAGGCCAGTGCCTGCTTCTCGCGCCGACTGGCGAAGCGGCCATTGGCCGCCTGCAGCGACTTGAACTGCAGCACCGCGTCCCAGAAGGCATCCACGCCGGTGCCCAGCAGGGCACTGAGCTGGATCACGCGGGGCAGCCAGAAGCGCACTTCGGCCTCGGGCGAGCCGGGCGCCGCGTGGGCGGCGTGGATGGCCTGGGCATGCGCGGGATTGCCATGGTGGCCGAACAGGCGCAGCGCGGAGGTGATCTGGGCCTGGGCGCGGGTGGCCGCATCCTTGTCGATGTCGGCCTTGTTGATCACCACCAGGTCGGCCAGCTCCATCACGCCCTTCTTGATCGCCTGCAGGTCGTCGCCGGCGTTGGGCAACTGCAGCAGCACGAACATGTCGGTCATGCCCGAGACTGCGGTCTCGCTCTGGCCGACGCCGACGGTCTCGACGATCACGATGTCGTAGCCGGCCGCCTCGCAGACCAGCATCGCCTCGCGCGTCTTCTCGGCCACGCCGCCGAGGGTCCCGCTCGAGGGGCTGGGCCGGATATAGGCGCGCTCATGCACCGACAGGTGCTCCATGCGCGTCTTGTCGCCGAGGATGGAGCCGCCCGAGACGGTGGACGACGGATCGATGGTGAGGACGGCTACCCGGTGCCCCAGTCCGATCAGGAACAGCCCGAGGGTTTCGATGAAGGTCGACTTGCCGACACCCGGCACGCCCGAGATGCCGAGCCGGAACGATTTCCCGGTGTGCGGCAGCAGGGCAGTGAGCAGTTCGTCGGCCTGCGCGCGATGGTCGGCACGGGTCGACTCGAGCAGTGTGATCGCCTTGGCGATCGCGCGGCGCTGCGGCGGGCCGTCGTCGGCCAGCAGGGCGTCCACCGTGACCGGTGTCTTGGCGGGCGGCATCGTCAGGCTGCAACCGCCGCGCGAATCTGCTCGAGCACGTCCTTGGCGCTCGCCGGGATCGGCGTGCCGGGACCGTAGATGCCCTTGACGCCGGCCTCGTAGAGAAAGTCGTAGTCCTGGCGCGGAATCACGCCGCCGACGAAGACGATGATGTCGTCGGCGCCCTGCTTCCTGAGCTCGGCGATGATCGCCGGCACCAGTGTCTTGTGGCCGGCGGCGAGGGTGCTGACGCCCACGGCATGGACGTCGTTCTCGATCGCCTGGCGCGCGCATTCCTCGGGGGTCTGGAACAGCGGGCCCATGTCGACGTCGAAGCCCAGGTCGGCGAAGGCGGTGGCGACGACCTTGGCGCCGCGGTCGTGGCCGTCCTGGCCGAGCTTGGAGATCATCACGCGCGGGCGCCGGCCCTGTTCCTCGGCGAACGCCGCGATCTCGTGCTGCAGCGCCTCCCAGCCTTCGGCCGAGTCGTAGGCGGCGGCATAGACGCCGGTGACTTTCTGCGTGTCGGCGCGGTGACGGCCGTAGATCTTCTCGAGCGCGTCGCTGATCTCGCCGACGGTGGCGCGCAGGCGCACCGCATTGATGCTCAGTTCGAGCAGGTTGCCCTCGCCGCTTTCCGCGGCGGCGGTGAGCGCGTCGAGGGCGGCCTGCACGGCGGCGCTGTCGCGCTGCTCGCGGATGGCCTTGAGCTTGGCGATCTGGCCATCGCGTACCTTGACGTTGTCGATCTGCAGGATGTCGTGGGTGTCTTCGGTCTTGAGCTTGTACTTGTTGACGCCGACGATGACGTCGCGGCCCGAATCGATGCGCGCCTGCTTGTCGGCCGCCGCGGCCTCGATCTTGAGCTTGGCCCAGCCGCTGTCGACGGCCTTGGTCATGCCGCCCATGGCCTCGACTTCCTCGATGATCGCCCAGGCCGCATCGGCCATGTCCTGCGTCAGCTTTTCCATCATGTAGCTGCCGGCCCAGGGGTCGATCACGCTGGTGATGTGGGTCTCTTCCTGGATGATGAGCTGGGTGTTGCGCGCGATGCGCGAGCTGAACTCGGTCGGCAGCGCGATCGCCTCGTCGAGTGCGTTGGTGTGCAGGCTCTGGGTGCCGCCGAAGACCGCGGCCATGGCCTCGATGGTGGTGCGCACCACGTTGTTGTAGGGGTCCTGCTCGGTCAGCGACCAGCCGGAGGTCTGGCAGTGCGTGCGCAGCATCAGGCTCTTGGGGTTCTTCGGCTCGAACTCCTTCATGATCCGGCACCACAGCAGGCGCGCCGCGCGCATCTTGGCGACTTCAAGGTAGAAGTTCATGCCGATGGCCCAGAAGAAGCTGAGCCGGCCCGCGAAGCCGTCGACGTCCAGGCCCTTGGCCAGCGCGGTCTTCACGTATTCCTTGCCGTCGGCCAGGGTGAAGGCCAGTTCGAGCGCCTGGTTGGCGCCGGCCTCCTGCATGTGGTAGCCACTGATCGAGATCGAGTTGAACTTCGGCATCTTCTGCGCCGTGTACTCGATGATGTCGCCAATGATCCGCATGCTCGGCGCCGGCGGAAAGATGTAGGTGTTGCGGACCATGAACTCCTTGAGGATGTCGTTCTGGATGGTTCCGCTCAGCTGGTCCTGGGCCACGCCCTGCTCTTCGGCCGCGACCACATAGCCCGCCAGCACCGGCAGCACCGCGCCGTTCATGGTCATCGAGACGCTGACCTTGTCGAGCGGGATCTGGTCGAACAGGATCTTCATGTCCTCGACCGAGTCGATCGCCACGCCGGCCTTGCCGACGTCGCCCGTCACCCGCGGATGGTCGCTGTCGTAGCCGCGGTGGGTGGCGAGGTCGAAGGCGACCGATACGCCCTGCCCGCCTGCCGCCAAGGCCTTGCGGTAGAAGGCGTTCGATTCCTCGGCGGTCGAGAAGCCGGCGTATTGGCGGATGGTCCATGGCCGCACCGCGTACATGGTGGCCTGGGGGCCGCGCAGGTAGGGCTCGAAGCCGGGCAAGGTGTCGGTGTACCGGAGGCCCTGGAGATCGGCCGCGGTGTAGAGCGGCTTGACCGTGATGCCGTCCGGCGTGACCCAGTTGAGCGCTTCGAGGTTGCCGCCGGGGGCGGACTTGGCGGCCGCCTTGGTCCAGGCTTCGAGGGTCGCAGGCGAGAAGGTGTAGTCGGATTTGCTCATGGGCGCCGCTTAGGAGGTCATGCAAAGGTTCGGGGACGAGTGTCTGCGCAGTCGCAGCGCAACGCCAGCGAGTGTACCTTATTCATAATTATTAATTCAAGTCGCCGGTTTGCGGTACATTTCAGGCATGTCCGCCGTCACCCTCACCCCGCGCGCCCTCTATGAAGAAGTGGCAGAGCTGCTGCGCCAGCGCATCTTCAGCCGCGAGCTCGAACCCGGGAGCTGGATCGACGAACTCCGGCTGGCCGAGGAATACGGAATCAGCCGGACGCCGCTCCGCGAGGCGCTGAAAGTGCTGGCCGCCGAGGGGCTGGTGACGATGAAGGTGCGGCGCGGCGCCTACGTCACCGAGGTATCGGAAAAGGACCTGGCGGACGTCTACCACCTGCTGAGCCTGCTCGAGAGCGATGCGGCCGGCGTCGTGGCCGGGCACGCCAGCGAGGCCGAGCTGGCCGAGCTCGAGCGGCTGCACGCCGAACTCGAGGCGGCCGCCAAGCCCGGGCATGTCGACCGCGAGCATTTCTTTGCGCTGAACGAGCGCTTTCACATGCGGCTGCTGGCGATCGCCAACAACCGCTGGCGCGACCAGATGGTGGCCGACCTGCGCAAGGTGATGAAGCTGAACCGGCACAACTCGCTGCTGAAGGCGGGGCGGATCGACGAGTCGCTGAACGAGCACCGGGCGATCATGGCGGCGATCACGGCGCGCGACCCGGACGCCGCGATGGCCCGGACGCAGGAGCACTTCCGCAACGGACTGCAGGCGGCGAATTGAGTTCGTCGAACGCGGCCGGGCTTCGCCGGCCGGAGGTCACTGGGCGGCGGCGACCGTTTCGTGCGCGATGTCCATCACTTCGTGCGGCGGCAGCGTCTTGAGCTTGTGGTCGCTCCACACCTGGCGCCAGCGGCGAGCGCCTGCCAGGCCGTTGCGCAGGCCGAGCATGTGGCGCGCGATATTGGACCAGGGCGTGCCATGCTCGGCGGCCTCGCGGGCCATGTAGTCGCACATCTGCAGCTCGACCGCTTCGCGCGTCAGCGTCGAGGGCGGCTCGCCGTAGAACACCGCATCCCACTCGGACAGGCTCCAGGGGTTGTGGTAGGCCTCGCGGCCGATCATCACGCCGTCGAGCAGGCGCAGATGGGCCTGCATCTGCGCCGTGTCGGCGAAGCCGCCGTTGATCGAGAAGGCGAGCGTCGGGAAGTCGTGCTTGAGCCGGTGCACCAGCTCGTAGCGCAGCGGCGGCACCTCGCGGTTCTGTTTCGGCGACAGGCCCTTGAGCCAGGCGTTGCGGGCATGGACGATGAAGGTGCTGCAACCGGCCTCGCTGACCCGGCCGACGAAGTCGCGCACGAATTCATAGCTCTCGATCTTGTCGATGCCGATGCGGTGCTTGACCGTGACCGGGACGTCGACCACGTCGACCATCGCCTTCACGCAGTCGGCCACCAGCTGCGGCTCGTTCATGAGGCAGGCCCCGAAGGCGCCGCGCTGCACCCGCTCGCTCGGGCAGCCGCAGTTGATGTTGATCTCGTCGTAGCCCCAGGCCTCGCCCAGCTTCGCGCAGTGGGCGAGGTCGGCGGGCTCGCTGCCGCCAAGCTGCAGCGCCACCGGGTGCTCCTCGGCGTTGAAGCGCAGGTGGCGCGGCACGTCGCCATGGATCAGCGCGCCGGTGGTCACCATCTCGGTGTAGAGCAAGGCGCGGCGGGTCAGCAGGCGATGGAAGTAGCGGCAGTGGCGGTCGGTCCAATCCATCATCGGAGCGACGGACAGGATCTTCGGTGCAGTCAAGGAGGCGTTCCGGATTCGAAGTGGGACTTGGCTCGCCCTGGGCGGCGGACGGAGTGCCGAATTTTGCCACCCTAAGCCCGCAGCAGGCCCGGATCCAGCCGGCGCCCCTGCAACAGCGCCGCCAGTCCCTGCGGCTGGTAGCCCGCGAAACCGTCCAGGTAGACCTGCACGCTCGGATGGAACAGCGCATCCTGCGGGATCTTCCGCGGCCCGTGAGGCAGCAGGGCGAAGGGCGGGTCCTTGTACGGTGTATGGACCGGCCCGAAGTTGCCGGCTTTCACCGCCTGGTACTGCGGCGAGATCGCCACGCCGCCGTCCCTGAAGTGGCCGATCATCCAGTCGAGCGCGAAGCCCGACAGGTCCTGCGTCGGGTAGCCGCCGCCGACATCCGCGTGCGCACCGCAGAACCAGCGCTGGTGGACGCCGTCCCTGGCGTCCCACAGGGTCGGTTCGAAGTCGCCCCGCTGCTCGTCGATGGCGATGGCATGGAAGCCGCTGCGCACCTTCGGCGACAACGCCCGGTCGGCGAACTCGAAGACGTCGATCTTCTTCGCGTCGGCCGGGTCGTACAGCGGCACGCCCAGCGAGCCGACCGTGTCCCAGACGCCGATGGCCTCGATGCCGACACCCTGCACCAGCCGCGCCGGGTCGATGCGGCGCGACTTGAATTCCTCCAGGTAGCCCAGCAGGGTGCTCGCCTTGCCCGCCCGCCGCCGGTACTCGGCCCAGACATGGATGCCGAGGCCATAGGCCTTGGCGGCGTCGTAGCTGCCGTCGTCCGCGCGCATCGCGTCCGGCGGCAGCAGGCCCATCGCGGCGATCATGCCGCCCAGGGCGCGCACCGTGTAGGCTCCGCGGCTGAAGCCGGCCAGGTAGATGCGGTCGCCGGGCTGGTAGTTGCGGGACACGAAGGTGTAGCCGCGCACGATCCGCTCGATGAAGCCCTCGCCGAAGACGCCCCCCAGGATCTTGCGGATCGCATTGCCCGAATCGCCCACGCCATGCAGGTACTTGGCGACCTGGGTGGCGCCGCCGTCGGGACCGAGCGCGACTTTTTCCTGTTCGTCCTGCTTGCGCAGCGAGTCGGGCGTGACCGCGCCGGCGAGGGCCGCGAACAGTCGCAGCACGTTGGTGGCGTCGGCCTGCAGCTCGTCGCCATCGCCCTGGGAATGGCCCAGGCCCTTCCAGGTGCCGTCGGCACAAAAAACGATGTTCTTCGCCATGCTGCGTCCTTTTCTCGGAGATGCCCGGCGGTCAGTCTGGTCCGCCGCGGATGCGGAATCCATGCGCCATTCGCTCTATGCCGCGCGCTCGAAGCGCCCGCCTGCAGGCCTTCGGCGGAAATGCTATGGTGCGAATCCAGGGTTAACCCTTCACCTTCCCCTCCCCCGTGCCCTCTCACCCAGCCCCCGGCCATGCCGGGCCGCAGGCTCCCGCCGCGCCTGCCGCGCTCTCGACCGGACTCACGCTGCTGTTCGCGGTGGCCTGCGGGCTGTGCGTCGCCAACATCTACTTCGCCCAGCCGCTGATCGGCCCCATCGCGGCCACGCTGCAGATGCACGCCGGCCTGGCCGGGCTGATCATGACGCTGACCCAGCTCGGCTACGGCGCCGGGCTGCTCTTCCTGGTGCCGCTGGCCGACGTGGTGGAAAACCGCCGGCTGATCCTGGCCGCGATGGCCGGCGCGGTCGTGGGCCTGGTCGGGATCGCCTTGTCGAACTCGGCCGTCGCCTTTCTGGCGGCCTCCTTCCTGGTCGGCACCTGCGCCGTCGCGGCCCAGGTGCTGGTGCCCCTGGCCTCGCACCTGGTGGCCGACGCGACACGGGGCAAGGTGGTCGGCAACATCATGGCCGGGCTGCTGGCCGGAATCATGCTGGCCCGCCCGTTCTCCAGCCTGGTGGCCTCGGCCTTCGGCTGGCGGGCGGTGTTCGCGGTCTCGGCGCTGCTGATGGCCGTGCTGGCCGGGGTGCTCTGGCGGGCCCTGCCCCGGCGCCATCCCCATGGCTCGATCGGATATGCCCGCACCCTCGCCTCGCTGCCGGGCATCGTCCGGCGCACACCCCTGCTGCGCCGGCGAGCGCTCTACCAAGGATTGCTCTTCTCGGCTTTCCAGGCCTTCTGGACCGCCGTGCCGCTGGCGCTGGCGCACGAGTTCGGCCTCGGCCAGGGCGGCATCGCCTTGTTCGCGCTGGCCGGAGCGGCCGGTGCGCTGGTCGCCCCCTGGGCCGGCCGGCTGGCCGACCGGGGACACACGCAACCCGCCACGGGCGCGGCCATCGGCGTCGCCCTGCTCTCGTTCGGTGTTGCCGCGCTCGGCTTCCGCTTTCATTCGATGGCGGCGCTGGTGGCTGCCGCGGTGCTGCTCGACGGCGCGGTCCAGCTGTGCAACGTGCTGAGTCTGCGCAGCCTCTACATCATGGCGCCGGAACTGCGAGGCCGGCTCAACGGGCTGTTCCTGACCTTCATCTTCCTCTGCGCCGCGGTGGCTTCGGCGCTGGCGGCGGCGGTCTACACCTTCCACGGATGGGGCGCGCTGTGCGCCCTGGGCGCCGGCTTCGGGGGGGTCGGCCTATTGTATTACGGCACCGAATTCAGGCGGAAAGCCCTTTCGCCGCCGCCCGCGGCAGCGCTTCGAGATAATAAGGGTTAACCCTCGACCCCCCCCTGATGACAGCTCCTTCCTCGCAGCGCGCGTCGCCGCGCATGCCCGTGGCCCTGCTCGCCCTCGCCGCCGCCGCCTTCGCCATCGGCACCAGCGAGTTCGTGGTGATGGGCCTGCTGCCCGACATGGCCCTGGACCTCGGCGTCACGCTATCGCAGGCCGGCCTGCTGGTGACCGGCTATGCGATGGGCGTGGTGGTCGGAGCGCCGGTGTTCGCAGTGGCGACGGCACGGCTGCCGCGCAAGGCCACGCTGGTCGCGCTGGCCTGCCTGTTCGTGCTGGGCAACCTGCTGTGCGCGCTGGCACCGGACTACGGACTGCTGATGGCCGCCCGGGTCATCACCGCCCTGGCCCATGGCACCTTCTTCGGCATCGGATCGGTGGTCGCCGCAGGACTGGTGCCGCCCAACCGCCGCTCGCAGGCGATCGCGCTGATGTTCACCGGCCTCACGCTGGCCAACGTGCTCGGCGTGCCGATGGGCCGGATCATCGGCGAGCACTTCGGATGGCGGATGACCTTCGCCGCGATCGTGGTGATTGCGCTGGGCGCCGTCGCCGCCCTGGTCGCGTTGCTGCCGCGGCAGATCGAGATGCAGCGGGGCAATATCCTCCGCGAATTCAGCGTGCTGGCCGACCGTCGCGTGCTGCTCGCGCTCGCCACCAGCGCCCTGACCTCGGCCAGCCTGTTCTGCGTCTTCACCTTCATCGCGCCGCTGCTGACTCAGGTCAGCGGCTTCTCGAACGCGGCCGTGGCACCGGTCCTGCTGCTGCTGGGCGTCGGGCTGACGATCGGCAGCACCATCGGCGGCCGCCTCGGCGACCGGCGGCTGGTGCCCTCGATGCTGGGGGTGCTGGGGCTCAACGCGTTGGTGCTGGGGCTGCTGCATTTCGCGCTGCCGCTGAAGGCGCCGACGGTGCTGCTGATGCTGCTGTGGACCACGCTCTCGTTCGCACTGGTGCCCTTGCTGCAGACGCTGATCGTGCAGCAGGCGAGCGCGGCGCCGAACCTCGCCTCGACCCTGAACCAGGGCGCGTTCAATCTCGGCAACGCCGCCGGCGCCTGGATCGGCAGCGGCATGCTGGCCGCGGGCGCGCCGCTGGCCGGCCTGCCCTGGGCCGGCGCGGCCATCTCGCTCGGCGCCCTGGCCCTGGCCGCCTGGAGCAGCCGGCTGGGCGACCGCGAAGCGCTGCTGCAGACCGCCTGAGCCCGCCAAAGCAAGTCCCCCTGCACATCCCTGGTTGCGGGATTAGGGATGACACCGAGATGATCGGTGCATCCAAGTATCAGCCGGGGCAAAGGAAGTACCAAACCCGGAAATTCGCGTCTCCACAATCGGCGCACGGCGACCCGCGTCGTCGATCACAAGGAGACATTCATGAAGCGTTTTCTGAAGGCGGGCCTGGCGCTCGCAATGGCCGGTGCGGGCTTGGCCCATGCCGCAACCGAGCTCGTGATCGCGACCGTGAACAACGGCCACATGATCGAGATGCAGAAGCTCGGCAAGTTCTTCGAGCAGGCCAACCCCGACATCAAGCTCAAGTGGGTCACGCTGGAAGAAGGCACGCTGCGCCAGCGCGTGACGACCGACATCGCCACCAAGGGCGGCCAGTTCGACGTCATGACCATCGGCATGTACGAGACGCCGATCTGGGCCAAGAAGGGCTGGCTCAACCCGATCGCGACCGACGCGGCGTATGACGTCGACGACCTGCTGCCGGCGATGCGCAACGGCCTCTCGGCCGACGGCAAGCTCTACGCCGCGCCCTTCTACGGCGAAAGCTCGATGCTCATGTACCGCAAGGACCTCGCGGACAAGGTCGGCTTCAAGATGCCCGACCAGCCGACCTGGGTGCAGGTGAAGGAGCTCGCGGGCAAGATCCACGACCCGAAGGCCGGTGTCTACGGCATCTGCCTGCGCGGCAAGCCGGGCTGGGGCGACAACATGGCGCTCCTCACGACCATGGTCAACACCAACGGCGGCCAGTGGTTCGACACCAGCTGGAAGCCGCAGATCGACACCAAGCCCTGGCATGACGCGATCAGCTTCTACGTCGACCTCATGAAGGCCTACGGCCCGCCCGGCGCGTCGGCGAACAGCTTCAACGAGAACCTGGCGCTGTTCAACGAAGGCAAGTGCGGGATGTGGGTCGATGCCACCATCGCGGCCTCGTTCGTGAGCGATCCCAAGCAGTCGAAGGTGGCCGACAAGGTGGCGTTCGCGCAGGCCCCGACCGCGGTCACGCCGAAGGGCGCCAACTGGCTGTGGGCCTGGGCGCTCGCGATTCCGGCCGGCTCGCAGAAGGTCGACGCGGCGCAGACTTTCATCAAGTGGGCGACCTCGAAGGACTACATCAAGCTGGTCGCGAAGGAAGAAGGCTGGGGCTCGGTGCCAACGGGCACGCGCAAGTCGACCTATGCCACGCCGGAGTTCGTCAAGGCCGCGCGCTTCGCCGAGGCCGAGAAGAAGGCCATCGACACCGCGAACCCGAACGACAGCACGCTGCCCAAGTCGCCGTACGTCGGCGTGCAGTACGCGGCCATTCCGGAATTCCAGGCCATCGGCGTGGCCGTGGGCCAGCAGATGAGCGCGGCGCTCTCGGGCAAGGTGACGGTCGACCAGGCCTTGAAGACCTCGCAGACCACTGCCGAGCGCGAGATGAAGAAGGCCGGGTACTACAAGTAGCCCGACACCGGACATTTCGCCGTGTCGCATCTCCCAACTCCCGTCCCGGAGACCCCGCCGGCGGACCCGCAAGGCTGGCTCCACGGCGGCGCCCGGTCCGCTCGAAAGGAGGCCGCCGCGAGCCGCCTGCTTCCCCGCGCATTGATGGCGCCGGCCGTGGCGGTCCTGGTCCTCTGGATGCTGGCGCCGCTGTTGATGTCGATCTACTTCTCGTTCGTCAACTACAACCTGATGCAGCCCGGCGAGCGCACGTTCAACGGGATCGAGAACTTCCACTACTTCGTCACCGACCCGGACTTCTGGCCCGCCGTGTGGAACACGCTGGTGCTGATCGGCAGCGTGATCGTCATCACGGTGGTGCTGGGCGTGGGGCTGGCGCTGCTGGTGAACGAGCCCTTCCCGGGCCGCGGCATCGTGCGCGTGCTGCTGATCTCGCCCTTCTTCGTGATGCCCACGGTGAACGCGCTGCTGTGGAAGCACATGATGATGAACCCGATCTATGGCGTGCTGGCCGACCTCTGGCGGGCCTTCGGGGCCGAGCCGGTCGACTGGCTCACGGACCTGCCGCTGTTCTCCGTGATCATCATGGTCGCGTGGCAGTGGCTGCCCTTCGCCTGCCTGATCTTCATCACCTCGCTGCAATCGCTCGACCGCGAGCAGATGGAGGCCGCGCGCATGGACGGCGCGACTGCCGTCCAGCGCTTCGGCTACCTCACGCTGCCGCACCTCGGACGGCCGATGGCGGTGGTGATCATGATCGAGATGATCTTCCTGCTCTCCGTGTTCGCCGAAATCGCGATCACGACCGCCGGCGGCCCCGGCAACGAGAGCACGAACCTCACGTACATGATCTTCAAGCAGTCGCTGATGAACTTCGACGTCGGTGTCGCATCGGCGGGCGCGCTGTTCGCGGTGGTGCTGGCCAACATCGTGGCGGCCTTCCTGATCCGCATCATCGGCAAGAACCTCGACTGAAGGGACGAACGCCATGGACGAACGCCGACTCCCCCTGATCCTTCGCGCCGTCGGCGCGTGGATCGTCACCCTGCTGCTGTTCTTTCCGCTCGGCTGGCTGGTGCTGACCTCGTTCAAGACCGAACTGCAGGCGATCCACGTGCCGCCGCTCTTCTTCTTCGAGCCGACGCTGGAGAACTTCACCGAGGTGCAGCGCCGGAGCGACTATCTGCTGTTCGCGCGGAACTCGCTGATCACGAGCATCGGCTCCACGATCATCGGCCTCGCGATCGCAGCACCAGCCGCGTACTCGATGGCCTTCTTCCGCACGAAGCGCACGCGCGACATCCTGATGTGGATGCTCTCCACCAAGATGATGCCGGCGGTCGGCGCACTGGTGCCGATCTACGTGATCGCGCAGACCGCCGGCCTGCTCGACACGCGCACGGCGCTCACCGTGGTCTTCACGCTGTCGAACCTGCCGATCATGGTGTGGATGCTCTACACGAGCTACAAGGACATCCCGCCCGAGATCCTCGAGGCCGCGCGCATGGACGGCGCGAACCTGTGGACCGAGTTCCGGCACGTGGTGCTGCCACTGTCGATCGGCGGGCTCGCCTCTACCGGCCTGCTGTGCCTGATCCTGAGCTGGAACGAGGCCTTCTGGGCGCTCAACCTCAGCTCCGCGAAGGCCGGCACGCTGGCGACCATGATCGCCTCGTACTCGAGCCCCGAAGGCCTCTTCTGGGCCAAGCTGTCGGCCGCCTCGGTGATGGCGATCGCGCCGATCGTGGTCTTCGGCTGGTTCAGCCAGAAGCAACTGGTGCAGGGCCTCACCTTCGGTGCGGTCAAGTAACGAACTTCAGAGAGTACACCCACATGGCCTACCTCCAACTCGACAACATCCAGAAGAGCTTCGGCGACACGCACGTGATCAAGGGCGTGAACCTGGAGATCGACAAGGGCGAGTTCATCGTCTTCGTCGGCCCCTCGGGCTGCGGCAAGTCGACCTTGCTGCGGCTGATCGCGGGGCTCGAATCGATCACCAGCGGCCGGCTCCTGCTCGACGGCAAGGACATCACGCAAACGCCCTCGGGCAAGCGCGACCTGGCGATGGTGTTCCAGAGCTATGCGCTCTATCCGCACATGAGCGTGTTCGACAACATGTCCTTCGCGCTCAAGCTCGCGGGGGTGTCGAAGGACGTGATCAAGAGCAAGGTGGACTACGCGGCGAAGACGCTCAACCTCACGCAGTACCTGGCCCGCACGCCGAAGGAACTGTCGGGCGGCCAGCGCCAGCGGGTGGCGATCGGCCGCGCGATCGTGCGGGCGCCGAAGGTGTTCCTGTTCGACGAACCGCTGTCCAACCTCGACGCCGCGCTGCGCGGCAACACCCGGGTCGAGATCCACAAGCTGCACCGCGCGCTCGGGGCCACCAGCATCTACGTGACGCACGACCAGGTCGAGGCGATGACGCTGGCCGACCGCGTGGTGGTGCTGCGCGACGGCCTGATCGAGCAGGTCGGCACGCCGATGGAACTCTACGACCGCCCGGCCAACCAGTTCGTCGCCCAGTTCATCGGCATGCCGTCGATGAACATGGTCGAGGCCAAGGCGATCCCCAGCTTCTCGGCCCAGACCGGCGGCCGGCTGCCGGCCGACGGCTTTCTCGGCGTGCGCCCGGAGGCGCTGCGCGTGCACCAGGGGCAAGGCATCGGCGCACCGGCCCGCGTCGAGCTGATCGAAGCACTGGGCGCCGACACGCTGATCCACATCGATGTCGGCGGCGTGCCGCTGGTGGCGCGCCAGAACGAGCGCACCGACTTGCAGGCCGGCGACGCGGTGAGCGTCGAACTGGACCCTGCCGTGCTTCATTTCTTCAACCGCGAAGGCCGCACGGTCGCGGCCTGAACCCGCTCGCGCCATGAACTCCCCTGCCCCTGCCGACTTGGTGGTGCTCCACCTCGGGCTCGGCTCCTTCCACCGGGCCCACCAGGCGGTGTATCTGCAAGCGCTGATCGATGCCGGCGACACCCGCTGGTCGATCAGCGGCGCCAACCTGCGGCCTGACATGGCCGAGGTCGAAGCCGCCCTGCGCGCACAAGACGGCCGCTACACGCTGGAAACGGTGTCGCCGGCCGGCGCCTACCGCTACCAGCGCATCGAGGCGATCCGCGAGGTGCTGCCCTACGACCCGAGCCTGGCGGCGGTGATCGCCCGCGGCGCCGATCCCCGCACCCGGATCGTCTCGTTCACCGTGACCGAGGCCGGCTACTACCTCGACCCGCACGACCGGCTCGATGTCGCGGCGCCCGACCTGGCGCGCGACCTCGACCGGGCCCGCGAAGGGCTCGCCGGCAGCACCATCTACGGCGCGGTCTGCGCCATCCTGCGCGCGCGCCGGGCCACCGATGGCGGGCCGGTGACGCTGCTGAACTGCGACAACCTGCGCCACAACGGCGATCGCTTCCAGCGCGGCTTGAGCGCGTTCATCGAGGCCGCCGGCGAGACCGATCTGCTGGCCTGGGCGCACGCCCACACCAGCACGCCGAACGCGATGGTCGACCGGATCACGCCGCGCCCGCCGCCCGAGCTGCACCAGCGGGTGCGCGCCGCCACCGGCTGGGACGACGCCGCGCCGGTCACCGGCGAGAGCTTCATCCAGTGGGTGATCGAGGACCGCTTCATCCACGGCCGGCCCGCATGGGAAAAGGTCGGCGTGCAGCTGGTCGATTCGGTCTCGCCCTACGAGGAGGCGAAGATCCGGATCCTCAACGCCAGCCACAGCTGCATCGCCTGGGCCGGCACCCTGGCCGGGCTGAACTACATCCATGAAGGCACGCAGGACGCGACGATCCGGCGCATGGCCTTCGACTACGTCACGGACGATGTCATCCCCTGCCTCGACCGCCCGGGGCAGCCGAGCCCGGTCGACCTGCCGGCCTATCGCGACGTGGTGCTCGAGCGCTTCGGCAATCCTGCGATCCGCGACACCAACCAGCGGGTGGCGATGGACGGCTTCTCGAAGATCCCGGGCTTCATCGCGCCGACCGTGCGCGAGCGGCTGTCGCGCGGCGAGCCCATCGCCAGCGTCGCCCTGCTGCCGGCCCTGTTCCTGGCCTTCCTGCAGCGCTGGCACCAGGGCACGCTGCCCTACGCATACCAAGACCAGGGCATGGACGAGGCGCTCGCCCATGCGATCTGCGCGGCCGCCGATCCGGTGGCGGCGCTGGGCGCCGACCGCGGCCTGTGGGGCGACGCCGCCGGCGACGCCCGGCTGGTCGATGCGCTGCGGGACGCCGACCTGCGGGTGCAGCGCTTCATCGCCGGAGCACGGCCATGACCGGCCGTCTGGCGCAGCGCCATGTGCTGATCACCGGTGCCGGCGGCGGGATCGGGCTCGCGATCGCAGAGGCCTGCCTCGCCGAAGGCGCCGTCTGCACACTGGCCGACCGTGCCGACACCCCGGCCGATGGCGTGGCGCAGTTGCGGCGCCGGCACCCCGACGCGGCCGCCTACGTGGCGGCGGACGTCAGCGACAGCGCATCGGTGGGCGGCATGCTCTACGCGGCGCGGGCGGCGCACGGCGACATCCACGCCCTGGTCAACAATGCGGCGCTGTTCGACATGGCGCCGCTGCTCGAGAGCGACGCGGCCTCCTTCGACCGCCTGTTCGCGGTCAACGTCAAGGGCATGTTCTTCGTGATGCAGCGCGTGCTGCAGCACATGGTGGATGCCGGCGTCGCGGGCGGCTCGGTCATCAACATGGCCTCGCAGGCCGGCCGCCGCGGCGAGGCGCTGGTGTCGCACTACTGCGCGACCAAGGCGGCGGTCATCAGCTACACGCAGAGCGCCGCGCTGGCGATGGCGCCGCACGGCATCCGGGTCAACGCCATCGCGCCGGGCGTGGTGGACACGCCGATGTGGAACCAGGTCGACGCCCTGTTCGCGAAGCACGAAGGCCTGCGCCCGGGGGAAAAGAAGCAGCGGGTCGGGCGCGAGGTTCCGCTCGGCCGGATGGGAACGCCGGCCGACATCGCCGGCGTGGCGGTGTTCCTGGCCAGCGACGAGGCGCGCTACATCACGGCGCAGACGCTCAATGTCGACGGTGGTAATGTCATGAGCTGAAGGTTCAGGGGAAAGGACCACGCCATGACATCGCCGCGCCAACGCCATCTGCCCCGCGATCGCAAACCCGAACTCGAGCGCGACATCACACGTTCGCCTTCGCTGGGCTACGAGGCCCCCGAGGACGCCGGCCTGGTGCGCTGCCTGGCCCACGGCTTCCCGAGCCCGCTGGTGCGCTGGCACTTCCACGAAGAGTACGAACTGCACCTCATCACCGAGACCTCGGGCCGGGCCTTCGTCGGCGACTGGATCGGGCCCTTCCACCCCGGCCACCTGGTGCTGTGCGGGCCGCGCCTGCCGCACAACTGGATCTCGCTGGACATCCCCGAGGGCGGCGCCACCGGCCGCGACCGCGTGATCCAGTTCCGCCACGATCCGATCGAGCGCGCGGCGGCCGAGATCCCGGAGTTGCGCGAGGCGCTGCAACTGCTCGGGCGGGCCCGCCACGGCATCGAGTTCTTCGGCTTCGAGGAGCGCGCGCTGGCGCACTGGGACGCGATCAAGGCCGCCCGCGGCCTGCACCGGCTGGCGCTGTTCCTGGACTACCTGTGCGAACTGGCGCGCTGCAGCGACTACCGGCTGCTGTCGAACGTGCAGATGCAGGGTGTCGAAGGCGACACCGAGGTCGACCAGGTCAATGCCATCGTCAACCGCATCACCTCGAACCTCGCCGAGCCGGTGGCGATGGCGGACATCGCGGGCGAGCTCGGCATGAGCGAGAGCCGCTTCAGCCGCTTCTTCAAGCGCTCGACCGGCAACAGCTTCACCGATTTCGTCAACCGGGTGCGCATCAACAGCGCCTGCCACCTGCTGATGCAGACCGACCACTACGTGACCGACATCTGCTACCAGGTCGGCTTCAACAACGTCGCCAACTTCAACCGCCGCTTCCTCGAGATCAAGGGCATGACGCCGACCGAATTCCGCCGGCAGAGCGACAGCCGCTTCGGCAGCCTCGCCGGATAGGGCTGCGCATGTACCTCGGGCTCGATCTCGGGACCACGGAGCTGAAGGCGCTGCTGCTGGACCGCGAGCACCGGATCGTCGCCCTGGCACGCGCCCCGCTGACGGTCAGCCGGCCGGCGCCGCTGTGGTCCGAGCAGGAGCCCGCGCAGTGGTGGGCCGCGCTCGAGGCCGCGATGGCTTCGCTGCGCGCGACCGATGCCGGCGCGTTGGCCGCGGTGCGCGCCATCGGCCTGTCGGGCCAGATGCACGGGGCGGTCGCGCTCGATGCCGACGGCCAGGTGCTGCGCCCGGCGATCCTCTGGAACGATGGCCGCAGCGCCGCCGAGTGCGACGAATTGGCCGCCCGGGTCCCTCGCCTGGCCGCCATCGCCGGCAACCTCGCCATGCCGGGCTTCACCGCGCCCAAGCTGCTCTGGATGCGCGCCCACGAACCGGAGCTGTTCGCCCGCACCGCCTGCGTGCTGTTGCCGAAGGACTGGCTGCGCTTCATGCTGAGCGGTGCGCGGGCCAGCGACATGTCGGACGCCTCGGGCACGCTGTGGCTCGACGTCGGCGCGCGCGACTGGTCCGACGGCCTGCTGGCCAGCTGCGGGCTGACGCGCCGGCAGATGCCCGAATTGGTCGAGGGCAGCGCGGTGGCGGGCCATCTCGCGGCCGGACCGGCGGCGCGCTGGGGTTTGCCGGCCGGCATCCCGATCGCCGGCGGCGCCGGCGACAACGCGGCCAGCGCCGTCGGCATGGGCCTGGTCGGCGCCGGCCAGGGCTTCGTCTCCCTCGGCACCTCGGGCGTCATCTTCGTCAGCGGCGAGCGTTTCGCGCCAGACCCGGCACGCGCCGTGCACGCGTTCTGCCATGCGCTGCCGGGCCGCTGGCACCAGATGGCGGTGATGCTGTCGGCCACCAGCGCGGTGGATTGGGCGGCGCGCTGCTTCGGGCTCGGCGACGCGCCCGCGCTGCTCGCCGCCGCCGCGACCCTCGACGCCGATGGCCGCCACGGCGCGCCGCTGTTCCTGCCCTACCTGTCTGGCGAGCGTTCGCCGCACAACGACCCCGGGGCCCAGGGCGTGCTGTTCGGGCTGACGCACGCGCACGGGCCGGCGCAAATCGCCTATGCGGTGGTCGAGGGCGTGAGCTTCGGGCTGCGCGACGGGCTGGACACGCTCGCCCGGCCCGTCGGCGAGCTGGTGCTGGTCGGCGGCGGCGCGCGCAGCGCCTGGTGGGCCCAGCTGCTGGCCGACGTGCTCGATGTGCCGCTGGCGCTCTGCGAGGGCAGCGAAGCCGGTGGCGCCTTGGGCGCTGCACGGCTCGCATGGCTGGCCGATGGCGGCTCGGAAGCGGAGGTCTGCCGGCGGCCCGAGACGCGCCGGCGCTTCGAACCGTCCCGCCCGCCGCAAGACGCGCTGGCCTCGCGGCACGGCCGCTTTCAGGCGCTCTATGCGGCGCTGCGCCCGTCGTTTCGCAACCGCGCCGCGTAGGCGCTCACGACCCGCCGATGGGCCCGAACGAAGTCCGCAGCCCCGCATAGTCCGTCGGCCCGCTGCTTTCCGGCGGATGGCCGGTGGCCGACAGCCAGGCCGCGATGCTCGGCAGCCGGCGGTCGAAATAAAGCTGCAGCTGCGGCCAGCTGCCGGCGGCGGTATGGGCCTCAGTGATTTCCAGTGCCTCGACGGCGATGCTGCGCAGGCTGCTCACCATCGCCAGCGAGCGTCCGTCCAGCAGTTGCAAGGTGACCTCCCGCCCCTGGGCCAGGATCTCCTCGAGGACGCGCCGGTGCACCGCGTAGTCGGCCCAGCTGCGCTTCACGCAGGCATCGTTGAGCTCGCGGAACACCCAGTGCATGTTGTTGGCGAACATGACCGCCACCTGGGCGGCCTGCCGAAGCCCTTGCCGGGAGCCCTGGAGCTGCAGCCGCGCCGCCCAGGCGATCGCCAGCAGCACGCCCACGGTCTGCACCCAGGCCGCCCATTCGGCCGAGGTCGACGGCCGGTAGAACCACGCCACGACCGCCAGGCCCGCGCCGCCGGCGGCCAACGCCGCGCCAATTTTCTGCATGGTCGCTCCCGATCCGGGGGCCGCGGCGCTCAAGAGCGCGGCCCCGCCTTGCCGAACATCTTCCGGACCGCCGCCACACCGGCCACCAGGGCATTGGCATAGGTCGAGTGCGGGTCCATGGCCGCCTCGATGGGCAGATAGGGAAGTGCTTCATCCATCACGTAGTCGCTGGCTTCCAGCAACACCCAATAGAACTCGCCCTCTTCGAGTTCTTGCACGGTCAGCGCGATATTCCGCAATTGGGGCATGGAGTTGGGAGGGCTTGGGGATCGGACGAATCGATCCTATGCAGCGCCATCGACAACGCCTAGTCACAATTTCACGAATCGTTGCAAATGTGACTACTAGTAATTAAAAACGCAAGCACTCTGTGCGCCAAATGCGTATTTGTATGCGGATTGCAACTTGAGCCAGGGGGCTTCGCCTACACCCCTCCCTGCGCAGGCGACCTAAGCTGAAGCGTCCAACCCGCAAGGAGGAGACATGAAGCACTTCACCCTGGACCCCCACATGACCGCGGCCGTGGGCGGCGCCTTTTACCCTACCGGTCATACCTTCGTAATGTTTCCGGATGCAACGGACGCCAGCGTCGTGGGCCATCGGCTGCTCGAGAACGGTTTCAGCGGCGACGAGATATACCTGATTCCGCCCCACGTCGTGCTGGAGCAGATCACGCCCACCGTCCGCGATGGCGACAGCCCGCTGCCCTCGGCCGGCACCGACGCCGCCACGGTCCGCGCCTACACCAAGCTGGCGCGCGAAGGGCACACGGCGCTCTTGGTCAAGACTCGCGACGAGGCCGCCGCGAACCGCTTGATGGAGCATGTGCGCATGGTGACGTTCTCGATCGCCCAGCGCTACCGGATGCTGGTGATCGAGGATCTCTGAACTGAAGGCGGCGCCTCGAGCTCAGGTGCCGGCCGCGCGCAGCAGCACGGTGCGGGCCATCGCCTGCGCCAGTTCCTGCTCGCCCAGGCAGACCGTGACCGCGTCCTGCTGGGTCAGGAGGCGTGCCTCGTCCTCGTTGTGGCTTCGGATCACGGTCTCGATCGACGGATTCAGGGTCCGCGCCGCCTCGATCATCTGACGCACGTTGATCGCATCCGCGGTGGCGATCACCAGCACCCGGGCGCGCGCGATGTGGGCCTGGATCAGCACCGCGGGATCGGCCGCATCGCCCCACACCGCCGCCATGCCCTCGCCGCGCAGCTGCTCCACGATGGCGCGGTTCTGCTCGGCCACCACGAACGGAATGTCGTGCGCCGCCAGCGCGGCCGCGATGCGCCGGCCGACGCGGCCGTAGCCCACCAGCACCACCTGGCGCGAGAGGTACCTGGCCTCGGTGTGCATCGGCAGTTCGGCCAGCGGATCGTCGCGCGACGCCAGCCCGCGCGCGAAGGACGAATGCGCGTGCAGCCACTGCTGCACCGGCCCGATCAGGCTGAACCAGAGCGGATTGCTGGCGATCGAGATCAGCGCCCCGGCCAGCAGCAGGCTCTGGCCCTCGGGCGGCAGCAGCCCGAGCGAGCCGCCGAGCGCCGCCAGGATGAAGGAGAACTCGCCGATCTGGGCCAGGCTGGCGCTGACCGTGAGCGCGGTGCCCAGCGGGTAGCGCAGCAGCAGCACCAGGGCACAGGCCGCGACCGACTTGCCGACCACGATCACCAGCACCACCGCCAGCACCTGCAACGGCCGCTCGATCAGCACCGCCGGGTCGAACAGCATGCCGACCGAGACGAAGAACAGCACCGCGAAGGCATCGCGCAGCGGCAGCGACTCCTGGGCGGCGCGGTGGCTGAACTCGGACTCGCGCATCACCACGCCGGCGAAGAAGGCGCCCAGCGCGAACGAGACGCCGAACAGCGCCGCCGAGGCGAAGGCGATGCTGACCGCGGCCGCCACCACGCAGAGCGTGAAGAGCTCGCGCGAGTTGGTGCGCGCCACCTGCCACAGGATCCACGGGAACAGCCGCCGGCCGACCACCAGCATCAGCAGCACGAAGCCGCCGACCTGCAGCAGCGTGAGGCCCAGCGTCTGCCAGACCGGCGCGCCGGTGTCGACCGGCGCGGCACCGTCCAGCGCGCCCGCGAGCGGCGGCAGCAGCACCAGCACCAGCACCATCGCCAGGTCTTCCACCACCAGCCAGCCGACAGCGATCCGGCCGGTGAAGGTCTCCAGGATGCCCAGGCTCTCGAGCGCGCGCAGCAGCACCACCGTGCTGGCCACCGAGAGCGCCAGCCCGAACACCAGCGCCCCGCCCGGACTCCAGCCCCACCAGCTGGCGAGCCCGGCACCGAACAGCGTCGCCACCGCCATCTGCACCAGCGCGCCCGGCAGCGCGACCTTGCGCACGGCCAGCAGGTCGTCGAGCGAGAAATGAAGGCCGACGCCGAACATCAGCAGCATCACGCCGATCTCGGCGAGCTGGGCGGCGATGCCGGCGTCGGCGACGAAGCCCGGGGTGAACGGCCCGATGATCACGCCCGCCAGCAGGTAGCCGACCAGCGCCGGCAGCCGCAGCCGCGTCGCCAGGAAGCCGAGCACCAGCGCCAGGCCGAGGCCGGCGGCGATGGTGTTGATCAGTGAAACGCTGTGGGGCATCGACTTGCATTCTGCAAGAACGACACCCCGGCAAGGTCACGAGGCCATCTTTTCCGTACGGGCGTTGATCAGCACCTCGGGCTCCTGGGCCTCGATCCAGGTCTCGTTGTTGAGCCCGGCCTGCAGGCGCTCCATGTCCAGCGCGTCGGTCCACTTGGCGACCACCAGGGTGGCGACGCCATTGCCGATCAGGTTGGTCAGCGCCCGTGCCTCGGACATGAAGCGGTCGATGCCGAGAATCAGCGCCAGGCCCGCCACCGGCACATGGCCGACCGCCGACAGCGTGGCCGCCAGCACGATGAAGCCGCTGCCGGTCACGCCCGCGGCGCCCTTCGAAGTCAGCAGCAGCACACCGAGCAGCGTGATCTCCTGCATCAGCGTCATCGGCGTGTTGGTCGCCTGGGCGATGAAAACTGCCGCCATCGTCAGATAGATCGAGGTGCCGTCGAGATTGAACGAGTAGCCGGTCGGGATCACCAGGCCGACGGTGGTCTTGTTGGCGCCCAGGTTCTCCAACTTCTCCATCATCCGCGGCAGCACCGACTCGGACGACGAGGTGCCCAGCACGATCAGCAGTTCTTCCTTGATGTACTTGATGAACTTCCAGATGCTGAATCCGTGCAGCCGGGCGATCGTGCCGAGCACCACGAAGATGAACAGCAGGCAGGTCAGGTAGAAGGTGCCCATCAGCTTGCCGAGGGAGAACAGCGAGCCGATGCCGTACTTGCCGATCGTGAAGGCCATGGCGCCGAAGGCACCGATCGGCGCCAGCTTCATGATGTAGTTGACGATCACGAAGAGCACGTGCGAGCCCTTCTCGATGACATCGAACACCAGCGTGCCGCGGCCGCCGAAGCGGTGCAGCGCGAAGCCGAACAGCACCGCGATCAGCAGCACCTGCAGGATCTCGCCCTTGGCGAAGGCATCGACCAGGGTGTTCGGGATGACGTGCATCAGGAAGTCGACCGTGCCCTCCATCTTGCCCGGCCCGGTGTAGGCGGCCAGCGCCCGGGTGTCCAGCGACGCCGGATCGATGTTCATGCCGGCACCCGGCTTGAGCAGGTTGACCAGCACCAGCCCGACCACCAGCGCGATGCTGCTCACGATCTCGAAGTACAGCAGCGCCAGGCCGCCGGTCTTGCCGACCTTCTTCATGTCCTCCATGCCCGCGATGCCGACCACCACGGTACAGAAGATGATCGGCGCGATCATCATCTTGATCAGCTTGATGAAGCCGTCGCCCAGCGGCTTCATCGATTCGCCGAGCGCGGGGTAGAAGTGGCCGAGCAGCACGCCGATGATCACCGCGGTGATGACCTGGACATAGAGGGACTTGTAGATGGGGGGCTTCGCTGGCAGGGTGGCTGGCATCGGTGTGGGTGTCATGCGGTGATCTCCAGATGTGGTGTGTTTGGAATGGGAGACAGGAACCGGCGCACGCGCCGCGCACATGAAAAAACCCGCCGTGGCGGGTTTTTTCGCAGCGTCATCCGTGGCGGCGCCTCAGTGCATGTGGAGCCCACCATTGACCGAGAAGTCGGCCCCGGTGGAATACCCGCCTTCGTCGGTCGCCAGCCACGCGATGATGGAGGCGATCTCGCTCGGCTCGCCGAGGCGTTTGACCGGGATCGTGCCGACGATCTTGTCGAGCACTTCCTGGCGGATCGCCTTCACCATGTCGGTACCGATGTAGCCCGGGCTGACGGTGTTGACGGTCACGCCCTTGGCGGCGAGCTCCTGTGCCAGCGCCATCGTGAAGCCGTGCATGCCGGCCTTGGCGGCCGAATAGTTGGTCTGCCCGGCCTGCCCCTTGGCGCCGTTGACAGAGCTGATGTTGATGATCCGGCCCCAGCCCTTTTCGACCATGTCGCCGACCACCTGCTTGGTGACGTTGAACATGCTGTTGAGGTTGGTCTCGATCACCGAGCTCCAGTCTTCCGGTGTCATCTTGAGGAACATCCGGTCGCGCGTGATACCCGCGTTGTTGACCAGGACGTCGATGCTGCCGTGCTCGGCCTTGGCCTTGGTGAAGGCCTCGACGGTGGACTGCCAGTCTCCGACGTTGCCGACCGAGGCATGGAACTCGTAGCCCTCGGCCTTCTGCTCCGCCAGCCATTTGGCGTGATCGCGGGTGGGGCCGCAGCCGGCGATGACGGTGAAACCGTCCTTGGCCAGGCGCTGGCAAATGGCCGTTCCGATGCCCCCCATGCCCCCGGTGACGTATGCGACTTTTTTGCTCATGAAGTTTCCTTGGTATTTGCGAGCCTGAACAGGCGTTGACCACTTTATCGAAGTTTTTGGAGCCCGCCCGATGAGGAAAACACTGACCCCTCAATGCAACCGGGTGTCACAAGCCGTCCATATACTGAGTCGATGTCCTCTATCGAGCTGATCGACATCGCCAAATCATGGGGCGACGCCACCGCCCTGCAGTCGGTCAACCTGCAAATCGAACCCGGCTCATTCTGCGTGCTGCTCGGCCCGTCCGGCTGCGGCAAGTCGACCACGCTGCGGATCCTGGCCGGGCTGGAAACCGCCACCGAAGGCCGGGTGGTCATCGACGGCCGCGACGTCACCGCCCTGCCGCCGGCCCAGCGCGGGATCGCGATGGTGTTCCAGAACTACGCCCTCTTCCCGCACCTGAGCGTGGCCGACAACATCGGCTTCGGCCTGTCGGTGCGAAAGACGCCGGCGGCCGAAAGCGCGCGCCGGCTGCGCGAGGTCGCCGCCCTGCTGGGCCTCGACGCCCTGCTCGATCGCAAGCCCTCGCAGCTCTCGGGCGGCCAGCAGCAGCGGGTGGCCCTGGGCCGGGCGCTGGTGGCGCAGGCCAAGGTCTGTCTCATGGATGAACCGCTGTCCAACCTGGACGCCCAATTGCGCCAGGACATGCGGCGCGAGCTGCGCGAGCTGCAGCGCCAGCTTGGGCTGACGGTGGTCTACGTCACCCACGACCAGACCGAGGCCATGAGCATGGCCGACCAGGTGGTTCTGCTGAATCGCGGCCGCATCGAGCAGGCCGGCCTGCCGCGCACGCTCTACGCCCGCCCCGCCACCACCTTCGCGGCCCGCTTCATCGGCACCCCGGCCATGAACCTGGTGGCGCTGGAAGGCGGCTGCATCGCCGGCAGCGAGGTCGCCACCGGCCATGACGCCGCGATGCTCGGCGTCCGGCCGGAAGCCATCGCGCTCGCTCCGCGCGGCATCCCTGCCACGGTCCGGGGCCTCGAATACCTGGGCGCCGACCTGGTGCTGCGCTGCGCGATCGGCAGCCAGGTGCTGCTGGTGCGCACCGCGGGCGGCTGCGAGGCCGCGCCGGGCGACCAGGTCGGCCTGTACTGGGCGCCCGAAGACAGCCACGGCTTCGATGCCGCCGGCCACCGCATCGACTGAATTTCACTCCCGAGGAAGAAGACCATGAAACGCAAGACTTTCGTCCGGGGCCTGGCCCTGCCCCTGCTGGCCGCTGGCGGCCTGTTCGGCGCCGGCACCGGCCTCGTGCACGCCCAGGCACCGGTAGAGCTCCAGTTCTACTACCCGGTCGCGGTCGGCGGCCCGATCGCCAAGACCATCGACGGCTTCGCGGCCGGCTTCATGAAGGAGAACCCGGGCGTGAAGGTCTCGCCGATCTACGCCGGCACCTACCAGGAGACCATCGTCAAGGCCCTGACCGCGCACAAGTCGGGCACGCCGCCGGTCACCTCGGTGCTGCTGTCGACCGACATGTTCACGCTGATCGACGAGGAGGCGATCGTCCCCTTCGACGACTTCGTGAAGACGGCCGAGGACAAGGCCTGGCTGGGCGGCTTCTACAAGGCCTTCATGATGAACAGCCAGACCGGCGGCAAGACCTGGGGCATTCCGTTCCAGCGCTCGACCGTGGTCATGTACTGGAACAAGGAGCTGTTCAAGGAAGCCGGGCTCGACCTGAACAAGCCGCCGGCCACCTGGGCCGAGCTGAAAGACGCCGCCACCCAGCTGACCAGGAAGGACGCCAGCGGCAAGGTCACGCAATGGGGGGTGCAGATCCCGTCGAGCGGCTTCCCCTACTGGCTGTTCCAGACCCTGACGACGCCGAACGACGCCATCCTCGCCAACGAGGCTGGCACCGCCGTGAAGTTCGACGATCCCAAGGTGATCGAGGCGCTTCAGTACTGGGTCGACCTCGGCAAGGCCGGCATCCACCCGCCCGGCGTGGTCGAGTGGGGCACCACGCCCAAGGACTTCTTCGAGAAGAAGGCCGCCATCATCTACACCACCACCGGCAACCTGACCAACATCAAGGCCAACGCCAAGTTCGACTTCGGCGTCGGCATGATCCCGGGCAACAAGCGCAAGGGCTCGCCCACCGGCGGCGGCAACTTCTACATCTTCAAGAAGTCGACGCCGGCGCAGCAGGATGCCGCCTTCAAGTTCATCAAGTGGATCACCCAGCCCGAGCGGGCTGCGCAATGGAGCATGGACACCGGCTACGTCGCCGTCTCGCCGGCCGCCTACGAGACCGACACGCTGCGCAAGGACGGCCGCGACTTCCCCGCCGCACTGGTGGCGCGCGACCAGCTGCCGGTGTCGGTCGCCGAGTTCTCCACCCACGACAACCAGCGCGTGACCAAGGCGCTCAACGACGGGCTGCAGGCCGCGCTGACCGGCAGCAAGACGCCGGCGCAGGCCATGCAGGACGCGCAGCGCGAGGCCGACCGGATCCTGCGCGCGTCCAAGTGAGGCAAGGCACCACCGCCGGCAGCAGCACCGCCCGCGAGGCGGCGCACGCCTGGCTGCTGCTGTTGCCGGCGCTGGTGCTGCTGGTCGCGTTCACGCACTGGCCGGCGGTCTCGACGCTGGTCGACAGCTTCTACTCGACGCCCAAGGGCAGCCGCGCCGGCGTCTGGGTCGGGCTCGAGAACTACCAGGTCATGGTCGGCGACCCGGTGTTCTGGAAGGCGGTGCGCAACAACCTCTGGTTCGCGGGCGCGACCATTCCGATGTCGATAGCGCTGGCGCTGGTGATGGCGCTGTGGGTCAACGAGCGCATCGCGGGCCGCGCCTTCCTGCGCATGGCCTACTTCACGCCGACGGTGCTGCCGATGATCGCGGTGGCCAACATCTGGCTGTTTTTCTACACGCCGCAATACGGCCTGCTCGAGCAGATCACCGGCGCGCTGGGCCTGCCCTCGCACAACTGGCTCGGCAGCCCGGCGACGGCACTCGGCGCGGTCACGCTGGTGGCGATCTGGAAAGAGGCCGGTTTCTTCATGATCTTCTACCTGGCGGCGCTGCAGAGCCTCAATCCGAGCCTGCGCGAGGCGGCGGCGATCGAAGGCGCCTCGCGCTGGTATTTCTTCCGCCGGGTGCAGTGGCCGCTCCTGATGCCGACCACGCTGTTCGTGCTGGTCAATGCCTTCATCAACGCCTTCCGGATGGTCGACCACCTGTTCGTGCTGACCCGCGGCGGGCCCGACAACGCCTCGATCCTGCTGCTCTACCACCTGTACGAGGTGGGCTTCAGCTTCTGGGACACGGCCTACGCCTCGGCGATCACCGTGGTGCTGGTGGTGGTGCTGGCCGGCATCGCGCTGTTCCAGTTCTTCGTGCTCGACCGCAAGGTGCACTACAAGTGAGCGCGCCGGCCCAACGCCTGGCCTACAACGAGCCCACGCTGCTCGACACGCTGGCCGCCTGGCTGCTCGCGCTGCTGTGGATCCTGCCGCTGGCCTACGCGGTCTGGACCGCCTTCCACCCGGCCGAATTCTCGACCCGCTTCGCGCTCGCGGCGCCGCTCACGCTCGACAACTTCCGCCGCGCCTGGGAGGCCGCGCCGTTCGCGCGCTACTTCCTCAACACCACGCTGCTGGTGGCGATGGTGCTGGTGGTGCAACTGGTGCTGGGCACGCTCGCGGCCTTTGCCTTCGCGCGCTACCGGTTCAAGGGCCGCGGCGTCGCCTTCGCCCTGGTGCTGGTGCAGTTGATGATCATGCCGGACATCCTGCTGGTCGAAAACTACAAGACCATGGCGAAGCTCGGCCTGGTCGACACGCTGCTGGCCATCGGCCTGCCCTACTACGCCTCGGCCTTCGCGATCTTCCTGTTGCGCCAGACCTTCATGGGCATTCCGAAGGAGCTCGACGAGGCCGCGCGGGTCGAGGGCGCCAGCGCGCTGCAGACGCTGTGGCGCGTCTACGTGCCGCTCGCCCGGCCGGTCTACACCGCCTTCGCGCTGGTGTCGGTGAGCTTCCACTGGAATAATTTCCTCTGGCCGCTGATCATCACCAACAGCGTCAACGCGCGGCCGCTGACCGTGGGCCTGCAGGTGTTCTCGTCGGTCGACCAGGGCGTCGACTGGTCGGTCATCACGGCCGCCACGCTGATGACTTCGGCGCCGCTGCTGATCGCCTTCCTGCTGTTCCAGCGGCAGTTCGTGCAGAGCTTCATGCGCGCCGGCATCAAGTGAAAGCTCAATAGGACTTCGGCAGGCCGAGCACCTTCTCGGCGATGAAGCAGAGGATCAGCTGCGGACTCACGGGCGCCAGGCGCGGGATCCAGGCTTCGCGCAGGTAGCGTTCGACGTGGTACTCCTTCGCGTAGCCCATGCCGCCGTGCGTCAGGATCGCGTTCTCGCAGGCGCCATAGCAGGCTTCCGCAGCGAGGAACTTCGCGCTGTTGGCCTCGGCGCCGCAGGGCAGCTGCTGGTCGTAGAGCCAGGCGGCCTTCTGCACCATCAGGTGCGCCGCCTCGAGTTCCATCCACGACCTCGCCAGCGGATGCTGGATCGCCTGGTTCATGCCGATCGGGCGGCCGAACACTTCGCGCTCGTTGGCATAGTTGGCGGCGCGCTCCAGCGCGGCGCGGCCCAGGCCGATCGCCTCCGACGCGATCAGGATGCGCTCGGGGTTCAGGCCATGCAGGATGTAGCTGAATCCCTTGCCTTCCTCGCCCACCCGGTCCTCGACCGGGATCCGAAGGCCGTCGATGAAGACCTGGTTCGAATCGACGCACTTGCGGCCCAGCTTCTCGATCTCGCGGACCTCGACCTTCGAGCGGTCCAGGTCCGTGTAGAAGAGACTCAGGCCCTCGGTGCCCGTGCAGTCCTCGACCGGCGTGGTGCGCGCCAGCAGCAGGATCTTGTTCGCGACCTGGGCCGTGCTGATCCAGACCTTCTGCCCGTGCACCACGTAGTGGTCGCCTTCGCGGACAGCCCGTGTCTTCAGCTTGAGGGTGTTCAGGCCCGTGTTCGGCTCGGTCACGCCGAAGCATGCGCGGTCCTTGCCCTGGATCAGCGGCGGCAGCCAGCGGCGCTTCTGCTCGTCGGTCCCGAAGACGACCACGGGATGCAGGCCGAAGATGTTCATGTGGACCGCGGACGCACCCGACAAGCCCGCGCCGGTCGCGGAGATGGTGTGCATCATCAGTGCCGCGTCGCTGATGCCGAGCCCCGCGCCGCCATGCTCTTGCGGCATCGCGATGCCGAGCCAGCCCGACTCGGCGAGCGCACTGTGGAAGTCGGCCGGAAAGCCGCCCTCGCGATCCTTGCGCAGCCAGTAGTCGGCATCGAAAGGCGCGCAGACCTTTTCGATGGCGTTGCGGATCTGTTCCTGCTCCGGTGTGAGGCTGAAGTTCATGGGGGTCTCCTGATTCAATCGTGGGCGGGCCGGCGAAGCTTGTCCGGCGACTCTGCGTAGGGCGGGCTGTAGATCACCAGCAGCTTGACCGGGGTGTCGCTGGTCACCTGGAAGACGTGCATGGCGTCGGCCGGAAAGAAGCAGGTGTCGCCGGCTGCCATGTCGAAGGCTTCGCCCGCCACCTCCACATGCGCCGTGCCCTCCAGCAGGTGGCAGGCCTGCTCGACGCCCGGGTGCGCGTGCGGCAATGCGCCGCCGCCCTTCTGCAAGGTGCCGAGCACCACCTCCATCTGACGTGCGCCCGTGGTTTCCGGGCCGATGAGGCGCTGATTGCTCGTGTGGTGGTGATTGGCGGGCCGGTAGCTCGGGACGTCCTGGCTGCGGACCAGGTACTTCGGTTTCATGATCGGATTCATGATCAGGTGCTCGGCGCCGTGCAGGCGCCGCTGGCCAGGAGTCCGCGGACAGCGGTATCCGAATAGCCGGCCTCGCGCAGCAGTTCGACGGTGTGCTCCCCCAGGCGCGGCGCGGGCGCGGGCTCGCGCTCGGGAGGGGTCGCGGACCACTTCGTCGGCGGCGCCATCACGTGCAGCAGCCCCTCCGTCGGATGCAGGGTCTGGCGCAGGAATCCGGTCGCACGCAGCTGTGCGTTCGCCAGCAGGTCGGCCGGGCTGTTCATCGGCATGTTGGGAACGTCCGCCGCATCGAGCAGCGCCCGCCACTCGGCCGTCGTGCGCGTGCGCATGATCCGCGAGACCTCGGCATAGACGGCGTCGATGTGGGCCGCGCGCGCGCCGTGCGTCGCGAAGCGCGGATCGGCCCCGAGGCCGTCGCTCTCCCCGATGGCCTCGAAGAAGCTGCGCCAGTGCTTGTCGTTGTAGATCAGCACGCACAGGCGCCCATCCCGCGTGGCGTACGGCTTCCTGTGGGGAGTCAGCAGCCGTGCATAGCCGGGCTCGCCCCGCGGCGGATCGAAGCTCAGTCCGGCCATGTGGTCGCCCAGGATGAACTGCGACATCGACTCGAACATGGGCACGCTCACCGCTTGCCCCTGCCCCGTCTGGCTGCGCGCATACAGTGCCGCGGTCACGGCGTAGACCGCATGCAGGCCGGTGACGCGATCGCAGAGCGTCGTCGGCGCATAGATCGGCTCGGGCGCGCCGTACTGCTGCATGAGCCACGGCACGCCCGTGGCGCCCTGGATCAGGTCGTCATAGGCCGGCCGCGCCGCATCGGGCCCGTCCTGGTCGAAGCCGCAGCAGTTCACGTAGATGATCCGCGGACTGCGCTCCTTGACGGCTTCGTAGTGCAGGCCCAGGCGTGCCATCGCCTTCGGCCGCACGTTGCTGACGAGCACGTCGCAGCCCTCGGCGAGCTTCAGCACCGCCTCGCGCCCATCGTCGGCTTTCAGGTCGAGGGCGATGCTGCGCTTGCCTGCATTGGCGTGCAGGAAGATGTGCCCCATGCCGGGATTCTTCATGGGCCCGACGTGGCGCATGTTGTCGCCCTCGCGGCTCTCCACCTTGATGACGTCGGCGCCCAGTTCGGCCAGGATCTGGGTCGCATACGGCCCCATGACCACCGAAGTCATGTCGAGCACGCGCACACCCGAGAGCGGGCCGCGGCGCGTGCGATCTGCTTGCTGCTTCATGGCTATTCCTGGCGGATGCCGGCCTGCTTGATCAGCGCGGTCCAGTGCGCGAGCTGGTCGGCCACGTACTTCGCGAAATCGTCCGGGCCGCTGCTGGGCCAGACTTCGAAGCCGAGCTGCGCGAGCTGGTCCTGCACTTCCTTTTCGGCCAGCACCTGCCGGAGCTCGGCGTCCAGCCGCTCCACGACGGGCCGGGGCATGCCGGCCGGCCCGAGGACGCCGTTCCAGGACGTCAGGTCGAAGCCCTTGACCGTGTCGGCCACGGGCGCCACGCCGGGCAGCGACTTGACCGGCCCCTTGGTCGTCACCGCCAGCGCCCGGACGCTGCCGGCCTTGATCATCGACATGCTGGAGCCGAGGTCGGCGACATACATCTGCACCTGCCCGCCCATCAGGTCCGTCAAGGCCTGCGGGCTGGACTTGTAGGGTATGCCGAGCATGTCGATGCCGGCGATCCGCTTGATGGTCTCGGCGGCCGCCAGCGAGGTGCTGTTCGGCGTCGCATAGGAGAGCTTGCCCGGGTTCGCCTTGGCGTAGTCGATCAGCTCCTTCATGCTGTTCACGGGCAGCTTCGAGCCCACGACCACCGCGAAGGGCAGCTCGCCCACGCGGGCGATCGGCGTGAAGTCCTTGATCGGGTCGTACTTCAGGTTGGCGAACAGTGCCGGGTTGGCCGAATGCGAAGTGTTCGTGGTCATGAACAGCGTGTAGCCGTCGGGCTTGGCCTTGGCGACGTACTGGGCGCCGATCTGGGCACTGGCGCCCGCCTTGTTGTCCACCAGCACCGGCTGCTTGAGCCGCTCGCCCAGCCGCTTCGCCACGATGCGCGCGACGGCGTCCGTGCCGCTGCCGGCCGCGAACGGCACCACCATCGTGATCGGCGCCGCGGGATAGTCCTGCGCGGCGGCAAGCGTCGAGCCGACGAGGGCCAGCAGCGCCAGGGCCCGTTGAAATGGATGCATGCGGTTGTCTCCTGTAGGTCCGTCGTCTGGATTGCGACGTCCCGGATCTTGGAGACGATGATCATTTGCGTCCAATTCACATTGTGGCTGGATCGATTCATTTCTAGAATCGTTGCGGATGAAGCTGAATTCCCTCCGGTACTTTGCCGTGCTGGCCGAAGAACTCCATTTCGGACGCGCCGCCGACCGGCTGGCGATCACCCAGCCGCCCTTGAGCCTGGCGATCAAGGCGCTGGAGGAAGAGCTGGGCGTCCGGCTGCTGCTGCGCAGCAGCAAGCACGTCGAACTGACGCCGGCCGGTTCCGCCTTTCTCGAGGAAGCCCGCCAGATCCTGGATCGCGTCGCGCGGGCTTCGTCGATCGCCCTGGCCGTGGCCAGCGGCAGCCGCGGCCGGCTCGACGTCGGAATGGCCGGCTCCCTGGTCTACCGCGGCGTGCCGGCCATCGTGCAACGCTTCGACACCGACGCCCACGGCATCGAACTGATCCTGCACGAGATGTCGACCGCGGAGCAGCTCCAGGGCCTGCTGCACGGCCAGCTCGATGCGGGCTTTCTCAATGCCTTCGTCGTCCCGCCGCAGCTGCGCTCGCTGCCGCTGGTCGACGACGAGTTCGTGCTCTGCCTGCCGGCCGCCCACCGCTACGCCGGCGCGAAGGCGGTCGACCTCGGCGACCTGTGCGAAGAGCGCTTCGTGATGTTCTCGCGCGACGTGTCGCCGGCGAACTACGACAACGTGATCGCCATCTTCAGCCGCGCCGGCGTCCATCCGAAGACGGTCCATGCCGCGCGCCAGTGGCTCACCATCGTGGCGATGGTGGCCGAAGGGCTGGGGGTGTCGCTGGTGCCGCGCTCGCTCGCGCGGTCGCGCGTCGACAACGTCCGCTTCGTGCCGTTCACGGGCGCCTCGGCCATCACGCCGGCCTTGCTGGTCTGGAATCCGGCCCGCACCAGTCCGGCCCTCGAGAAATTCGTCGCCAGCGCCGGCTCGACGATCGAGGGGCTGCGCGGGGCGATGCTGCCGATGCCCAGCCGCAAGCAGCAACAGGGTCGGAGCAACCTGATAAAACGCCCTCATCAACGCTGATGGGAACGCCATGAAACTCGTGACCTGGAACACCCAATGGTGCCGCGGCCTCGACGACGCCGTCAGTCCGCGGCGGATCGTCGACGGCGCGCGCGCCATGGCCGACTTCGACGTGCTGTGCCTGCAGGAGATCGCCTCGGGCTTCGACGGCATGCCGGGCCAGCCCGGCGACCAGCCGGCCGAACTGCAGGCCCTGCTGCCGGGCTTCCGGCTGTTCTTCGGCGCCGCGGTCGACGAGTTCGGCGCCGACGGCCGGCCGATGCGATTCGGCAACCTGATCGCCACCCGGCTGCCGGTGTCCCGCGTCTCGCACCACGTGCTGCCCTGGCCTGCCGATCCGACCGTGAGCAGCATGCCGCGCATGTGCACCGTGGTCACGCTGACCAGCCCCGAGCTGGGCTCGCTGCGCGTGATGACCACCCACCTCGAGTACTACTCGCCGAGCCAGCGCCTGGCCCAGGCCCGGGCCCTGCGCGCGCTGCATCTGGAGGCCTGCGAGCAGGCCGCGGCGCCACCCGTCGACCCGCGCGAAGTCTCGCCTTTCCAAGCCAAGACGCATTCGCCGCAGGCGATCCTGTGCGGCGACTTCAACATGGCGGCAAGCGACCCGGCCTACGACGAGATCGTGCAGGCCTTCGTCGACCCGGCGCTGCCGGCCGGGGGCACGCCCGCAAGACGCCTGCAGGATGCCTGGCCGCTGGCCCACCCCGAGCGGCCGCAGGACCCGACCTTCCGCCTCTTCGACCGCACTTATGGGCCCGATCCGGTCGCCTGCGACTTCGTCTTCGTGAGCGATTCGCTGGCGCCGCGGGTGCGAAAGGTCGAGGTCGACCTGCAGACGCAGGCCTCCGACCATCAGCCGGTCATGATCGAGCTCGGGGACTGATCACTCCCCCTGGATGCCCGCGGCCCGGATCACCTTGCCCCACTTGGCGACCTCGGCCGTCAGATGGCTGCGCAGCGCCTCGGGCGTGACCTTGTCCATCGGCACGATCTCCGAGCTCAGGTCGGCCAGGCGCTGCTTGACCACCGGGTCCTGCAGCGCCATGCGCAGCGCGGCATTGATCTTGTCGATCACCGCCGGCGGCGTGCCCTTCGGCGCATAGACGCCGTGCCAGACGCGCACGTCGAAGCCCTTCAGGCCCTGCTCGTCGAGGGTCGGGATGTTCGGCATCGTCGACAGGCGCTGGGGCGTGGTCACGCCGAAGACCTTGACCCGGTTGCCTTCCTTGATCACCGGCGCGGTCTGGGTGGTCTGGTCGCACAGCAGGTCGACCTGGCCGCCCATCAGATCGTTGAGCGCCGGTCCGGCGCCCTTGTAGGGCACCGTGGTCAGCTCGACGCCGATCTGGCTCGTGAACAGCAGGCCGCACAGCTGCGACACCGCGCCGACGCCGGCATTGGCCAGCGACACCTTGTCCTTGTGCGTCTTGACGTAGGCGAGCAGTTCCTGGAAGTTGCTGGCCGGGAAGTCCTTGCGCGACAGCAGGGTCATCGGCACGTCGAGCACCTGCCCGACGTACTCGAAATCCTTCAGCGGGTCGTACGACAGCTTCTTGTAGAGCGCCGGCGCGGTCGCCATGCCCATGTGATGGATCAGGATGGTGTAGCCGTTCGGTGCCGCCCGCGCCACGCGCGCGGGCGCGATGGTGCCGCCGGCGCCGACCGTGTTCTCGACGATGACGGTCTGGCCCAGCGACTTGCCCATGGGGATCGCCAGCATGCGCGCGACCACGTCGGTGGGCCCGCCGGCCGAATAGGGCACCACCATCGTGACGGGCTTGTCGGGCCAGGGGGCCTGCGCGGCGGCCGGTGCCTGGAGGGTGGCCAGGGCAGCGCCCAGGATGACGCCGGTCAGCGCCTTCAGCTTTGTTTCCATGTTGTCTCCCGAGTGGAACGGGCATGGTCGGTGCTGCGCCGGGATCGCGCAATCGGCGAATTCGGAAGGCGGGCTTCGGTTTTCGGAAACCCTGTGCAGGAATGCGCAGATCGCACCCTGCCCGGCGCTCACATCACGCCGAAAGTCGCCAGCGCCTCGCAGGCGCTCATGCCGCCGCGGATCGCGTCGGCCACCTTGTTTTCGGTGCGGACCTTGTCCAGGGCCTTGGCCACCGCCTCGCGCTCGACCGCGCGCGGGATCACCAGCACGCCCTCGCGGTCGCCGAACAGCAGGTCACCGGGCGCGATGCGCACGCCCTCGATCTCGATCGTGCAGCGGTAGTCGATGACCTGGCCGCGCACGCCCTGGTCCTGCGCATAGGTGCCGCGGCAGAAGACGTCGAAGCCGAGCCGCTCGATCTCGCCGGCGTCCCGCACGTAGCCGTCCAGGATGGCACCGGCCGCCTTCAGGTGCTGCGCCCGGGTCGACATCAGGCCGCCCCACAGGGCATAGCGCAGCGAGGCACCGGTGGCGATGTAGATCTCGCCCGGCTTCAGGTCGTCGAGCGCCTCCAGCATCAGGCCGAAGGGCTTGCCCGACAGGGGCCCGGCCGAGCGCGTGCCGTCGTTGACGACATCGGCCTCGAGCACCGGCATGGCACGGCCGACGATGCGCATCGATTTCTCGAGCGGCGCGATGCCGGCCGGCAGGAACTGGTGCTGGAAACCCATGGTGTCCAGCACGTCGCCCACCGCGGCGACGAACAGCTCGTCGCGGATCTGGCGAAAGAGCTGCGCGTCGTCCAAGACGCTCAGCGCTCGATCGTCAGGGCCACGCCCATGCCGCCGCCGATGCACAGCGAGGCGATGCCCTTCTTGGCGTTCTGCCGCTGCATCTCGTGCAGCAGCGTCACCAGGATGCGGCAGCCGGACGCGCCGATCGGATGGCCGATGGCGATCGCACCGCCGTTCACGTTGACCTTGTTGATGTCCCAGCCCATCTCGCGGTTCACCGCGCAGGCCTGGGCCGCGAAGGCCTCGTTGATCTCGAGCACGTCGAGGTCCTGCGGCTTCCAGCCGGCGCGCTGCAGCGCCTTCTGCGACGCCGGCACCGGGCCCATGCCCATGAAGGCCGGGTCGAGGCCGGTGCTGGCATAGCTGGCGATGCGGCCCAGCGGCTTCAGGCCCAGCGCGGCCGCCTTCTTGGCGGTCATGACCATCACGGCGGCGGCGCCGTCGTTCAGGCCCGAGGCATTGCCGGCCGTCACGCCGCCGGCCTTGTCGAAGGCCGGGCGCAGCGCAGCCAGGCCTTCGGCCGTGCTCTTGCGGTTGATGAACTCGTCCTTGTCGAAGACGATCGGGTCGCCCTTCTTCTGCGGAATGTTGACGGCGACGATCTCGTCCTTGAACTTGCCGGCGTCCTGCGCCGCCGCGGCCTTGGTCTGGCTGCCGAGCGCGAGCTCGTCCTGCGCGGCACGGCTGATGTCGTACTTCTTGGCCACGTTCTCGGCCGTGATGCCCATGTGGTACTGGTTGTAGACGTCCCACAGGCCGTCGATGATCATCGAGTCGACCAGCTTCCAGTCGCCCATGCGCTGGCCGTTGCGCGAGTTCGGCAGCACGTGCGGCGCCATGCTCATGCTCTCCTGGCCGCCGGCGATCACGATCTCGCTGTCGCCCGTGGCCACGGCCTGCGCCGCCAGCATCACGGCCTTGAGGCCCGAGCCGCAGACGGCGTTGATGGTCAGCGCCGGCGTCTCCTTGGCGATGCCGCTCTTGAGCAGCGCCTGACGCGCCGGATTCTGGCCGCTGCCCGCGGTCAGCACCTGGCCCATGATGACTTCGCCGATCTGGTCGCTGCCGACCTTGGCGCGCGCCAGCAATTCCTTGATCACGATGGCACCGAGTTCGGTGGCCGGGATGCTGCCCAGCGATCCGCCGAATTTGCCCACGGCGGTACGTGCGGCTGAAACGATGACGATGTCTTCCATGGTGTGCTCCGATGCGTGGATTGAAATATGACGGGAAAAGTGAGGGTCAGGCTTTCGCCTTGACATAGCGGCCCGGCGCCGGCTCGCTCGCCTTGTAGGCGCTGCCTTTGCCATAAGCCTTGGGGGCAGCGATCTGCTTGCCCGCGTGGGTCTTCAGCCAGTCGGACCAGTCGGTCCACCAGCTGCCGGGATGCTCGGTCGCGCCGGCCAGCCACTCGGCCTGCGTCGCCGGCAGCTTGCCGTCGGCGCGGATCCAGTGGCTGCGCTTTTTCTTCGCCGGCGGATTGATCACGCCGGCGATGTGGCCCGAGGCGCCCATGACGAAGCGCTTCTTGCCCTTGAGCACCTGGGTCGAGGCATAGGCGCCGCCGATCGGCACGATGTGGTCCTCGCGCGAGCCGTAGATGTAGACCGGCGCCTCGATGGCGCCGAGGTCGACCTGCTCGCCCGCCACCGTGAGCGCGCCCGGCACCGCGAGCTTGTTCTCGTGGTAGGTGTTGCGCAAGTACCAGCAGTACATCGGCCCCGGCAGGTTGGTGGCGTCGCTGTTCCAGTAGAGCAGGTCGAAGGGCGGAGGCGTCTCGCCCTTCAGGTAGTTGCCCACCACGTAGTTCCAGACCAGGTCGTTGGGCCGCAGGAAGCTGAAGGTGGAGGCCAGCTCGCCGCCCTGCAGCAGCCCGCCCTGCCCCATCTGCATTTCGCGGAACTTGACGAAGTTCTCGTCGATGAAGATGTCGAGCACCCCGGTGTCGGTGAAGTTGAGCAGGGTGGTCAGCAAGGTGACCGAGGCCGCCGGCTGCTCGCCGCGCGCCGCCAGCACGGCCAGCGCGGTGCTCAGGATGGTGCCGCCGACGCAGAAGCCGAGGGTGTCGATCTTGCCGCCCGCCTTGTCCTGGCCGGTGATCTCCTGGGTGACATGGATCGCCTTGATGGCGGCGTCCTCGATGTACTGGTCCCAGGTGTAGTGCGCCATGGACGCATCGGGGTTGCGCCAGCTCACGACGAAGACGCGGTGCCCCTGCTCGACCGCATAGCGGATCAGCGAATTCTCGGGCTGCAGGTCGAGGATGTAGAACTTGTTGATGCACGGCGGCACCAGCAGCAGCGGCCGCTCGTAGACCTTGGCGGTCAGCGGCTTGTATTCGAGCAGCTGGAACAGGTCGTTCTCGAACACCACCGCGCCTTCGGTGGTGCCGACGTTGCGGCCGACCTCGAAGGCGCTTTCGTCGGTCATGCTGACATGGCCCTGCTGCAGGTCGTGCAGCAGGTTCTGGATGCCCTTGGCGATGCTCTCGCCCTGGGTCTCGAGCGCCTTCTTCTGGGCTTCGGCATTGAAGGCCAGGTAGTTGCTCGGCGCCGAAGCCGCCATCCATTGCTCGACCGCGAAGCGAAGGCGCGAGCGGGTCTTGGCGTCGGCTTCGACCGCGTCCGCCATGCCCATGAGGGTGCGGGCGTTCAGCAGGTAGATGGCGGCCGAGAAAGACGAGACCGGATTGCCGCCCCAGGCCGCGCCGGCGAAGCGCTTGTCGGCGCCGGCCTGGGCCGCGAAGCCGTTCTGCCAGAGCGCGCTGGCTTCGCTGACGTACTGCTCCTGCAGCTGGCGCAGCTTCTCGCCCGAGAACGACAGCTTGGGCATCTGGCTCCAGGGGGCGCCGGCCGAGGCCGTGCCCTGGGCACCGAGCGACTGGAAGGACTCGAGGGCTTTTTCCCACCCCTGCGTGAGCGCCTGCTGGAAGGGCGCGAAAGTCTCGGCCCCGGTGGCCTGTGCGTGTTTCATGATGTCTCCTTCTGCCTCGCCTCGTGCATACGGGTTTTGAGTATGCTGTATTCGCCAGGGCCCCACCAGCGCGGCCCGTCATACCTGCCTGAAAACATCATCTATGCACCTCGTCGTGATCGCCTGGCTCTACGTGGCCCTGATGATGGCCGTTGCGGAAGCCACCAACACCACCGGCACCGTGCTCGGCGCGATCGTTACCTTTGTACTCTACGGCCTTTTGCCGGTGGCACTGGTGGTTTACCTGATGGCTACGCCGGCCCGTCGCAGGGCGCTCAAGGCCCGCGAGGCGGCCGAGCGAGAGGCAGCCGTACGAGCGCACGCAGAGGCAGCCAGGGGCCATTCAGAGGCGCCAGATGCAGGCGGCGAAGCGGCCGCTGGCCCGGTCGCGCCGGTGCGAGAAAAAACGTAACGGGTTGTGCACCGTGCACCAGGCCTCGCTGCCGTCGTTGCCGTGAAGCCGCGCGACGCCGGCCGCCTGCAGCCGCTGGCGGGCCAGGCCGGCCAGGTCGGCCATCCACTTGCCCGGGGTTCCGGCGGGGCGGAAGCACCGGCTCGCCGCCGGTGAACCGGCGACGAAGGCCGCGCGCACTTCATCGCCGACCTCGAAGGCGTCCGGGCCGATGCAGGGCCCGAGCCAGGCCATGAGCGCCGGCGCGCCGCCCTCGCCCTCGAAGGCGGCAACCGTCTGTTCGAGCACGCCCGCGGCCAGTCCGCGCCAGCCCGCATGCGCGGCCGCCACGCGACGGCCCGCCGCATCGGTGAACAGCACCGGCAGGCAGTCGGCGACCATGATCGTGCAGGCGACGCCGGGCTCGACCGTGGTGCAGGCGTCGGCGGCAGCGCCGTCGGCCGTCCGGCCGTCGAGCGTTAGCAACTCGGTACCGTGCACCTGCTGCAGGAACACCGGGTGCGCGCCGAGCGCTGCCTCGAGCCGGGCCCGGTTGGTCCGCACGCTGGCCGGATCGTCGCCGACATGGTCGCCCAGGTTGAGGCTCTGGCAGGCACCCGCCGAGACCCCGCCCTCGCGCGTGGTGCAGAGCGCCCGCACGCCGGCGGGCAGCGGCCAGTCGGGCGCCAGCCAATCGGACATGCTCACGCTTCGGCGTCGGGACAGCGCGAAGGCTGGGCCCGCTGGAAGGCATCGAGCTGCATGCAGGCCTCGAAGGCCGCCATGGTGCGCGGCAGGCCGCTGAAGTCGCAGTCGAAGCGCTGGCCGTTGAAGACCTGCGGCACCAGGCAGCAGTCGGCCATGGTGGGGGTGTCGCCGAAGCAGTAGGTGCTCGCGGGGTGCAGGGCCAGCTGGCGCTCGAAGGCCAGCATGCCTTCGCGCACCCAGTGGCGGTACCAGCCGTTCTTGGCGTCGTCGTCGAGCTTGAGTTCGCGCACCAGGTACTTGAGCACGCGCAGGTTGTTGAGCGGATGGATCTCGCAGGCGATCGACTCCGACAGCGCCCGGACGCGGGCCCGGCCGACCGGGTCGTGCGGCAGCAGCGGCGGCTCGGGCTGGATTTCGTCCAGGTATTCGATGATCGCCATCGACTGCGTGAAGCGCTCGCCGTCGTCCTCGAGCAGGGGCACCAGCATGTCGGGCGAGATCGCCGCGAACGGGCCGGTCTTGTGCTCGCCGCGGGCGATGTGCACCGGGATGTACTCGTAGTCGAGGCCCTTGAGGTTCAGCGCGATGCGCACCCGGAAGGACGCGGAGGAGCGGAAATAGTTGTGCAGCTTCATCATCCGGCAAGCATAGCCGTGCCGCCTGCCCCCAGTCCCACCGCGGACAACCGGCGCTGCCCTCTGGCACACTTCCCGTTTCGCTGAAAAAGGACGCTTTCCCCATGACTGCCGAGTTTGTTTTCACCCCCCATCCGGTCGTGTCGATCCCGGTGGTCGGCCAGGCCGCGCGTTTTCCGGTCCACCGCATCTACTGCGTCGGCCGCAACTACGAAGAGCATGCCAAGGAAATGGGTTTCACCGGGCGCGAACCGCCCTTCTTCTTCATGAAGCCGGCCGATGCCGTGGTGGTGGTCGACGCCGGTGCGACCGGCCGCATGGACTACCCCACGCTGACCAAGAACCTGCACCACGAGATCGAGCTGGTCGCGGCCATCGGCACCGGCGGCCGGAACATCGCCGCCGCGGACGCGATGAAGCACATCTACGGCTATGCCGTCGGCCTCGACATGACGCGCCGCGACCTGCAGAACGACATGAAGAAGCAGGGCCGGCCCTGGGACATCGGCAAGAGCTTCGAGCAGAGCGCGCCGATCGGCCCGATCGTGCCGGCGGCCCAGGCCGGCGACATCGAGCACGCCGAGATCTCGGTGCAGGTCGGCGGCACCGACCGCCAGCGCAGCAACGTGAGCAAACTGATCTGGAACCTGGCCGAGACCATCGAACACCTGTCGGCGGCCTGGGAACTGCAGCCCGGCGACCTGATCTTCACCGGCACGCCCGAGGGCGTGGCGGCGGTGGTCGCCGGCGATACGCTGGTCGGCGAGATCACCGGCCTGCCGTCGCTGACCGTCCAGATCGTCTAGCCACGCCCATGATCCTGCGCGTCCCCATCAAGCACTGCAAGAACTGCGGCACCGCCGTCGTCTACCGTCTGCCGGACGATGGCGACACCAAGGAGCGCGCGATCTGCCCGGCCTGCAGCACGGTCCACTACGAGAACCCGCTCAACGTGGTCGGCACGATCCCGGTCCTCGGCGATCGGGTGCTGCTGTGCAAGCGCAACATCGAGCCGCGCTGGGGCAAGTGGACCCTGCCGGCCGGCTTCATGGAACTCGGCGAGACCACCGAACAGGGGGCGGCGCGCGAGACCGACGAAGAAGCCGGCGCCGAGTACGAGATGGAGGGCCTGTTCGCCGTGATGAGCGTGGTGCGGGTCGGCCAGGTCCACCTGTTCTATCGGGCGCGGCTGCTGAGCGAGCGCTTCGACCCGGGCCACGAGACCATCGAGGCCCGGCTCTTCACCGAAGAAGAGATCCCGTGGGAGGAGATCGCCTTCCGCACCGTGCGCGAGGCGCTTCAGCGCTACTTCGAGGACCGCCGCCGGGGCAGCTTCGATCGCGTCCACACGGTGGACATCGCATGACGACGCGCCGCGGCTGGATGCCGGCCCTGCTGCTCGGCCTGGCGATGACGGCGGCGGCGCGCGCTCCGGCCGAGCCGGTGGGCGAGGTCGACACCGCCTTCAAACTCATCGGCCCCGACCACAAGATCGTGGTCGAGGCCTACGACGACCCCAAGGTCAACGGCGTGACCTGCTATGTCTCGCGCGCCAAGACCGGTGGCGTCTCCGGCGCGCTCGGCCTGGCCGAGGACAAGTCCGAGGCCTCGATCGCCTGCCGGCAGGTGGGCCCGGTAAGCGTGACGCAGCCGCTGCCCAAGCGCGAGGAGGTCTACAGCGAGCGGCTGTCGATCCTGTTCAAGCGGCTGCGCGTGGTGCGGCTGGTCGACAGCAAGCGCAACACGCTGGTCTACCTGACCTATTCCGACCTGCTGGTCGATGGCTCGCCGAAGAACAGCGTCACCGCGGTGGCCATCGATCGGGCAACGCCGATCCCGATGAAGTAGTGCGAGGCGCCGGCGGATGAGCGACAACGCCCCCGGCAATGCCATTCGCGCCCTCTACGGTGCGCTCTGGCACTACGCCGAAGGCGCCCGGCCGCAACTGCTGGCCGCGACCGCGCTGCTGACCGGCTCGCAGCTGCTGCGGCTCACGATGCCCTGGCTGGCGGCCCAAGCCATCAACGCGCTGCAGACCGGCGACTTCGCCGGCTCCGGCCGCTGGATCGGGGCGCTCACGGCGGTCTACGTCGCCTCCTGGCTGGTGCACGGGCCGGGCCGGATCCTCGAACGCAACGTCGGCCTGCGGGTGCGCGAACGCCTGGCCGACACGCTCTATGCCCGGATCGCCGCCGCCCCGCTGGCCTGGCAGGACGGCCACCATTCGGGCGAGATGCAGCACCGCGTGCACCAGGCCAGCAAGGCCCTGTCGGACTTCGCGCAGAACCAGTTCGTCTACCTCACGAACATCGTCAACTTCATCGGGCCGCTGGTGGCCCTGACCCTGTTGTCGCGCGCCAGCGGCGCGATCGCCATCACCGGCTACGTGGTGATCGCCATCCTGGTGCTGCGTTTCGACCAGGCGCTGATGCGGCTGGCCCGCGCCGAGAACGACGCCGACCGCCGCTACGTGGCCGCCCTGCTCGACTTCCTCGGCAACGCCTCGACCGTGATCGGCCTGCGCCTGTCGGCCGCATCGCGCCTGCTGCTGGGCCGGCGCATGGCCGCGATCTCGGTGCCGCTGAAGCGCACCGTGGTGCTCAACGAAGGCAAGTGGTTCGCGGTCGACATCCTCGGCCTGGCGCTGACCTGGGGGCTGGTGGTGGTCTACGTCTGGCAGTCGCGGGCGCCGGGCCAGGCGGTGCTGCTGGGCGGGGTGTTCATGATCTACCAGTACGCCCAGCAGGCCGCGAGCGTGGTCTCCTCGATGGCCGCCAACTTCCAGTTCTTCGCCCGCATGCACACCGACTACACCAGTGCCGCACCGATCTGGCAGGCGCCCTCGCGGGTGCGGGACCTGGCCGAGGAAGCCATCGACAGCGATGCCGCCTGGCGCACGATCGCGGTCGAGCACCTGGTCTGGCGCTACGACCCGCGCGGCACGCCGGCGGCCACGGCAGAGCCCGCGCGCAGCGGGCTGCACGACGTCTCGCTGGCACTCGGCCGCGGCCAGCGCATCGCGCTGGTCGGCCCGAGCGGCGGCGGCAAGAGCACGCTGCTGCGGGTGCTGGCCGGCCTCTATGCGCCGCAGCAGGGCACGCTGGCGATCGACGGCCAGCCGCAGCCATGGCCGCGGCTGCGCAGCCTGGCGACGCTGATCCCGCAAGAGACCGAGGTGTTCGAGGCCAGCGTGCGCGAGAACCTCGGCTTCGGCCAGCCGGCGAGCGACGACGCGCTGCGCGCGGCGATGCACGCCAGCACCTTCGACGAGGTGCTGCAGGCCACGCACGGCGACCTCGACACGCCGCTGTCGGAGCGCGGCTTCAACCTGTCGGGCGGCCAGCGCCAGCGCCTGTGCCTTGCGCGCGGCGTGCTGGCGGCCCGGGGCAGTTCCCTGCTGCTGCTCGACGAACCGACCAGCGCGCTGGACGCGGCCACAGAAGCGAGGGTGCTCGAACGCATCGCGGCCGCCTTTCCCGACGCCTGCATGATCGCGTCGATCCACCGCCTCAGCCTGCTGGAGCGCTTCGACACGGTGGTGCTCATGGAGGCCGGCAAGGTGGTCGACGCCGGCCCGCGCGCAGCGGTCCTGGCGCGCCAGCCGCTGCTGCAACGCATGGTCTCACCTGCCCCGGCCGCCGCATGCTAAAACTGCGGTCCGGCCACGCGCCAGGGAACCCTTCGCCGCGATCACGTTCCATCCAAGCCATGCACATCCAGAATTCACTTTCTCGCGCCACCGCCATCGCGGCCGGCGTCGCCGCGATCGCCGCCTTGACGGCCTGTTCGACCCCGCCGCAGAGCACGAGCCCGCCCTTCTACCCGTTGCCGCCCTCGGGCCAGGCGGCGCCGCCCGCCGCGACGCCGCCGGCGCCGAAGCCGCAGGCCATCTTCATCCGCCCGGCGCCCGGGCGCACCCTGTCCGGCTTCGACGGCACCCGCAACAAGGGCATGGACATCGCGGGCAACCTGGGCGACCCGGTGGTCGCCGCGGCCGACGGCCGGGTCGTGTACGTGGGCGGCGAACTGCGGGGCTACGGCAACATGGTCATCGTCCAGCACAACGACACCTTCCTGACCGCCTACGCCAACGCCAAGACCATCCTGGTCAAGGAGAAAGACGTGGTGCGCCAGGGCCAGAAGATCGCGGAGATCGGCAACAGCGACGCCGATCGCGTGAAACTGCACTTCGAGATCCGCAAGCAGGGCGTGGCGGTCGACCCCGAGCCCTACCTGAACGGCACCCTGCGCTGACCTGCTCGCGTTGTAGGCGCCTTCCGTCTTCGCAAGGCGAAGTTCGCCGGGACTTTCTTTCGTCGCGCTCGCGTCCAATATGCAGCAAACGACAAGGAGCCCCCGATGAACTGCGAAGCGATCCATTGCCCCGATTCGGGCACCGTCAGGTTCGCGATCTATCCTGATGGTTTTGATGGACCTCGCATCATCGCCCGCATCTCGGAACGCGCCCTGTGCGAGCGCTTCGGCGCCGAGACGAATGAAGCCAGCCTGATCTCCGCCTGCCAGGCGAACTTCGGCCTCATCGAGGCCAAGGCCCTGGCGCGTTACGCGCTGCGGCCCGAAGTGGCGGTGCTGCTCGCGCCGGCGGACTTCGGCGCCGTCGATGCGCTCGCCGAAGCCCTCTGAGCCCGGCCTTCAGTGCGGGACGCCGCCGGTGATGCCGGCCATGCCGGTCGACTGGCCGATCGCCTCGGTGCCGGTCCCATGCGAGGCCGCGACGGCTTCACGGTAGACCGCTTCGCGCGACACGCCCTGCGAGTTCACCATCGGCGCGGCGGTCGACTGGCCGATGGCCTCGGTGCCCTGTGCATGCGATGCTGCGATCGCGTCGGCGTCGACCTCCGGTTTGGCGGGCGAGTTCATCTGCAGCGGGTGGTAGTCCGATCCATCCGACTGGGCGTTGGCGCTGAGCGCGCCGAGCGTGGCGATGGCGCCGAAGACGCCCACGGCGAGACCCTTGATCAAAGCATGCATGCAACTCTCCTTCAGGCCCTGCCCCGTGCACGCCGACGCGGCGCCACGGAGGGCTTGCACGCACTCTAGGCGCCAAGAATGAGCCGGGAATGAGCGCCGCAGGGCCGCCGCGCTAGGAGTCGCGCTGCACCAGGTAGCCCACGCTGGCCCGCAGCCAGTCCAGGTCCGGGCTTGGAGCAACCCCTGCGAAGGCCGACAGATCGAACTCCTTGGCCGCCGCGTCGGCCAGCGCCAGCGCCGATTGACGCGCCCAGTCGATGCTGCCGGTGCCCGCCACGATGTCGTGCATGCGGAACACTTCGCGCGGCAGCCGGCGTTCGCGCGGACGCGACAGGAAGTTGCCCATCCAGTCGCGTTCGGCCCGGCTCGCGTGGGACAGCGCATGCGTCAGCACCAGCGTGCGCTTGCCCTCCCACAGGTCGCCGTCGATCTCCTTGCCATAGCGCGCCTCGTCGCCGCTCAGGTTGAGCACGTCGTCCGTGATCTGGAAGGCCAGGCCCAGCAGATAGCCGAAACGATCGAAGCGGCCGAGATCCGGGTCCTCGGGGTCGGCCACCAGCGCGCCGATCCGCAACGGATGGATGAAGCTGTACCAGGCCGTCTTCTTCAATGCCAGACGCAGGTAGTCGTCGGTGCCGACGGAGAGGTCGTTGTCGCGCACCCAGCCCAGTTCCATCGCCTGGCCTTCGAGCGTCTCCATCAGCATGTGGTCGATCTCGTCGAGGATGCGCAGCGCGCCGGCCGGCCCAAGGAACTCGCCGCTGCGGCGCACCAGCCGCATGGCCAGCGCGTTCATCGCGTCGCCCGTGTTCACGGCCAGCGGAATGCCGGCGCGGCGGTGCATGGTGGGCACGCCGCGCCGGAACTCGCTGCCGTCCTCGATGTCGTCGTGGACCAGGAAGGCGTTGTGCAGCATCTCGATGCCGGCCGCGGCGGGCAGCGCGTGCTCGACCCGACCGCCTAGCGCGCGCGTCGTCGCCAGGCACAGGGCGGGCCGCAAGCCCTTGCCCGAGCGCGACATGAAGTCCTTCACCAGTGCGTAGAGGTGGGTCTGCGGCTCCCAGTCGGGCACGCCGGACTCGAGCGTCTGGGTGACCATGCCGCGGTACCACGCCATCCGTTCGACGAAGCCGCCCGGCCCCGTGACGCCGCCGATGCCGGGCACGCGATCGGTGACCCGCAGCACGTTGTCCAGGGGCGTCGGCACGTAGGCGGAGCCATGGCGCACCGCGGGATCGGCACCGAGCCCGGTGCCGGCACCGTCGATCGCCTGGTCCATCGCATCCAGCGCATCGGCCACCGGCGACGCATAGGGGCTGATCGCCGCCATCAGCGGGCGCACCTGGTCGAGCAGCGGCGATGCCGCGCCCAGCGCCTGCAGCGCCACCTGGGTCAGCGAAGGGTCCCACGGCTGGCCGGCCCGGTGGCGCGCCGCGTCGTGCAGCCGCCAGGGCGTCAGCACCTCGACTTCCTGCAGCGGCCAGACCTCGCAGCGCGGGCCGGCGAATGCCGCTGCGTCGAGCAGCGCGTTCACCGCCCGCCGCGCCGCCTCGTTGGCCCCCTCCATCGTCGCCAGGTCGGTGTGCGTGCGCACGTAGTCGGACGCCAGGAACAGGTTCGACACAGCGGTTGCCGCCTCGGGCCGCAACGCCCAGGTATTGACCAGGTTCACCAGCAACGGCTCGGCGTTCGCGAGGAAGCCGGGACGGGTGGGATCGGGCGCGGTGTCGGAGTCGAGGAACCAGGAATGCAGGTCCTCGTCGCGCAGGATTTCCTGCGTGGCGTTGAGCGAGCGCTTGAGTTGCCGCCAGGTCTCGCGCGCGACCTCGTCGCGCGAGCACTGCATCGCCGGCCGCCCGTCCGGGCCCGGCGCGGTCCAGTCGGAGACATCGACCGAGATGATGTCCTTGACCTCGCCGCAGGCCAGCATCGTCGGCACCACGCTGCGCCAGAAAGGAAACTGCGAGATGCTGGTCAGGGCCCATTCGGAGTCGATGTGGATCACGTGCCCATGCACCTCGGGCACGTCGCGGTACAGGTAGTACTGCACGCCGTTCATCCATTCGACATTGGGTGCCAGCGTGCCCAAGTTGGCCAGCGACGGGTCGGCAGCCAGCAGGTCGTCGTTGACCAGCACCGCCATGCGCTCGAGCGGCACGGCGGCGATGTAGTGATCGCCCTGCACCACGGTGCGCACCCCTTGCTCCATCACCACGATGCCGCTCACCTTGTCGCCGGCGCACAGGATCTGCTCGACCTCGGCATTGAAGTGGTACTGCACGCCGCGCGCCTGCAGCCAGCTCAGCCACGGATCGATCCAGATCAGGTTGGTCGGGCCGTCGAGCACCCGGTCGGTCGAGCCGCCGGTCGGATTGACGATCGTCAGCATCAGCTGCGCGAAGATGTCGCCGATGGTGCGCGCGCTGGCCCGCCGCGCCTTGGCCGCCACCAGCGAGCGCGTGATGCCGTCGCCGAGGAACTTCTGGTAGGCCGGCGAGCGCCCTTCGGCGCCGATGAAATCCCACCAGCTGATGCTCTCGTACTCGTCGAGCCGGCGCTGCTCGCACGATGTCAGGATCTGCCAGATCCGGGAGCCGAAGAAGGCCAGGTCGTCGGGCGTGAGACCGGTCACCGGACCGAAGGCGAGCAGGATGTCGCGCAGCACCGTGCCGGCGTCGCCGGGTGTCTGCGGAAAGTTGGCCGGCACCTCGAAGGCCGGCTGGTCGTACTGCGTGAAGCCGACCCGCGTGGTCGCCACCAGATGGTCCGCCACCGGCCGGCCGTCGAAGGACGGGATGCGCCGCATGGTGTCGACCACGTGCTTGTAGAAGCCCGGAAAGAAGCGAAAGCCATGCTCGCCCGGCAGCTGGTGTTCGATGGCGGCGACGCCGCGGTCGGCCAGTTCGTGGCCGGCGCCGCCGTCCTCGTTGTCGCTCACCGGGATGCTGCGCGCCTTGCCGCCGGCGATGTCGCGGCGCTCGAGCACGACCACCTCGAAGCCGCGCTCGATCAGCTCATGGGCGGCGCTCATGCCCGCCACGCCACCGCCGAGGATGACGACCCTTGCAGGCTTCATCTCAGGAGGTCTTGTTGGTGTCCGAATCCTTCGGCTTCTCGCCGACCTCTCCCGGTTTGTAGGGGGTCTTGTCTCCCTTGACCCTGATGACCTTGATGGCCGCTTCCTCCTTGATCCGCAGGACCAGCTTCTCGTAGACCCGGAAGACGAATTGCGGATCCGCCGTGACCTGGAGGAAATTGAGCGACACGTCGGTCGCAACGACCAGTTCGACCGGCGCCGCGCCCAGCGCAACCACCACGCCGGCGTCCTTGGGCAGCGTGGACGAGCGCAGCAACGGCCCGCCGCCGAGGAACGGAATGATGCGGTCCTGCGGCAGCACCAGCGATGACTTGTCGGGCGACTGCACCGCGGTGAAGAAATCATGGCCGAAGACGACGGCAAAGGGGCCGAAATGAGCCGCCGCCTCGAGATCGCCAATGCAGGCGGACACGGCAGTCACCAGACGGTTGCCCAGGCTTTCCGAAGGGTCTCGCTCAACGTCGCGCGACCGGTCGCCATTGGCCTGCACCAGGCCCCTGGTGTACTCGCCGCCAAGCACCTGCGCCACCGGAGGCGCGTTCCAGGGCCGCGCGCTCTCCTTTGCCAGCCCGGTGAACACCACGCTGTCCTCCAGCCGCGCCAGCATGTTGGCCGCCCGCCGGAAGAGCTGCAGCGCGCTGTCCATGTCGGGGTCCGCCATCTGCGCGCCGCGCAGGAACACCCGCACCTGCAGCGTCGGCAGCTGGATGGTCGTCCTGTCCTGGATCTGGAGCCTCGCCCCCTCCCCGCTCCCGTAGCTGATCGTGTCGTTCGCCACGTAGTCGGTGCTGGCCGGCAAGGGCCCCACCAGGGGCAGGAAGTTGGCCGCAACCCGCGCCCTCGCCGCCTCCTCCTGGATCACCTTGCGCACCCGCGCCCACTGCTCGTCGGTCCATGGAACCTGCTGGTTGTTGTCCGCCATCTCAACTCCTCTTTTGTGTGTTTGACCTCGATAACCCGTTCCGCTCAGGAAGCGCCGCGGCCACCCTCGGGGGCGCGCGGCAGCCCCGAGGACGGCAGCGGCTGCCCGACTCGAATCGCATAAAGATCGAACCGAACCAGCAGGTCGGCCATCGTCACCCGGCCGACCGCGATGCACTGCAGCCGGTTCAGCCACAGCCAATCGGGGTGCGAAGTGACGAACTGCGGCGCCAGCACCAGCGGCGGCAGCGGGTCGTAGTCGTTGCGCAGCGCGCGCTCGTAGCCGTCCGGCCCGAGGTCGAAGATGCCGTAGTAGCGCGACAGCAGCAGCGCACCGTCGTCGGTCTCGTAGGTGATGCGGACGTCGGCGACGCCCACGCCGTCGCGGCGCACCAGCATCCAGTCGCCGCCCTCGCCGCGGATCCGGGCGTTGATCTTCGGCCCGTGGATCTCGCCCGAGGCGATGTAGAAGGTGATGTGCAGCCCATCGGGCGCCGGCCCGAAGGACTCCGGCGGCTTCGCCAGCTGGACCGTGAAAGCACCCAGGAAGTCCGTGCCCCAGTCGTAGCGCGGGATGGTGCCCGTGGCCGGCAGCGGCGCAGGCGGCGCGGCGCCGGCCGGGGCGGCGGCCGGCACGCCGAGCACGCTGCGGACCGGGAGTTCGGCCACCACCTGGGCGGCCCGATAGAGGATCGGTGCGTAGTCCACCCGGTCGCCGGCTTCGCAGGGCGGCAGCTGGGCCCGGAAGCGCTGGGCGCCGGCGTCGGCCTGGCGGCCATCGGGCCAGGCCCGCAGCGAGGGCCGCTGCACCCCATTGACGCGCCGCTCGACCACCAAGCTATGGCTCGGATGGGCCGGCGAGACCTGCCACCAGACATCGAGCGGCGTGCCGGCCTCCACCTCCGGGCGCAAAGCGTCGAACGCCACCGGGGCCGGTGCCGGCTTCATCTAGCGCCCGCCGCCTTCGAGCAAGGCGCGGGCGGCGCGCAACTCGGGTTGATCGAAGCTGTCGCTGAATCGCTCGTAGCAGCGCCTGACGAGCGCCAGACCCTCGGCCGCGCGGCCGGTGCGCGCGAGCAGCGCCTGGCGCGACATCGCGGCGCGCAGTTCGAGCGACAAGGCCTGCTGGGCCCGGGCGGTCGCCAGGGCCTGGTCGAAGGCCGCCTCCGCCTGCGGCAGCGCGCCGGCCTGCAGGTGGATCTCGCCCATCAGCCGGAAGACGTCCGGCAGCAGCACGCCGACATGGCCGCGGCGGGCCGTCTCGGCCGTGGCCGCGAGCATCTCGAGCGCCTCGTCGTCGCGGCCGGCCGCCCGCAGGCCTTCGGCATGGATCACGGCCACCGTCGGCCCCATGAGGTCGGAGCGCGTGGCCCGGAACAGCGCCACGCCTTCGAACAGTTCCCTCAGGCCGTCGCTGCGGTCGCCGAGGCGCAGGCGGGCCCACCCGCTGCTCATGACGCCGACGGCATACCAGAGCTCCCACCCTTCCGCGCGGGCGAAGCTCTTGACCTCCGAGGCGTGGCCGAGCATGCGCTGCGGGTCGTGGTGGAAGGTCAACATGTAGCAGGCGACGCCGAGTGCATTGCTCAATGCCGACGGGTGGTCCAGGTCGCGCGCCATCGCGATCATGTGGTCGAGCTCCGCCAGACCCTGGTCCTGGTGGCCCATCATCCACAGGCTGCTGGCGAGTCCGGCGACCATGTTGACCGTGGAGCTGATCTGGAAGGTGTTGGTGAGCGTGCGCTCCTGCTCCAGCGCGTAGAGCGCGATGCCGGCTTGCGCATGCGCGATGCACTCGGCCCACTCCCCGCGGTAGTAGTGCGTGTAGGCGACCGCATGGCGGCCGGTCACCTCCAGCATCGGGACGCCGCTGGCCAGCGCCATCGACAGCGCCTCGTTCGCCGTGTCGAGCGCCCGGTCCAGCTGGCCACCGACGAAGAGATTCGTCCACAGCCCCCAGATCGGCTCATAGAGCCGGTCGGGCCGCTGCAGCAGATGGCTCAGGCTGCGCGCCCGCTCGCACGCCAGCGCCACCGTCGGCGAGGCCCAGCCATAGAGCGTCATCAGCGTCGGCGCGATCGCGATCTGGAGCTCGAGCTCCTTGGTCAGCACCTCGTCCGAGGTCGGCAGCTTGGCCAGGCCTTCGAGCGCCCGCGTGAAGTGCCCATGCGCCTCGGGGATGGCCATGCGCGTCAGCGCCCGTTGCCCGGCGGCGAACCAGTGGTCGCTGCTTTCCGCGTGATGGCCGGCACCCGACAGGTGGCGCGCGACGATCTCCGGGCGCAGCGCCACTTCGCCGCCGAAATCGGACAGCAGCACCCGTGCGATCCGTTCGTGGAAGCGCTGGCGCGTCGAGCGCAGCAGCGACTCGTAGGCCGCCGTCTGGACCAGCGCGTGCTTGAAGACGAAGGTGGTCGGGGCAGCGGCGGACACCTGCCAGGCCAGGCCCGCGGACAGGATGCGCTGGAGGTCGTCCGCCAGGTCCTTGTCGCTGCGCTCGCTGACGGCGCGCAGCTGCGCGTAGGTGAACTCGCGCCCGATCGTGGCCGCGAGCTGCGCGGTGCCGCGCGCTTCGCCGAGCCGGTCGATGCGCGCCATCAGAGACGCGTCGACGCTGGCCGGGATCAGGTCCGACGGCAGCGCGCCCGTGAGCGCCCAGGAATATTCGTTCTCCTGCAGCACGCCCGCCTCGATCACCGCCCGCGCCACCTCCTCGATGAACAGCGGCACGCCGTCGCAGCGCTGGGTGATCTCGCGGATCACGTCGCCCGGCACCGGCTTGCCGTGGGCGACATGGCGAACCACCGCCTCGACCTCGGCATGGTCGAGGCGCGACACCTCGACCAGCGGCGTCGCCTCGTCGTCCGGCCATGCCGCGTCGAACTCGGGCCGGGCCGTGAAGAGACCGAGCAGCGGCAACCGGCGCGCGCGCGACACCAGCGCTTCGAGCACTTCGAGCGTGGACGGATCGGCCCAATGCAGGTCCTCCGCCACCAGGATGGTCGGGTTGCGCGATGCGATGGCCTCGATGATGGCGACCAGCGTCTCGATGGTGCGCACGCGGCGGCGAGTGGGCGACAGCTCCACGGAGGGATAGCGCTCGGCGACCGGTATCGACAGCAGCGCCGCCAGCAGCGGTGCCGCATCGGGGGCCCTGATCCCCAGTGCCGCCAACTGCTGGTCGATGCGGCCGAGGCGCTCCTGCGGCTCGGTGGCACCGACCAGGCCCAGCACGCGCTCCAGCAGTTCGATGACCGGCAGGAACGCGCTGTTCTTCGCGAACTGGGTGCAGCGCACGGCGAGCACGGTGGTGTCCGCGCTCGCCACCTGGCCCCTGAACTCGGCGACCAGCCGCGACTTGCCGATCCCCGGCTCGCCGCGCACGGTGACGAAGCGCGCCGCACCGGATCGCGCCGCCGTCCAGTGCGCCGCCAAGAGCGCATGCTCGTGCGCCCGGCCGACGTAGAGGGTCAGCAGGTCGACCCGCTCCAGGCCCGGGACGACGCCGTCGGCGCGTGTCACGCGCCAGAGGCGGACCGCCGAAGCCACGCCCTTGAGCTCGAATTCGCCCCGCGGCTCACCCTGGAAATGCTCGTGGGCGATGCGCCAGGTGGCTTCGGTGACCCACAGCGTGTCGGGCTCCGCGAGCGCCTGCACCCGCGATGCGATGTTGGGCGCGTCGCCCATCGCGATGTTCTCGCGCCGGGCACCGGTGCCGACCGGACTGACCACGACGCGCCCGGTGTCGGCACCGACCCGGATCCTCAGCCTGGCGCCCGAAGGCCGCGCCGAGGCCTGGTTCAGCTGCTCGGTGCCCTGGAGGATTTCGAGGCCGCAGCTGACGGCCCGTCGGGCGTCGTCCTCGTGCGCCCGTGGAAAGCCGAAATAGATCTGGACGCCATCGCCCAGGAACTGGGAGATGTAGCCGTCGTACCGTTCGGCCGTCTCCTGGCAGACCCGCTGGAAGTCGCCCAGCATTTCATGCAGGTCTTCGGGGTCGAGCGTCTGCGATAGCGCGGTCGATCCGACGACGTCGCAGGTCAGCACCGTGATCTGGCGCCGCTCGCCATCGGCGCGCTGGACGGCGAAGTCCAGAAGCACCCCGCAGCCGCCGCAAAAGCGCGCACTCTCGGAATTGGCGAAAGCGCACGAGGGGCAAATCAACGTCCACCCCCCGGCAACAGGTCGGCCCGCTGTCGTTGCTGCCAGGCTTGCGCCTCTTGCTCGAGCAGCGCATAGGCACGCGCGACGAGATCGCCCGGATCGGTGCAAAGGGCCTCGGGAGCAGCCGCGGCGGCACTGGCCCGATCCCGCAGTCCGCAAGGCGCCGCGCAGGCAGGTTCATGCACGACAGGCGAACGAGAGAACGGCATGCCGCCCCGGAAGTCCCTCCCTGGTTGTCGCAGGAGGTGCATAAATAGACTTTACCGAAGATTACTGACTGATACCAGTTCCGGTCAGAAATTAGGATTCAAACCAGGGGCGTGGCGTGGCGCGGCGGCATCGTTTTTCCGCTCGCCGACGCTCGATTGTTACCAATTCCCGATGTCGGGGTTCTGGTAGACGAAATCGTTCGGCAGGTCGAGGTTGGAGTATGAGAAGGACAGGCTGATGTCCATCGACAGCACCTGGTGCCACCAGGCGAGCGGCAGGAACATCGTCTCGCCGGGCTCCACGATCACGTCCAGCACCGTCACCTCGCCGAAGAGCGGATAGCGGGCGAGGTCCGGGTTGTCGACGTCGACCGGGCTGAAGACGCCGTTGTAGTTGTAGACCTTCGGGGTCTCCAGGGGCGACACGAGGCGCCAGCGCTTGCGTCCGACCACCTGCGTGTGGAACAGCATCAGGGTGTCGTGGTGCAAGGGCGTCGTGGTGCCGGCCGGCCCGAACCAGAACGACGAGCGGTGGCCGAGCTGCGAGCGGTCGCAGGCGGGCGGCAGGCGGCCGATGTCTTCCAGCAGCGGCGCAAACCCGGGGCTGCGCAAGGCCTCGTTGTTGGCCGTCAGGTAGTAGTCGTTGGTCGGCCCTCCGGCGAGCACCCGGTCGACGAACGGACCCAGCTGCACGATCTTGCGATGCGCGAGCTTGTTCTCCTCGTAGTTCGGATCGGCATCGCGGCCGTCCTGGATCTCGACGTCCAGATGGCCGAAACGCCGCTTCAGGTCCTCGGGCGACCAGCGCTTCATGGCGCCCCAGTCCTTGGTGACGTCGGTCAGGACCACCGGACGGCAGCCCCGCACGTAGCGCTCGACGAACTCGTCGCGCGACGGCGACTTGCGCTTCTCGACCACGCCGTAGCGTGGCGACGACGCCCAGAGCTTCTGCAGGTTCGCGACCACAGATTCGAGCTTGCGCTCGACCTTCTGCATGCGGCGGGCGGCGCGAAAGGCCGGATCGGTCTCGATCCGGGCGATGGCCGCCTTCGATTGCACCGCATCGATTCCGGCGGCCGTCATCGTCGAGAGCATCGAGTCGGGCGTGCATTCGCGCAGGCGGTTCTCGGCGATCCACTGCAGCCAGTCGTCGCTGACCGGCGCCGGCGCGCCGAGCTCGCGCGGCCGCGGCGCCGGGGGCAGTTCGGGCAGTTCGGGGAGTTGGGTCGAGGCCTGCGATCGCCTGAGGATCTGGAGGGTCTCGGCGAAGACGGCGTCGACGAAGGGCTTGTTGGGGGTACCCGCGGGGATGCCCTTGTGGTCGTCGACGGCGCCCTCGATGACCTTGTCGATGAAGCCGCGGTTCTGCCGCTCGGCTTCCTGCAGCAGGGTATGAAGAAGGTAGGCCATGGCGCCCACCTGGGCGTTCTGGGTCCAGTCAACCGGGTCTGCGCTCATGCTTTGTCCGAAGGTGATGGGGTCGTACGCGGGTGGACCATGACTGTAGCGGCAGAGGCGATGTCCTGTATCGCGCCGCGGATTGGTCAAAAATGCCTGAATCCGTTAGAACGTCGCAAATGCCAAAAACCATCTTCGCGGACGTCGTACTGGTGGTCCACGGACTGGTCACGGCATTCGCGTTGACTGGTTGTGCATTCGCATGGCTCTGGCCCCGCCTGGCCTGGGTCCATCTGCCGCTGCTGGCCTGGTCGGTGACGGTGGGCGTCACCGGATGGGCATGCCCGTTGACGCTGCTCGAACTCAAGATTCGGCGCGCGGCCGGAGAGTCGACCTATGAGGGGGGGTTCATCGACCACCATGTCGGGCGCCTGGTTCATGCGAATGGATTGCCGCGCGGCGCTCAAGCTTCCCTGGCGCTCCTGCTTGCCGCAGTCAATCTTGCCGCCTACGCAGCGCTGATTCGATCATGAAGATTCGGAGGCCAACATGCGTGAGACCGTCGATCGCATTTCAACCGGACGCGCCGGGGTCAAGCTGGCGGCAACCTGGGCGACGAGCGTCGACGAGGTTCGCGAGGCGCAGCGTTTGCGTTTCAGGATCTTTGCCGGAGAGATGGGCGCGCGCCTGGCGCCGGGACGCGCCACGCTCGAAGGCCACGACATCGACCGCTTCGACGACTTCTGCGCCCATCTGCTGATTCGCGCGCACGCGGCGAACGACGGTGCCCCGCCGCGCGTCGTCGGCACTTACCGCGTCCTCACCCCGGAAGCCGCGCTGCGCGCTGGCGGGTACTACAGCGAAACCGAGTTCGACCTGGCACGGTTGCGGCCCTTGCGCAGGCGCATGGCCGAACTGGGCCGATCGTGCGTGGATCCGGCATGGCGGACCGGCGGGACGATCCTGTCGTTGTGGGCCGCCCTGGGCGACTTCATGGTTCGCCACCGCCTCGACATCGCTTTCGGTTGCGCGAGCGTGTCGGCCTCGGATGGCGGGCACCGCGCCGCCAGCGTCTGGCGCCATGTGTCCCTGCACCATCTCGCACCGGTCGAGCGGCGCGCGGTGCCGCTTCATCCTGCGACCTTGCCGGCCTCGTGCGATGCCATCGATGCCGCGCTGCCGCCGTTGATCAAGGGCTACCTTCGATGCGGCGCCGAGGTGCTGGGTCCGCCCGGCTTCGACCCGGACTTCGACACCGCCGACTTCCCGATGCTGATGCGATTCGACAATCTGCCGCATCGCCACCATCGCCGCTTCGTCGACAGCGGGCGGCACCGGCCTATCGATAGAAGCGTTCCTCCCAGCGCCTGAGATTCGCCTCGCCCTCGCGCAGGAACGGCGTGAACACCGCGAGCCTGAGCAGCAGGGCATTCAGCGCCCGGGCGGGGAAACGCAGCGGCTTGACGAAATCCACGAACAGCACGACCCGCGATTGCGCCGTGTGGTTCCAGGCTTCGTGCTCGTAGGCGTCGTCGAAGATCAGCGTCCGGCCCTCTTCCCAGTGCTGCAGCGCCTGATCGATCCGGATCGCGCTGCGCTCGCGCGGCTCGGGAACGACAAGCCCGAGGTGCAGCCGGAGTACGCCGTTGTATGGCCCGCGATGCGGCGGCGTGTGCTTGCCGGGCTCGAACACCGAGAACATCGCCGTCTGCAGGCCCGGGATACGTTGCACCAGCCGCCAGGTCTCGGGGCACCGAGCGCAATTGCGCGGGGAACGGACGCCATAGGCCGTGAAGACGAAGACCTTCCAGCGATCGTCGTCGTTGATCGATGCCGCATCGACGCTGATGTCCTGGACGTTCGGCAGCTCGCGCTTGCGCGCCATCACGACGTCGAGTTCGGCTCGCACCGATCGCCAGTCCCGCTCGAGTTCGGCAGCCCATGGAAAATCCGTCGTATCGAAGATGCGGCGATTGCCCAGGATCGCCTGCCGCCGATTGAGGGATTCGGCCAACGCGACCACGCGCATGAAGAGACGGCTCGCCCAGCCCGGCCGCTCCATCGGCGCGATGCCGTCGGTCGCCCAGGCGGGTTCCGGTCCGGCACTCATGGCTTGGATGGCTTGGTTTTCCGGCGGCGCGGCTCCTCCTGCGGCGGCCGCAGCAGGTCCGCGAGAATCCGGAACCCGATACCGACCAGCTTCTCGTCGCCCGCTTTCGCCAGTCTTTCGCGCATCCGCCTCCTGAGCTTGGGTGTCCGGGCCTTGTTGGCGAAATCCTTCTGAAGATCCCTGACGAACCTCAGCGTCTCGGCGGAACTGACGACTTCAATGTCTGTCGGGGAGATTCTCTTGGCCATGGCAGTCCCCTAGAGGTTGAGCGCGGTCGCAACGGCGGCGATGGTCTGCGGCTGGCTCATGGTGAGGAGGTGTCCGAGGTTGAAGCCGGCCAGCGTCATCACGTTGGCAGGGTTCGAAGCGGCCAGCCCGATGTGTCGCGCGGTCCATGCGGGTTGCGTGTCGTCTCCCGGCACCTGGGCTACGTTTCCGATGGGACTCGGTGCGATCGGTGGCACCCATTGCCAGGTGGTGCTGCCGAGGGTGTTCTGCGGCCCGCTCACGCAACGGATGTTGAAGAACTTGCCCGCGATCAGGGGGTCGAGGTCCGAGGCGAGAAGCTGGACGAGCTTCCTCGCCTTCTTCACTTCCGCGAGGTCGAACCCCGTCTGGCTCGGAGTGGGATAGCGATGCAAGGCGCCGTTGGTCAGCGGGTAGTAGGGATCGGCGACATCCCCCGTGTTCATGTCGGTGCTGGGATATGCCGCCAACGGAAAGTTCGGATCGGCGGCCAGCGCCGCCCCGTACTTCGCAAAGGTCTTCTTGGCGTCGAGGAACTGAAAGGCGTAGAGCGCCGGCATCGACGTCAGTACCTTGCGAACCTTTTTCTGGTCGAGCAGCGCCAGCAGCGGCTCGCCTTCGAAGAAGCGATGGATCTGGCCGCCATAGCCGTAGAACGGGGTGGCCACGGTCACTGCCGCCCTCAGGGCCGGCGTGTCGTGCTTGCGCAGGATCCAGTTGACGATCATGCCGCCGGCGCTGTGCCCGACGAGCGAGTAGTCCTGCAGCACGTCGGCGTTGTTGCATTCGTCCTTCACCCGCTCCTGGAAATACGGCAGGAACTTCTTGACGAAGAACTTGCCGATGTCGTTGGTGGTACGGCGCCAATCCCAGCCGAAGACGAAGTAGTCGATCTTTTTCGCCTCGCACCAGGCTGTGAAGCCGTCGTAGGGCGTGCGGCCTGCGATCTTGACCGGCCCATCCGCGAGGACGAAGCGGTTTCCCTTGTCACGATGCTTGCCGCCCACCTTGACCATCTCGACTTCCAGCACGGTGCCCATCATGCTCCAGATGTCGAGCCACTTCCTCTCGTAGGCAAAGGTCTGGTTCGACGGTCCGCCTTGCACATAGGGCTTGGTGGCGCGCTTGAGCTGGCTTCCGAGGCCGCCCGGGAAGAGGAACACGGTGTGCCGCTGGCCGTTGGCGGGCCCGCCGATCAGAAAGTAGCGGTCGACGAAATCATCGATCAGGTGGTCGAGCATCCTGAGCTGCTCGAGGTCGCGATTGGTCTCGTAGTTCATCGCTTTCCTTTCGATTCACGGGATGCAGCTGGGGGCTTCTGCAGGTCGACCAGGATCCGGCGCCCGATCTCGATGAGCGCGAGGGGGGTGTATCCCACCGAATGCACGTAGTCCTCGATTTCCTTGACAGCTATCGACATCGGATCCGCGCGACGCGCCCTGAAGCGGCCGTTCAGCAACGCAATCATGGCCATCGCGCGGTCTGTCGAAGCGACCTGCTGTGGATAGTCGGGCTCGTCGTCGCCCTTTATGTGGGGTGGCGCGCCCAGGAGCTCCGCCAGTCGCTCGAGCACCCCTCGGCTGACCATGATGAACAAGTGTTCCGTGTCGATGGCCTCCACGTCGGTGACGCAGCGATCCTGTTCCGCCGTGTTCGCTCGAAGCAACCTCGTCGTCCAGCCTGGCTGCGTATCGTCCCCAGGGAAACGCCGGCCCAGGTGGATCGGGGACTTGTCCTTCTCTGGATCGAAGTCACGGGCGATCCAGTCCCATGTGAAGTTGGTATCAGTCTGGTTCGCCGGAAGAATGCCCCGGATGTTGTAGAACCTCGACGACAGTGCCTCGTCCAACGGCTCGGTCAACCTCTGGGCCACCTCCCTGGCCACTCCAAGTTCCTTTCGGCAGAAGCCCGTGATCTTCCTGCGCGGATACCGGAATTTGGACGAGGTCTCGACCGGGAGGTAAGGATCCACCTCTTCATGCGACTTTGAATCGATGGCTGGATAGGCGGGAAGTGGATAGGCGTCGTTCTTGAAGGCTTCTTTGTTCGCGCGATAGATCGCCGTTTCCAGCGGGTTGACGGCGTACAGGGCCGGGAACGAGGAGATGACGCGAACCATCGCATCCTTGCCCAGATGATTGAGCAATGGTTCGCCGACGAACCACCGACCGATCTGGCCGGCATAGCCATAGAACGGCGTGGCGACTGTGATCGCCTTGTCCAGCTTCGGGAGCACATCGATGTGCTCGTGCAGGATCCAGTTGACCAGCATGCCGCCCAGGCAATGCGCGATCAGTGTCACATTGTCGAGTGGGTCCACCTTGCACTCGTGCAGAACCCGATATTGGAAATGGGACAGAAACTTCGTCGCAAAGAACTCGCAGACTTCCGGAATCGGCCGCCGCCAGTCGTACCCGTAGAAGAAGACATCGATGCCGCGCCGCGCGCACCATCTGGCAAACGAGTCGTACGGCGTGTAGCCGAACACCTCGATCGATCCGCCTGCGATCACGATGTGGTTATCCGCGTCGACCCATCGACCATCTGCATCGCGCTTCATCCTTAGAAGCAAGGCGCCGCCGACGAGGGTGTGGAAGTTGAGCCAGACGGTCTTGAAATGCCATGGGTCCGGGACCGTTCCCCCCGAATATTCGAGGGGTGAACGCTTCAGTTCCGAGCCGCAGCCAGCCGGGAAGAAGATCACCGTCCTTCGCTTCTCCGGCGAGGGATACGCGTTCCGCCGCTTGATGAATTTCGTGATGCTGCGATCAAGTTCCGCCAGTTGGGCTTGGTCCCGGGCCTCCAGGTAGGTCATCGCGTCGCTCCTTCCACGTCCGCCACGATGGGATGCACGGTGTGCCGAACGTTGGTGGGCACATACGGCTTGAGCCACTCCACGGGACCGCCCTGCGCGTCCGTCAGGACCACCGGGTCGAAATAGCGCACCCGGTCCTCTTCCGTGAGATCGTCCGGCCGCTCGAAGTACTGTGGATCGAGCATGTCCGTGCCCGCAAGATACGTACGCGGCCGGGTCGGCGTGGCGCTCGACCAGATGAAGCAATGGAAGTTGGCCGACGCGATCACGTACCACCGCACGGGATTGAACGACCCCGCGCGCACGATGCGGCGCAGCGTCTTCACCAGGATGCGCATGCGCGACACCACCGTCCACGGTCGCCTGAACATTCGCTCGATGAAGTCCACGACCGCGTCCCGGTCGTCGGCCAGTTGCTTGTGGCCGATGGTCTCGCCATCGAGGTCGCGCAGGCGCAGGTTCGGCGCGAGATGCCCCATGCGCAGGTCATCCCAGAAGCTCGCGGTGCCAGCCAGCGGCGCGACCAGACTCAGGTACACCGGCATCGGCATCAGAGGGTTGCGCGCGAGGGCGTCGATCTGCCGCTCCATCTCGGCCGCGGTCTGGTGGCGCTGGTCGAACATGTAGCCGTAGCAGATCGCGATGCCCTGCGACTCGGCAAAGGCGATGTCCTCGATGACGTTGTAGCGCCGGCCGAGGTTCTGCTTCTTGTTGTAGCGGGCGAGCATCTCGCGGTCGAGCGACTCGACGCCAGCAAAGAGCAGGATGCAATTCGACCTGGCAAGGTGCACGATGAGTTCGCGATCGTGCAGGATGTTCTGCGTCACGAGGGCCGCCCAGCCGCGCACCTTCGGATGCGAGCCGAGCAGCTTCGCCACGCGCAGCATGTGCGCGGCATCGTCGGAGAAGTTGTTGTCGAGCAGCATGACCAGCGGGTACCAGCGCCTGAAGCTCCAGCGCGCGCTCGCCGCCAGCGTGCTCTCGAGCGCATCCGCGAAGTGATCGAGGCTGTAGGTCGCATGGGCGCCGACCTCGTTCGGCATCACGCAGAAGCTGCACTTGAAGCTGCAGCCACGCGACGATTCGATGAGGTGGAGCATCGGGCTGATGCCGCTGCGCAGGAAGAGGCCGTAGTCCACCCGGTACGAAGAGATCTTCGCCGCTGCGGAGCGATAGATCGGCTTGAGCGAGCCGCGCAGGAAGCCCTCAACGACCTCCGGAACGGTGTCGACGCCACCGGCGCACACGACGTCGAAGAAACGTGTCGCGAACTCCGGAAAGTTGCTGCAGATGCTGCCGCCCCCGACGACGATGGCGCCGGCCGAGCGAAAGAAGTAGGCGAGCTGGCGCATCCGGTCGAAGTCGGGTTGCAGGCCGGTGAGGAAGACGATGTCGTAGCCACCGCAGTCGCGAGGCTCGAAGGGGCCGTGCCAGTCTTCGTGGTGCAGCCGGACGTCAAAGCGTCCGGGGTCGATCAGCGAGCCGATGTGAAGGCCCGTGATCGGCTGCATGTAGTAGTTGGATCGCCGCTTGTCGCGACTCGGGCGCAAGTGCGTGCAGACCACCAGCGCCTTTCGCCTGGAGGAGACGCGGTCTCGCGACGGCGCAGTCATCCCGCGCCTGACGGTGCAATGGCGAAGCGGATCATTCCTCCTCCGTGGTTCTTAGAACAATCCGCCTATGCCTGACAGCAATTGGCAAATTGCGCACGAAAGTTCTCACAAATGATACGCTTGCGCATCGAAAAATCCAACTTGACGGAGTTCGGAAGGCACATCCAATGCTTGCCACGGACACGATGGAGCCCGGGCGCGAGAGCGCCGAACGCCGATTCCTCACGATCGCCTTCATTGATCTGATCGGCTACACGGAGCTGTCCGAAACACTGGACCCTGAAGACCTCGGCAGCCTCCAGCGCCGCTACCAGATGCTGGCGCTGGCGACGATGGAGCGCTATGGCGGCTTCGTCGCGCGCTTCATCGGCGATGGCGTGCTGGTCTATTTCGGCTACCCACGCGCGCACGAACGCGACGCCGAACGCGCCGTGCGCGCGGCGCTCGAGTTGCTGCGGCAACTGCGCCTCATGGACACCACGGTCAAGGGCCACACGGTCCCGGCCTTCAACGCGCGAATCGGCATCCACTCCGGGCTGGTGGTCGTCGCACACGAGCTGATGAGCGCGGGTGCCAGCATGCCGGGCATCGTCGGCGAGGCCGCGAACCTGGCGGCCCGTCTGCAGACCGATGCCCCGCCCGGCGGCATTCTCATCAGCGGCGACACGCTCGACCTGGTCGACGGCCTGATGGACATCGAGGCGCTGGGCACGCGGCACTACAAGGGGCTGTCGCGCGAAGTCAACGTCTTCAGCGTGCGCAACCTGATGCCCGGTGCGCGGCGCGCCGCACTCGGCTTTCAGCGCGGCGCCACGCGCATGGTCGGCAGGCAGGGTTCGATCGAGCGGCTGCTGGCGCGGTGGATGGCGGCCACCACGGCACCGCGCAGCCAGACCGTCGCAGTGGTGGCCGAAGCCGGCGCGGGCAAGACGCGACTGGTGCTCGAATTGCTGAACCGGCCCGAGTTCGCGGAGGCCCAGGTGCTCAAGGCCGGCTGCCACGAGATCTTCACCAGAACGCCGCTCTACACCTTCACCAACTTCTTCTGGGCCCGCGCCGGGCTGTCAACGGAGGACAGCCCGGCCGAGGCGTCGCTCAAGGTGTCGCGGCTGCTCGACGAGGTCGGCGCGGACGAGACCGGGCACCGCGAGCTGATGCTGGCGCTGCTCGGCCTGGGCGCGGTCGATCCCGCCGCCACGGCAACCCCGACGCCGCAACTCTTCAGGCGCCGGCAAGCCGAGTTCATCGTCGACTACTTCAAGAAGCTGGCCGGCGGCCAACCGACCGTGTTGTGGATCGAGGACATGCATTGGCTGGATCCTTCGTCGGCGGAGGTCTTGCAGGAACTGCTCGCTGCGGTCAAGAACGAGACCATCCTTGTATTGCTGACGATGCGATCGTTTCCGCCGGGCCCTGCGCTGCCGGAGACGGACGAGGTTGTCCAGCTCGAGCAGATGGACGATCGCCATTGCCTGGAGATCGCACGCTCGATTCCAGGCGCGGAAGTGCTGACGGCCGACATCCTCGACCAGGCGGTGGAGGCTGCCGAAGGCGTGCCGCTTTTCGTGGAGCAACTGGTCATGGGCCTGCTCGACGAGCGCGTGCATGGGAGCCTCCGAAACCGGCGGCTCGGCGGCGTGCCCTTGATGCTCGCCGAGTTGCTGTCGGAGCAGCTCGACCGACTGCCCGGCGGACGCCGCATCGTGCAGGCAGCTGCATGCATCGGCCGGTCTTTCGTGCCCGACTTTCTGCTGGCGGTGCTCGAAGAGGACGCGACGCAGGTCGCCAAGCCGCTCGAAGTGCTGGTCGCGGCCGAGATACTCTGGCCGAAGCGCCACGGCGCGGAGATTCAATACGAGTTCCGTCATTCGCTGCTGCAGCGCATGGCCTACGAGTCGATGGTGCAGACCGAGCGGCGCGCGGTCCATGGCCGCATCGTCGACGTCATGCGCCAACGGGAGTCCTCGCTGCCGGTCTTGCCGGAAGTGATGGCGCACCACCTCACGGAGGCCGGCCGCACGCCGCAGGCCATCGAGGCGTGGCTGCAGGCCGGTGTCAAGGCCGCCACCAATTCGGCGCACGTCGAGGCGGTCGACCACCTGCAAAAGGGCCTCGGCTTGCTGGCGGAGATCGACGACCCCAAGCAGCGAAGGCAGCTCGAACTCAACCTTCAGGTCTCGATGATGGGGTCGGTGCTTGCGACGCAGAGCGCGACGTCGACAGCATTGCACGCCTGCTGCGAACGCGGCTTGCAGCTGTGTGCGCAGGGCGATGCCACGCCGCTGGTCTTTCCGTTCGCCTTCGGCGAATTCACCTACGTGAACTGCTGCGGCAAGGGCGAGGAGGCCGAGCGTCTCGCCGGCATGTTCCTGTCGCTGTCGGAGCGCAACGGCTTCGAGTCCGGCCGGGTGATCGGCCATCGCATGCTCGGCATGGCGTTGCTGTCACAGGGCAAGGGCATCGAAGCACGGGCGCAGATCGAAGCCTCGCTGGCGCTCTACTCGCCCGAGCGCGATGCGGCGACGACGCGCATGTTCGGCCAGAACACCGAAGTTCACAGCAAGTCATTGCTGAGCCTGACGCTGTTCTGCCTCGGCGAGGTCGATGCCGCGCTCGCCGTGGGCGTCGACGCCCTGCGTACCGCCGACGCGCTGCGGCATCCGCATTCGACCGCCATCCCCCTGGTGTACGTGGGCGGATGGGTCTTCGGCCTTTGCGAGGCGACCGAGCCCATGCGCCGGGAAGCGCGCCGGCTGCTGCAGCTCGCGGAACAACATCGATTGGCGGGCTTTCGCGCCCACGGCATGGGTTTCTTCGGCTGGGCGCTGTGCCAGAGCGGGCACCTGGCGCAAGGCATTGCGGCGATCGAGCAGGCGGTCGCGGCCTTCGAAGCGGTGTCGTTCCATCTCGCCCTCGCGGGCCACTATGCCAACCTCGCGGATGCGCAGCGGCGCCTCGGCCGGCTGCAGCAGGCGCAGGCATCGGCAAGCCGAGCGCTCGCACTGGTGCCCGAGGGCAGCCGATGGCTCGAGCCCGAGGTGCTGCGGATTGCCGCCCTGGTCAACGCGGAGCTGGCGGACGACCCGGCGGTGACCGAAGCGATGCTGCGTCGGGCCGTGGAATCGGCACGGCGCCTCGCGTTTCCGGTCATGGAGCGGCGCTGCCTGGAAAGCCTCTCGGATTACCTGGGCTCGGACCGGCCGGACGCGCAAGCAGACGAGCGGTTTCGGGCACTCGACGGGCTTGTCGGACTGGCGCGGCGCGTCGAGAAGGTGGTGGGCGCCACATAGTCCGGCCTTCGAGACCGGCGGGGCGTCGCCCCTCAGGCCGAATGCCGAAGATGGAACGGCTGCTGGGTGTCGCGCTTGTCGAGTTGTCGCATCCGGCGCTCGAGGTCATAGATGTCGACCGCCCCGGCGAGATAGGTTTCTTCGGCCTCGCGCGAGTTCGGGAAGCGTCGTTGCAGCGATGCGAGCGCGGTGAACGCACGGTAGAGGAGTGTCATGTCAGTTTTTGGAGAAACCTGAAGAATAAGGGTTTTCCCTAATTCCTGCTGTGATCCTCGTCAAACCCGACAGGCGTTGAGGGATAGCCCAGCGACCCGCAGGCACTCGACTTTTCTCATACCTGACAGATATTTGGCGCGTTATATTTCGTCACCGCCACCGCACCGCTCCCGCCCGCATGGACAACGACGAGGTCAACAAGCTGCTGGCACGCATCGGCCGCGAAGACCAGGAAGCGTTTCGTCAGCTGTACAAGGCGTTCAGCCGCAAGGTGTACGCGTATGTCCTCAACATGCTGAGCGACCACGCGCGAGCCGAGGAAGTCCTGGCGGACTCGTTCTACGAGGTCTGGCGCCACCCCGATCGCTTTCGCGGCGATTCTCAGTTCTCCACCTGGCTCATCGGGATTGCGCGCAGAAAGGCGCTGATGGTCTACCGTGCGCGGCGGCCTGACGAGGTGCATGGCGATCTCGACGACATCGCCGAGACCACCGCCTCCGACACGCCTGACGGCTACGCGGAGCTGGCTGGCAAGCAACGGCGTGAAGGCGTGCAACATTGCATGGGCAAGCTGTCGGACGAGCATCGCGAATGCCTGCACCTGGTGTTCTACGAGGGCATGAGCCTGGCTGACGTGGCGGAGGTACAGAACTGCCCCGAGGGCACCGTCAAGACGCGCCTGTTCCACGCCCGCCAGAAGATCAAGAATTGCCTGCAGTCGCTGCTGCGCAGCGAGGGGAGTGCCCCTGACGCCAGGGGCGCTCTTGCATCCTGAAGATGCTCGTGGCGTATTTGGCAATTGCGCGAATTAATTTGAACCGTCCGCCGGGCTCGTGCAACCAAGGGGCTGACACGGCATGTCCCGTGCAGGAATGATCATCATGAAAGAACGCTTCGAAGAACTCCTCCCCTGGTATGCCAACGGCTCGCTGGGCGCCGAAGACCGCGCCTGGGTCGAGGCCTACATGGCACAGCATCCCGAGTCCCGCAGCGAGCTGGACTGGTATCGCTCATTGCAGGCGCGCGTGCAGGAAAACGCCCCGGCCGTGCCGGCAACGATCGGCCTGGCCCGCACCATGCGCCTGATCCAGGGCGACCGTCCGACCCTGGCCGAACGCATCGGCGCCTTTTTCGGCAACTTCGGCATGCGCCCGAGCTACGCGCTGGCCGCGCTGGCGGTCATGGCAGTGCAAGGTGGCGTCATCGTGAACATGCTCGGCAGCGCTCGCGAGAGCGCCGACGAAATCCGCGCGCTGCACGCGGTTCGGGTCGAAGAGGGCCCGATGCTGAAGATCAGCTTCGCGCCCGACGCCAAGGAGAGCGACATCCGCATGCTGGTGGTCCAGGTTCACGGCGAACTGGCCGGCGGCCCTGGCCAACTCGGCGACTACTACCTGCGCGTACCGGCCGGCAGCGAAGCGGCGGCGCTCGCACAGGTCAAGGCCGCCCCGATCGTTCAGGCCGCCTCGCTCGCAGCCGGCGTGCCGCCCCGGGAGTAGCCGACATGGCCGCACTGCTGACCCGTCGTCTGCTGCTGCGCGGCGCACTGGGTGCCGCAGCCCTGCCCTTCGGTCCCGCCATGAGCGCCCCGGCCGACGCCAGCGCCGCCGGGTCGCGCATCGCATTGGTGATCGGCAACGGCGCCTACCGCACTGCACCGCTGAAGAACCCGCCGGGCGACGCCATCGCCGTCGCGGCGGCGCTGCGCGGCCTGGGCTACGAGGTGACCCTGCGTCAGAACACGCGACTGCCGGAACTGATCGAATCGCTGCGCGAGTTTTCGATCCGTGCGCCCAAGGCGGCGGTTCGCGTGGTGTTCTATGCCGGCCATGGGGTTCAGGTGAAGGGTCGCAACTACCTCGTGCCGATCGATGCCGACCCGCAGTCCGAAGATGACATCCAGCGGCAAAGCGCGGACGTCGGCGAGTTCGTCGACCGACTCAGTGCGATCGGCACCGGCGCCAACATCGTGGTGCTCGATGCCTGCCGAGTGAACCCGTTCGCCGGCGGCGTCATCGTGGGTCCCGATGGACGGCGCCTGAAATTCCGCGGCGCGACGCCGGGCGGCCTGGCATCGCTCGATGCGCCGGTGGGCACGCTCGTGGCCTTTTCGACCGCGCCGAACGGCGTGGCGCTCGACAGCGCCAGCAGCGAGCACAGCGTCTATGCACGCCACCTGCTGGCCAACATGTCGATGCCAGGGCTGCAGATCGAGCAACTCTTCAAGCGGGTGCGTATCGGTGTGGCCGAAGACACCGGCCGCGTACAGGTACCCTGGGAGTCCTCGAGCCTGACCGCTGACTTCTGCTTCAAATCGAACGCCAACGGGCGCTGCGGCAGCTGAGCCACCCCTCACGCGTGGTCTTCAATGAAGCGCTCGAGCTCGCGCGCGAAGCGCAGTGGCTCACTGACATGCGGCGAATGGCCGGCATGCGGATAGACCGAGACCTGCGCGTGCTTCACCGTGTCGCGATACCAGGCATCGAGCGGCACACCGGCGTAGTGCGGGCTGCGGGCCCCGAGCACGACGAGCAGCGGCGCGTCGAGGCGCGACAGCGAAGCGCGGAAGTCGGCCTTCGCCATTGACTCCGCCAGGTCGAGCAGCGGCTTGACATCGATCCGCCCCAGGCGGCGACGCAGCATCCGTCCGAGCGGCGCTTCGACAGCCAGCTGGCGCCGCAACCAAGCGCCCCCGAGTGCTCCGACCTCGTTCAACAGCGTCTCGGCCAAATCCCGGCGAGCGCCAGCGATCAGCCCCGACAGCATCGCCGCGCTGCAGCCGCCGAACAGCCCCAGTCGCCAGCTGTCGTCCGTCACGATGCGCGGCGACTGGTCGACCAGCGCCACCGCAGCAACCCGCTGCGTGCCATGCAGGTGCAGGTATTGCATCAACGTCAGCGCGCCCATGGAATGCCCGACCAGGATCGAGCGCTGCAGCCCGAAGTGGTCGAGTGCCTCGGCCAGGTCGTTCGCAAGCCGCGCCAGCGTGATGCTGCCGCTCGCCGACCGGCAGCTGCCATGGCCGCGTGCGTCCCAGCTCAGCACGCAATGGCGCCTTGCCAGCCTCCGGGCCACCGGCAGCCAATCGCGATGCGTGCATCCAAAGCCGTGCACCAGCACCAGCGGCGACCCGCGGCCGAGCACACACACGGGAACAACGTGGCCATCGGTGGCCGTGAAGGTGTCGTATTCGCCCGCACCGCGTGAGCCGAGACCCATCAATCCGAAGTTGCGCAGCGCGTCGAAGGCACCGCGCAAGCCCGTCAGGCGCGCGGGGTTCGGCGGCGGATCAGGCGGCGCGCTGTCGGGCATCGCTGGCGATCCTACCCCGGTGCGGGGTTTGCCCGAAATCTCCTTGAACCGAATCCGGAAGGTCCGCAACCCATGGGCGGGAAGGCAAGCAATTCGGCAAGCCCAACCTCAAACCCTGTCATCACTCCCTGGAGATCATCATGCAAATCGTTCGCAAAGCAACCCTCGTCATCGCCCTCGGTTTCGCCTTCGGTGGCGCGATGGCCGGCGAAATCGCCGGCTCGACGGTGCTGTCCACCAACGCCAACAACACCTCGTCCGGCTTCCTGGCCACCGCGCGTCAGAACATCGGCGTGTCCGAGGGGAACTCCAAGATCACCAACAGCACGGTGATCGCCAACGGCGCCAACAACTCCGCCTCGGGCTTCCTGTCGACGGCGAACCAAGACGTCGGCCGTGCACGGGACAACGGCGAGCTCACCAACAGCACGGTCATCGGAACCAACCTGAACAACAGGGCTTCGGGCTTCCTCAGCACTGCCACGCAGGAAGTGGGCTTCGCCAAGGGCAACGGCAAGGTGAGCAACTCGACCGTTATCGCCAATGGTGCAAGCAACACCGCATCCGGCTTCCTGTCCACGGCCAGCCAGCAGATCGGCGGCGCGCAAGGCAACGGCAAGCTGACCAACTCGACCGTCATCGCCACCAACTCCAACAACACCGCAAGCGGCTTCCTGTCCACCGCCGCCCAAAGCATCGGAGTCGCCAAGTAACCAGCGCTGCGCTTTCATCGCTCATCCGCCAGCGCCCACGGCGCTGGCGGCTTTCCAGCAAGGAGACCCCCCATGAATACCCCCCTCGTCCGCACCTCCCGCATCCTCCTCGTCGCCATCACGCTGGGCGCATGCGCCAGTGCATTCGCGGGGCAGGAACTGCTGGAGGTCGACTCGCGGTTCCGCGCGAAGATCGCGAAGGAGAAGATCCGCATCGGCGCACAGGAGCGCAAGGCGGAAGAACAAGGGAAGTCGCTGGACCCGAACCAGGGCACCTGCGGGAGCCAGAGCATCGGCAACATCGACACCGGCGGGCGCATCGGAGCCGCTCCGCGCGAGGTGTTCGTGTTCGCACCCAATGCGATCAACATCGTCGGCCGCGGCAGTTGCCAGTGACCCGAAATCCCTCAGAACGGAGATGTCATGAAACCGCCCCGCATCGTGCGCTTCCTGGCCCTTGCAGCCATCGCGGCACTCGCCGGCTGCCAGACGCTCGAGGTCAAGCAGCAAACCATCGAACAAACCGCCGAGATCCGCATCGGCCCCGAGCAAAAGCCCCAGCGCTCGATCACGGGCTTTTCGCAGGCGCTGCGCTGCATGGACACGCTGATGCTCGACTTCGGCGTGCACGACGTGACGATGCTGACCGAGGAAATCAACGACGAAACGAAGAAGCTGAACGCCGGAACGCGTGACATGCTGATCTCGGCGGTGTCGGACATGTCGCGGCGCAGCCGCGCGGTGCGCCTGGTCGCGTTCGGCAAGGACACATTGAACGTGGTCAGCTTCTTGTCGGCAGCGCAGACCACAGCGGTCTACCAGGCGATTCCGCGCTACGACATCAAGGGCTCCGTGTCGCAGTTCGACGAGAACCTGATCAAGAACCAGAAGGACATGGGCATCGGCTACTTCCCGTACTTCAACCTCGGCGTTGCCAAAGACGCGTCCACCAGCATGCTGGCGCTCGACCTGAGCGTGCTGTCGACCAGCGACATGGGGGTGCTGCCGGGGGTCACGTCGCGCAATGCCGTGGTGATCATGAAGCAGGGCAAGGGCATCGACGGCGATGCCGCCTACCAGAAGTTCGGCATCAACTACAGCATGAACCTGGCACGTTCGGAAGGCAACTCGCAGGCGCTGCGCGGCCTGGTCGAACTGGCGGTGGTGGAACTCATCGGCAAGCTGACGAAGACCCCCTACTGGTCCTGCCTGGGCGTCAGCGACCCGAAGGCGAACGAGGAAACGCGTCTCGAGCTGCTGGATTGGTACAGCGCGATGGCTTCGACGCGCATCGAGCTGATCGCCTACTTCCAGAACCAGCTCCGCCATCGCGGGTTCTACGACGGCCCGATCGACGGCGAATTCAATCCTGCCATCGACGAGGCGATCTCCAACTATCGCGAGCAGCTCGGCCTGAGCCGCGCGGCAGTGCTCGACGACAAATTCTTCAGCGCCTTCCTCGCTGCAGACCACAGCAAGATCAAGCGCCCGGCACAACCGGCACGCTACGTTGCGCCCGGCACGCCTGCCACCCCGCCCGGATCACGGACGGCTGAAGCCACCGCACCGACGACGGCCCCCGCACCCACGGCGACGCCCCTGAAGCTGTCCGTCTCGGCCCCGAACCAGCAGACCCGGTTTGCCCCCGGGGAGTCGATCAGCCTCTCCCTGGCGCCGTCGCAGGACGCCCACGTCTACTGCTACCTGCGGGACGAGGAGGCCAAGGTCATCCGCTTCTTCCCCAACCGGTTCACGCGGGACTCGCGCATCGCTTCGGCCAAGCCTCTGACATTGCCCGGCTCGATGCGCTTCCAGCTCTCGATGAATGCGAAGGGCGTGCCCGAGACAGTGACCTGCTTCGCAACGCCGCGCGACGTACTGCCCTCGCTGCCCCAGGCGGTGGTCGGGATCGACTTCGAACCCCTGCCCGGCGCCACGCTCGCGATGATCAGCGCCGCCTTCGACAAAGCCAGCGGCGGCACGCTCGCCCAGGAGAACTTCCATGTACAAGCCAAGTGATTTCCTCTCTGATCGTCGGGAACGGCGCGGCGCACGCCTGGCAGCGCTTTCCCTGGTGGCCGTCGTTGCCGTGACCGGCGTCGTCCTGCAGTGGCCCCGCGGCGCGACTGCGGCTGTCGCGGCCATCATCGGTGGCGACGACCGTGTCGCACCCCCGATGGGGCCAACGCCGCCGGCAGCGGGCGGGAAGGCACCCGCCACCTACCAGCTCCGCTGCTGGCAGAACGGCCGGCTGCTGTTCGAAGAAGGGCCGGTCACGCTGAGCGCCGAAGCACGGCAGGGCGCAAGGATGGTGGCGACCGACCGCCGTGGCGGGGCCCTGTTCGTCACCGCCGATCTCGGCGGAACCACCTGCATGGCGCGCCCCTACCCGCCCCCGCCCGCCCTCTGGCTGCCGCGCTGAGGCCCATTCCGCCGTCACCTGGAGCCCCGACATGAACTGGTTCACCCAAGCCTTCCCGCAACCGCCGTCGCTCCGGGCTGCGGCCCTTGCCGCCGGCTGCGCTGCGTTTCTTGCCGCGACTCCTTCCGGGACCGCACGGGCAGCCACCGAAACCCGCGGCGTCGCCGACTTCGACGAGGTCGTGCTTGCCGTCGCCGGCGACGTCCGCATCGAACAGGGCCTGCGCGAGTCGCTGACCCTGGAGGCCGAGCCTGCGGTGCTGCGCAAGATCACGACCGAGGTCCGCGATCGGCGACTGCTCATCGGCCTTGGGCCGGGTCGGGTCGAGACGAGGCAGCCGATCCGGATGAAACTCGGCGTCCAGAGCTTGCGCGCCTTCGAGTCGCGCGCCGCCGGCGAGATCAGCATCGGACCGCTGCGCAGCGACACGCTCGCACTGGTACTGGCGGGCAGCGGCTCGATCCGCCTCGAGCGCCTGGAGAACGCGCGCAGTCTCGACGTGCGAATCACCGGTGCCGGCGATGTCGCCGTCGGCGGCGGCAAGGTGGCGGCGCAGCAGCTCGCCATCGCCGGCATCGGCACCTATTCCGCACCCAGGCTCGCCAGCGAGCGCGCCGACGTGGCCATCGATGGCAACGGTGAAGTGCAACTCGCCGCCAGCACCACGCTGGCGGTGCGCATTGGCGGTGTCGGCAACGTGCGCTACCACGGCGACCCGGCGGTGACACGTTCCATCCGCGGCATCGGCTCGGTCGAGAAAGAGTGAACCGGGCAGGCGGCGCACGCAACCCATGGGCATCGACGAACCCCACACCCAAGGAGCCCTCCCATGATCCGCTACCTCAGCACCCTCGCCCTCGCCATCGCCGCCGCACTGGTCACCCCCCTCGTGAAGGCCGAGAAGGTCATGGTCTACCGCGAAGGCCAGCTCGTGCTCCCGCAGGACGTGGCGGACGTGCTCGGCAATACCCGTTCGATCCGCCTGCTCGACGATGCGCCCGCCGCCCCGGCGAAGGCCACCGCGGTGGCGACGGGCTCCCGGGTGAATGCATCGGCACGTCCCTCGGAATCCACCCGTGCCGCGCGCAATGACTCGAAAGCGCCCGCCTCGGCGCTGTCCCTGCCGGTACGGTTCGCTTTCGATTCCGCCGAGATCCTTCCGGCCGCACGGATCCAGCTCGACGCACTCGCCAAGGGCATCAAGCTGCTGGCACCAGGAAGCATCGTCACGGTCGAAGGCCACACCGACGCCAAGGGCAGCCCGGCCTACAACCTCGAGCTCTCGCGCAACCGGGCCCGCGCCGTGCGTGACTATCTCGTTCACGAACACGGCATCGACGCCGCACGCCTGAAGACGGTCGGGTACGGCCCCAGCCAGCCGATCGAAGACACCGATCCGTACTCGGCCATCAACCGTCGCGTGCAGTTCCGCGGCGCCTGAGCGTTCGCCGCGCAATGCCCGAGGCGGACCGGATCGCGGCGGCCCGCCCTCCCCTTGTGCCGCCGCAGCGCTCGCCCGAGAATGGCATGCGATCGCCCGTGGAGTCCTCGAGGTCCGCAGCATCCATTTTTTCGGCCGTCACCATGAATCGCCGTCGCCTGCTCGCCTGCCTTGGCCTCGGTTTCGGCTTGAGCCGGGCCGGCCTCGCGCAAGCGCAGCAGGCCCCGGTCGACTCGCCAGGGCAACGCCGTGTCGCACTCGTGATCGGCAACGGCCGGTACCCCGAAATCCCGCTGAACAATCCCGAGCATGACGCTCGCCTGGTCGCGCAGACTTTGCGCAGCCTCAACTTCGAGGTCGGCGAGCATCTGAATCTCAATGCCCGCGACTTCAAGCGCGTGCTGCGGGAATTCGCTCGCCGGATGGACGACGATCAGGTCGCGTCGGTCTTCTACTACGCGGGCCACGGCATACAGATCGGCGGGCGCAACTTCCTGCTGCCGGTCGACATCGCATTGCGCGACGAGGCCGAAGTGCGCGACGAGGCCATCGACATGCAGGAGGCGCTGCTCACGCATGTCGACCGGGTGCGTCCGCGCGCGCGCATCTTCATCATCGACGCCTGCCGCAACGACCCCTTCGCGTCACGCCGTGCTGCCTCGCGCAACGCCAACGGCCTGGCCGAGATGGCGGCGCCGGGTGCCCTCATTGCCTTCTCCGCGGCGCCCGGTCGCGTCGCCGAGGACGGCCCGGTCGGCGGCAACAGCATCTACACGCGCTACCTCGCCTCCGAGATGCGGACCCCGGGGGTGGATGTCGAGGAGATGATGAAGACCGTTCGCATCAAGGTGCTGCGCGACACCCAGGAACGCCAGATCCCCTGGGTCAACACGTCGATGGTCGTGAATTTCATGTTCAACCCCGCGCCGGCACCGACGCTGGCCGGGCCGAAACGCAACCTGCAGCTGCTCGTGCAGGCGCAACGCAGCCTGAACACCGATGCGCGCGATGCATCGGCCTCGTTGGCGCTGCGGGTCTATGTACTGAGCGATGCGAGCGGGTTCGAGAAGGCGAGCTTCGACAGCCTCTACGACGATGACGAAGCCACCCTCGGGTCGAACATGCTTGCGCGCCAGAGTCTGTTCCTGCGCCCCGGCGAGGCCCGCGAGCTGGACCTCGAACTGCGCGGCGACGCGCGTGCCGTCGCGGTGTTCGGCGCGTTTCGGGAAATCGAGAGCTCTCAGTGGCGTGCCGTCCTGCCCTTGCCGGGTGGATCGCTGGCGCGCGCGCGCCTCGACGCGCAGGCGCGCCGGCTGCAACTGGGGTGGGCCAAGTGATGGGCAGCGGCATCGACGAGCCGGCCGCCGCGCGCGCACTTCGCGTCGAAGCCCTCCCCCTCGTTGCCCTGCTGTCACGCCTGCGCGACTCGGCGCCCGTCGATCCGGCCGAATTGCGCCGGACGCTGTCAGCGGCGGTGGCCCATTTCGAGGCCAATGCGCGCGTCGCAGGTGTCGATGAGGCCAGCGTCGCGGCCGCGAGCTATGTGCTCTGCGCCTGGGGCGATGAGCAGTTCGGCGCCGGAGCCGGCGGACTGCTGCAGCGCTTTCACGGGGAGGCCGACGGCGGCGACAAGCTCCTGCGCCTGCTGTCGCGGCTGGCCGAAAAGCCGCGCGAGCATCGCGCGCTGCTCGAGCTCTTCCATACCTGCCTGAGTCTCGGGCTGCGTGCGGGCATGGCGCCCGACAGCCGAGACCATGAAATCCTGCGCACGCGCGTGCACCTCGCGCTCGAACAGGCGTCCCCGGTTCCGGCGCTGGTGGCGCCGTGGCACTGCGCGCCCGCTGCGGCCAACCCACCGCGGGCGTCACGTGTCGCGTTGCCGGCGGTGCTGCTGCTCGGCGTGCTTGCCGTCGGCATCTACACCGCCAGCCAGCTTCAGCTTGCAGCGCGCGTCGACGGCGTGCTGGCGTCCTTGCAGCGACTCGTACCGGCACCCGCCGTCGCCGCGCAGCCGGTGGTGGCCACCGCGAAGGGGCCGCCGCGGCTGGCCTCGAGCCTGCGCGACGACATCGATGCGGGCCGGCTGTCGGTGCGCGATGAAGCGCTGCGCAGCGTGGTCGTCATCGGCGCCAACGCGCTTGACGACGCCACCGGCCCGTTGACGCGCCTGGGCTCGGCGCTGAAAAAGATGCCGGGCAAGGTGCTCGTCGTCGGCTACACCGACGGCAGCGATCCCCCGACGGCGCGCACGCCCTCGGCCTGGCATCAGGCGATGGAATGGGCGCGCGGCGCCGCCGACGTCCTGCGTCCACAACTCGGCGATGAGCGGCTGGCGGTCGAGGCCCGCGTCGACGCCGCGGCCGGCGCGCCACTTCGACGCGTCGAGATCGTCCTGTTCCCGGAATGACGGCCTCGCCACGCTTCGTGCAACGCGCCATCAACCTCGGCGCTGCAGGCGCCTTGTTGTGGTTCGCGGCACCGCTGCTGGCCTTCGGCAGCTGGCATCCCTTCGACGGCCCGCGCGCACGCGTGGCCTTGCTGGCGCTGGCGGCGCTCCTGCTGGTCGGCCTGCGGGGACTGCGCGGGTGGCTGGCCCGGCGGCGCAACGAGCAATTGCTGAAGGGCCTCGAATCCGGCGACGCCACCGTCGAGCTGAGCCAGCGCTTCCGCGAAGCGCTCGCGCTGCTGCGCCAGGGTGTCGGAGCGCAAGGCGCGCATCGCTGGTGGCAGCGCCGGCGACAGGTGCAGCAATTGCCCTGGTACCTCATCATCGGGGCGCCCGGGGGCGGCAAGACCACCGCGATATGGCATTCGGGCCTGCGCTTTCCGCTCGCCGAAAAGCTCGGACGCGACCCGCTCGCGGGTATCGGCGGAACGCGCCAGTGCGACTGGTGGTTCAGCGAGGACGCCGTGTTCATCGACACGGCTGGACGCTACACGACGCAGGACAGCGACGCCGTGGCCGACGCCGGGGAATGGCAGCAGTTCCTGGCGCTCCTGCGCCGGCACCGGCCGGTGCAGCCGATCAACGGCGTGATCGTCAGCGTCAGCGTGCCCGACCTGCTGCAAGGCGGCGCGGAACTCGCGCGCCAGTCGGCAGCCGTCGCATCGCGACTGGCGGAACTGCGCCGCGAACTCGATCTCGCCTTTCCGGTCTACCTGCTGGTGACCAAGGCCGACCTGCTCGCCGGCTTCGTCGAGACTTTCGGCGATCTCGACGCTGCGCAACGCGAGCAGCTCTGGGGCCTTGTGTTCGACGCCGATGTCGCAGGCCTCCCGGCCGATCTCGGCGCACGCCTCGACGACCTCGCGCAGCGCCTGGCGCAACGCACGCCCGAGTTGCTGCAGCAAGAGCGGATGCCGCAGCGCCGCCTGCCGATCTACGCCTTCGCGGCACAGTTCAAGACCCTGCTCGCGCCCCTCGAAGGATTCGTGCGCGAGGCCTTCGCCGACGTTGCCGCCGCGCCGGCGCAGCGCCTGCGGTCGATCGCGCTGACGAGTGGCACGCAGGAGGGCAATCCGATCGACCGGGTGATCGGCGAACTCGCGCGCAGCCACGGCCTGGCGCTGAAGCCGCTGCCGCGCCCCGATGCCGGTGGCAAGTCGTTCTTCCTGCATGCGCTGCTCAAGCGCCTGGTGATCGTCGAAGCGCCGCTGGCGGGCCAGCGGCTGCAGCGGCTGCAGCGGCGTCGGCGCCTCGGCATGTTCGGCGCCGCCTTCGCCGGTGCCGCGCTGCTCGCCGCCTCCGCCCTGTGGTGGCAGAGCTGGCGGCGCAACCTCGACTATGTCGACGCCGTGCGCACCCGTGTCGAGCAGTTGACCCGGCGCATCGGCCCCCTGGAATCGGCCAGTCTCGAACAGGTGTTGCCGCTCTATTCGGTGCTCGACCACCTGGCCGCGAACGACGGCATCGATCCGGACGCGCCGCCGGCGGGCTTCGGCTTCGGGCTGTTCCAGGGACCGCGGCTGGCGCGCTCGGCGGAACAGGTCTATCGCGAGATGCTGGACCGGAGCCTGGCGCCACTGCTCATCGAGCGATTGCGGCGCGACCTGCGCGAGGCCGGGGACAGCGCGACGCGCTACGAGGCGCTGCGCACCGCACTGATGCTCACCGACCCGCCACGCCTGAACCGCGGCGAGTTGCGCGGCTGGGTCGAGCAGACGCTGGCACAGGCGAGCGGCGCCGGCGAGCGTGGCGAGGTGGCGCGCCATGCCGGGAACCTGCTCGAACGCAGCGGGCTGGCCGAGGCCATGCGCCCCGACGACGCCGGCGTACGCGCGGCGCGCAGCGCCCTCGCGGCGCTGCCGCTGGCGCAACGCGTGCACGAACGCCTGCTGCGACGCGTTCCCGATCCCGAGCCGCCGCAGGATCTGCCGACGCGCCTCGGCGCGGCCAGTGCCCTTCTGTTCGCGGCGTCGAGCGCCGGGCCGATGCCGGCGCATTCGAGCGCCAGCGACTGGCGGCGCAATCTGGCGCCAGCGCTCGAGACGACCTTCGACGAACTCGCGAACGAGGCGGACTGGGTGCTCGGGGACACCGGCGGCGAAGTGCGACGCCTGCAGAAGGACCGCGCCTGGCGCGACGAAATCGCCACCCAGGTCGGCAAGCGCCAGGCCGAACGCGTGATCGCCACCTGGTCGCGCCAACTCGATGCCCTTGTGCTGGCACCCGGCAGTGACGCAATGGATGCCTCGCGCCAGGCCACTGAACTCACGGCGCCCGATTCGCCGCTGCGCCGCCTCCTGACACGCCTGGCCGACGACTTCAGCGCGACCTCACAAGGCGCAAGCGCCGCCGAGATCGCCTTCGATGGCACGCTGCGGGCACGCTTCGGTGCGCTCGGCGACTACGCGGCCGGTCCCGGACCGCAAACGCTCGACCGCCTTCACGCCCTGGTCGCCGGCAAGCGCGACGAGACCCGACGCGCCGAACTCGACGCGACCTTGCGCAACGAAGCGGCCGCTGCGCCAGCGCCGCTGCGCAGGCTCTATGCCGACCTCGGGACCTTGATCCGCTCGCGCGGCCGCGCCAAGCCGGGCTTCGACGCCGCGCTGGTCGAACTCGCGCAGGCCTGCAGTTCGTTGACGCGCGAGCGCTTTCCGTTCAGTGCCACCGCGACGCGGGACATGGCGCCGTCCGACTTCGCGCGCCTGTTCGGACCCGGTGGCCTGTTCGACGAATTCCGGCGCAACCAGTTGACCGAAAGAGTCGACACGTCGACCCGGCCGTGGAAGGCGCGCAGCGCAGGGGCCGATTCGAGTGCCTCGAGCAATTCGGACGCATTCGAGCGGGCGGCGGCCATCGGCAGCCTGTTCTTTCCCCAGGGTGCGCCGCTGCCCGAGCTCAAACTGCGCATCACGCCACGGCACATGGATGCCGAGTTGCTGCAGTTCAGCATCGATGTCGATGGCCAGCTCTTGCGCTTCGAGAACGGCCCGCCACGCGCCAAGGAACTGGTCTGGCCCGGACCGGCCTCGACGCAAAAAGTGCTGCTGCGCGTGCTGCCGCCCGGCCCGACCGGCGTCGGCGCCGAAGTCCATGAAGGTGCGTTCGCCTGGCTCCGGGTGCTGCTGCGCGGCGACTGGAAGGGCGAGCACGGCGCGCCGGCGCAGCTGAGCTTCGTCGTCGACACGCGCACCCTCGACGTCGAGGCGAGCGCAGCCGGGACACCAGACGCCGATGTCTGGACCCTCCGGGAACTGGCACGTTTTCATTGCCCGCAGGCATCATGGTGAAGTCGCCCTCGCGTCGCGTCTCCTGGTACGGCAAGTTGCCCGCGCGTGGCGACTTCGTCGGCCGCGGCCTGCCCGCACGCTGGCGCAGCGACTGGGATGGATGGCTGCAACGCGGCCTCGCCCTCGCCGCGACGACGCTGGGCGCCGCCGCGCTGCGTGAACGCCTGAGCACCTTCGCGCCGTGGCGCTATCTGGCGCTCCCGACGTCCGGCGAGATCTGGTGCGGAATCTTCACGGCGTCGCACGATCGTGTCGGACGCGCCTTTCCGCTGACGCTGGCCGAACGCTTCAACACCCCGCCCTCGCCGGGCGAAGGCGCCGCACGGCTCGCGTCGCTGCTCGACGCAGCCGCACAAGGGCCCGAGGCGCTCGAGGCCGCGATCGCCGCCCTGCCGCCCCGTCCGGAGCAGGACTTCAAACCGGCCGAGCCCTGGCCGCCGGCGCCGGCCAGCCTCTGGTGGCCGCTCGCCGCCGCAGACGATGTCGTTGCGCGGCCCGCGGCCTGGCCGCCGGAGCCGGCACTTCTGCTCGAACTGCTCGGTGTTCAACCCGGCTCGCACCAGATCGCGAGCGCGGAATAGTTGTCCTGGTCGCTGCGATCGGCTCGCCGCACACCCGCTTCGAGTCGATCGAGCCAGGCCTGGATGCCGCTGCAGCCGGCCAGGCTGCGCTCCATCGCCAGATCGTCGAACGCCGACCAGAGGCCGTCGCTGCACAGCAGCAGGGCATCGCGGGCAGCGAGCAGCTGCGGCGTTTCCAGGATCTCGACGTCGAAGCCTTCGGGCGAGCCGAGCGCCGAAGTCAGCTGCCCCGGGGCGGCGTCGCTCGCGTTCAGCCCGGCATCGCGCAAGCTCTGCGCGAGGCTTTGATCGCGCGTGCGCCCGAGCAACCGGGCGTCATGCCATCGGTACAGCCGCGAGTCGCCGGCATGGGCCCAGATCGCCGCGCCACTGCGCAGGTCGAGCAGCAGCACGACGATGGTGGTGCGCATGTCGGCCGTGGTCGTGCCCGCGACCTGCTGCGCGACCACCGCGTCGTTGGCCCCCTGGACAAGGCGCTTCAGCGCGATCGGGCTGACCTCGGGTCGGAGCGCGAAGGCTTCGAGCACATGCGTCACGGCCGCGCGCGACGCCGTCTGGCCGCCGCCGTGTCCACCCGCACCGTCGCACAGGACGGCGACAAGGGCGTCAGCGCCCTGCCAATAGCCGAAGGCGTCTTCGTTGGACTCGCGCCGCCCGGTTCGCGACAGCGCGGCGACCGAGTAGTTCAACGCGCGTTGGGCCATGGCGGCTCCGGCGGTGGGACATCGGCATCGGCGTTCACGCGCGACTGGGCTTCGTAGGCGCGCAGGAATTCCCGTCCGAAGATGGTCTCGAAGTCGTCATCCAGGTGCGCGAGCAGGTGGGCGTGCTGCAGCCGATGGCGCTCCCAGAGGGCCGCGGCGCGGCGCTTGGGAAGGCGCGCAAGAAGATCGCGCGGCGGTCCTTCCGCGTTCTCGGCGGCCTCGGGCCCCAGGCGGGAAAAGAGCTCGAACACCGCCGCGCGCATGCCGGCGACCATCGCCACCTGGTGGACCAGCAGGTCGCGATTCGCATCGCGCAGCGCCGCCACGGGGTCGAGAAAGCCGGGGCTCGGGACACGCTGCAGCATCCGGGTCAAGGCTTCGGTCGCGTCCGGCGAGAACTTCAGGGGATTGTTCTGACGCGGCGCGATCACCGTGCCCTCGGCGCGCATGTGGCGTTTCGCGACCGCGCGGCTTTTCAGCAGCGCGAGCGTGCCCTCGGCGGTTGCCCGCAGAAGTGCGCCCAGGTGTTCCATCAACTCCGGCGTCAACGGCGGCACCTGGGCGCAGCCCAGTTCGGCGCCGCGACCGAACGCCGCTGCAAGCTCGGCCAGATCCGGCGATCCGCCCGCGGGCGCGGTCGATGCGGCAGCCGCTGCGCTGGCGGGCCGCGGCAGCTCCGCCGAAGGCGGTGGCAACGAGGGCGCGCTGTGCATCACCGGCGTGCCGGTCCGCACGACCAGCGGATCCGTCTTCCAGGACACCACCGCGCTCGCTGACACCGCCTCGGGCGCCGATGCCACTTCGGGCGCCGGCGCCAGGGCCGGCAGCGGCGATTGCGCGGCGAGCGGATCGAGCGCGCCGTCCAGGTCGAACCAGCGATCCAGACGCGCCCGCGGAGCCGCCGGCGCCGCAATGCACTCGACAGCGAGCTCGAACCCGCCGATGCGCAGGAAGTCCCCGACCGACAGGCCCAATTGGTCACCCGGGGCGAGCTGCGTGTCGTTCACCCACAAGGGGGTGGTGACGCTGATGCAGCGCACGAGCACGTCCTGGCCGGCCATGACGACTTGCGCGTGTTGGCGCGACACCCCGCGCAGCGGGTCGGCCAGCACCAGGTCGCATTCGGGAGCGCGGCCGATGATGATGCCCTCCGGAGAAAGCGGAAGCGCCGTCGCATCGGGCTCGGTGGCGCCGGGGCGGCGCATGACATGCAGCGCGATCACGGTGGGCCCGTTCGGATCAACCCAGGGCTCGCCACAAGTCGGCCTGCACACGGCGGGCATCGACGGTGGGCGCGAGCTGTTCCATGACGCTGGCAACGAACTGCTCGCGGGTGTTCGATTTCGCGGCGCAGCGCTTCGCGACCACCCGCGCAATCGGCCCGAGCGAGGAAAGGAGTGCAGCGGCCGCCTTGTCGACATCGCCTTCGCGCATGGGCACGCCGCTCGATGCCGCGCCCTCCGCTCTCGAGACCTGGGAACCAGAGGCTCGTCCTGCCGACACCGCACTCTGGGTTGGCGGCACGCCGGCCCTGGCCAGGAAGCGCTCGCGCGCTTCGATGTCGGTGATAGCGCTGGCGACGGCATGGCGCACTTCCGCCAGCGTGGACAACCCACGCGCGGCGCGGCGCACCATCACGCGCGCCACCGCGCCCACGTGCTGGGCCAGTTCGCGCTCGACCTCGGCCAGCGCGGCGGTGTCCCATCCGGTGGGGGTGGGAATCGAAGGCGGGACGGTGACGGGCAGCGACTTCGGGTGCGCCGGGGCGTTCCGCTCCGTGTCGGGCACCGTCGGCACGATCGGCGCGCTCGGCCCGGGCATGTCGGACAGGTGGCGCAGCGTCGGGACGGGCAGGCTCGGCTCGAGGTTCTCGACGACAGGCGCCAACACGATGTCGGCCGGCAGCACCTCCGGCAAGGTCTCGGTGGCGAGCGCCTGCAGCGCCGATCGCATCGCCATCGCGTTCGGATAGCGCTGCGCCGGATCCTTGGCCAGCGCGCGGTCCAGCACCGCATCGAACGGCTTGAGGCTGGCGTCGTTCGTCACTTCGCTCAGCGGCTTGTGAGGCTCGTAGACGATCTTGTACATGATCGCATCGTCCGTGCCGACGAATGGCGTCGTCCCGCTCAGCATCCGATAGAGCAGCACGCCCGCCGAGAAGACATCGACGCGGCGGTCGATCTCGCGGTTGGTGTACTGCTCGGGCGCGATGTAGCCGGGTGACCCGACGACCGAATTGGCGCGGGTCAGATTCGATGATTCGGTTCGCGCGATGCCGAAATCGGTGATCTTCAGGCGCCCATCATCGGCAATCAGCAGATTCGCCGGCTTGATGTCCCGGTGCACGATGCCGCGCTCGTGCGCATAGTGCAAGCCGTCGAGCAGTTGCATCATCACGCACAGCACCTGCGGCACCTCGAGCTTGCGCGGTGGCTGGACATAGTCGCGCAGGTTGCGTCCGGCAACGTACTCCATCACGATGTAGGCGAAGTCGTTGTCTTCGCCGAACTGGTAGATCGAGACGATGTTGCGGTGGGTCAGCCGCCCCGCCGCCTTGGCTTCCACCCGAAAGCGCGCCGCCACGCTCATGTCGTCGCCCCCCGATTCGAGCAGGCGGCGGTGAATCGTCTTGATCGCCACCGCACGATCGATCGCCGGATCGTGCGCCAGGTACACGATGCCCATCCCGCCCGAGCCGATCACGCCGCGGAGCGGGTACGGACCGACGTGGGTGGGCGGCGACATGCGGGTACGGGCCTCAGGAATCGATCATCTTGATGGCCTGATCGAGGCTGCGGCGCATGCGCGTGAACGATTTCGCCAGGGTCCCGATCTCGTCACGGCCATCCGTCGCGAACTCCGGCACATCGGGTTCGCCCAGGCTGACCCGGTTGGCCACCCTCGACAGCGCCGTCACCGGCCGGATCACGAGCAGGTAGAGCATCACGTTCAACACGATGCCGATGGCCAGGAAAATGCCGACAAGCGAAGTCATGAAGATCTTGAACGTCTGTTCGGCGCGCGCCAGCGGCACCGACATCGGCACCGAAACGACCTGCGCGCCGATCACCTCGTTCAAATGCCAGCCGAAGCCGTTGGCCGGCCCGTACTTCTCGATCACCGTGCGCGGCGCCGCCTCGACCGTGCTGTGGCAGCTCAGGCAGGCGGCGTTCGTGATACGGATCGGGCGTGCGATGTAGAGCGCCCGCCCGGTACCCGACTCGCGCTCGCCAATGAACTCCTTCTGATCGGCCTGGGTGCGAAAGCGATTCACGATGTCGGCTTCCCAATCGACGGCCCGATCGCGCGGGTTGGTCGGATTCAGGGTCGCTTCCTTGTAGGTGTAGTCCGGGAAGCTCTTGGCCAGTGTCGCCAGCACTTCCGTGGCGGAATAGGCCGGCACGGTCTGGGGCAGGAAGGTGTACTTCATCTGCGTTTCGAGCAACGGGCGGATCTGGTCATTGGTGTAGGCGCGTACCGCCATCGCCTTTTCCATGGTCAGGCGCGCATGGTTGAGCACTTCCTGCTTGGCGTTGCCTTGCAGCAGGTCGTAGGAAATCTTGCCCGTGCCGGCCACGCCCGTGACGAAGACAACCAGAAAGATCAGATTGAACTTGAGTAGAAGGCTCATGAAATTCTCCAGTCCTGGTCGTGGTAGTCGCTGGGTTGCGCCACGCCAGGGAACGGTTCACTGAGACGTGCCGCGCCCGGTGCTGGTGCCCGAGGCTGCGGGGATGGATCCAGGCGCGGGTGCGGGTGCGGCGGCAGCGGCGGCGGCAGCAGCAGCGGCAGCCGCCCGGGCCCGTGCCGCTGCGGCCGCGGCCTCCCGCGCCCGGCGACGCTCGGCCTCTTCGGCCAGGCGGCGCGCATACCCCTCGGGGTCGGCATAGCGCTCCCACTCGGGGTGTTGCGCCAGATCGGCCTTGGCCCCGGCCCGGAAGTCCGGGTCGGCCGCACGCGACTGCCACAGCGGCAGCAGCGGCAGTCGCAGCGCCGGTTCGGTGCGCAGCCAGGCGGCCACATCGGCGTAGCTGATTTCGCCGCGCGCCTTGGGTGCGACGTTGCGCTTGGCGCGCTGCTCGCCACGCGCGGGCAGTTGATCGCGAAACTGGCTCGGCACCTTGCTCACGAACTCGGGCGTGGCACGCTGCCCGACCGTTGGCGTGGTGCCTTCGCGCCGCTGTGCGAAGTCGCCGCCGGCCAGTTGCATGACCGTCTGCGAGCCGTCGCGCAGCGTCAGCCTGGCGGAGCCGGATTCGACGAACAACTCGTACTGCGCCCCCTTGGTGTGGATGACGGCAGCGCCGGCCTGCGTCGCCACCTCGACGCCGGGGCCGATGTAGCCGAAGGCGCCGGGGGCGGTGGTCTTGAGCCAGCCCTCGAGCAGATAAAGCGGCGGCGCCGTCAGCCCCTTGCCGACGCGAGGCGCCAGCATCAGCCGCGTGGATTCACCGATGCCGACGAGGACGCCCCCGGGAAGCTCGATCTGGGCGAATGCGCCGGGCGCCGTCTCGATGATGTCCTGGTCATTCAACAACACGCCCTCGGCGAGCGCGTAGCGCGTGGTCTGGCGGATCAGCGAGACCTCGCCTTCGACGATGCCGACGATGCTGCCGGATCGCGCCGGGGCCGGCGAGGCGCCGGTGGCTTGCGCACAAGCAAATGGCGACGCGAACAGGCTCGCGACGCACAGCAGCAGGAACCCGAACAAGACCCTTGCGAGCCGTAAAGACGTGACTCCGCTGGCGTCGAGCATCATGGTTCCTAGCTGCAAGACAAATTTACAACTTAGATATTACTCAGTCCCCCGCGCCGTGTCCGTCTTTTTCCGGGCCGGCGAGCGCGCAGCACGTTCGGGACGGCATGTCCGGGCCAGCCAATTTCCGACCAGGAGGCCGAACGGTGCCGCGGAGTGCCTGCAAAAGCGACGTATCGATGTCGCGCGATGAAGGGCCACAGGCATCGAGGGCCCACTCGCAACGAGCGGGTTGCCGCGGCATCCTCTACCAGGGCCGGCGACGGCAGGTCCACCGGCTCAAGCCCGGCCCAGTGCCTTGCGCAGGAAGGACTTGATGGGGCTGAATCCAAACAGAAGGTCCGAAAAGGCAACGAACTCGCGCCTCGGCAAGACCAGGCCGCTGTAGTAGTAAAGGCGCAGCTGGCTCGACGCGCGGCGCGTGGCCGGGTGCTTCAGCACCTTGTGCAGAAGGCCGTAGTCACGTCGTTCCCCGGACAGCCAGCGGTGCAGGTAGCACAACCACAGATAGCCTGGCTGCTGGTCCAGCGGCGGCAAGGACGAGGTGAGGCCCGGCTGGTGCCTGTCCAGCACCCGCCTGACCCAGGCGTCGAGGTCGGCATGGCCCCGGCGCGCGCGGCCGATCTGATCGACATTCACCATCAGGCCCGCCGTTCTGTTCGTCGCGTGGATCCGATAGCGCGTCAGCGGCTCGGGAATCCAGGCGAGCGGACTCAACAGCGCGGCGCCGGTGCGCAGCTGCAGGTCCTGCAGCATATGGCGCCCATCGTCCAAGGGCAGCATCGCCGCAAGCAGTTCGCGCCTGAAGGCGAGCCCGGAGGTGGGGGTGGCCACCGGGCTGTCGCCGGCGGCGAGCACCTGGGCAGCGAGCAGGCCTTGCGGCGCCGCGTCGGCGTAGCGCGGCACCGGCCCCAGTTCGGGTTGCTCGCGCGTGAAGCGCAGCAGATAGTGGTGCACCCACCCCGGCCGATGCCCGTCGATGGTCTCGCGCAAGGCGCGCACGACCTTTTCGACCCGTTGAGGAAGCAGAATGTCGTCGGCATCGAGAAGGAGGACTACATCGCCAGTGCAATTCGTCAGCGCCGTGTTGGTTGCGCCGACGATGCCGCGATTGACCTGGTGGATGCCGATGACGCTCGGGAAGCGCGCCATGTAGTCCTGCAGGATCCGCTGGGTGTCGTCGGTCGATCCGTCGTCGACGACCACGATCTCGTCGGCGCGCACCGTCTGGGCCAGACAACTGTCCAGGCACTCGGCCAGGAAGCTGCCGTAGTTGTACGAGGTGATCGCGATGCTGACCTTGGGGCTCGGCGGAAGCTCAGGCAGGTTTCGCGGCTCGGGGAAGAATACGGGCATGGCAACAGCGCGACGCGCAAGCGCTCAGTCGTTGCGCTCTTGGTTTCCGCCGATGGTGCTCGTCATGATTTCACCTCTTTGAAGAGTCTGGAAGAAGGACTCGGGTGACTCCCTTCGCGCTTTGTTGGTGAGGAGCGATTCGGTGCAAGCCGACAAACGCAGTAGGAACGGGCTTGCAAGTGAGTCTCAACTCCTTGTAGTTCCGCGCGTTGGGGGGGCGAAAGGGCTGATTCGGGCCGGGTTTGTCACGGACACCCGAATTGGTCACGCGCAAAGAGAAACGGGTCACGCCTTGTGAGCGTAACCCGTTGATCTATCTAACGATTTTGGTCGGTGTGAAAGGATTCGAACCTTCGACCCCTTGCACCCCATGCAAGTGCGCTACCAGGCTGCGCCACACACCGAAGCTCTCGATTATAGCCGCCCGAAATCAGTGACTCGCGCCGAGCAGCTCACGAATTTCAGTCAGTTCGCGCCGCAAGTAGAGCAATTGCGACAGATCGATGGTGCGACCCGGTGCTTCGACGCCCTCGGGCGGCTGCTCGATGCCATCTTGCACCGCGGCGTCGAACTCTTCCTGGTCGATCTCGATCGCCTCCATGCCCTCGAGCGGAACCTCGCCGGCGCGGCGCCGGTCACGCTCGGTCTGGACCAGTTCCTGCAGCTTGTTGCGCGCCCCGCTGATCGTGAAGCCCTGGTCGTAGAGCAGGTCGCGGATGCGGCGGATCATGAGCACCTCGTGGTGCTGGTAGTAGCGCCGGTTGCCGCGCCGCTTCATCGGGCGAAGCTGCGTGAACTCCTGCTCCCAGTAGCGCAGCACGTGCGGTTTGACACCGCACAACTCGCCCACCTCACCGATCGTGAAGTAGCGTTTGACGGGGATCGGCGGGAGTGTTTTCTCCATTGAAATCAAGACAGTGCGAGCGAAACCTCATAGGTTACTCCACCGGCGCACGGAGCACCAACGTTATTCGGCGCCGACGCTCCATTCCACCTCTTGCGGCGCCGCGGCGCCGATGCTTCCGTGGATTTGTTCCTTCAGCTTGGCGCTCGCGTGGAAGGTCGCGACGCGCCGCTCGCCGATCGGAATGGCCTCGCCGGTGCGCGGATTGCGCCCCGGCCGCGGCGCCTTGACCCGGATCTGGAAATTGCCGAAGCCCGAGATCTTGACGTCGGTACCTTCGATCAGGCTGCCGGCGATCAGGTCGAAGAAGGCTTCCACCATGTCCTTGGACTCGCGCTTGTTCAAGCCGATCTGCTCGAACAGCAGGTCGGCCAGGTGCGCCTTGGTGAGCGCCGGCGTTTCGAGGGCCTCGAGCGTGAAATCCATGCCGTTCATACCCGCAGTCGGGCGCCGAGCCGGGCGCCCAGTTGATCGATGATCTTGCGCACCGCCGCTTCGACCTGCTCGTCGGTCAGCGCGCTGTCGCTGTTGAAGCTGAGCCGCACGGCCATGCTCTTCTCGCCCGCCGCCAGGCCGCCGCCCACCACCGCGCCGTCGCGGCCGACGGTCGGTCGGTAGATGTCGAACAGCGCCAGATCGCGCAGCAGGCTGGCGTCCGAAGCGGCCCGGATCGCGCCCATCAGCGCGTCGTGCGTCACCGCCTCGGCCACCACCAGCGCCAGATCACGCTCCACCGGCTGCTGCTTGGGCACCGGCTGCGCCACCGGCACCGGGCGTGCGGTGACCGCATCGAGCGCCAGTTCGAACAGGATCGGCGCCTGGGCGAAGTCCCACTTCTGGCGCCAGCGCGGATGCAGCTCGCCGACGACGCCGATCTCGCGGCCGTCGAGCAGCACGCGCGCCGCCCGTCCCGGATGCAGCGCCGGGTGTTCGGTCGCCTCGAAGGTCGGCACGCGGGGCGCCAGCAGGGCCTCGACATCGCCCTTGATGTCGAAGAAGTCGACCCGTTCGGCCTTGCCTTCCCAGCGGCCGTGGGCCGCATCGCCCCACGCCAGGCCGGCCAGCCGCATCGGCTGGTGGACGCCCTTGACGGTGCTGTCGGTGGTGGCGACCGAAGCGTCGCGCATGAACACGCGGCCGAGTTCGAACACCCGCACCTGCGTCGCCTTGCGGTCGAGGTTGAACTTCAGCACCTGCAGCAGCGAGCCGAGCAGCGACGAACGCATGACGCTCATCTGGCTGGCGATCGGGTTCAGCAGCTTGATCGGGTCGGCGTTGCCGGCCAGCTCCTGTTCCCAATGCGCTTCGACGAAGCTGAAGTTGATGGTCTCCTGGTAGCCCAGCGCAGCCACCCGATGGCGCACCGAGAACCGGCTGCGTTCGGCCTCCGGCCGCAGGCGCGCGGTGATCGGGGCCAGCGGCGGCGTGGTCGGCAGGTTCTGGTAGCCGATCAGGCGGGCCACCTCCTCGATCAGGTCTTCCTCGATCAGGAGATCGAAGCGATGCGGCGGCGGCGTGACCACCAGCGTGCCATCGCCCTCCGCAACCGGCAGCGAGAGCCGGCGCAGCGCATCGGCGCACTGCGCCTGCGTGAGCGGCATGCCGATCACGCGCGCCGCGCGCGCCACGCGCAGTGTCACGGGCCGGGCCTCCGGCAGGCGCAGGGTCTGGTCGTCCATAGCGCCGGCCACGCCGCCACAGATCTCGGTCACCAGCTGCGTGATGCGCTCGATGATCTCGACGGTGCGGCTCGGGTCGACGCCGCGCTCGAAGCGATGTCCCGCATCGGTCGAGAAATTGAAGCGGCGCGAGCGGCCCTGGATGCTCTCGGGCCACCAGAAGGCAGCCTCGATGTAGATGTTGCGGGTGTCGTCCGAGACCGCGGTGGCGTCGCCGCCCATGATGCCGGCCAGCGACTCGACCTCGCGCTCGTCGGCGATCACGCCGACCTTCGCGTCGACCGTGACGGTGTTGCCGTTGAGCAGCTTGAGCTGTTCGCCCGGACTGCCCCAGCGCACCGTGAGGCCGCCATGGATCTTGTCGAGGTCGAAGATGTGGGTCGGCTGGCCGTACTCGAACATCACGTAGTTCGAGATGTCGACCAGCGGCGTCACGCTGCGCTGGCCGCAGCGCGCCAGGCGATCGACCATCCAGGCCGGGGTCGCGACCTTCGTGTCGACACCGCGCACGATGCGGCCCGAAAAACGGCCGCACAGCTCGGGCGCTTCGACCTTGACCGCCAGCTTGTCGTCGAAGGCCGGCAGCACCGGCGCGATCGCGGGCTTCTTGAGCGGTGCACCGGTCAGCGCAGCGAGTTCGCGCGCGATGCCGTAGACGCTCAGGCCATGCGCCAGGTTCGGCGTCAGCTTGAGGGTCAGCAGCGAATCGTCGAGCTTCAGGACCTCGCGGATGTCGGCCCCGATCGGCGCATCGGCGGCCAGCTCGAGCAGGCCGCCATGGTCGTCGCTGAGCTGGAGCTCGCGCGCCGAGCACAGCATGCCCTGGCTCTCGACGCCGCGCAGCTTGCCGAGCTTGATCAGGAAGGGCTTTCCGTCCTCGCCCGGCGGCAGTTCGGCACCGACCAGCGCCAGCGGCACCTTGATGCCGACGCGCGCATTCGGCGCGCCGCAGACGATGTTGAGCAAGGCGCCCTGCCCGGCATCGACCTGGCACACGCGCAGGCGATCGGCGTTCGGGTGCTGGACGGCTTCCTTGATCTCGCCGACCACGATCTTGCTGAACGGCGGCGCCACCGGCCGGCGCTCCTCGACCTCGAATCCGCCCATCGTGAGCGTCTCGGCCAGGGCTTCGCTGCTGAGCTGCGGGTCGCAGAATTCGCGCAGCCAGGACTCGGGGAATTGCATCTCGTCGTACTCGTTCTAGTCGTTTATTGGAATTGGCTCAGGAAGCGCAGGTCGCCGTCGAAGAACAGGCGCAGGTCGTTGACCCCGTAGCGCAGCATCGTGAGCCGGTCCGGCCCCATCCCGAAGGCGAAGCCGATGTAGCGCTCGGGGTCCAGCCCCATGTTGCGCACCACGTTCGGGTGCACCTGGCCCGAACCCGCGACCTCCAGCCAGCGGCCGGCCAGCGGACCGCTCTGGAACTGGATGTCGATCTCGGCGCTCGGCTCGGTGAAGGGGAAGAAGCTCGGGCGGAAGCGCAGCACCAGGTCATCGCTCTCGAAGAAGGTGCGGCAGAAATCGGTGAAGACGACCTTCAGGTCCTTGAAGCTCACGTTCTCGCCCAGCCACAGGCCTTCGCACTGGTGGAACATCGGCGAGTGCGTGGCATCGCTGTCGACCCGGTAGGTGCGGCCCGGCGCGATCACGCGGATTTCGGGCGCCTTGACCGTGCCGGTAGTGTCGGCGGCCGCGGCCTCGAATTGCGCGGCGTACTTCTTGACATGCTGGTTCGCATAGCGCACCTGCATCGGGCTGGTGTGCGGACGCAGGTTGTAGGGCACGCCGTCCTCGCCGTCGATGTCGACGTAGAAGGTGTCCTGCATCGAGCGCGCCGGATGGTTCGGCGGGTTGTTGAGCGAGGTGAAGCTGTGCCAGTCGCTCTCGACCTCGGGGCCGTCGGCGACGTCGAAGCCCATGCTCGAGAAGATCGCCTCGATGCGCTCCAGCGTGCGGCTCACCGGATGCAGCCCGCCGCCCACGCGGCGGCGGCCGGGCAGGCTGACGTCGAGCGCCTCGGCGCGCAGCTGCACCGCGAGCTCGTCGTCGGCCAGTTGCTGGCGGCGCGCGGTGAGCGCGGCCTCGATGGCCTGCTTGGCGACGTTGATGGCGGCGCCGCGCGTCTTCTTCTCGTCGACGCTGAGCGCGGCCATGCCCTTCATCAGCTCGGTGATGCGGCCGGCCTTGCCGAGAAACAGCGCCTTCGCGTTCTCGAGTTCGGCCGGGGCTTTCGCTTCGGCGAAGGCGGCGCGGGCGGTGTCGACCAGGGAGTCCAGCTCGTTCATGGAGAAATTCTTCGAGATCAAAAAAGAAATGCGAGGACTGCCGCGGGATGAAAAAAGGGCTGGAGCCCTTTCAAGCGCCAGCCCTTGACGTGGGCGCAAATCGCCGTCCGGGGACGGCGCTCTGCTGTGCAGGATCAAGCAGCCAGCTTGGCCTTGACCTGCTCCACGATGCCGGCAAAAGCGGCCTTGTCGTGCACAGCGATATCGGCCAGCATCTTGCGGTCGATCTCGATGCCCGCCTTGCGGATGCCGTTGGCGAACTGGCTGTAGGTCAGGCCCAGTTCACGGGAGGCGGCGTTGATACGCGCGATCCACAGTTGACGGAACACGCGCTTCTTGGTGCGGCGGTCACGGTAGGCGTATTGGCCCGCCTTCATCACCGCCTGCTTGGCGATGCGGAAGACATTGCCGCGGCGACCGCGGAAACCCTTGGCGAGTGCGAGAACCTTCTTGTGGCGGGCGCGAGCCGTTACACCACGTTTGACGCGAGGCATGTGTGTACTCCTTGTTCGTCTGGATTAAATGCCGCTGCCGGGCAACATGGCGGCCATCGAAACCATGTTGGTCTCGTGAACTGCCGTGGCACCGCGCAGGTGGCGCTTGTTCTTGGTGGTCTTCTTGGTCAGGATGTGACGCTTGAAGGCTTGACCGCGCTTGACGGTGCCACCGGGACGAACGCGGAAACGTTTTTTCGCGCTGCTCTTGGTCTTCATTTTGGGCATGTGAATGCTCCTTTAGTTTGTGCTCGTGAGGCGCCGCGGAAACTCCGCGGGCTTGTTGGCCCCGAGACACTTCTTCATCCCGCCGCCGCCTTCACCCGAAGGCAAAGGCCGCAGCGAAATCCCTGCAACAACTTGCCGGCTTGCGCCGGACTCAGGCAGCCGCGGGCGCCGCCGTCGGCGCTGCCGCCGCATCGGCAGCCGGCTTGGCCGCCCCACCCGCCTTCTTGCGGCCCGGCGCGATCATCATGATCATCTGCCGGCCCTCGAGCTTCGGAAACTGCTCGACGACGATCAGGTCGGCGAGTTCGTCCCGAATGCGCTGCAACAGCGCCAGGCCGAGTTCCTGGTGGGTGATTTCACGACCGCGGAACCGCAGCGTGATCTTGCACTTGTCACCATCCTCAAGAAAGCGCCGGATGTTGCGCATCTTGATGTTGTAGTCACCATCGTCGGTACCGGGCCGGAACTTGATTTCCTTGACCTCGATGACCTTCTGCTTCGACTTCGCCTCGGCCGCCTTCTTCTGCTCGTGGTACTTGAACTTGCCGTACTCGATCAGGCGGCAGACGGGCGGATTGGCCGCCGCGACGACTTCGACCAGGTCGACGTCTTGTTCACCAGCCAGGCGCAAGGCCTCGGCGAGACTCACTACACCCAATGGCTCGTTCTCGGGCCCGATCAGGCGGACTTCCGGGGCCATGATTTCCCGGTTCAGGCGGTGTTGGCGTTCCTCGCGGTGGCGGCGGTCGCGGAATGCAGTAGCGATGGTCAGAATCCTTAAAACAATATGCTACAAAAAAATGTAGCGATTGCCTTCAAAGTCCGCGCCCACAAGCCCCCTGATCAAAAAATCAGCCCTTGAACTCGTTCAAATTCAAAGCTTGTGTTGGATGTCGTGGGCGATCTTTTGGGAGAACGCTTCCACCGACATGGCACCGAGGTCAAGATTGCCCCGGGCGCGCACTGCGACGGCACCTGCTTCCTTTTCCTTGTCGCCTACGACGAGGATGTAAGGCAGCTTTTGCAACGAATGCTTCCGTATTTTATACGTAATCTTCTCGTTGTGCAGGTCGAGCGCCACCCTAAGCCCTTGATTCTGCAGCGTTTTGGCAACTTCCCCGGCGTAATCGGCCTGGTTTTCGCTGATGTTGAGCACCGCGACCTGCACCGGAGCGAGCCAGGCAGGCAGTGCGCCGGCATGGTGTTCGATCAGCATCCCGATGAAGCGCTCGAGGCTGCCGACGATCGCGCGGTGCAGCATCACCGGGTGGGCGCGGCCGCTGGATTCCGTGACGTACTCGGCGCCCAGGCGCTCCGCCATGTTGAAGTCAACCTGCATCGTGCCGCACTGCCAGTGGCGGCCGATCGCGTCGCGCAGCGTGTATTCGATCTTGGGGCCGTAGAAGGCGCCCTCGCCCGGCGAGATGACGAACTCCACGCCCGAGCGCCGCAACGCCTCCATCAGCGCGTTCTCGGCCTTGTCCCACAGCTCGTCGGAGCCGATGCGGTTGTCGGGCCGCGTCGCGACCTTGTAGAGGATGTCCGTGAAGCCGAAATCGGCATACACCTTGAGCAGCTGCGCCGTGTAGGCCACGCATTCCTCGAGGATCTGGTCTTCCGTGCAGAACACGTGGCCATCGTCCTGCGTGAAGCCGCGCACCCGCATGATGCCGTGCAGGCCGCCGGATGGCTCGTTGCGGTGGCACTGGCCGAACTCGCCGTAGCGCAGCGGCAGGTCGCGGTAGCTGCGCAGGTCCGACTTGAAGATCAGCACGTGGCCCGGGCAGTTCATCGGCTTCAGGGCGTAGTCGCGCTTCTCCGACTCCGTCGTGAACATGTTCTCGCGGTAGTTCTGCCAGTGGCCCGTCTTCTCCCACAGGCTCTTGTCGAGGATCTGCGGACCCTTGACCTCCTGGTAGCCCGTCTCGCGGTAGATCTTGCGCATGTACTGCTCGACCTGCTGCCAGATCGACCAGCCCTTCGGGTGCCAGAACACCAGGCCCGGCGCGGCCTCATCGATGTGGAACAGGTCGAGTTCCTTGCCGAGCCGGCGGTGGTCGCGCTTCTCGGCTTCCTCGATCCGCTTGATGTAGTCGTCGAGCTGCTTCTTGTCGGCCCAGGCCGTGCCGTAGATGCGCTGCAGCTGCTCGTTCTTGGCGTCGCCGCGCCAGTAGGCGCCGGCCAGCTTCGTGAGCTTGAAGACCTTCAGGAAGCGCGTGTTCGGCACGTGCGGGCCGCGGCACATGTCGACATATTCCTGGTGGTAGTAGAGGCCCATCGCCTGCTCGTCGGGCATGTCCTCGACCAGGCGCAGCTTGTAGTCCTCGCCGCGGGACTTGAAGACGTCGATCACCTCGTCGCGCGGCGTCATCTTCTTGACCACGTCGTAATCCTGCGCGATCAGCTCGCGCATCCGCTTCTCGATCGCCTCCATGTCCTCGGGCGTGAACGGGCGCTCGTATGAGATGTCGTAGTAGAAGCCTTCGTCGATCACCGGGCCGATCACCATCTTGGCCGTCGGGTAGAGCTGCTTCACCGCGTGGCCGACCAGGTGGGCCGTCGAGTGGCGGATGATCTCGAGGCCCTCGTCGTCCTTGGGCGTGATGATCTGCAGCTTCGCCGAGTGGTCGATGATGTCGCTGGCGTCGACCAGCCGGCCGTCGACCTTGCCGGCGACCGTCATCTTGGCCAGCCCGGGACCGATCGATTTGGCAACGTCGGCCACCGAAACCGGGCCGGGGAACTCGCGCTGCGAGTTGTCGGGAAGCGTGATCTGGATCATTGGAAAACCTCGTCGAGAAAAACAAAAAAGCGCGGTACGAGACCGCGCTTTGCTCTGGTTGATGGGCCGGGGATTTCCGGCGCGCGCGGCCTACCGGCCTTTTCCTTCGGGGAAAAGACCGCTCGTTGCGTGCGGTGTAGTTCGCGGTGTCATAACCAGGGTGCCTTTCTCGCTCTTGTGGGGTGCTGAGATGGAGCCGCAGATTCTATCCGCAGCGCCGTCAGCTCGCAGCGGCGGCGTTCTTGAGGCCCAGGACCTCGATCGGCTCGATGGACGGCGGCTTGGCGAACAGGTCCGGCGCCTTCGCCATCAGGGCTTGGGCGATCGGGCCGCTGAGGTGGGCCTGGCGGCCGGCTTCGTCCTCGAAGGCGTCGAAAACGCCGAAGACGCTGGGCGACAGGCGCAGCGCGAACCAGATGGGCGTGGTCTTCTCGTCGCGCGCCATGGCCAGGCCGGCTTCGAGGAACTGCTGGACCTCGGCTTCCTTGCCCGGCTTGGCTTCGAGGCGGGCGAACAGTGCGTACTTGATCATGAAAGTCTCCGGTGGATGCGGTTGCGCGAGATTGCGTCGACCGGCGTTCACTCTAGGCCCCGCCACGGATTCGCCCTATTGGCATTTTTGACATCTTTGCTATCGTTATTGCCATGAAGATCAACATCCTCGCACTCGATGGCGTGTTCGATACCGGGCTGGCGACGGTGCAGGACGTCTTCGGCACCGCCAACGAGCTGGCCGGCATGCTCGGCCTCGCGGTACCGCCGTTCGAGGTCGCACTGATCGGCATGCGGCGGAAGGTGCGCACCGCGCAGGGGCTCGGCGTGCCGGTGTTGCCGGCCGGCCAGGCAGGCACGCCCGACTGGACCGTGATCCCGGCGATCGGCGAGAAGATGCCCGACGGGCTCCAGGTGGCGCTGCAGCGGCGCGACATCGCCGACGCCACGGCCGCGCTGCGCGAGCAATCGGCGGGCGGAGTGCGGATCGCCGCCGCCTGCATCGGCACCTTCGTGCTCGCCGAATCGGGCCTGCTCGATGGCCAGGGCGCGACCACCACGTGGTGGCTGTCGAACCTGTTCCGCCAGCGCTATCCGGCGGTCCGGCTCGAAGAGTCCCGCATGCTGGTCAGCTCCGGCGCCTTCGTCACCGCGGGTGCCGCGCTGAGCCATGTCGACATGGCGCTGCTGCTGGTGCGACAGGCCAGCCCCGAGCTCGCCGCGCTGGTGGCGAAGTACCTGATCGTCGACTCGCGGCCTTCGCAGTCCGCCTACGTCATCACCGACCACCTGAGCCACTCGGACGCGACCGTCGAGCGCTTCGAGCGCTGGGCCCGCGGCCGTCTGGCGGAGGGCTTCTCGCTCGACGAGGCCGCCAGCGCCGCCGGCACCAGCAAGCGCACGCTGGCGCGCCGCATGCAGCAGGTGCTGGGCAAGACGCCGCTGTCGTACTTCCAGGACCTGCGGGTCGAGCGCGCCGTGCACCTGCTGAAGACCAGCGACAAGAGCCTGGAGCAGATCGCGACGCTGGTGGGCTATGCCGAGGGCGTCACCTTGCGCGCCTTGCTGCGCCAGCGGCTGGGCCGCGGGGTGCGCGATCTGCGCGTGGCGGACTAGTTTCTGAATCGAGCATTGGGGCGGGCCCACGCCGACGGTGTGCTCTGCTCCGCGAATGTCCCCCGCCCTTCGGGCTCCTCCTTTATTTCGCTGCGCAGAGCACACCATCGGCGTGAGCCGTCAAGCCGGTGGTTCATCCTCGGCAGCACCCCACGGCGCTACCTGTGCCGAGGGCACCGGGTGGCCCCCGCAGCGAAGTAAAGGAGGAGGCCGCAGGCCGGGGGACATGAGCGGAGGGGGCCACCCGGTGCCCTCGGCACGCACCCCGGAGCTTCTGGATGAGACAAAAAACCCCGCGCGATCACTCACGCGGGGCTGTCAATCAGCGTCCGTCAGTTCTCAGTGGAACTGCTCTTCCTCGGTCGAACCGGTCAGCGCCTTGACGCTGGACGAGCCGCCCTGGATCACGGTGGTGACGTCGTCGAAGTAGCCGGCGCCGACTTCCTGCTGGTGCGACACGAAGGTGTAGCCCTTGTCGCGCGCCGCGAATTCGGGTTCTTGCACCATGTTCACGTAGTGCTTCATGCCTTCGCCGTTGGCGTAGGCGTGGGCGAACTGGAAAGTGTTGTACCAGTTGATGTGGATGCCCGCGAGCGTGATGAACTGGAACTTGTAGCCCAGCGCCGAGAGGTCTTCCTGGAACGAGGCGATCTGCTTGTCGTCGAGGTTCTTCTTCCAGTTGAAGGACGGCGAGCAGTTGTACGAGAGCAGCTTGCCCGGGCAGGCGGCATGCACGGCCTGCGCGAATTCGCGGGCGAAGCCGATGTCCGGCACGCCGGTTTCGCACCACACGAGGTCGGCATAGGGCGCGTAGGCGACGCCGCGGCTGATGGACTGCTCGAGGCCGTTCTTGACGCGGTAGAAGCCTTCTTGCGTGCGCTCGCCGGTCAGGAAGGGCTTGTCGTTCGCGTCGTGGTTGGAGGTGATGAGGTTCGCGGCCTCGGCATCGGTGCGGGCCAGCACGATGGTCGAAACGCCCATCACGTCGGCCGCGAAGCGCGCGGAGATCAGCTTCTCGCAGGCTTCCTGCGTCGGCACCAGAACCTTGCCGCCCATGTGGCCGCACTTCTTCACCGCGGCCAGCTGGTCTTCGAAGTGCACGCCCGCGGCGCCCGCGGCGATCATGTTCTTCATCAGTTCGAAGGCGTTGAGCACGCCGCCGAAGCCGGCTTCGGCATCGGCCACGATCGGCAGGAAGTAGTCGATGAATTCCTTGTCGCCCGGATTGACGCCGCGGCCCCACTGGATTTCGTCGGCGCGCTTGAAGGTGTTGTTGATGCGGCGGACCATGGTCGGCACCGAGTCGTAGGCGTAGAGCGACTGGTCCGGGTACATCGTTTCGGAGGTGTTGCCGTCGGCAGCGACCTGCCAGCCCGAGAGGTACACGGCTTCGAGGCCGGCCTTGGCCTGCTGCATCGCCTGACCAGCGCTGATGGCGCCGAAGGCATTCACGTAGCCTTTCTTGGCGTCGCCGTTGATCTTCTCCCACAGCTTCTCGGCACCGCGGCGTGCCAGCGTGTGCTCGATCGGCAGCGAGCCGCGCAGGCGCACCACGTCGGCGGCGCTGTAGCCGCGCTTGACGCCCTTCCAGCGCGGGTTGGTCGCCCAATCCTTTTCGAGGGCGGCAATCTGCTGTTCGCGGCTCAGTTGTTCTGTGAGGGTCTGGGGCATGGTCACTCCGAGGGTTGATTGAGAGGTGGGCGCTGTCGCGTCTTGGGCTTTACTGTAAGTCAGAGCCAGACTCTTATGTCTTATAGAAGACATATTTTTGCATGAGCAAAATCAACGACTTACAGACGTTTTTCTCAATGCAAAATTAATTTTCTCGTATTGAGAAAAAATATTGCAGCGCAGCACCAGACCTTTTCACAATGCGAAGCGAGCTTTTCACGCGTGAAACTCTGCGCACGAAAGGTGATTTCAGTCGCGCCGGAACCAGTCGCCGCTGGCGATCACCGACCGTCCTGCGACGCGATCGGGATGGATCTCGTAGACCAGGCAGGCCAGCGCCGCCCCGGCCGCGCGGACCTGGACCTCGCGCTTGATGTACTCGCCAGTGTCTCCGGGTCCAACCTCTTCGAGCACATCCAGCTGCGCCTCGAGGGCCGGCGTGATGCGGTAGATCTCGCCCTGCACCCTGCCCTCGCCGCCCAGCACCGCGCCAGGATAGGCGCCCAGGTCGTAGAGCGTGCCGGCGATCACGCCGTCGGCGATGCGCTGCGGGGCGGGCGAGAAACGGGCGATGTCGTTGCTGCCGCCCGCGCGCAGGGTGCCGTAGACGAAGACATGGCGAGGTGTCGAGGGTGAATCAGGCATCATCGAATCATCCTCGGAACGACGCCTCGATTGAACACCGCATCCCACGCACCCGGCCGCCTGGTGGCCTATGGCTGCCTCGCCCTGAGCATGTCGCTGGTCGGCAGCTACGTCGCCCTCTCCAAGCCCCTGGTTGCCGCCTTTCCGGTGCTGTTGCTGGCATGGCTGCGCTTCGGCATCGCGGCGCTGGCGATGCCGCACTGGCTTCGGCGGCCGCCCGGAGAGGCACCGATGACCCGCCGCACCCGCGGGCTGGTCTTCCTTGAATCCTTCCTCGGCAACTTCCTGTTCTCGATCTGCATGCTGTTCGGCGTCAGCCTGACGAGTGCGGTGTCGGCCGGCGTGATCATGGCGTCGATCCCGGCGGTGGTGGCGATCGGCAGCCGGGTCTTCCTGCGCGAGGGCATCACGACGCGGGTCGCGCTGGCGATCGCCTGCGCCGCGCTGGGCATCGGCCTGCTCGCGCTGGCCCCGGCGCCGGCCGGCGCGCATGCCGGGCCCGCGGCCGGCGCCTCGATGCCCTGGCTGGGCAACCTGCTGGTGTTCTGCGCGGTGGTCTGCGAGGCCGCCTATGCGGTGATCGGCAAGTCGCTCACCGGACGGCTCGGACCCAAGCGCATCTCCTCGCTGATCAACCTCTGGGGCTTCGTTCTGTCGACGCCCTTCGGCATCTGGTTCGCGCTGCGCTTCGACTTCGGCGCTGTGTCGATCGGTCTCTGGGGCCTGCTGTTCGTCTATGCGCTGGCGGCGAGCATCTGGACCGTGTGGCTCTGGATGACCGGCCTGAAGAGCGTGCCGGCCTCGCAGGCCGGCGTGTTCACGGTGATGCTGCCGGTGAGCGCCGCGGTGGTCGGCGTGCTGGTCCTCGGCGAGCGCCTGAGCACCATGCAAGGGGTCGCGTTCGCGCTCGCGCTGCTCGGCGTCGTGCTCGCGACATGGCCCTCGCGCCGCAACTGAGGCCGCTCCGAGGAGAACGGCACCGCTTCTCCCCTCTGAAAAAACAACAGCTCCCAATGAAAAAGTCTCTTTTTCCCTTGGAAACGCGTTTCTTCTCCTTTAGCATCCGCAATGCCGATGGAGACACTGCTTTTCATTGGTGAAAGTGTCCAACCAAAAAAGGAATTCAACCATGGCAACTGCAAAGAAGGCTCCGGCCAAGAAAGCTCCCGCGAAGAAGGCCGCTCCGGCCAAGAAGGCGGCTGCACCGGCGAAGAAGGCTGCTCCTGCAAAGAAGGCAGCACCCGCCAAGAAGGCTGCTCCTGCAAAGAAGGCTGCTCCTGCGAAGAAGGCGGCTCCCGCCAAGAAGCGCACCCCGAACGCCGCGTTCATGAAGGCACTGACGCCCAGCCCGGCCCTCGCCGCCGTGGTCGGCTCGACGCCTCTGCCGCGCACCGCCGTGGTGAGCAAGCTGTGGGACTACATCAAGAAGAACAACCTTCAGGACAAGGCCAACAAGCGCAACATCAACGCCGACGCCAAGCTGAAGGAAATCTTCGGCAAGCCGCAAGTGTCGATGTTCGAACTGGCTTCGCTGATCGGCAAGCACGTCAAGTGAGCCCGTGGGCGCCTCGCGCGCCTGCCTCAAGAAAGCCGGCAGCCGCCGGCTTTTTTTTCGCCCCGGCGGCGTGTTCGCCCTAGCGGCCCGCGGCCTGCGCCTGTGCCGATCGGGTGATGGCGCTCAGGGTGCCGCGCGTGGTGATGACCTCGGGATCGAGCGGGATCTCGATCAGCGTCCCGGTATCGGCCGCCAGCGCGCGCAGCAGCGCCGCCTCGAACTGCGCGGTCGCGGTCACGCGTTCGGCCGCATAGCCGTAGGCCCGCGCCAGGGCGCAGAAGTCGGGGTTGCGCAGCGCGGTGCCGCTGACCTTGGTCGGGTACTCGCGCTCCTGGTGCATGCGGATGGTGCCGAACATGCCGTTGTTGAGCAGCACGATGATGCTCTTGCCGCCGTGCTGCGAGGCCGTGGCCAGCTCCTGGCCGTTCATGAGGAAGTCGCCGTCGCCCGCGATCGTGAAGGCGATGCGGCCGGTCGCGATGCTGGCCGCGATGCCCGCCGGCACGCCATAGCCCATCGCGCCGCTGGTGGGCGCGAGCTGCGTCTTGTGGCCCTTGGCCAGGCCGTGGTAGCGGAAGTAGCGATGCACCCAGCTGGCGAAGTTGCCCGCGCCGTTGGTGATCGCGGCATCTTCCGGCAGGTGCTTCTGCAGCAGCTTCACCACCGCCACCATGTCGACCTCGCCGCGCGGCGCGTCGGGCGGCAGGCCGGCCAGCGGCTGCGGTTCGAGGTTGGCGAGGTAGTCGGCCTGGGCAGCCGCGGCCCAGGCCTCCCAGGGCAGCTCCGGCGGCGGGCTCAGCACCTCGAGGCTGCGCGCAGCCGAGGCCATGCCGGCATTGATCGCCAGGTCGGCCTGGTAGACGCGGTTGAGCTCCTCCGCGCTGGCATGGATGTGCACCAGCGTCTGCTTCGCCTTCGGCGCTTCGAGCAGCGTGTAGCCGCCGGTGGTCATCTCGCCCAGGCGCGGGCCGATCGCGAGGATCAGGTCGCTCTGGCGAACGCGCTCGGCCAGCTTCGGATTGATCGCGATGCCGACATCGCCCGCGTACTGCGGGTGGTGGTTGTCGAAGGTGTCCTGGAAGCGGAAGGCGTTCGCCACCGGCAGCTTCCAGTTCTCGGCGAAGCGCTGCAGCGCCTGCGCCGCCTGCGGCGTCCAGCCGCCGCCGCCGGCGATGACCAGCGGACGCTCGGCCTTCAGCAGCAGCTCGCGCAGGGTGCGCAGCGCGCCGGGGTCGCTCCAGGCGGCCACCGGCTCGACCCGCCTGAGCGGCCGCGCGGCCGTCATGCTGCGCAGCATGTCCTCGGGCAGCACCAGCACCACCGGGCCGGGGCGGCCGTTCATGGCCGTGGCGAAGGCTCGCGCCACGTACTCGGGAATGCGGTCGGCGTCGTCGATGCGCTCCACGCGCTTGGCGAAGCCCTTGGTGCTGGGGCCGAAGAAGCTGGCGTAGTCGACCTCCTGGAAGGCCTCGCGATCGCGGAAGTCGCTGCCGACGTCGCCGACGAAAAGCACCATCGGGGTCGAATCCTGGAAGGCGTTGTGGACGCCGATCGAGGCATTGGTGGCGCCCGGTCCGCGCGTCACGAAGCACACGCCGGGCCGGTTGGTCAGCTTGCCGTGCGCCTCGGCCATGAAGGCCGCGCCGCCCTCCTGGCGGTTGACGATGAAGCGAATGCGATCGCCATAGGCATGGAAGCCGTCGAGCACCGCCAGGAAGCTCTCGCCGGGGACGCCGAAGGCCAGTTCGACGCCTTGCTCGACCAGGCACTCGACAATCAGGTGGCCGGCAGGTTGGGATGGACTCATGGAAGGGCGCCTCTTTCTGTCTGATCTGGATGCAACGGGGATGTGCCGGATTATCCGTTCGCCCCCTGCCCGCTTGCCTTAATTCCCCAATTGGTTAAATTCGCTGCATGAAAGCTTCCACCCCGGCCGCGGCCGAACCGCGCTCGCGCGATGCCGACCGCTCGCAGCTCGCGATCCTCGAGGCCGCCCGCGACGAGTTCTCACAGCGCGGACTGGCCGGCGCCCGCATGGACAGCATCGCCGAGCGCGCCGGCCTCAACAAGCGCCTGATCTACTACTACTTCGGCAGCAAGGACGACCTCTTCCTGGCGGTGCTCGAAGGCACCTACGCCGACATCCGCGAGGCCGAGCAGCGGCTGCACCTCGACGAGGTCGAGCCGGTCGAGGCGATCCGGCGGCTGGTCTCGTTCACCTGGCACTACTACCTCGAGCATCCCGAGTTCATCACGCTGCTCAACAGCGAGAACCTGCACCGGGCCGCGCATCTCAAGCGCTCCGAACGGATCCAGGAAATGAACTCCCCGCTGGTCGCCCTGCTCGACGGCGTGCTCGAGCGCGGCCGGCGCGACAACCTGTTCCGGGCCGGCGTCGACCCGGTGCAGCTCTACATCTCGATCGCGTCGCTGTGCTATTTCTACCTGTCGAACAACGACACGCTGTCGGCGGTGTTCGGACGCGACCTGCGGGCGCCGAAGGCGATGGCGCAGCGCCTGTCGCACATGACCGACCTGGTGCTCGGCTACGTGCTGCGCTGATACGGGTATCTCCTAGTGGCTCGCCGGTTGACGGGCCGACGAGGGCGTTCCTAGAATTGCTAATTCACTTTTTGGTGAATTGAGTTGCGCGGCGCCGCCGTTCGATTCCAGGTCAACCCACCTCCTTCGTCGATGCTCCGCAATCTTCTGCTCGCGCCCGCGCTCCGGCCCTTCCTGCTCATCCTGATGCTGCTGGTGCTGTGGGATCTCGCGATCCGCGTCTTCGGCATCCCGGCCTACCTGGTCCCGCCGCCGCTGGAGGTGGTCAAGATGCTCGGCGCCGAATGGCCGCGCCTGCTGGCCGAGAGCTGGAAGACCACGCTCGCCACGCTGGGCGGCTTCGCGCTCACGATCGTCATCGGCATCCCGATCGCGATGGTGATCGCCTATTCGCGCCTGGTGGAGTCGTATGTCTATCCGCTGCTGGTGTTTTCGCAGAGCATTCCTAAGGTGGCGATCGCGCCGCTGTTCGTGGTGTGGTTCGGCTTCGGCATCTTCCCGAAGGTGATCTCGGCCTTCCTGCTGGGCTTCTTCCCGGTGGTGGTGTCGACCGTGATGGGCTTCAAGTCGGTCGAGCCCGACATGCTGGACCTGGCCCGCTCGATGGGCGCGAGCCGGCTCCAGACCTTCTTCAAGATCAGCCTGCCGCAGGCCCTGCCCGCGATCTTCAGCGGGCTCAAGGTCTCGGTCACGCTGGCGGTGGTGGGCGCCGTGGTCGGCGAGTTCGTCGGCTCCAACTCGGGCATCGGCTACGTGCTGCAGGTCGCCAACGGCAACTTCGACCTGCCGCTGATGTTCGCCGCGCTGGTGGTGCTGTCGAGCATCGGCGTGATCCTGTTCGTCGCCGTCGACGGGGTCGAGCGGCTGATGATTCCGTGGCACGCCTCGCAGCGCCACGTCCAGTGAGTTCCGTCGCAACAACATCCCAAAGGAGACAAGCATGAAGATGATGACTTCGCTGATCGCCGGCGCCGCAGCCGCCCTGGTGCTCGCCGTGACGCCCGCGCAGGCGCAGAACAAGCCGCAGGACAAGGTCACGCTGATGCTCAACTGGTACCTCTACAGCGAGCATGCGCCCTTCTTCCTCGGCAAGGAGCGCGGCTACTACGCCGATGAAGGCATCGACCTGGAAATTCAGGAGGGCCGCGGCTCGGCCGTGACCGCCCAGGCGGTCGCCGCCCGCTCGGCGACCTTCGGCTACATCGACGTCACGACCATGATCAAGGCCGCCGCCAAGGGGGCGCCGCTGAAGTCGACCGGCGTGCTGTTCCAGGTCAGCCCGATGTCGGTGATGGGCTTCAGCGAGAAGGGCATCAAGGCGCCGAAGGACATCGTCGGCAAGACCGTGGCGGTCACGCCGGGCGACTCGATGTCGCAGATGTGGCCGCTGTTCCTCAAGGTCAACAACATCCAGCCCGACCAGGTCAAGATCGTCTCGGGCGACGCCCAGACCAAGCTCAATGCCGTGACCACCGGCCAGGCCGATCTGCTGCTGGGCTACGTGATGGACCAGGCGATCAAGCTGCAGGACGCCACCGGCAAGCCGGTGACGCCGATCCGCTTCGCCGATTCGGGCGTCAACCAGATCAGCTCCGGCATCATCGCCAACAAGAACCTGCTGACCGAGAACCCCGACCTCGTGAAGCGCTTCATGCGGGCCTCCACGCGCGCCGCCGAAGCGGCCGAGAAAGACCCGGCCGCGGCGGTCGATGCGATGCTCAAGGCCAATCCCAAGGCCGGCGTGCGCGACACCTTGATCGTCGGCATGAAGCAGAGTGCGGCCCTCTATCACACCAAGGACACCGCCAACCAGCGGCCGTTCCGGGTGGCGATGAAGAACGTCAACGACTCGCTCGACCTGCTGGTGCAGTACGGCGGCATGGACGCGGCCACCCGCGGCAAGCCCGAAGACTACGTCACGCTCGACTTCCTGCCGACCAACTGACCTGCTTCCCATGGCCCTGGACACACTCATCGAAGCGCGCGGCGTCGCCAAGACCTACCAGAGCAAGGACGGCCCGGTCGAGTCGCTCAAGCCGCTCGACTTCTCGATCCGCGAGGGCGAGTTCGTCTCGGTGGTCGGTCCCTCGGGCTGCGGCAAGAGCACGCTGCTGAAGATGGTGGCCGGGCTGCTGCCGATCAGCGCCGGCACGCTGACCCTGGCCGGCAAGCCCATCACCGGGCCGCAGAAAGATGTCGGCATCGTGTTCCAGAGCGCGGTGCTGCTGGCCTGGCGCAGCATCGAGGACAACATCCTGCTGCAGGCCGAGATCCGCCGCCTGCCCAAGGCCGCGGCGCGCGAGCGGGCCCGCGCGCTGATGCAGATGGCGGGCCTCGCCGGCTTCGAGAACAAATACCCGTGGCAACTCTCGGGCGGCATGCAGCAGCGGGCCTCGATCTGCCGCGCGCTGCTGCACGACCCCTCGGTGCTGCTGATGGACGAGCCCTTCGGCGCGCTCGACGCCATGACGCGCGAGAAGATGAACCTCGAGTTGCAGCGCATCTGGTCGGCCTCGAAGAAGACGGTGCTGCTGATCACGCACAGCATCCCCGAGGCGATCTTCCTGTCGGACCGGGTGATCGTCATGAGCGAACGCCCGGGCTCGATCGCCGCCATCTACGACATCGACCTGCCGCGGCCCCGGCCGCTCGACGTCATGGGCACCGAACGCTTCGCTGCCTACGCCCGGACCCTGCGCGCGCATTTCTTCGCGCAGGGCCAGCTCGACGCCCACTGACGGCTCGCCGTGACCGCTTCCGCCTCGCCCAGCGCGCCGGCCGTGCGCATCCTCGCCGTCGATTTCGGCGTCCGCGCAATGACCTTGCGCCTGCCGTTCAAGTTCGGCGCCGTCACGCTCACCCGCTGCCCGCAGGTGTTCGTGCGCGCCACCGTGGATTGCGGCGCGCAAGGCACGGCCCAGGGCTGGGCCGCGGAGCTGATGGTGCCGCGCTGGTTCGACAAGCGGCCAGGGCTGAGTCAGGCCGACAACGTCCGCCACCTCCAGCTGGCGCTGGAAGCCGCCGCGGCGGCCTACACCCGCGGCGCGCCGGCGACGGCCTTCGATCTGTTCGCCCGGCACTACGAGGCGCTGACGATGCAGGGCGAAGCCGCGGGGCTCACCGCGCTGGCCACCGGCTTCGGCCAGGCGGTGCTCGATCGCGCGGTGCTCGACGCGCTGTGCCGCGCCATGCAGGTGCCGGTGCATGTCGCGTTCCAGCGCAACCTGGTCGGCATCGGTGACACGCCACTGGCCGACGACCTGCGCGGCTGGAACTGGAACGGATGGCTGGCGCGCCTGGCGCCTGCCGCCCATCTCGAGGCCCGCCACACGATCGGCATGCTCGATGCGCTCGAAGGCGACACCGAGGATGCGGCCGGGCTGCCGGTCAGCCTGCCCGCGGTGGTGCGCCGCTACGGCCACCGCTATTTCAAGATCAAGCTGGGCGGCGACCCCGCCGCCGACCTGGCGCGGCTCGATGCCGTGCTGGGCGCGCTCGACGCCTCGGCGCCCGGCCATCGCTTCAGCCTCGACGGCAACGAGCAGTACGCCGACATGGCGGCGCTGCAGGCGCTGTGCGCCGGCCTGCGCACGCTGCCGCGGCTGGCCGCGCGGCCCGACGCGCTGCTCTACATCGAGCAGCCGCTGCCGCGCGAAGCCAGCCTGGACAGCGCGCTGGCAGGGCTCGGCGCCCCGGCCCCGCTGCTGCTCGACGAGGCGGACGGCACGCTCGACGCTTTTCCGATCGGCCGCGCGCACGGCTGGCGCGGCGTCTCGAGCAAGGGCTGCAAGGGCCTCTACAAGGCGGTGCTCAACCGCGCCCGTTGCGATCAGTGGAACCTGACGGCCCGCGACCCCAGCGACCGCTGCTTCATGTCGGCCGAAGACCTGACCTGCCAGGCCGGCCTGGCCGTGCAGCAGGACCTGGCGCTGGCATCGCTGCTGGGCCTGGTGCACTGCGAGCGCAACGGCCATCACTACGTCGACGGCTTCGGTGGCGCCCCGGCCGCCGAGCAGCAGGCCTTCGCCGCGGCCCATGGCGACCTCTACGAAAGCGCCGGCGGACCGCCGCGGCTCGCGATCCGCGGCGGCCGGATCGCGATCGGGTCGCTGGCGCAACCCGGTTTCGCGCATGGCGCCGACCCCGATTTCAACAGCCTGCAACCCCTCTCGCAAGCGCCTGCCCTCGTGTAGCCGCTCGCTTCACCCCCGCCACAAAGGAGACTCCATGCCCTTCACCCGACGCGCCGGCCTCGCAGCCTGCCTCGCCCTCGGCGCCGCCTTCGCCGCCACGGCCGCCGAAACGGCCTACCCGACCAAGCCGATCCGCGTGATCGTGCCGTTCGCGGCCGGCAGCACCACCGACATCATCGCCCGCGCCATCACCGACAAGATGAGCGCCAGCATGGGCCAGATGCTGGTGATCGACAACCGCGGCGGCGCCAGCGGCACCATCGGCCAGCAGGCCGTCGCCACGGCCGCGCCGGACGGCTACACGATCATGATCCACTCGTCGTCGCACACGGTGAGTCCCTCGACCTTCGCCAAGCTGCCCTTCGACACGGTCGCCGACTTCGCCGGCGTGACGCCGATCTCGACCCTGCCGAACGCGCTGGTGATCTCGCCGTCGAAGAACATCAAGACACTGAAGGAACTGGTCGCCGCCGCCAAGGCCAAGCCGGGCACGATCAACTTCGCTTCTGCCGGCCAGGGCAGCGCGACCCACCTGAACGCCGAGAAGTTCAAGCTGGCGGCGAAGATAGACGCCACCAACATCCCGTTCAAGGGCTCTGCCGACGCCGTGACCGAGGTGCTGTCGGGCCGGGTCGACTACTACTTCTCGCCGATCGCGCCGGTCATCGGCCAGATCCGCGAAGGCCACCTGCTGGCACTGGCGGTCGGCTCGCCGAAGCGCGCGGCCGCCCTGCCCGATGTGCCGACCACCGCCGAAGCCGGCGTGCCGGGCTCCGAGTTCAACTTCTGGATCGGCATGATGGCGCCCGCCAAGACGCCGCGCGAGGTTGTCAACCGGCTGCACGACGAGGTCGCGAAGGCCCTCGCCAGCCCCGAGGTCAAGGAGCGCTTCCTGAAGCTGGGCGCCGACGCCTGGACCCTCAAGCCCGAGCAGTTCGACGCCTACATCAAGGACGAGATCGCCAGCAACGCCACCCTGGTGAAGGCCGCCGGCCTGTCGCCAGCCCCCTAAGCCAACTTACAGCGGAGAACCCCATGGCACAACAACGACTCGGAATCATCATGCACGGCGTCACCGGACGCATGGGCATGAACCAGCACCTGATCCGCTCCATCGTCGCGATCCGCGCCCAGGGCGGCGTGACGCTCTCGAACGGCGACAAGGTCATGCCCGACCCGATCCTGATCGGCCGCAACGCCGAGAAGATCGAGGCCCTGGCCAAGGCCCACGGCATCGCGCGCTGGGGATGCGACCTCGACGCCGCGCTCGAGAACAAGGACGACACCATCTTCTTCGACGCCGGCACCACGCAGATGCGCCCGACCCTGCTGGCCAAGGCGATCCGCGCCGGCAAGCATGTCTACTGCGAGAAGCCGATCGCGACCAACCTCAACGAGGCGGTCGAGATCGCCCGCCTGGCCGAAGGCTCGGGCCTGAAGCACGGCGCGGTGCAGGACAAGCTGTTCCTGCCCGGCCTGCGCAAGCTCGACATGCTGCGGCGCGCCGGCTTCTTCGGCCGCATGCTGTCGGTGCGGCTGGAGTTCGGCTACTGGGTGTTCGAAGGCGACCTGCAGCCGATCCAGCGGCCGTCGTGGAACTACCGCAAGGAAGACGGCGGCGGCATGATCCTCGACATGATGTGCCACTGGCGCTACGTGCTGGACAACCTGTTCGGCGAGGTGCAGTCGGTGTCGTGCATCGGTGCCACCCACATCCCGAAGCGCTGGGACGAAGACGGCAAGCCCTACGAGGCGACCGCCGACGATGCCGCCTACGCCACCTGCGAGCTCAAGGGCCACAACGGCGAGCCGGTGATCGCCCAGATCAACATGAGCTGGGTCACGCGCGTGCGCCGCGACGACCTCGTGACCTTCCATGTCGACGGCACCGACGGTTCGGCGGTCGCCGGCCTGTCGTCCTGCCGGGCGCAGTCGCGGGTCGCCACGCCGCGACCGGTCTGGAACCCGGACGAGAAGCAGACCATGAACTTCTTCGACCAGTGGCAGGAGATCCCGGACTCGCAGGTCTACGACAACGGCTTCAAGATCCAGTGGGAACATTTCATCCGCCACGTGGTCGAGAACGCCCCCTACAAGTGGACGCTGCCCGAAGGCGCCAAGGGCGTTCAGCTGGTCGAGACCGCGCTCGAAAGCTGGAAGGACCGGCGCTGGGTCGACGTGCCGGCGCTGAAGATCTGACGAGGACATCGCCATGACCCTCTCGCTCACCCTCCCCGTGGCCGGCGGCGCGCTGGCGCCGTACGCGCTGCGCGGCAGCGCGCCGGTGCGGCCGCCCGCGGGCGTCAAGTTCAACCGCATCGCCTATTCGGCGGCGCACGTGGTGGCCGACCCGCTGGCCGCCATCGACCCCTGGCTGCAAAGCGCGGTCGACTGGGACGCCACCATCGGCTATCGCCGCCACCTGTGGTCGCTGGGCCTGGGCGTGGCCGAGGCCATGGACACCGCGCAGCGCGGCATGGGCCTGGACTGGCCGACCTCGCTGGAGCTGATCCGCCGCTCGCTCGATGCAGCGAAGGACGTGCCGGGCGCGCTGGTGGCCTCGGGCTGCGGCACCGACCACCTGAACATCGACGAGGTCCGCAGCGTCGATGACGTGATCCGCGGCTACGAAGAGCAGATGGAGGCGATCGAGGCGCTCGGCGGCAAGCTGATCGTGATGGCCAGCCGCGCGCTGGCCCGGGTCGCGAACAGCCCGGCCGACTACGAGCGGGTGTACGACCGCATCCTGCGCCAGGCGAAGCAGCCGGTGGTGCTGCACTGGCTGGGCGACATGTTCGACCCGGCGCTGGCGGGCTACTGGGGAACGAAGGACGTCGATGCCGCGATGGCCACCGCGCTAGGCATCATCGCAGCCCATCCGGACAAGGTCGACGGCATCAAGATCTCGCTGCTCGACAAGGACAAGGAGATCGCGATGCGCCGCCGGCTGCCGCCGAGCGTTCGCATGTACACCGGCGACGACTTCAACTATGCCGAGCTGATCGCGGGCGATGGCCACGGCAGCGAGAAGACCCACGGCCAGAGCGACGCGCTGCTGGGCATCTTCGACGCCATCGCGCCGGCCGCGAGCGCGGCACTGGGCGAACTGGCGCAGGGCAAGGTCGAGAAGTTCCACGCCATCCTCGGGCCCACGGTGCCGCTGTCGCGCCACATCTTCGCGGCGCCGACGCGCTTCTACAAGACCGGCGTGGTCTTCATGGCCTGGCTCAATGGCCACCAGAGCCACTTCACGATGGTCGGCGGCCAGCAGAGCACGCGTTCGCTGCAGCATTTCGCGGAGCTGTTCCGGCTCGCCGATGCGGCCAACCTGCTGGAGCAGCCCGAACTGGCGGTGCGGCGCATGAAGACCTTGCTGGCGCTGCACGGCGTCGAGGGGTGAGGCCGGCGATGCGCGACTTCTCGCAGAACCACGACTGGCTGTCGATCAACACCGCGACGATCCGCAAGCAGCGCGGCGCCGAGGTGCCGCTGGACCGGATCATCGACCAGTGCGCCGAACACGGCATCCGTGCGATCAGCCCCTGGCGCGACCAGGTCGCCGCCGTCGGGCTGGCCAAAGTCGCACGGCAGCTGAAGGCCCACGGCATCGGGCTCTCGGGCTACTGCCGCGGCGGCTTCTTCCCGGCGCCCGATGGGGCCGGCCTGCGGGCCGCGCTCGACGACAACCGCCGCGCCATCGACGAGGCGAAGACGCTCGACGCCCCCTGCCTGGTGCTGGTGGTCGGCGCCCTCCCCGGCGCGCTCGACGGCAAGGCCGCCTACAAGGACATCGGCCGCGCGCGCGGCGAGGTGCGCGACGGCATCGCGGCGTCGCTCGACTACGCGCGCCAGGTCGGCATGCCGCTCGCGATCGAACCGCTGCACCCGATGCAGGCGGCCGACCGGGCCTGCATCAACACGCTGGAGCAGGCACTCGACCTGTGCGACGAACTCGACGCCGCACGCTCGGGCATGCTGGGCGTGGCGTTGGACATCTATCACGTGTGGTGGGATCCGAAGCTGCAGCAGCAGATCGCGCGGGCGGGCCGCGAACGCCTGCTGGCCTACCATGTCTGCGACTGGCTCACGCCGACGCGGGACTTGTTGTCGGACCGCGGGATGATGGGCGACGGCGTGGTCGAGCTGCGCAAGATCCGCGGCTGGGTCGAAGCGGCGGGCTTCGAGGGTTTCAGCGAGGTCGAGATCTTCTCGGCGCTGGACTGGTGGCAGCGCTCGGGCGAAGAGACGCTGGTCACCTGCATCGAGCGGCATCGCAGCGCGGTGTGAACGACTTCATCGATGATGCGCCCGCAAGGCGGCTTCATCGATCCGCACCAGCAGACGGCGCCGGATCAATCCGCTGACCGGACGGATCAGCCACCAGTACGGCGTGAAGCGACGTCGTGCACTGGCGTCGATGCAGTGCACGCGGGTTTCGGTCATCAGTCGGGTGCGTCCGCCGGGCAGCGCCTCGGTGCTGACATTCAGCACCAGCTTGGCCAGCCCGGGTTCGGAAAAGCCGGCGAACTGCTGCCTCGGGTGGGCCAGCGTGATGAGGCCGTAGTCGCGCTGCCAGAAGCGTCCCACCAGCCCGAAGGCGAGTTCGCGGTCGGCGTCGCGGCCCAGGATCATGAAGTCCTCGATGCCGAAGGCGGGGCGCCCGGACAGCCCGCTTCGGGCGCCGAGCAGGCGGTCCGGTGCCTCGCGCAGGCGGATGAAGAAGCGCGCCAAAGGATCTTCGGCCACGCCTGGGAGAAGCACGGCGTTCAGCAGTGCCTTGGGCGTCGCGCGGGTGATCAATGCGTGCCGCTCGCGGAACTGAAAAACGGGCAGGAAGTCATCGATCAACGGCATCTGCATTCCTTGTCTGCAGCAACGCCGCGAGCATCAGGGCCACGCCGCTCGCGGCCTCGGCTCCGATGGTGGCGTTGGCCGCGACCGAGTGCTCCGAACACAGCGCCAGCGTGTAGTGCGCCAGGCCGTCCAGGCCCATGGCGCCGTATGCGGCGATCAGCACCAAGCCCAAGGCGCGAAGGCCGCGCCGAACGAGGAGCAGCCCGCCAATGCCGAGGCAGGTGATCGCCAGCCATGCAAGGTACACATGCTCCCGCGTGAGCCGCTTCGGCATGTTGGGATAGAAGGCGATGAACTCGGCGTTGTGGGTGAAATGCGCCAGGCTGGCGATGAAGTACAGCACGGCGAGCACCCACAGGTGCGTCGGCAGCGGGTGTTGCGCGGGCATGGTCAGGCGCCCTCGGACCGGCCGATCGCGTTTCGCACCAGCGACGCCATCGCCAGTGCGTTGTCGCTGCCTTCGGCCATCAGACCTTTCACGGTGCCCCACCGGTCCTGCAGTTCCTCGTCCTGACTTGCCTTGCGCTTGCCGACGAGGTCGTCGATCGGAATCTCGATGCCGACGACGGCCCGGAGAAGCTTGTCGATGAATTCGCTCGGCGCGTCTGCCATCGTCCACGGCATGGTCCGTGCCGCCTCGTTGTCGGCCGTGAGGCGCGCCAGCAGATCGCGCAACCAGCCCGTATCGTGGATGGCTCGTGCGACACCATGCGCGTGCGCGACCTCGTAATTCCAGGTCGGGACGACCTTTCCGTGCTCGCGCTTGCCCGGGTACCAAGCCGGCGTGATGTAGGCGTCGGGACCCTGGAACATGACGATCGATTGCTTCGATGCATCAAGTTGGCGCCAGACCGGATTGGCGCGTGAAACGTGGCCAAGGAGGGTTCCGAATTTGCCGCGCGACCGATCCAGAAGAAACGGCAGATGGTTGGCAACGAGCCCGTCGGCACCTGGCACGACCCAGGCGCCGAGCGGATGGGCCTCGATCAATGCGTGGGCGGCATCGCTGCCGGGCAGTTCATGGTGTCTGGGAACGTACATGGGGAAATTTCGAGCGACGACCGGGACGCGCCTGCATGCGCGCAATGGTAGCCGTGGCGTCCAAGGCGAAGACTTGGAACCGTCTGAAATCACTGGCCGGCTTTCGGACCTTTCCCATGTCATCGCGTGGTCGCATCGATAGGATGCGGGGAACAAAATAGAAGCCGCTCTCCGATCGATCCGCCCATGCAAATACGTGAGCTCGCCCACTCCGACCTTCCCGCACTGCTCCATCTCTACAAACATCTCCACGACGCCGACGAGCCCCTTCCGGAACCCACGCGGATCGAAGCGGTCTGGCATGAAATCCAGGCGAACTGGGGCATTCGCTACTTCGGGGCGTTCGTCGAATCTCAACTGGTGTCCAGCTGCACGCTGGCCGTGATCCCGAACCTCACGCGCGGCGGCAGGCCCTACGGCGTCATCGAGAATGTCGTCACCCAGGCGGAGCACCGCGCCTGCGGGTTCGGCAGGGCCGTCCTGGCAGAGGCTCTGTCCGTCGCCTGGTCCCGAGGCTGCTACAAGATCATGCTGATGACCGGCAGGAAGGACGAAGCCACATTCCAGTTCTATGAATCCGCCGGATTCGATCGACAGGCAAGGCAGGCCTTCATCGCCAAGCCCTCCTGGCTGTAAGCTGATTCGCCTCCCAACGACCGTTGAACACCATCCGGAGCGTTCGTCATGTCCCTTCTCGTCATCGGCCTCGTCCTGTTCCTCGGCATCCATTCCGTGTCGATCGTCGCGCCCGCCTGGCGCGATGCGCAGGTGGCGCGACGCGGCGAGCGGGCGTGGAAAGGCATGTACGCCCTGGCCTCGCTGGCCGGATTGCTGTTGCTCATTCATGGATACGGTCAGGCACGCCTGACCCCCGTGGTGCTCTACACGCCGCCTGCCGGGATGCGGCATCTCGCGCTGCTGCTGATGCTGCCGGTGTTTCCGCTGCTCTTCGCCGCCTACCTGCCCGGGCGCATTCAACGCGCGGCGCGGCACCCCATGCTGCTGGCGGTGAAGCTCTGGGCCACCGCCCACCTGCTGGCCAACGGCACGCTGGCCGATGTGCTCCTGTTCGGCGCCTTTCTCGCCTGGGCCGTGGCTGACCGCATTTCCGTCAAGCGCCGCGCGGTGCCGCGCAGCGTGCCCGGTGCGCCGCCGAGCGCCGTGAACGACATCGTCGTGGTGGTCGGCGGCTTGGGCGTGTATGCCGCCTTCCTGTTCAAGGTCCACGGATGGCTCACGGGCATGCCGCTGCTCGGCTGACCCACCACCGCATGCCCACCGACCCCACGCTCGAACACCTGCGCCGCTACGCGGTGGCGCGCACCCTCTTCACGCCCACCACGCTGCCGGCCGCGATCCGGCGCCTGGGCTTCGTGCAGGCCGATCCGATCCGCGCCCCTGCGCGGGCCCAGGACCTGACCCTGCGCCATCGCGTCAAGGACTATCGCGCCGGCGACCTCGAAGGCCGCTACGCGCGGCTCGCGGTCGAGGAGGATTGCCTCGTGAACTACGGCTTCCTGCCGCGCGAGCACCTGGCGCTGATGCACCCGCGCGAGGCCGCCCGCCCTTGGGACGCCGAGACCCGACGCAAGGCGGCCGAGGTGCTGGCCTTCGTGCGCGAGCGCGGGCCGGTGCATCCGCGCGCGGTCGAGCTGCAATTCGCGCACGGCCGCATGAAGAACTACTGGGGCGGCTCCAGCAATGCCAGCACGCATCTGCTCGACGACATGCACTACCGCGGCCTGCTGCGGGTCCAGCGGCGCGACGGCGGCACCCGCATCTACGAGGCGGTGACCCACCCGCCCGCCGACGACAGCCCGGCCGGCCGCGCCCGGCGCGCCGCCGCGCTGGTCGACCTGATCGTGCGCAAGTACGCGCCGCTGCCGGCCGCGAGCCTCACCTACCTGGTGCGGCTGCTTGGCTACGGCGCCCCGCACCTGTCGGCACAGACGCAAGCCGCGCTGGCGCTGGCGCGCGAGCAGCTAGCCAGCTGCCGCATCGACGGCACGACCTGGTACTGGCCGGCCGACGAGAACCCGCGCTCGCAGCGCCACACGCCGGACGATGAACTGCGCCTGCTCGCGCCCTTCGACCCGGTGGTCTGGGACCGCCGCCGCTTCACGCTGCTATGGGGCTGGACGTACAAGTTCGAGGCCTACACCCCGGCCGAGAAGCGGCAGTTCGGCTACTACGCCCTGCCGATGCTGTGGCGGGACCAGGTGATCGGCTGGGCCAACGTCCCGGCCCGCGACGGCCGGCTGCAACCCGCCTTCGGCTACGCCGCAGGCCAGCCGCAGGGCGCCGCGTTCCGTGCCGCGCTCGACGACGAGCTGCAGCGCATGGCGCAATTCCTGGCCGCCCGCTGATGCGCCGTGGCGCGGCCCTGCCCCGCGATGGGACTTGGCTCGTGGGCGACAGCGCGCCGCGGCCGACTTGCCTAGAATCCGGGCTGCTTCGACAACCGTCGAGGCAAGCGTTCTCAGGGCGGGGTGAAACTCCCCACCGGCGGTGATGGCAGCCCAGGCTGCACGAGCCCGCGAGCGCCTGCGGCGAGGCAACTCGCCGCAGGGTCAGCAGACCCGGTGCGATCCCGGGGCCGACGGTCACAGTCCGGATGAAAGAGAGCGCGACCCCGTGGCGGGGTCGGCGCCGTCGCGTGCCGGCCCCTGCCGCGGGTTCGTGCGCCCTGATTCAGGCAATCCTTGCAAAGGCAAACCATGAGTCAGATCAACGACCTTCCCCTCTCCGCCATTCCGGCCGCCGATGCACCGCGCGGCCAGCGCATCGCCTTCGTGCAGGCGCAGTGGCATTCGGACATCGTCCACCAGGCGCGCGACGCCTTCCTGGCCGAGATGAAGCGCCTCGGCGTGCCGGTCGACACCATCGACGTCTTCGACGTGCCGGGAGCCTTCGAGATCCCGCTGCATGCCAAGCGCCTGGCCGGCTCGGGCCGCTATGCGGCGATCGTCGGCTGCGCGCTGGTGGTGGATGGGGGCATCTACCGCCACGACTTCGTGGCCGCCACGGTCGTCGATTCGCTGATGAGGGTGCAGCTCGAGACCGGCGTGCCGGTGCTGTCGGCGGTGCTGACGCCGCACCACTTCCACGAGCACGTGGAGCACCGCAAGTACTTCCACCGGCATTTCGCGATCAAGGGCACCGAGGCCGCCGAGGCCTGCGTCAAGACCATCGAGGGCCTGCGCCGCGTCGAGGCACTGATCGCCGCCTGAGCGAGCGGCGGAGCGGCGTCAGGCCGAGGCCGGCACCAGCGCCTCGCGCCGCACCCGCCGGACATTGAAGGCGCTGGCGATCAGCACGCCCTGCACCACCGCCAGCCCGACGATCACGCTGACGTACTGGCCGTGGTCCATGAGGCGCCCGAAGATCAGCGGCGCCACCGCCTGGCCGATGTCGAGACCCGCGTAGACCACGCCGTAGACGCGGCCCGTCGCATTGGCCGGGGTCGAGCGCTTGACCAGCAGGTCGCGCGACGGCCCGGCGATGCCCGAGGCGAAGCCCATGGCGCCGAACATCACCGGCACCAGCACCGGCGCGAAGTCGGCCAGGGCCAGCACCAGCGCGAGCCCCGCCGCCACCCCGAAACCGCCACCGACGATGCGCTCGCAGCGCGTCGGGTCCGAGGCCAGGAAGCCGCCCACCACCATGCCGGCCGCACTGGCGACCATGTAGATCGTCAGGCACATCGCGATCAGCGCCACGGGCACGTCGTGCAGCCGTCCGGCCGCGGACGGCGCGAAGGTCTGCACCACGCTCAGGGCCATGGCATAGAAGAAGAAGAAGCCGAAGCACATCCAGACCGCCGGGATCTTCAGGAAGGCGAACTCGCCGCCCGCCGCCGCCGGGCCGGCCGTGCCGGTCGCGTGCTGCACCGCCTTGACGTCGAGCGACAGCACGCTGCGGTTGAGCCACAGCACCAGCAGCACCACCACCGCCACGCCGCCGCCCGCCGCCAGCGCCACGCGCCAGCCGAAAGCCATCGCCAGCGGCACCATCATGGCCGGTGCCAGCGCCCAGCCCAGGCTGCCCGTGATGCCGTGCACGCTGTAGGCGTGGCCCAGGCGCGTCGGCGCCACCTTGCGGTTGAACAGGGTGTAGTCCACGGGGTGGAACACGCCGTTGCCGACGCCGGCGACGACCGCCGCGCCGAGCAGCATCCAGTAGTTCTGCGCCAGCGCATAGCCGAAGGCCGCCAGCCCGAGCAGCCCCAGCCCGACGAACAGCACCGGCCGCGGGCCGAGCTTGTCGACGATGAAGCCCGAGGCAGCCTGCACCACGCAGGAGACCACGAAGAACGCGGTCAGCACCGCGCCGAGCTCGGTGTAGCTGACATTGAAGGCGTCCTTCAGCCACGGGAACAGCGGCGCCAGTAGCAGCTGGCTGAAGTGGCTGACGGCATGCGCGAGGCCGACCAGGCCGATCAGCTTGACGTCGGAACGCACGGTGGGCGCGGCGGGGGAATGGGTGGCGGAAGACATGGATTGCTACAAGAACTGGCTCGGGGGTCGATCCTAAGCCGGGTCGGAGCGGCAGAATGGCGATACAGAGACAAGATTTGTCGAATTCATGCCGCCCATCGCTGCCCCTTCCGCGACCGACCGCGCTCCCGGCTCCGCACCCGCCAACAGCGTCGGCCCGCTCACGCCGCATCTCTACGCGCCCGATGCGCTGCGTCCGTTGCGGGCCAAGGAGCACTTCCTCAACGCCGACACGCAGGTCGAGCTGCACCAGCATCCCTGGCCGCAGCTGACCTTCTCGACCCGGGGCGTGATCCGCCTGAGCACCGAGGACGGCAGCTACATCGTGCCGCCCTCGCGCGCCCTCTGGGTACCAGCCGACATCCCGCACAGCATCTCGCTGATCGAGGATGCCGAGCTGCGCACCGTCTACCTCCACAGCTGGCTCGGCCCGGCCTGGGAGCGCTGCGAGGTGCTCGAGATCAGTCCGCTGCTGCGCGCGCTGATGCTGGCGCTGGACACCACGCCCGACGGGCTGCCGCCGGCCGACCCGCACGCCGCCCAGCGCGAGCGCTGGATCGCGCCGCTGCTGGTCGACGAGCTCGAGCGCGCCACCCAGATCCGCATCGACGTGCCGCTTCCCACCGACAAGCGCCTGCGCCAGCTGTGCGAGGCGCTGCTGCGCAATCCGGCCAACCGGGCCACGCTGGCCGAGCGGGCGCAGCAGATCGGCGCCAGCGAGCGCACCGTGGCGCGGCTCTTTCGCGACCAGCTCGGCATGAGCTGGCAGCAGTGGCGCCAGCAGGCGGTGCTGGCCCATGCGCTGCCGCTGCTGGCGCGCGGCATGGCGGTGAGCCTGGTGGCCTCGGCCAGCGGCTACGCCACCGACAGCGCCTTCTGCGCGATGTTCAAGGCCGCCACCGGGCAGTCCCCGACCGCCTTCCAGCACAAGAAGCGCGGCTGACGCCCGGGCCTCATCCGAGCAGGCGCAGCAGCTTCATCATGCGGCGGAACCTCTCGCCGTAGGGCGGGTAGATCATCGCGCCGGCCGACCAGCGCGACTGCTCCAGCACCGCCTTCTGCTGGGTGAAGCGCAGGAAGCCGGCCTCGCCGTGGTAGGCGCCCCAGCCGCTTTCGCCGACGCCGCCGAACGGCAGGTTGTCGTGCACGATGTGCATCAATGTGTCGTTGACCGTCACGCCGCCGCTCACGGTGCGCGCCAGCACGCGGTCGCGGGCCGCCGTGTCGGTGCCGAACCAGTAGAGCGCCAGCGGCCGCGGACGGGCATTGACGTAGCGGATCGCCTCGTCGCCATCGTCGCAGGGCAGCACCGGCAGGATGGGGCCGAAGATTTCCTCGCGCAGCAGCCGCAGCCCGGCGTCCGGACCGATGACGAGCGCCGGCGCCAGCTGGCGCGAGCCCGGCGGCCCGGCAGCGGCCGCCTGCTCGATGCGGGCGCCGCTGTCCTTCGCCTCCTGGAGCAGCGCACGCAGGCGCGCCAGGTGGCCCTCGCCCAGGATCGATGCGTAGTCTGGATTGCCGTCGAAGCGCGGGAACAGCCGTGTCACCGCGCGCTGCCAGGCGGCCGCGAAGGCATCCTCGCGGCCGCGCGGCAGCAGCACATAGTCGGGTGCGATGCAGGTCTGGCCCGCATTGAGCAGCTTGCCGTGCGCGATGCGCAGCGCCGCCTCTTCGAGGTCGGCCGAGGCATCGACGATGCACGGCGACTTGCCGCCCAGCTCGAGCGTGGTCGGCGTCAGGTTGGCCGCCGCGGCCTGCGCCACCTTGCGGCCGACCGCGGTCGAGCCGGTGAAGAACAGGTGGTCGAAGGGCAGGCTCGCGAAGCGCGCGGCGACGTCCGCATCGCCCTGCACCACGGTGAATTCCTGCGGGGCGAAAGCCTGCGCGACCAACTCGGCCAGCAGCGCCGAGGTGCGCGGCGTGAGCTCGCTCGGCTTGAGCATCACGCGGTTGCCCGCCGCCAGCGCGGTCGCCGCCGGCCCGAGCGACAGCTGAAGCGGATAGTTCCAGGGCGAGATCACGCCGACCACGCCCAGCGGCTGGCGCTGGACGAAGGCCCGCGCGGGCTTCAGCTGCAGCGGCGTGCGCACGCGCACCGGCCGGCTCCAGGCTTCGAGGCGGTGCAGCAGCTGCTTGAGCAGGCTGCGCAGCACCAGCAGGTCGGCCACCTCGGTGAGCGCCGCGGAACGGACGCCGAAGTCGGCCTCGACCGCGGCCGAGATCGCTTCCCCGTGCTGGTCGAGCAGGCGCTGCACCCGCCGCACGCGATCGCGCCGCTCGGCGACCGACAAGTCGGCGGTCTCGCGGCTGGCCCGGTGCTGGGCATCGAAAAGGGATCGCAGTTCGGTCATGGAGGGAATCTACCTTGGCGCTTTCGTATCATCGGCGGGTGCATTCCCCAACACCCCGCGGACACCGCGCATGGCCCTGACCCGCGTCCAGCTCGAGCGCTGGCTCCCTTTCCTGACCTGGCCACGCCCCGACCGGGCCCTGCTCGTCAACGAGGCCGCGGCCGGCGTCACCGTCGCGCTGATGGTCATCCCGCAGGGCGTGGCGTACGCGGCGCTGGCGGGCATGCCGCTGGTGACCGGCGTCTACGCCGCGCTGCTGCCGGCCTTGGTCGCGCTGCTCTTCAGCTCCTCGGCCCGGCTGTCGGTCGGACCCACCGCGCTGACCAGCCTGCTGGTCGGCGCCTCGCTGGCGCCGCTGGCGATCCCGGGCAGCGCCGAATGGGTGGCCTACGCGGTCTGGCTCACGCTGCTGTCGGGACTGATGCAGGTCACGCTGGGCGCGGCCCGCTTCGGCTGGCTGCTGCGGATGGTCAATTCGCCGGTGCTGATGGGCTTCACGCAGGGCGCGGCGGTGCTGATCACGCTGTCGCAGCTGCCGGCCCTGCTGGGCTACACCGGCCGCTCGGTGGTCCAGCTGATGCACGGCCCGCTGCCCGACCTGGTCGCGATCGCCTTCGGGCTCGGCGGCATGGCGATGCTGTGGCTCGGCAAGCGGCTGGCGCCCAAGTTCCCGACCACCATGGCGCTGGTCGCGGCCGCCGCGGCGATCAGTGCCGCAGTCGGCTATGCGCTGAACGGCGGCGCGGTGATCGGCAAGCTGCCCGCGGGCCTGCCGCACTTCTACTGGCCGGGCGGCCTCACCGTCAACGAGCTCGGCAACCTCCTGCTGCCGGCCTTCCTGGTCACGCTGGTGAGCTTTCTGGAGACCGCATCGAGCGCCAAGGTCGACAACGCCCGCGCCGGCAAGCTCTGGAACGAGAACCAGGACCTGATCGGCCAGGGGCTGGGCAAGATCGCCTCGGGCCTGACCGGATCGTTCCCGACCAGCTCCTCGTTCTCGCGCTCGGCCATCACGCTGTACGCCGGCGCCAAGACCCAGTGGGCGACGCTGTTCAGCGTGGCCGTGGTGGCGGCCGCGCTGCTGTGGGCCATGCCGCTGCTCTACCACGTGCCGCAGGCGGTGCTGGCCGCGATCGTCGCCACCGCCACCATCGGCTTGCTGCGGCCTTCGGCCTTCGTGGCCCTGTGGCGGATCTCGCGCATCGAGGCCGCGATCGCGCTCGGCACCTTCGCGCTGACCATCGCCACCGCGCCGTCGATCTACTGGGGCGTGCTGGGCGGCCTGCTGGCGGCGCTGGCGCACTACATGTACCGCCACCTGCACCCGCGCATCATCGAGGTCGGCCTGCACCCGGACGGCAGCCTGCGCGACCGCCACCTGTGGCACCTGCCACCACTGGCGCCCGACCTGTACGCGCTGCGCATGGACGCCGAACTCGACTTCGCATCCGCCAGCACGCTGGAGCGCGCCATCACGGTGGCGCTGGCCCAGCGGCCCGGGCTGACCGACGTCTGCCTGTTCGCCTACCCGATCAACCGGATCGACATCACCGGCGCCGAGGTGTTCGGCAGCATCCGCCGCCTGCTGGAGTCGCAGGGCGTGCGGCTGCACATCTCGGGCCTGAAGCTGCCGGCGCAGCAGGTGCTCGAACGCGCCGGGCTGCTGGCGCCGGGGCCGATGCTGTTCAGCTACCGCACGGATGCGGAGGCGCTGGCGGCGCTGAGCCGGGTGCCGGCCCCGCAGCCCGCGGCCGAGATCACCGCCAGTTGACCTCCGGTCTGGGTACGGCTACGGGCAGCAGGCGCAGGCGCCGCCGTGCCTGAGCCGCCGGTAACCCGCGTCCTCGGCCGGTGCGGCGCGGCGGCGCTGTGGTCCCGCAGCAGGCACAGTGAGCGCGCGCCGCGACGGGGCCCCGCATGCCGGGCACGGCGCCGGCTGGTCGAACTGGGCCAGCGCCCGACGCGCGACGAAGGGGCCGCAGCGCTCGCAGGCGTAGTCGTAGCTGGGCATGGCCGCCGTGCTACCAGCCGCCCGATTCGCCGCGCGCCACGTAGCGGCCGCTGCCGGTCTTGCCGAGCCATCGGTCGCCGTCGACGATCAGTTCGCCGCGCAGCAGCACCTTGTGGACCCGTCCAGTGACGCCCTTGCCCTCGAACAGCGTGAAGTCGCAGTTGCCGTGCTGCGTGGCTGCCGAGATGACGTGCTGCGCTTCGGGGTCGAACAGCACCAGGTCGGCATCGCTGCCGACCGCGATGGTGCCCTTCTGCGGGAACAGGCCGAAGAGTTTCGACGGTGCCGTGGAAGTCAGCTCGACGAAGCGGTTGAGCGAGATCCGGCCGGCACGGACGCCACCGTCGTAGAGGGTCGCCATGCGCGTCTCGACGCCTGGCACGCCGTTGGGAATCTTCGAGAAATCGTTGCGGCCGTAGGGCTTCTGGTTGATGCGCCCCAGGTGCCCTTCCTTCATGCAGAAAGGGCAGTGGTCAGTCGACACCAGCTGCAGGTCGTCGGTGCGCAGCGCGGTCCACAGCGCCTGCTGCGACTCCTTGGAGCGCAGCGGCGGGCTCATCACGTAGCGCGCCAGGTCGAAGTCCTCGCTGTCGTAGGCGCTGTCGTCGAAGAACAGGTAGTGCGGGCAGGTCTCGGCGAACACCGGCACGCCCATGTCGCGGGCCTCGATCACATGCTTGAGCGCCTCCTTGGCGGAAAGGTGGACGAAGTACACGGGGGCCTCCGCGAGCTCCGCCAGCTTGATGCCGCGGTGCGTGGCCTCGCCTTCCATGATCGCCGGCCGCGTCAGCGCGTGGTACTTGGGCGCCGTGTGGCCCTGCGCCAGCGCCTCCTTGATGAGGAGCTCGATGATGGTGCCGTTCTCAGCATGCAGCGCGATCATGCCGCCATGCTGGCCGACCATCCGCATGGCCTGGAAGATGGCCGCGTCGTCGACCATCACCGAGCCCGGATAGGCCATGAACATCTTGAAGCTCGATACGCCCTCGTGCCGTATCGCATGCTGCATGTCGACCAGAGTCTGCTCGTCGACGCCGGTCACGATGACGTGGAAGCCGTAGTCGATGCAGGCGCCGTCGGCCCCCTTGGCGCGGGCCCGCTCGATCGCTTCGAGCACGCTCACCTCCTTGCGCTGGAAAGCGAAGTCGACGATCGTCGTCGTGCCGCCGAAGGCCGCCGAGCGCGTGCCCGACTCGAAGCTGTCGCAGGTGGTCGAGTCGCCGAAGGTGTTGTCCATGTGCGTATGGCAGTCCACGCCGCCAGGCAGCACCAGCATGCCGGCGGCATCGATCACCTCGACGTCGGCGCCGGCGGGGAGCGCACGGCCGATGGCGACGATGCGGCCGTCGTCGATCAGCAGGTCGGCCGTGTAGTCGTCGACGGCCGTGACGATGCGGCCGTTGCGGATCAGCTTCTGGGTCATGGGCAAGCTCCTGGTCGGGTTCGGTTCATGCGGGCACGCCGGCCTCGGCCAGCGCAGCTTCCAATGCAGCAATTTCCGCGCGCGGCAGCGGGCCGATCGGCGGGCGCATGGCGTCGCTCGGAAATCGGCCGAGCAACTTGAGGCAGGTCTTGAGCCGCGCCGTCGCGTAGCCGCCGGGGGCCGTCCCGTAGATCGCCTTGGCGAGCGGATAGATGCGATCGTTGAGACGGCGCGCCTCGGCGAGGTCGCCACGTCGGATCGCCCGGTCGAGGTCGATCACCAGCTCGGGCACGACCGCGGCCAGGCTCACCAGGCTGCCCTCGCTGCCGATCGCGAAGCAGGTCAGCAGGTGCTCGTCCCCCGAAGCCATCATCGCGACCTGCGGGGCGACGCGCTTCACCAGCCTGCGGTTGGCTTCGTAGGCGGCGGCTTCCCAGCTGCCTTCCTTGATGCCGACCACGTTCGGCAGCTGCGCGAGCTCGGCCAGGACCTCGGGGCGATAGGCCATCGTGCCGGCGTTGACGCCGGCCTGGTAGAGCATCAACGGCATCTGCGCGTTGGCGTTGGCGATCGCATGGTGCGTCACGGCCATGCGCGAATCCTGCGACAGGGCCCACGAGAACGGCGGAAACACCAGCACCGCATCGGCCCCGGCCGCCTTGGCGTCATCGACATGGCGCTGCGCCTCGACGCTGTCCTCGGCATTGATGCCGCAGACCAGCAGCGATCGCTGGCCGCACACTTCGAACGCGATCTCGGTTACCCGCCGCTTTTCATCGCGCGAGAGCGAGAAGTTCTCGCCGGCATGGCCGTTGATCAGCAGGCCCTTCATGCCGGGCACGAAGGCATTGGCCTCCAGGTGCCGCGCCAGCGTGGCCTCGTCGATGCGGCCGTCGTCGAGCAACGGGCACAGGGTGGCGGCATAGATGCCTTGGAAAGCGTCGGGTTGTCGAGGAATCATGGGAAGTGGAATCAAGCGCCGGGCATCGGCATGCCCAGCAGGCGGGAGGGATCGAAAAGTGGCAACTCGGGCTGCTGTCCGAGGATGTGCTGGGCCATGATCCGGCCCATGAACGGGCCGCTCGTGTAGCCCGAATGCGCGCTGCCGACCACGTAGGCCCGCGGTACGCCTGGAACATCGCCGATGATCGGCATCGCATCGGCGGTTTCGGCTTCGAGGCCGAGCCAGATGCGCGCGATGCGCGCCTCGGCGAGCGCCGGCACCGCATAGGCAGCCAGTCGCATGTTGCCGACCAGGTTCTGCGGCCGCGCTTCGAGGCCGCCGCGCTCGCGGTCGCCCTCGCCTTGCCAGCCGCCGCCGATCAGCACCGTGCCGTTGGCGAACTGCTTCAGCGACAGCAGGCCGTTGGCGACGCTCAGCACGGTGCGCATCACGGGCCGGATTCGCTCGGTGACGATCAGCTGGTTGATCAGCACCTTGATCGGGATCCGGACCCCCAGCCAGGCCAGCATGTTCTCGATCCACACGCCGCCGGCCAGAACGATGCGCGCCGCTCGCAGCGGCGCCCGGCCGCTGTCGTCACCGAATCGAACGACATGGCCGGCGTCGCCGGAATCGATCGACGCAACGGCTGCGTTCTCGATCACGTCGACGCCGGCCCGGACCAGCGCATGGCGGAAGGCGCGGCCCGTCAGGTAGGCGCTGGCGAAGCCGTCGATCTCGCAGTAGCCGGCCTTCAGCAGGCTCGGATGCACGCCGGGCTCGATCTCCCGCGCCCGGGCCGGCGTGATGACCTCGATCGGCGCACCGAAGGCGCGGCGCGCCTGGGCCCGCAGCTCGACCAGTTCGCATTCGGCCTCGGTGAAGGCCAGCGTGAGGCCCGGCACGCGGGTCGCGAGCACGCCCATGCCCAGCCACTTCTCGGCGTCCATCCACATCTGCCAGGCACGCATCGCGTAAGGCACCAGCGCCGCGCGGGTCATGTGCAGGGTCAGCGTGCCGGCATTGACGCCCGAGGCCTCGCGGCACAAGGGTCCGCGATCGACCACCGCGACCCGCATGCCGCCCTGCGCGAGATGCAGGGCGGTCGAGCAGCCCATGACGCCGCCGCCGATCACGACCGCGTCATAGGCGCCAGGGGAATGCGAGGTCGCGCTCACAGTGGTGCCGCCTTCGGAATCGGGATGTCGGCATAGGTGTAGTCGCCGGCGACTTCGGCGAGCGAGACCGGCCGCAGCGGCGCCCGGCCGGTGAAGCAGCCTGCGGCTTCGCGGCCGCCCACGTGAGCGGCCAGCAACGCGCCCGCGACGTCGCCGCAGGTGCGTCCCTGGCACGGCCCCATGCCGCAGCGCGTCCAGGCCTTGAGTTGATTCATGTCCCGCGCGCCGTCGCGTGCCGCGGCGTCGATCTCGGAGCGCGTCACGTCTTCGCAGCGGCAGACCACGGTGGCTGCCGGGATGGCGGCGACGGCGCCATCCCTCAATGCCATCAAGCCCGCCATCGCGCGGCCGAAACGGGCGGGCCTGCGCCATTCGGCAAACAGGCGATCGCGTGCCCGCGCATGGTCTTGCGCCGACAGTCGACCGAGGTCGAAGGCACAAGCCACCGCCGCCAGTTCGCCGTGGGCCCCGGCCGCGGCGGCGCCGGCGATGCCTGCACCGTCGCCGGCCACGTACAGCCCGGCCACCGAAGTGCGCCCTTCGGCATCCGCGTCCGCGATCCAGCCTCCGTGCGAGGCCTCGTAGCGATGGCGCGCACGCAACAGCCGCGTGACATCGGTGCCGGGCACCAGGCCGTGACCGACCGCCAGCGCATCGGCTTCGAAATCGGACGAAGATGCGCTCGCGATCGGCGCACCGCTGGCATCGACCTGCCGAGCCCGGATCCTGAAGCCATCGCCCAGGACCTCCGCCGACGCGATCCCATGGCGATAGAGCAGCGGCACGCCGGCCTTGCGAAGGGCGAGCTGCCATCGGGCACCCTGCCAGAGCAGATCCGGACGCGCGGCGAGCGAGGGCAAGGTCCGGAGCCAATCGGTCCGGCTGGCCAGGTCCAGCACCGCGGCCACTTCGCCGCCGGCCTTGAGGATGCCGTTCGCGACCGCCAGCAGCAATGGACCGCTGCCGGCGACCAGCGTGCGACGACCTGGCAGCATGTTCTGCGACTTGAGCAGGACGGTGGCCGCAGCCAGGCCAATGACGCCGGGCAAGGTCCAGCCCGGAAAAGGAATAACGCGCTCGGTCGTGCCGGTGGCGACGAGCAAGGCGCGCGGCTGCCAGCTGCACACGCCGTCGGGTCCGATCAGGTCGGTGCGAAGACTGCGGCCCACGTTCCAGACCTTGTGGCCGAACAGGCAGCGCACGCCGGCGCCACGCAGTTCGGCCCGCAGGGCATCCCCTTGAACGGCCTCGGTGGAGGGTTGAACCCCGGCCGCCCGCGCGAAACCCGGAGGCAGCGGACGCCACACCTGTCCGCCCGCATCCGGGTTTTCGTCGACCAGTAGCACGCCGAGGCCGCAGGCCTGCGCGCGCAGCGCCGCGCGCGCGCCGGCCGGACCCGCCCCGATCACCAGCAGGTCGACCGCACCGGGCTGCGCTTCAACCAAGGCGCTGCTCCCGGAAGTCGAGCGTTTCAATCTCCAGGCCAGGCGTCACCGGCACCTGGCAGGCGGGCAGCTTGCGACTGCCGACCCACACCAGGCACTCCTGGCAGGAGCCCATGAGGCAGAACATGCCGCGCGGCGCGCCATCGCGCGGACTGCGCCGGAGTTCGCGCCGCCCGGCCGCGAACAGGGCCGCCGCAACGCTTTCACCCTCGAAGGCATCGACGCTGCAGCCGTCGGCCAGGAAGCGCAGCGCAGGGCCGCGCCGCACGGACTGGTCGGCGCGCAGCACCGGCGCTGCAGAAGATGGACTTGGTGTCATGAGGAAGAAGTCTTGGGAGCCATCGAACAGGGAGCGCATGCTCGAACTGGACCGCTCCGAGTTTATTGTATACATTTCATATATAGACGTTATATTTTTTGCCGACAAACTGTAAACTGGCATTCGTCTTGCGTTCGTTGTCCCCCGCACTCGGGCCGCATCGGCAGCCCGGTTCCACCTTCAACCTCTAGGAGTTCTTCTCGATGAAGCAAACAAGGAACGCCATCCGCCGCAGCCTGCTGGTGGCCGGATCGCTCGCACTGGGCTCGACGCTGCTGGGCCTCTCGGCCGCGGCGACGGCGCGCACGCTCGATGAAATCGTGGCCAGCAAGAAGATCGTGATCGGCGTCAACCCGACCCTGCCCCCGCTCGGCATCTTCAACGACAAGAACGAGATCGACGGCTTCGATGTCGACATCGCCCGCAAGCTCGGCGAACTGCTCGGCGTCAAGACCGAGATCGTGCAGGTCGGCTCGCCCGACCGCATCCCCTTCGTGAGCAGCGGCAAGATCGACGCCGTGCTCGGCGCCATGACGATCACGGCCGAGCGCCAGAAGGTGATCGACTTCACCGTCCCGCTGCACACCGAGGTGCTGGGCGTGCTGACCACCAAGGCCAAGCCCTACAAGGACTGGATGGAGCTCAACGACCCGGCGGTGAAGCTGGTCGAAGTGCGCGGCGCCACTCCCGTGAAGCTGGTGCAGGAGAAGCTGCCCAAGGCCCAGTTGCTGCTGCTCGACAACTACCCGGACGCGGTGCGCGCCATCGCCCAGGGCCGGGCCGACGCGATGATCGACGTGATGGACTTCATGACCGAGCACACCGCCAAGCACAAGGTCGACTGGCGCATCGTCGATGCGCCGATCGAGGTCTATTTCTGCGCCATCGGCGTGCAGAAGGGCAACGATGCGCTGCGCGAGAAGCTCAACGGCGCCATCAAGGACATGCACAAGAGCGGTTTCGTGGACGAACGCTGGAAGAAGTGGTTCGGCGGCCCGATGCTGCACGACCCGCGCTCCGCACCGAGCTACAAGTAAGGTCGCGGCCGACGGTTCCGGCGCCGCCGGCAGCCAGCCTGCCGGCGGCGCCGATCATTCAAGCCCTCGACTCCCCATGCAATTCGACTTCACACCGGTTCTCGAACGACTGCCCTACCTGGTCGGCGGCGCCTGGCTGAGCCTGCAGATCGCCTTCCTGGCGTTCGCCCTGGGCATGCTACTCGGCTTGGCGGGCGCCTCGGTGCGCGCCTACGGCCCGCGCTGGGCGCGCCGCCTGGTCGGCGCCTATGTGGTGTTCTTCACCAACACGCCGCAGCTGATCCAGATCTTCTTCATCTTCTTCGCGCTGCCCGACGCCGGCATCGTGCTGTCGCCCTACCAGGCGGTGCTGATCGGCATGACGCTCAATGCCGGTGCATACCTCACCGAGATCCAGCGCGCGGGCTTCGAATCGGTGCGCCGGCCCGAACTCGAGGCGGCCGAGACGCTGGGCTTCTCGCGCATCCAGACCATTCGCTACGTGATCCTGCCGCACATCGTGCGCGTGCTGTTCCCGCCGCTCTCCAACCAGTACATCCTGATGACGCTCGGTACCTCGATGGCGGCCGTGTTCGGCGTCGAGGAGCTCACCGGGCGGGCCTACAACATCAACTCGGAGACCTTCCGCTCGATCGAGGTGTTCTCGGTTGCCGCGATGCTCTACATCGCGATCACGCTGATCGCCACCCTGTCGCTCGCCTTCGTCGGGAAGCGCTTCTTCCGCGCCAAGATGAGGTGGTTCTGATGCTCGAACAGATCATCCAGGAGCTGCCGCGCTTTTTCAGCTACTACAACCTGGTCTTCTTCGCCAAGGCGCTGGGCGTCACCTTCGCCCTGTCGGCCATCGGCTGCATCGTCGGCTTCTCGCTCGGCTTCCTGCTGGCGGCGGTGCGGCTCGGCCGCCGGCCTGCGGGCCGGCCGCTGCGCGTGGCGGCCACGGTCTTCATCGAGCTGTTCAGGCGCATCCCGTTCCTGGTCACGCTGATGCTGGTTTTCTTCATCTTCCAGGGGCTCGACGCCGACCTCGCGATGTTCACCGTGGCCCTGATCAGCGTCTGCCTGATCGCCACCGCCTTCATCGCCGAGATCGTGCGCAGCGGTCTCGAATCGGTGCACCAGAACCAATGGGACGCCGCCGAGACGATGAACTTCAGCTACCTCCAGACGCTGCGCCTCGTGATCGTGCCGCAGGCCTGGAAGATCATCCTGCCGCCGGTCTTCGGCTTTTTCGTCCTGTTCATCAAGGACACCGCGCTCGCTTCCCAGATCGGCGTGGTCGAGCTGGCCTTCGCCGGCAAGACGATGAACAACAAGGGCTTCTCGGCCACACTGGTCTACGGCACGGTGCTGGCTCTTTATTTCATGCTGTCCTATCCGCTGGCCCGGTTCGGCAAACACCTGGAGAACAAGCTTGCCCCAACTCGAAATCGTTGACCTCGAGGCCAACTACGGCACCCACACCGTACTCGAGCGCATCAACCTGTCGGTCGACAAGGGCGAGATCGTCAGTCTCATCGGCCCCTCGGGCTCGGGCAAGAGCACCTTGCTGCGCGTGCTGATGGGCCTGCTGCCGCCCATTGCCGGCCAGGTGCGCATCGACGGCCAGGCGCTCGACTACAACGACCGCGAACAGCTGCGCCGGATCCGCTCGCAGATGGCGATCGTGTTCCAGCAGTACAACCTGTTCCAGAACATGAGCGTGCTCGACAACGTGACGGTCGCGCCGATCAAGGTCAAGGGGCGGCCGCGCAAGCAGGTCGAGGCGTATGCGATCCAACTGCTCGAGAAGGTCGGCATGGGCGCGAAGCTCAAGTCCTATCCCGACCAGCTTTCGGGCGGCCAGCAGCAGCGCGTGGCGATCGCACGGGCGCTGGCCCTGCAGCCCGGCATCCTGCTGCTCGACGAGGTCACCGCGGCACTCGACCCCGAGCTCGTCAATGAAGTGCTGGACACGGTGCGATTGCTGGCCGCCGAGGGCATGACGATGTTCATCGTCTCGCACGAAATGGGCTTCGTGCGCGAGGTGTCGAGCAAGGTCGTGTTCATGGACGGCGGGCAGGTGGTCGAGATCGGCGGTCCGAAGCAGATCTTCGACCAGCCGCGCGAGGCCCGCACGCGCGAGTTCGTCGGCAAGATCCTGCGCCACTGAGGCGCCGCCGGCCGGCCTACTGCGCGAATTCGGTCACCAGCCCGTTGCTGAGCCTCGACAAGGTGTAGCGGGCCAGGTTGCGCAGGTGCGCGACCACCGCATCCTCGGCCGCCTTCTCGTTGCCGGCGATGTAGGCGTCGAGGATGGCCAGGTGCTCGGTGCGGTCGTCCTCGATGCGGCTGAACGGGTCGACCACCTCGAACAGACGGCACAGCACGCGCAGATGCGCGATGGTGTCGGCCAGCATCGCGTTGCCCGAGGCGCGCGCGAACAGGCCATGGATCTGGTCATCGGCCTGCCAGTGGCTCGAGCCCTGCTGGCTCGAATCCGAGCCCAGGATGGCGCTGCGCAAGGCCTGTACCTGGTCCGGCGGCACGCGTCCCATTGCCAGCGAGACGGCCTGCGATTCGAGCCGCTCGCGCACCTGCAGGCACTGGAAGTAATGCGACGCCGTGATCCGCCGCACCGCGTAGGAGCGGGCATTGGCGCGCACCAGCAGTCCTTCGCCCTCCAGCCGGAGCAAGGCCTCGCGCAGCGGCGTGCGAGACATCTGGAGTCGCTCGGCGAGCCGTCCCTCGACCAGCACTTCGCCGCCGATCAGCTCTCGCTGCAGGATCAGCCGACGCACGACGGCATAGGCCCGGTCGGTCAGGTTCGTCGAGGCCTCGCCGGCAGGGACGGGCGCGGATTTCGCGGGCGGCGCTTCCGACGGCGCGGGCTTGCGAGATCGCACGGTCTTGACCGGTGCCGCCGTCTTCCTGGCCTTCGCATGCGCCGGTGGCTTGGACGCGACTTTGGACTTCATATGATTTGTCTACAAACTGTGTGCAATCGAACCGGGAACCACAGCATACGGGGTTCTCCGCCCCCGTGCCACTGGGTGCTCAGTCCTTGACCGGCCCGCGCAAGCTCTTGATCTCCGAGCGCTGGCTCTTGCCCGCCAGCCGTCGCTGCTTCGAGCCGTAGCTCGGCTTGGTGGCGCGCCGCACGCGCGGCGCCACGGCGACGCCGTCGACCAGTTCCTGCAGCCGCGCCAGCGCATCGGCGCGGTTCATGTCCTGGCTGCGGTGCTTCTGCGCCTTCAGCACCAGCACGCCTTCCTGCGTGATGCGGCTGTCGCGCAGGGCCAGCAGCCGTTCCTTGACGTCTTCAGGCAGCGAACTGGCGGGAATGTCGAAGCGCAGATGCACCGCGCTCGAGACCTTGTTGACGTTCTGGCCGCCAGCGCCCTGCGCGCGGATGGCGCTGAACTCGACTTCGAGCGGTTCGACGAGGACGGGCGGGCGCGGCGTGGACATCCGCTATTTTGACCGGCCCCGGGGTGTCAGTCGTCGCGCGACACCGGCCGCGCCTGCACGTCGGTGACCACACCCGGATCGCGCAGGCGCACCGGGGCATCGGCCGCCTGCCCCTGGGCCCGGGCGCCCGCGACGTCGGCCGCCGTCGGCTCGGCCGGCCGGCCCGCGGCGCGAAAGCGGTCGAAGCCGCCGCGCGGGTCGAAGCGCATGACCCACGGCTGCACCGGCTTGCCGGTCAGGCGGGCCCAGGCGTAGCGCAGCCCCCAGACGGCCGCCAGCAGCAGCACGGCGACCGCCAGGCTGGCCGCGAAGACCAGGCCCAGCATGAACAAGACCAGACGGAGAAAGAAGTTCAGCATCGTGCTTAGGCTATCGCTCCGGCGCTGGGTTCCCGGTCATTGCTGAACGTGAACTGCCCCGGCGCCCGGATAGGATCGGTCCCGACGCTGATCGTGTCCTTGGGCCCGAAGCTGCCGTCGAGCAGCAGCTTCGACAACGGATTCTCGATCCGCTGCTGGATCGCCCGCTTCAGCGGCCGGGCACCGAACACCGGGTCGAAGCCGACCTTTGCGATCTCGGCCAGCGCCGCCGGCGACACCTCCAGCCCCAGGTCCATCTTGGCCAGGCGGTCCTTCAGCACCTTGAGCTGGATCGCCGCGATCGCCTCGATGTTCTTGGCGTCGAGCGCGTGGAACACCACGGTCTCGTCGATGCGGTTCAGGAACTCGGGCCTGAAGTAGTTCTTGAGCTCGTCCCAGACCGCTTCCTTGATCTCCTCGGTCGGCTTGCCGACCATCGACTGGATGATCGGCGAGCCGATGTTGCTGGTCATCACGATCACCGTGTTCTTGAAGTTCACGGTGCGGCCCTGGCCATCGGTCAGGCGGCCGTCGTCGAGCACCTGCAGCAGCACGTTGAAGACGTCCGGATGGGCCTTCTCGACCTCGTCGAGCAGGAGCACGCTGTAGGGCTTGCGGCGCACCGCCTCGGTCAGGTAGCCGCCTTCTTCGTAGCCCACGTAGCCCGGCGGCGCGCCGATCAGGCGGGCGACCGAATGTTTCTCCATGAACTCGCTCATGTCGACGCGGATCAGGTGGTCCTCGCTGTCGAACAGGAAGCCCGCCAGCGCCTTGCACAGCTCGGTCTTGCCCACGCCCGTGGGGCCGAGGAACAGGAACGAGCCGGTCGGGCGGTTCGGGTCCGACAGGCCCGAGCGCGAACGGCGGATCGCGTTGGCGACCGCACCGATGGCCTCGTCCTGGCCGACCACGCGCTCATGCAGCTTGCCTTCCATCATGAGCAGCTTGTCGCGCTCGCCCTGCATCAGCTTGGACACCGGGATGCCGGTGGCGCGTGCGACCACCTCGGCGATCTCCTCGGCGCCGACCTGCGTGCGCAGCAACGTAGGCGCGCTCGACTTGCCCTTGCTGGCCTCGGTGTCCTGCGCTTCCTTGAGCCGCTTCTCGAGGCCCGGCAGCTTCCCGTACTGCAGCTCCGCGACCTTGTTGAAGTCGCCCTTGCTGGTGAATTCGGCGATCTGGAACTTGATCTTGTCGATCTCTTCGCGGATCTGCGCGCTGCCCTGGGCCTGGGCCTTCTCGGCCTGCCAGACCTCGTCGAGGTCGGCAATCTCCTTCTGCAGCTTCGCGATGTCGTCCTCGATCAGGCCGAAGCGCTTCTGCGAGGCCTCGTCTTTCTCGCGGCGCACGGCTTCGCGCTCGATCTGCAGCTGGATCAGGCGGCGGTCGAGCCGGTCCATGACCTCGGGCTTGGAGTCCATCTCGATCTTGATCTTGGCCGCCGCCTCGTCGATCAGGTCGATCGCCTTGTCGGGCAGGAAGCGGTCGGTGATGTAGCGGTCGGACAGCTCGGCCGCGGCGACGATCGCCGGGTCGGTGATGTCGACGCCGTGGTGGACTTCGTACTTTTCCTTCAGGCCGCGCAGGATCGCGACCGTGGCCTCGACGCTCGGCTCGCCCACGAGGATCTTCTGGAAGCGGCGCTCCAGCGCGGCGTCCTTCTCGATGTACTTGCGGTATTCGTCGAGCGTGGTGGCGCCGACGCAGTGCAGCTCGCCGCGCGCCAGGGCGGGCTTGAGCATGTTGCCGGCGTCCATCGCGCCTTCGGCCTTGCCGGCGCCGACCATGGTGTGCAGTTCGTCGATGAAGACGATGGTCTGGCCTTCGTCCTTGGCGAGCTCGTTGAGCACGGTCTTGAGCCGCTCCTCGAATTCGCCGCGGAACTTGGCACCGGCCAGCAGCGCCGCCATGTCGAGCGACAGCACGCGCTTGCCCTTGAGCGAATCGGGCACCTCGCCGGCGACGATGCGCTGGGCCAGGCCCTCGACGATCGCCGTCTTGCCGACACCCGGCTCGCCGATCAGCACCGGGTTGTTCTTGGTGCGGCGCTGCAGCACCTGGATCGCGCGGCGGATTTCCTCGTCGCGGCCGATCACCGGGTCGAGCTTGCCCAGGCGGGCGCGCTCGGTGAGGTCGAGGCAGTATTTCTTGAGGGCTTCGCGCTGGCCTTCGGCGTCGGCGCTGTTGACCCCCTGGCCGCCGCGCACCGCATCGATCGCGGCCTCGAGCGACTTGCGCGTCACGCCATTGCTGCGCGCGAGGTTGCCGATGTCGGCCTTGCTGTCGGCCAGCGCGAGCAGGAACAGTTCGCTGGCAATGAACTGGTCGTTGCGCTTGATCGATTCCTTCTCGGTCGCCTGCAGCAGCTTGCCGAGTTCGGGGCCGACCTGCACCTGGTCATGGCCCTCGACCTTCGGCAGCTTCTTGATCGCCGCCTCGGCGGCCTGCAGCAGGCCCGGCACATTGGCGCCGGCGCGCTCGAGCAGCGCACGCGGGCCGTCGTCCTGGCGCAGCATCGCGACCAGCAAGTGGGCCGGTTCGATATAAGCGTTGTCGTTGCCCAGCGCGAGCGACTGCGAGTCGGCGAGGGCTTCCTGGAACTTGGTGGTGAGTTTGTCTTGTCGCATGGCTTGATTCCTGCATTCAAAATAGGGCCGTTCCGTGGCGAGTTCAAGACCGTCCGGACTTTTTTCTACCCGCAATCATTGGAGTCGATAGATGCTGAAGTCAACATGGAGTGGCGCCACGCGCCTCATGCGCGGCCTTTTCGCGGCTGGCCTGCTGGCCGCTGGAGGCGTGGCGCTGGCCCAGCCGGCCGGCACGCCGATCCGGCTGCTGGTCGGCTTTCCGGCCGGCGGCGGCACTGACGTGATCGCCCGCACGCTGGCCGAGAAGCTCAAGGACGAATTGGGCACCTCCGTGGTGGTCGACAACCGCGCCGGCGCCGGCGGCCAGATCGCCGCCCAGGCGCTGAAGGCCGCGCCGGCCGACGGCCACACGCTGTTCCTCTCGCACGACCATTCGATCTCGATCCTGCCGCTGGTGGTGAAGAACCCGGGCTTCGATGCGGCGCGCGATTTCGTGCCGGTGGCCGGCTTCGCGACCTTCGCCAATGCGCTCGCGGTGTCGGGCGGCACGCCCGCCAAGTCGGTCAACGACTACGTGGCCTGGGTCAGGAAGGAGCGCGGCGGCAAGGACACGATCGGCGTTCCGGCGCCGGCCTCGATCCCCGAGTTCCTGGTCAAGCTGATCGGCGCCAAGTACAAGATCGACGTCCAGGCTGCACCCTACCGCGGCAGCGCACCGATGCTGGCCGACATGCTCGGCAACCAGATCTCGGCCGGCATCGGCTCGGTTCCCGACTTCATCGAGAACCAGAAGGCCGGCAAGATCCGCGTCGTCGCGGTGATCGGCGACAAGCGGCAGGCCGTGCTGCCGCAGGTGCCGACCTTCGCCGAACTGGGCCTGGCGGGCCTGGAAGACCTGCCCTACTACGGCATCTTCGCGCCGGTCGGCACGCCGCAGCCCGTGATCGACCGCTTCGGCGTCGCGCTGGCCAAGGTGCTCAAGATGCCGGATGTGCGCGAGCGCCTGACTGCGATGGGCCTCACGGTCGAATTCATGCCGCAGGGCCAGTTCGCCGGCCGCGTGCGCAGCTACACCCAGACCTGGGCGCAGATCATCAAGAACAGCGGCTTCCAGCCCCAGTGAGGCTCAGGCGGCATTGCCGGAGGCGATGCCCCAGCGGGCCACGGCCTCGTCGTCCGTCGCCCGCGCATCGACCCAGCGGGCGCCCTCGGGCGTCTCTTCCTTCTTCCAGAACGGCGCCTGGGTCTTCAGGTAGTCCATCAGGAACTCGCAGGCCAGGAAGCTCTGGCCGCGGTGCGCCGAGGTCACGGCGACCATCATGATCTGGTCCTGCGGCTGCAGCAGGCCGACGCGGTGGATCACGCGGGCGCCGAGGATGTCGAAGCGCTTGCGGGCCTCGTCGATCATGGCCTCGATCGCCTTCTCGGTCATGCCCGGGTAGTGCTCGAGTTCCATCGAGGCCACGGCGCTGCCGTCGTTGCGGTCGCGCACCGTGCCGATGAAGCAGCACACTGCGCCGACCCCGGCGTCGCCGGCACGCAACGCGGCGACCTCCTGCTGCAGGTCGAAGTCCTCTGTCTGGATCGAAACACGGGCGGTGCTCACTGGCCAAACTCCTGCTCGACATCCAGACATCTGGGGGTTGGAACCGGATGTCTCATGCGCGGATTGTGGCACCGCGCCGCCAGCCCGCGAGCGCGAAAAACACGTCGGCGGGCTAGTCGAAGCTCACTTGGTTGGCGATCAGCACGTCGTTGACGACCTGAGTGCCAAGCACGGTGACGTTGACGCCGTTCGACAGGCCGGCTGACGTTCCGTTCATGAACACCACACCGGGCGAACTCGCGTCGACCAACTGTCCGCGCACGCGGAAACGGGCGGCAGACGTGTAGTTGCCTACCGAACCGATCAATGTGTAGGAAGGCAAGGAACCCGCGCCGGGAATGTGCCTGATCTTGAGTTGCGTTGCGATGAGCACCCCGTTCACGAGCGTTCCGCTCACCTCCACCTTGACCCCGTTGCCGATCGTGGAAGCGCGGCCGCCGGTGACGGTGGCCGCGGACGCGTCGACGGTCGAACCCAGGACCTGGAACGCGCCGAGCGTGGCGAAGTTGGTGATCAGGCCCTCGAGCTGTATCTGTGTACCCGTCGTCTTGGGGACCTGGTACCAGCTCTCCAGCTGGGTCGCGACGAGCAGGCCGCCCGACGGCTGGGCCGCGGCGCGAACCCGCACGATGGCGCCGTTCGCCAAGGTGGTCGCATCCACGCCGCCGGCGAAGCCGGCATTGCCGTACGCGACGGTGAGACCGCCCAGCACCAAGGTGCGGCCGAGCGGATCCAATTGCTGCACAGCGCCAGTGACGACCGGCGCCGCATTGGCTGCCGTGCGCTCGACACGCGTGGCGCGCAGGACGCCAGGGTCCGCCGGCAGACCCCAGACCTGCACCGGCGTGCCAACCACCAGGTCGGCCAGCCCCGTCACGTTGCCCCACACCGTGGCGTCGTCGAGCGTGACCCTGGCGCCCATGACCTTGAAGCTTCCGCCGACCAGGTCGACCGATTCGACCGGACCCCGCAGTTCCAGCGCGGACGTCACCTGGCGGGCCACACCATTGACCTTCGAAGCGTCGATCGTGCCCGTGACCTCGACGGACATACCGATCTGGAGCGACCCGGCATCCGGAAGGTTCACGGTGGCAGTGTCGACGTTGTAGCGAACGCTGTTCACGATGATGCTGCCCATGCCGTCGACGGAACCGACGCTGGTCGCATCCGCGGTGCTGACGCCCGTTCCGCCCGACCCCACGCCGGAGGTGTCGCCGCTCGAGGCCGTACTCGTACCGGCGATACCGCCCGCGGCGGTCGATGTGCCTCCCGTCGCGTCGCCGCCCGCATCGCCGGCCGGCGCGCTGGCGGCGGCGCCGGCCGCCGCAGCGGCCGTCGCCCCGGCCGGGATGCCGCTGATCGCCGACACGCCGCTGCTGCCGCCTCCACCACAGGAAAGGAGCAGCAAGGTCAGAAGGAGCCAGAGGCTCGCGAGCCACGGTCTGGAATTCACGATTGGCTAACCCTGGCGCCAGCGTCTGCGGCGGCGTCTTCGTAGTAGGTGTAGATGCCGACGCGGATGCGGCCTGAACCCGCATCGCCCGCCGCGCCGACTGCGCGAAACATTTCGTGGGTCAGTTCATGATGCAACGCGCTCCAGCGCTGGCGCACGAGCATGTGGATGTCTTCGCAATCCTGCATCGTCAGGCCATTCGCATACACGGAGCGCTCAAGCAGGGAAGGCTGTTGCCCAAGTATGTTGGCGACGCCGGCGGACAAATGATCACGCGAATTGTCGCCAAAAAACGCAAGCATGGATTGGAGGTCCTGCGCAGGAACGAAGGCTTCGGCTGCGAGCTCGACATATCCACCCTCCTCCTTCGCCATACCCAACCGCACCAGTTCGTCCAGGATGGCGCGATGGTGCAGATCGCCACGGCTTGCCCGTCTCGCTAGATTTTCGAATGATGGCGCCTGGTCGCGACCGGTGATCGGCAAACGCCGGAGAGCAGCGTCGCCTGCGAAACCCTGCAGCCAGAGCGTGAACGTCTTCGCAGCGGTGGATGCCTCGGTACCGGGTAGCACGCCGTTCGTCTCCCGCACCTTGGCGGTGACTGCCTTGCGATTGAGCCCCGTCGACACTGACAGCTGGCTGATGTTCGGCTCCCTGACGCCCTGGCTGCGCCATAGGCGACGCGCCTCGTCCAGGAAGAGATCTCGCAAGAGTTCCTCCAGGTGAGAGTGCTTCAACCCCACTGCCAACGCCAGCTTGACCACCGGCCGCATGACGCGCGCGCACGCGGCCCGGGTCCAGGCAAGTCGGTTATCCATGGCGATGTGGCATGTCTGCTCGCCGAGTGCTGTCGTGCGACCTTACGTGTAACTAATGGTCACAGATTAGACCATGAAATCCCGCCCCACCAGCGCCGGAACGCTCTCACCGGAGGGTCTCGCTGAACAGCTTTTCATTTGGGGCTTTGCCCCCAATCCGTGATGAAAGTCCGCTTGTCAGACAGGTCCTACGACCATATGTGATAAGTTCCCATTTACAATTGTTCGCATTCAGACACATGTCGCGGTCCAACGTGAGGCGGGCGAAACGGAGAGAGCATGCGCAGGCGAAATGGATTCACGTTGATCGAGGTGCTCATCACGGTGGCGATGGTCGCCATCCTGGCCGCCATCGCGTTGCCGTCCTATACGAAATACATCATCCGTTCCAAGCGTTCGGCGGCGCAGTCGCAGATGATGGACATCGCCAACCGCCAGCAGCAATTCCTGCTGGCCAATCGCAGCTACGCCGATGCGGCCACGCTGGCAAACAGTGGCTACGCGCTGCCTGCGGATGTCAGCGCGAACTATGGCTACGGCATCACGCTGTCGACCACCGCCGTGCCGGGCTTCACGCTGACGTTCACGCCCACCGGCGCTCAGGCCAGCGACGGCACGCTCACTCTCACCAGCGAAGGCGTGAAGTCGCCGGCCGACAAATGGTGACCGGCCTCCCCCATGTCCCGCCTCGTCGCGCACAGCGTGGCGCGACCCTCATCGAGGTGCTGGTCACGCTGCTGATTGTCGCCTTCGGCCTCTTCGGCCTGGTGGGGCTGCATGCACGGATGCAGACCACCGAGATGGAGGCCTACCAGCGTTCGCAGGCGCTGACCTTGCTCGACGACATGGCCAGCCGTATCACCACCAATCGGCGTGCGGCCCTGAGCTACGTCACGGGCAGCCCGCTGGGCGCAGGCGCAGCCTGCCCGAGCGCCACCGGGACCCGACAGCAGATCGACGCGGCCGAATGGTGCAACGCGCTGCTGGGCGCGGGTGAAACCTCGGGCACCAGCAAGGTCGGCGCCGTGATCGGCGGGCGCGGCTGCGTCGAGAGCCTGGGCAACGACGAGTACCTGGTCACCGTGGCCTGGCAAGGCCTCGTGCCCCTCGCGGCACCTTCGGCCGGCGTCGCCTGCGGAAAGAACCAGTACGACGACGCGAACACCCGTTGCAAGAACGACCTGTGCCGCCGCACCGTCACCACGCTGGTACGCATCGGAAAGCTCTCGTGATGCGCGGCAGCCATACCCTTGTCATCCGCTCGCACGCACGGTCGCGCCGCGTCCAGCGCGGCTTGACGCTGATCGAATTGATGGTGTCGATCACCATCACGTTGATCGTCGTGGCCGCGCTGATAGCGCTGTTCCTCAACGTGAGCAACGCGCAGCGTGAGATGGCCAAGATCAACCAGCAAATCGAAAGCGGCCGCGTCAGCATGTTCGTGCTGGAAAACGAAATCGCGCATGCCGGCTTCTGGGAAAACTACATGCCCCAGTTCGATGACCTGACCCTGACCACCATCCCGGCCAACGTGCCGACCGGCGCACCGCCCGATCCCTGCCTGGCCTACACGCCCGCAAACTGGACTCCCGGCTACATGCGCAGCCTGCTCGACGTGGCGGTGCAGGTCTACGATGCGGTGCCCGCCGGTTGCGCCGCGGTGCTGAAGAACAAGAAGGCCAACACCGACGTGCTGGTGGTGCGCCATGCCGAGACTTGCCTGCCGTCGCCCACCTGCGGTGTCGACACCCCGGGCGCGCTGTATTTCCAGTCGTCGACCTGCGGCACGCAAAAGCCTTCCGACTTCGATCTTTCGACGGCAGGCTTCGCCACGATGCTGGCGCGAAACTGCACCACGCCGTCGCCCAAGCGCAAGTTCGTCTCCGACATCTACTACGTGCGCGACTACGCCGACACCGTGGGCGACGGCATTCCGACACTCGCGCGCTCGCGCTTCGACCTCTCAGGCGGCGCTCTGGGACAGCAGCCGCCCGTGGCGCTGATCGAAGGAATCGAAGGCTTTCGCGTCGAACTGGGACTGGACACCCTGAGTTCCACCGGCGCGGCGGTCGACTACACCAAGGCCACCAGTTGGGCCGACGCCAGCAACAGGAGCACGCCGACCGACCGCGGCGACGGCAGCCCCGACGGCGCATTCGTGCACTGCAGCGCTGCTGCGCCTTGCACGGCCGATCAGCTCATCAACGCAGTGGCCGTCAAAATCTACGTGCTGGCGCGCAGCATCGAGCAAACACCCAGCCATACCGATTCGCGCAGCTATACCCTCGGCGGCGCGACGCTGGGCCCCTTCAACGACCACTACAAGCGGCACGCCTTCTCCAGCAGCGTCCGCCTGAACAACGTCGCTGGCCGGAGAGACACACCGTGAGGCGAGTGGTCCGAGCAGCCCGCATCCGGGGTCAGCGCGGCGCAGCGCTGATCGTCGGATTGATCATGCTGGTGCTGATCACGCTCACGGTGGTCGCCGCCTTCTCGCTCACCAACGCCAACCTCAAGGCGGTGGGCAACGTCCAGGTGCGCAACGAGGCAGTCGCCGCTGGCAACCGCGCGATCGAGGAGGTGATGACCTCGCTGCTGCCGCCCGCCGCCGATGGCACGCCCTCGCTCGTGACGCCGGTCGCCACAGTGAGCAACGTGGACATCAACAACGACGGCAACACCGACTACACGGTGCAGGTGGCAGCCCCCACGTGCGTGCGCGCGATCCAGGTGTCCGGCTCCGGCGGCAGCGCAAGCGGTCCCGGCGGCATCAGCGGGGGCGGCTCCTCCAGCGGCTCGGGCCTGTCCGGCGTGCCCAACGCCTACAACTCGGTCTGGGACATCAGCACCTCCATCGCCGACCTCGCCACAGGCGTGAACACCGCCGTGCGCGCCGGCGTGCGCGTGCTGCTCAACCAGGCGCAGTACGACGCCTTCTGCCACTAGCACTTCACACACCACCGCAGCTTCGCACCATGAAAAAAAATCTCATCAAGGCAATTTGCGCTTCGGTGCTGCTGCTGCTGCAGATGGGTCCGGCGCAGGCCGACGACATCGACCTCTTCACCGGCTTCAACCAGTCCACGACGGATATTCCGAACGTGCTGTTCGTCCTCGACAACACAGCCAATTGGAACCAGCCCTTCACGGCGGAGATGGCCGCGCTGCAGACCGCCTTCAACAGTCTGCCGGCCAACAAGTTCCGCGTCGGAGTGATGATGTTCACGGAGACGGGAAAGGGTGACAGCAATTCCGACGGCGCCTACCTGCGCGCCGCCATCCGGACCCTGGACGGTACGTCGCAACCCAAGTACAGCGCCCTGATCAAGAGCCTCGACGTGACGAACGACAAGTCCAACGGCGGCAAGGCCGGGAAGACCATGGTCGAGGTCTACCGCTATCTCACCGGTGGTGCCCCCTACGCGGGCAACAACAAGGCAAAGACGGACTTCAAGACCAACACGGGTGTCAGCACGGCGTCCGACGCCCTCTACGCGCTGGCCGGCAATGCGCTGGGTTCGAAAGCCGGCTCGCCCTACCTGGCGCCCACATCGGCCGGGTGTGCCGGGACCTTCATCATCTACCTGAGCAACGGCCCGGTGCAGGACAACACGAGCGACACCAAGGCGGCCACCAGCGAACTCAAGGCGGCCGGCGCTGGCTTCACGCCCAAGTTGCCCCTGACCGACTGGACCACGCCGATCGTGCTCAGCCCCAGCGGCTCACAGGACAACGTGGCCGACGAATGGGCGCGCTTTTTGTTCCAGAGCATGGGCGTGAAGACCTTCACCCTCGACGTCCTTCCCGGCACGACCGGCCAAGGCCCGGGCTGGTCCGCGATGCTGCAGAGCATGGCCACCGTGAGCCAGGGCACCTACTTCAATCTCACCAACAGTGCCACGCTGGAAAAGGACCTGACCGATGCGTTCGGCGACATCTTCAGCCGCATCCAGTCGGTCAACAGCGCCTTCGCCTCGGTGAGCCTGCCGATGAGCGTGAACACGCAAGGGACCTACCTGAACCAGATCTTCATCGGCATGTTCCGGCCTGACGCCGCAGCCCAGCCGCGCTGGAACGGCAACATCAAGCAATACAAGCTGGGACTGGATGCCGGCAACAACCTGATCCTGCAGGATGCGGCCGACAAGAACGCCGTCAATTCGCAGACCGGTTTCATCACCCCCTGCGCGCGCAGCTTCTGGACCTCTTCGGCGGCGGACAGCTATTGGGCCCAAACACCCTCGGGTGACTGCCTCAACGCCGAAAGCTCCAACAGCCCGGACGGCAACGTCGTGGAAAAAGGCGCGCAAGGCTACCTGCTTCGCAACATGCCGGTGGCCAGTCGCAATCTGCTGACCTGCTCGAGCAGCGGCTGCACCGCCCTGGCCAACTTCGACGACGCGAACACCGCGATCACCCAGACCCTGCTCGGCGTGGCGTCGACCACGGCCCGCACCAACCTGATCAATTGGGCGCGCGGCCTGAACAACAGCACCGTGACCGGCGACGCCGACAAGCTGCTGACCAATGTGGCGGCCACCGCCATGCGGCCCTCGGTGCATGGCGACGTCGTGCATTCACGGCCGGTGGCGCTCAACTACGGCACCGATGCTTCGCCCCAGGTGGTGGTGTTCTACGGCGGCAATGACGGCGTGCTGCGTGCCGTCAACGGCAACCGCACTGCGGCCATCAACGGCAATGCCGCCGGCAGCGAGCTGTGGTCCTTCATGCCGCCGGAGTTCTATGGCAGCCTGGGTCGCCTGTACGGCAACAGCCCCCAGATCAGCTACCCCGGCCTGGTGACCGTCGCGAGTGCCCCCGCCCCGCAACCCAAGGCCTATGGCATGGACGGCCCCGTGGCGGGCTACCAAAGCCCGGGCGGCAATTCGATCTGGGTCTACGCCGGCATGCGGCGCGGCGGCCGCTCGATCTATGCCTTCGACGCCTCGAACATGACCAAGCCGACGCTCAAGTGGCGCCTGGGCTGCCCGAATGCATCCGACGACACGGGCTGCAGCACGGGCGCGTCCGGTATCGGCCAGACCTGGTCGGTTCCCAAGGTGCTGACCGCGCCGAACTACGGCGGCGGCACCAGCCCCCTGCTGCTGGTCGGCGGCGGCTACGACAAATGCGAGGACGCCGACCCCAGCAGCTGCACCGGCACCAGCAAGGGCAATCAGATCTACGTGGTCGATGCGGACACCGGCAGCATACTCAAGACGTTCTCAACGAGCCGCGGGGTGACCGGCGAGATCACGGTGCTGAACGACAGCACCGGCAAGGCCAAGATCGCCTATGCGGCCGACCTGGGCGGCAACGTCTACCGCATCGACGGCATGGCCACCTCGGCGCCCGGTGCATGGACCCTCACCCGGGTGGCCTCGCTGGGCTGCGACACTGTGACGACCTGCAGCCCCAGCCGCAAGTTCATGTTCAGCCCCGACGTCGTCGAGGACAGCAGCGGCGCGAACGTGCTGCTGATCGGCTCCGGCGACCGCGAGAAGCCGCTGCGCAGCTACACGGGCGCACTCAGTGTGGTCAATCATTTCTACATGCTGGTGGACAAGCCGTCGGACAGCACCTGGCTGAGCAACGAGAGCGCCAATTGCGGCGTCGGCAACGGGTTCATGTGCCAGGCGTCGCTTCTCGCGATCAATGGCACCACCAACCCCGACCCGGCGGCGCTGGCCAGCAAGAAGGGCTGGTACTTGGCGCTGGCGGCAGGCGAGCAGGTCGTGACCTCGTCCGTCACGGCCTACGGCACGACGACCTTCAGCACCCATATTCCGAGCGACCCGAACCATATCCAGTCGTGCAAGGCCGACCTTGGCACGGCCAACGTCTACAACCTCGCCTACGCCAATGCGGAAGGCACCGGTACCGGACGCTTCCAGAACGTGGTGGGCGGCGGCCTGTCGCCCTCGCCCGTGGTGCACCGGGTCTTGCTGGACGACGGCAGCCAGCGCGACGTGGTGGTCGGCGGCAGCCCGGTTTCGCCCCTGGCCCCGACCGGCGCCGTGCCTCAGGCAGGCTTCAAGCAGCCGAAGGGCCGGGTCTACTGGTTCATCCAGCGATAGGGTGAATACGATGGCCGTGCTGCGCCTTTCCAAGCATCGGATGTCGTGCCCGCGCGTGCGAGGTCGGGGCTTCACGCTGATCGAACTGCTCGTCACCATCACGGTGCTGGCGGTCCTGGCTGCGGTCGCGGTGCCCGCCTTCGACGGTGTGACTCTGAGCACCCGGCTGAGCTCCTATTCCAACTCGCTGGTCGCGGCCAGCCAGCTCGCGCGCAGCGAAGCGATCAAGCGCAACGCATCGGTCACCCTGTGCGCCTCGGCCGACGGCCTCACCTGCGCCACCAACGGCCAATGGGAAGCGGGCTGGATCGTGCTCAGCGGCACGACCGTGCTGCGCCAGCAGCCGGCGGCCGTGAACGGCTATCACATCCGCGAGGCCGGTGGCGCGTCCGCCCTGAACTACGAGGCCACGGGCCTGGGCGCCACCCAGGCCAGCATCACGGCCTGCCGCGCCAGCCCGACGCTGGGCGGCCAGGGACGCCTGGTCAAGATCAGCGCGACGGGACGAACCTCGATCACGACGACGACTCCCGCGGCTTGCGCCTGAGGCCACTGCCTCGACTTGGAGGCGTGCCGGATCGAGGCGCTGCGATACACTCGCGCGATGCCTTCCAGCGCCCTCCAACGCCTGCCCGCTTCTCGCGAAGCAACGGCCAGCGTGCGCCTGCAAGGCAAAGCCAAAAAACCCGAGCTCGTCTGACCGGAGCCCAGGTTCCGTCGTCGGATGAGCGACGGAACTGCAAGGCCTCGGGCCGAAGTGGGTGGCGTGCGCGCATTCGACGGTGGTTTCCTCCATCGGTCGATTCCTGAAAGGACCACTGCGTGCAAGACGCTCATCACTCCCCTTCCCCCGACTTCTCGGGTCTCTGGATCCCGCTCGTGACCCCGTTCCGGGACCACGCGGTCGACCATGCCGCGCTCGCCGCGCTGGCCGAAAAGCTGGCCGCCACCGGCATCGCCGGCTTCGTGGTCTGCGGCTCGACCGGCGAGGCCGCCGCGCTCGACGAGGACGAGCAGATGGCGGTGCTGGCGACGGTCGCCGCGGCCGCCCCCTCGCTGCCCCGCGTCATGGGCCTGTCGGGCTACCACCTCGGCAAGACGCTGGCCTGGGTCCGGAAGCTGTCTGGCTGCGGCCTGGCCGGCCTGCTGGTGCCGGCGCCGAGCTACATCCGCCCTTCGCAAGCCGGCCTGGAAGAGTGGTTCGGGGCCATCGCCGACGCCAGCGCGGTCCCGCTGCTGGTCTACGACATTCCGTACCGCACCGGCGTCGCGATCGAGCGTGAGACCCTGCTGGCGCTGGCGGCCCACCCGCGGATCCGCGGCATCAAGGACTGCGGCGGCGACATGGCCAAGACCCGGGCCCTGATCGCCGACGGCCGCCTGCAGGTGCTGGCCGGCGAGGACGCGCAACTCTTCGCCACGGTGGCCGAAGGCGGTGCCGGCGCGATCGCCGCCAGTGCGCATCTGCAGACCGAGCGCTTCGTGAAGGTGCTGCGCCTGCTGGACGAGGGGCGGCTGGCCGAGGCACGGGCCGAATGGCAGCCGCTGCTGCCCCTGATCGAAGCCATGTTCTCCGATGCCAACCCGGGTCCGCTGAAGGCGGCGCTCGCCGCCCGGGGCTTGATGCAGGACGAGCTGCGCCCGCCGATGACCCGCGTTCCGCCCGAGCGGCGCCAGCGCCTGCTCGACACGCTGCAGGGGCTCAGCCGCCCGTGACCGGCGGGAAGAAAGCGACCTCGCTGCCCTCGCGCAGCGCTGCGCTCTCGCTGCTCATGATCTGGTCGAGCGCCATGCGCACGGCCCGGCCCCGGGCCAGCGCGCTGGCATGTGGTTCGCCACGCGCGATCAGTTCGTCGCGCAGGGCGCCGAGGTCGGCCGCGCGGGTGTCGACGGTCTCGCTGCCGGTTCCCAGCGCCTCGCGCACCGAAGCAAAGTAACGGACCTTGACTTGCATGGTCAGCCGAGCAGCGAGGCGAAGGGAATGAACTGCACCGTGTCGCCGGCCTTGAAGGGCTGGCCCGCCGGCGTGTCGATCACGCCGTCGCCCCAGACCATGGAGGTCAGCACGCCGGAGCTCTGGTTGCCGAACACGTCGAGCCCGCCCGCCGCATTGCGCCGGGCGCGCAGGAACTCGCGCCGCCGGTCGGCCCTCGGCCAGTCGAAATCGGCACGCACCGCGATCGGCTCGGGCGCCACGCGCGTCGCGCCCTGCAGGGTCAGCAGGAAGGGCCGCACCAGCAGCAGGAAAGTCAGGAAGCTCGAGACCGGATTGCCGGGCAGCCCCGTCAGGTGCGTGTCGCCGATGCGGCCATAGGCGAAGGGCTTGCCCGGCTTCATCGACAGCGACCAGAGATCGAGCTGGCCGAGATGCTGCACCGCGGCCTTGATATGGTCTTCCTCGCCGACCGAGACGCCGCCGGTGGTGATGATCAGGTCGTTGCCGAGCGATGCGGCGGCCAGCGCCTCGATGGTCGTCTCGCGCCGGTCCGGCACGATGCCCAGGTCGTTGACCTCGCACCCGAGCCGCACCAGCAGGGCCCGCATGAAGAATCGGTTCGAGTTGTAGATCGAGCCCGGCTTCATCGCCTCGGGCGCCACCTCGCCCGGCATCACGAGCTCGTCGCCGGTCGACAGCAAGGCCACGCGCGGGCGCCTCGACACCTGCAGCCGGTCGAGCCCGACGCTGGCCGCCAGGCCGAGTCCGGCCGGCGTCAGCCGCTCGCCGCGGGCAAGGACCACGTCGCCCGCCGCGACGTCTTCGCCGGCGCGGCGGATCCACTGGCCGGCAGCCGGCGCGAGCTCGATGCGCACGCGGCCCAGGCCGCCCTCCTCGGCCAGCGCAGCCGTGTCTTCCTGCATCACGACGGCATCGGCGCCCTCGGGGATCTGGGCGCCGGTGAAGATGCGCGCCGCGGTGCCGGCGGCGAGCGGCGTGCCGACACTGCCGGCCGGAATCCGCTGCGCCACCCGCAGCACGGTGCCCGCAGTCGCGCAATCGGCGCTGCGCACCGCGTAGCCGTCCATCGAGCTGTTGTCGCGCGGCGGCACGGTCAGGCCCGACACCACGTCCTGCGCCAGCACCCGGCCGTCGGCCTCGAAGGTCGACACGCTCTCGCTGCCCAGGCGGGGCGTGGCGGCGGCGAGCAATCGCGCCAGCGCCTCATCGAGCGGCATCAGGGGGGGACGGTTCGAAGCGCTAGCCATGGTGGTCTACCTTGTAGTCGAAACGCTCGGCATGCCGCAGCAGCCAGTCGCCGATGCCATCGACGTCGTCGAGGTCAAAGATCGGCAGCTCGGTGGGCCGGGGCAGGCGCGCGGGATCGTCGGTCGCGATGCCGACGACGAAGGCGTCCTCGAGGTAGCGTGCCGGGCGCGGCGCCTCACCCTCGGCGGGCGCGCGAAAGACCTCGATCTTGAACAGGTCGCTGTGCTTGAAGCCCTCGACCAGCACCCAGTCGACCCCGTGGTCGAGTTCCGCGATGAGCGCGTGCACGCCGAGCTCGGTCGGGCGCTCGAACTCGCGCATCAGCGCCAGCCGCTTGTCGGAGGCCACCACGACCTCGAAGGCACCGGCCTCGCGATGGCGGAAGGTGTCCTTGCCCGGATGGTCGATGTCGAACTTGTGGTGCGCATGCTTGACCACCGACACGCGCTGGCCCAGCAGCCTGAGCACAGGAATGAGCCGCTCGACCAGCGTGGTCTTGCCCGCACCCGAGTAGCCGGCGAAGCCGATGACTTTCATGCGCGGTCGGCCCGCTCAGTCGTCGCAGTGCTGGGCAATGTAGGCTTTCACGGCCTCGGCATCGGCCGGCAGCTTGACGACCCGCTTGGGCAGCGCCTCGATGCCATCGAAGCGCGCCGGCCGCTCCGGCTCGTGGCCCAGCGCCTCGACGATGGTCTCGGCGAACTTGATCGGCAGCGCGGTCTCGAGCACGATCATCGGCACGCCCGCGACCAAGTGCTCGCGCGCAGCCTTGAGGCCGTCGGCGGTATGGGTGTCGATCAGTGTCGCGAACCGCTTGTCGGTATCGCGAATGGTGGCCAGGCGGTCGGCATGGGTGCTGCGGCTGCTGGCGAAACCGAAGCGTGTCGCCGCCTCGGCGAAGACCGGGTCGCCGCTCAGGTCGAAGCGGCCGGCCCGGCCCAGCTCGCCCTCGAACAGCGCACGCGTCTTGGCGCCGTCGCGGCCCACCAGGTCGAACACGAAGCGCTCGAAGTTGCTGGCCTTGGAGATGTCCATCGAGGGGCTCGAGGTCTCGTGGGTGTCGGCGGCCGCGCGCACGCGGTAGACGCCGGTGCGGAAGAACTCGTCGAGCACGTCGTTCTCGTTGGTCGCCACCACCAGCGTGCGGATCGGCAGGCCCATCATGCGGGCCACGTGGCCCGCGCAGACATTGCCGAAGTTGCCCGAAGGCACGGTGAAGCTGACCTGCTTGTCGTTCGAAGCCGTGGCCTGGAAGTAGCCGGCGAAGTAATACACGACCTGGGCCAGCAGCCGCGCCCAGTTGATCGAATTGACCGTGCCGATCTTGTACTTGCGCTTGAAGCCCAGGTCGTTCGACACCGCCTTGACGATGTCCTGGCAGTCGTCGAACACGCCGCTGATGGCGATGTTGTGGATGTTCGCGTCCTGCAGGCTGAACATCTGGGCCTGCTGGAACGGGCTCATGCGGCCGTCGGGCGAGGTCATGAAGACCCGCACGCCCTTCTTGCCGCGCATCGCGTACTCGGCCGCGCTGCCGGTGTCGCCGCTGGTGGCGCCGAGGATGTTGAGCTGCTCGCCGCGGCGGTTCAGTTCGTACTCGAACAGGTTGCCGAGCAGCTGCATCGCCATGTCCTTGAAGGCCAGGGTCGGGCCGTTCGACAGGGCTTCGAGGTAGACGCCGTCCTCGAGTTCGCGCAGCGGCACGATCTCGTCGCTGCCGAACACTTCGGCGGTGTAGGTCCTGGCGCAGAGTGCCTTCAGGTCGGCGGCCGGGATGTCATCGACGTAAAGCGAGAGCACCTCGAAAGCCAGTTCGGCGTAGCTCAGGCCGCGCCATTTCTCGAGCGTCGCCGCATCGACCTTCGGATACTGCTCGGGCAGGTAGAGGCCGCCGTCGGGCGCCAGGCCCTCGAGCAGGATGTCGCAGAAGCGGCGGCGGTCCGGGTGACCGCGCGTGGACAGGTAGCGCATCAGGAGAGCTCTTCCTTGCGGATGCGCACGATCGGCGCCAGCACGGTCGGCAGTGCCTGCAGCTGCGCCATGGCGTCGTCGAGCGTGCCCTCGCGGGTGTCGTGCGTGAGGATGATGAGGTCAGTCTGGGTCGAGCCTTCGCCGCCCACTTCGTCGGCTTCGCGCTGCAGCACGGCGTCGATGCTGATGCCCGCGCTGGCCAGCAGGCCCGTGACCTTGGCCAGCACGCCGGCTTCGTCGGCCACGCGCAGGCGCAGGTAGTAGCTGGTCACGACCTCGGCCATCGGCACGATCTTCAGGTCGCTCATCGCGTCCGGATGGAAAGCCAGGTGCGGCACGCGGTGCGCGGCGTCGGCCGTGTGCAGGCGCGCGATGTCGACCAGGTCGGCGATCACCGCGCTGGCGGTCGGCTCGCTGCCCGCGCCCTTGCCGTAATAGAGCGTGGTGCCGACGGCGTCGCCGTGAACCACCACCGCATTCATCGCGCCCTCGACGTTGGCCAGCAGGCGCTTCGACGGCACCAGCGCCGGATGCACGCGCAGCTCGACGCCCTGCGCCACGCGGCGGGTCACGCCCAGCAGCTTGATGCGGTAGCCCAGCTGCTCGGCGTACTTGATGTCCTGCGCCGCGAGCTTGGTGATGCCCTCGACGTGCGCACGGTCGAACTGCACCGGGATGCCGAACGCGATCGCGCTCATCAGCGTGACCTTGTGCGCCGCATCGACGCCTTCGATGTCGAAGGTCGGGTCGGCCTCGGCGTAGCCCAGGCGCTGCGCCTCCTTGAGCACGGTCGCGAAATCGAGCCCCTTGTCGCGCATCTCGGACAGGATGAAGTTGGTGGTGCCGTTGATGATGCCGGCGATCCACTGGATCGAGTTGGCCGTCAGCCCTTCGCGCAGCGCCTTGATGATCGGGATGCCGCCCGCCACCGCCGCCTCGAAGGCCACCATCACGCCCTTGGCGTGGGCGGCCGCGAAGATCTCGGTGCCGTGCACCGCGAGCAGCGCCTTGTTGGCCGTGACCACGTGCTTGCCGGCGGCGATCGCCTCGAGCACCAGCTGCCTGGCGATGCCGTAGCCGCCGATCAGCTCGACCACGATGTCGATCTCGGGGTTGGCGATCACGGCGCGCGCGTCGGCGACCACCTGCACGCCCTCGCCGACCACCGCCTTCGCGCGCGCCGTGTCGAGGTCGGCGACCATCGTGATCTCGATGCCGCGGCCGGCGCGGCGCTTGATTTCTTCCTGATTGCGGCGTAGCACCTGGAAGGTGCCGCTACCGACGGTGCCGATGCCGAGCAGGCCAACTTGGATGGGTTTCATTCGATGTGTCTTCTGGAGCAATGGGGGGACTCAGGCCGCAACCCGGTTTCGATAGCGTTCGAGGAAGCCGGCGATGCGGTTGACCGCCTCGCGCAGATCCTCTTCGTGCGGCAGGAACACGATCCTGAAATGGTCGGGCGTGGCCCAGTTGAAGCCCGTGCCCTGCACCAGCATCACCTTGGTCTCCTTCAGCAGATCGAGGAAGAACTGCCGGTCGTCCTCGATCGGGTAGACCTTCGGATCGAGCTTGGGAAACATGTAGAGCGCCGCGCTGGGCTTGACGCAGCTCACACCCGGAATCGCGGTGATCAGGTCGTAGGCCAGGTCGCGCTGGCGGCGCAGGCGCCCACCCGGGGCGACCAGGTCGTTGATGCTCTGGTAGCCGCCGAGCGCGGTCTGGATCGCCCACTGGCCCGGCACGTTGGCGCACAGCCGCATGTTCGAGAGCATGTTGAGGCCCTCGATGTAGTCTCGCGCCATCTTCTTGTCGCCCGACACCACCAGCCAGCCGGCGCGGTAGCCGCAGGAGCGATAGCTCTTGGACAGCGAGTTGAAGGTCAGCGTCAGGACGTCCTTCGACAAGCTGGCGATCGCCGTGTGCCGGACGCCGTCGTACAGGACCTTGTCGTAAACCTCGTCGGCGAAGATCACCAGGCCGTGCTCGCGGGCGATCGCGACGATGCCCTTGAGCAGGTCGTCCGAGTAGAGCGCGCCGGTGGGGTTGTTCGGGTTGATCACCACGATGCCGCGGGTGCGCGGCGTGATCTTGGCGCGGATGTCGTCGAGGCTCGGCATCCAGCCGTTGTCCTCGTCGCACACGTAATGCACCGGGCGGCCGCCCGACAGGCTCGCGACCGCGGTCCACAGCGGATAGTCGGGGGCCGGCAGCAGCAGCTCGTCGCCGTCGTTGAGCAGCGCGTTGGTGGCCATCGCGATCAGCTCGCTGGCGCCGTTGCCGAGGTAGATGTCGTCGAGCGTGACACCGGCGATGCCCTGCTTCTGGGTCTCGTGCATCACCGCCTTGCGCGCCGCGAAGATGCCCTTGCTGTCCGAGTAGCCGGCCGAGGCCGGCAGGTTGCGGATCATGTCCTGCTGCACCTCCTCGGGCGCATCGAAGCCGAACACGGCCAGATTGCCGATGTTGAGCTTGATGATCTTCTGGCCCTCTTCCTCCATCTGCTTCGCGGCGTCCATGATCGGGCCGCGGATGTCGTAGAGCACATTGGCCAGCTTGGCCGATTTCTTGAGCGGTTTCAAAGTCCCTCCAAGGGGGTCTGCGCAGGGGAAAACCTATAATTTGACCACATTTCAACCCCCTCTCCGATGAAGCTCCAGCCTGACAAATCCGACGTCCAGACCCTCACTGCGCACGGCCCGGGCTGGGTCGCGATCAACAATGAACGGGTCGAATCCAGCGTCGTGGTCGGCTCCCGCGGGGAGCGCTTCGAGTGGGACGCCAGCGACTTCAGCCAGCTCGGCGCCGAGCATTTCGCCCAGCTGGCCTCGCTGGGCGCCGAACTGATCATCTTCGGCAGCGGCAAGCGCATCCGCTTCCCGCAGCCGGCCTGGCTGCAGCCCCTGATGGCGCAGCGCACCGGCGTCGAAACCATGGACACGGCCGCGGCCTGCCGCACCTACAACATCCTCGCGAGCGAGGGGCGCCATGTGCTCGCTGCGCTGTTGATCGAGAAGCCGTGAGGGCAATTGGAGTCGCCCTGAGGGCAATTGGAGTCATTTCGGGGTAAAATCGCGGGTTGCGAACCGGCAGCCAGCCTAGTAGCCAGCCCAGTAGCTAGCCCAGTAAAGCAACGACCAATCCTCCATGATCCCGACCGGGTCGGACATGGAATCAAACGGAGAAAACAAGTTTCATGGCGATCGTTGTCAACAAACCCATTCCCGAATTCGACGCCAATGCGACAGGCGGCCTGAAGGTCTCGAACACGTCTCACCTCGGCCATGTGCTGGTCATGTACTTCTACCCCAAGGACAATACCCCGGGTTGCACGACCGAGGCGATGCAATTCCGCGATCGCTACAAGGACTTCGAGAAGGCGGGCGCCACCGTGTTCGGCGTCTCGCGCGACAACATGAAGTCGCACGACGAATTCAAGGCGAAGCTCGAACTCCCCTTCGAGCTGATCGCCGATACCGAAGAAAAGATGTGCCACATGTTCGGTGTGGTCAAGAACAAGATCATGTACGGCAAGAAGGTCAAGGGCATCGAGCGCAGCACCTTCCTGATCGGCGCCGACGGCATCCTGAAGGCCGAATGGCGGGGCCTCAAGGTCCCGGGCCACGTCGACGACGTCCTGAAGGCAGTCAAGGCGCTCAAGAAATCCGCCTGAAACCCGAATTCGTGTGGTTTTTCGCGCTCGCGTTGGCGAAGCGCAACGATCACAGGCTGCGTCACGTGCGATGTGCATAATGGCTTCATGCCGTTGAGCTCCACGACCGCATCCACCGAAAAAAGCCGCCCTGGTCTTCAGGCGGCTTTTTCGCTTTCTGGCCCCTTTACTTTTGCGAGCGACACCCTCCATGCCCTTGCCTCCCGCCCCCACGAAACGCGCCGCACTGCTTTCGCCGGACGCCCACGACGCGCCCGCCCGTTCCTCGCACGGACGCAGCGGCCGCCGCTCGGCCGACCGCAGGACTGAGCAAAGCGACTCGAACGGGCCCCAGCCGCTCGAATTGTTCGATCGCCACGCGGCCGAGGCTGGCGCCGCGATCGAGCCGCCGCCGCTGCCCCGGGCCAAGGCGCCGCCGCGTCCGGTGCAGGAGCCGGCCGTGCAGGTCGAGACCCGCGTCCGCGCGCCCGCCCCGGCACCGCAGGTCGCCCAGCGTCCCAAGCGCAGCAAGTCCAACGGTCCGGCGAAGCTCTTCGTGCTGGACACCAACGTGCTGCTGCACGACCCGATGTGCCTGTTCCGCTTCGAGGAGCACGACATCTTTCTGCCGATGATCGTGCTGGAAGAGCTCGACGGCCACAAGAAAGGCACCACCGAAGTCGCGCGCAACGGCCGCCAGACCAGCCGCACGCTCGACGCGCTGGCCGGCGCGCAGGGTGCCGACATCGGCAAGGGGCTGAAACTCGACACCACCGGCCACCGCGAGGCCGGCGGCAAGCTGTTCTTCCAGACCGCGCCGCTCGACTACACGCTGCCGACTAGCCTGCCGCAGGGCAAGGCCGACAACCAGATCCTGGGCGTGGTGCAGGCGCTGCGCGACCTCTACGCCGAGGACGCGCCCAGCCGGCCGAAGCAGGAAGTGGTGCTGGTGTCGAAGGACATCAACATGCGCGTCAAGGCACGCGCCCTCGGGCTGGCCGCCGACGACTACCAGAACGACAAGACCCTCGAGGACGGCGACCTGCTCTACGCCGGCTCGCTGGCCCTGCCGGCCGACTTCTGGACCCGCCAAAGCAAGACGGTCGAAAGCTGGCAGAGCGGCAGCAGCACCTTCTACCGCATCAGCGGCCCGATCGTGCCGAACCTCTACATCAACCAGTTCGTGTATTTCGAGGCGCCCGGCGAGCCGAGCATGTATGCGCGCGTGACCGAGATCCGCGACAAGACCGCGGTGCTCAAGACCTTGAAGGACTACGGCTCGGTCAAGAACGCGGTGTGGGGCGTGAACACCCGCAACCGCGAGCAGAACTTCGCGATGAACCTGCTGATGGACCCGGACGTCGACTTCGTCACGCTGACCGGCACCGCCGGCACCGGCAAGACCCTGATGGCGCTGGCCTCGGGCCTGACGCAGGTGCTCGACGACCGCCGCTACACCGAGATCATCATGACCCGCGCGACCGTCAGCGTCGGCGAGGACATCGGCTTCCTGCCCGGCACCGAGGAAGAAAAGATGGGCCCCTGGATGGGCGCGCTCGACGACAACCTCGAGTTCCTGGCCAAGGGCGACGGCGGCGGCGCCGGCGAATGGGGCCGGGCGGCCACCAACGAGCTGATCCGCAGCCGCATCAAGATCAAGAGCATGAACTTCATGCGCGGGCGTACCTTCCTGAACAAGTACGTGATCATCGACGAGGCGCAGAACCTGACGCCCAAGCAGATGAAGACGCTGGTGACGCGGGCCGGCCCGGGCACCAAGATCATCTGCATGGGCAACCTGGCCCAGATCGATACGCCCTACCTCACCGAGGGCTCTTCCGGCCTGACCTTCGCGGTCGACAAGTTCAAGGGCTGGCCGCACAGCGGGCACATCACGCTGGCGCGCGGCGAACGCTCCAGGCTCGCCGACTTCGCCAGCGAAGTCCTGTAGCTCGCCCCCAGGTTGCCCGGCACTTCGTGTCCGGGCGCCCACCCCCTGCCGGGGGCAACACCAGCGGCCTGGCAAAGCCAGTTCCGCGGTGTTTCCCGAACGGGCCTCGCTGCGCGCGGCCGCCCTTCTCTTCACCCTGCTGAAGTCTGCTGACACTACGTTGTCAGCAGGCGGCGCGCAGCATGAGGCCTTCAATCACTGACTGAGGAGAGCTCCATGACTGCCACCACCATCAACTGGTTCGAAATCCCCGTTGCCGACCTGGATCGCGCCCAGGCCTTCTACGAGAAGGTGCTCGGCCGCGCGCTCAAGCGCGAGGACATGGGCGGCGCGGCGATGGCGATCTTCGCCTACGAAGAACCGGCCACCGGCGGCTGCCTGGTGGCCGGCGGGCCGCGCGCCGCCGCCACGGGCGGCGGCGTTCGGATCTATCTCGACTGCATGCCGAGCATCGACGCCGCGCTGTCGCGCGTGGCGCCGGCGGGCGGGCAGGTCGTGACGCCGAAGACGGCGCTGCCCGGCGACATGGGCTCCTTCGCGGTGCTGCGCGACACCGAAGGCAACGAAGTCGGGCTGCACGCCCTGGCCTGACGCCATGACCGCCCCCACCCGGCACAGGAACTGGATCGCCGTCGCCAGCGCGGAGCATGCGCGGCGCGGCCGCGACGATCCCGCGGGCGGCTTCATGCAGGTCGGCCACGGCAAGCTGGCGCCGCTCAAGCGCATCCGGGCCGGCGACCATGTCGCCTACTACGCGCCGACCACCACCCTGGGCCACGCCGACCGGCTGCAGAGCTTCGTGTCGATCGGCGTGGTCCACGGCGACCACCCCTACGAGGCCGACATGGGCAATGGCTTCGTTCCCTGGCGGCGCGACGTCCGCTACGCCTCGGCGGCCCGGGAAGCGCCGATCCTGCCGCTGATCGAGCAGTTCGATTTCGTCGACGACCCGAAGCACTGGGGCGGCAAGTTCCGCTTCGGCCTGTTCGAGGTCAACGACCACGATTTCGGACTGATCGCGGCCGCCATGCAGGCCGAGCTTCAAGGCCTCGGCCCTTGAAACCGATGATGGAGAAAACCATGCAATCCCAATCCCAATCTCAACCCCAACCCCAACGTCAACGTCTCGAACCCTTCCGCGTCGCGGGGCTGACCGCGCGCACCACCAACCGCGACGAGAGCGATCCGCAGGCCGCCCGCATCGGCACCCTGTGGGACCGCTTCTTCGGCGAGCGGGTCTACGAGAAGACGCCGCACCGCGTCGACGACATGCGGCTGTTCGGCGTCTACTCGGACTACGAGGCCGATGCCCATGGGGCCTTCGACATCACGACCGGCGTCGCCGTGGCGGACGGCCCCGCGAGCGTGCGGATCGAGGGCGGCGACTACCTCGTCTTCCACGGCCACGGCGAGATGCCGCAGATGGTGCTCGCGGTGTGGCAGGCGATCTGGCACTATTTCGATGCGCACCCCGAGATCAAGCGTCGCTACAAGACCGACTTCGAGGCCTACAGCGGCCCCGACCAGGTCGCCATCCACATCGGAATCCTGACGGAATGACATGAGCGAAGATTTCGCCACCCGAATCATCGGAGCCTGACCCCTCTTCATGCGCCGTGCCGACCGCCTGTTCCAGATCGTCCAGCTCATCCGCGGACGCCGCCTCACCACGGCCGCCTTCCTGGCGCAGCGGCTCGAGGTCTCGGAGCGCACGGTCTATCGTGATGTCGCCGACCTGCAACTCCAGGGCGTGCCGATCGAAGGTGAAGCCGGCGTCGGCTACCGGCTCGGCTCCGGCTTCGACCTGCCGCCGCTGATGTTCACGCAGGACGAGGCGGCGGCATTGGTCGCCTCGGCGCGCCTGGCGCAGAGCTGGGTCGACGCCGCGATGGCGCGCGACATCGAATCGGCGCTCGGCAAGATCCTGTCGGTGCTGCCGCCGGCGGCGCGGGTGTCGGCCGAGAGCCTGGCGCTCTACGCGCCGGCCTACGTGCTCGACGCCGGCACGCGCGATCGACTGCAGACCCTGCGCGAGGCGGTGCAGTCACGCCACAAGCTGCGCATGGATTACCGCGATGTCGCCGGCGCTCCCAGCCAGCGCACGGTGCGTCCGCTGGGCTGCTTCTATTGGGGCAAGGTCTGGACCTTCTCGGCCTGGTGCGAACTGCGCGACGACTTCCGCGGCTTTCGGATCGACCGCATCGACCGCATCGAAGTGATGCCGGAGCGTTTCAGGGACGAGCCGGGGAAGACCCTTGCGGACATGCTGCGCCGGCTCAAAGCGGATGCCTAGTCGGTTGAGGACAGAGCAAAAACTGCTGCGCGGTTTCTTGGTCTGTCCCGCAAGGTCTCAAGATTCTCAGAAATCGTTGCCGCCGCCCGCCAGGTTCTCGAACTTGGTCAGCGGCTTCAGGAAGGCCAGCTTGACGGTGCCGGTCGGGCCATTGCGATGCTTGCTGATGATCACCTCGGCGACGCCCGGCTCCTTGCTGTTCTTGTCGTAGTAGTCGTCGCGGTAGATGAACATGATGATGTCGGCGTCCTGCTCGATCGCGCCGGACTCGCGCAGGTCGCTCATCATCGGGCGCTTGTCGGTGCGGCTCTCGACGCCGCGGCTCAACTGCGACAGCGCGATCACCGGGCACTTGAGCTCCTTGGCCAGCATCTTCAGGCCGCGCGAGATTTCGCCCACGGCGGTGGCGCGGTTCTCGTCGTTCATGCTGCTCGAGACGCTCATGAGCTGCAGGTAGTCGACCACGATCAGGCCGAGCTTGCCGTACTGGCGCGCCAGCCTGCGCGCGTTGGCGCGCAGCTCGCTCGTGGTGAGGCCGGGCGTCTCGTCGATGTGCAGCGACACGTTGCGCAGCTTCTCGATGGCTTCGGTCAGGCGCGGCCATTCCTCGTCGGTCAGCTTGCCGGTGCGCAGGTGGCCCTGGTCGATGCGGCCGATCGAGCCGACGATACGCACCGCCAGCTGCGAGGCGCCCATTTCCATCGAGAACACCGCCACCGGCAGGCCTTCGTTGAGGGCCACGTGCTCGGCGATGTTGATGGCCAGCGAGGTCTTGCCCATCGAGGGCCGCGCCGCCAGCACGATCATGTCGCCCGGCTGCAGGCCCGAGGTCATCTTGTCGAATTCGTAGAAGCCGGTCCGCACGCCCGTGATGTCGTTCGGGTTCTCGGCCATCTCGGTCACGCGGTCGAGCAGTTCGACCACCAGGGAATCCATGCCCTGGAAGCCCTGCTTCATGCGCGAGCCTTCCTCGCCGATGTTGAAGATCTTCTGCTCGGCCTCGTCGAGGATCTTGTCGACCGCCTTGCCCTGCGTGTTGAAGGCGTTGGTGGCGATCTCGTCGCTCGCGCTCACCAGCTTGCGCAGGATCGAGCGCTCGCGCACGATTTCGGCGTAGCGCCGGATGTTGCTCGCGCTCGGCACGTACTGCGCGAGCGAGTTGAGGTAGGCCAGGCCGCCGATCTCGTCGGCCTTGCCGAGGTTCTGCAACTGCTCGTAGACCGTGATCACGTCGGCCGGTTTGCTGGCGTTGATCAGCGTGCCGATGGCCGCGTAGATCAGCTTGTGCTCGTGGCGGTAGAAGTCGCCGTCGACCACCACGTCGCCCATCCGGTCCCAGGCGCCGTTGTCGAGCAGCAGGCCGCCCAGCACGCTCGATTCGGCCTCGATCGAATGCGGCGGGATGCGCAGTTGCGCGATCTGGCGGTCTGACGACGGGTCGTTATCGGCGTAGGAAAAGAGTGCGGACATGAAGTTCCTTGCAACCATGCATGCTAAGCCGGGCGGGGCGCGGCGTCACGTGGACAAGGCTGTGAATAAGCAGTGATCTTCCGGTGCAGCGTGCGGGACAACCCAGGCCGCCGGAAAAAGAAAAGCCGCCCGAAGGCGGCTCTTTCACGCGCACGAAGCGCGTGGGGCGTCTTAGGCGCTCTCGCCGTAGACCGTGACCGTGATGTCGACCACCACGTCGGTGTGCAGCGCGACGCTGACGGTGCTGTCGCCGACGACCTTGATCGGGCCGTTGGGCATGCGCACTTGCGCCTTCGCGACCTTGTAGCCTTGCTTGCCGAGCTCTTCGGCGATGTCGGCGTTGGTGACCGAGCCGAACAGGCGGCCGTCGACGCCGGCCTTCTGGGTCAGCTTGACGGTGGTGCCGCCGAGCTTTTCGCCCTGGGCTTGCGATTCGGCCAGCTTGGCGGCCGCAGCCTTTTCGAGCTCGACGCGCTTGGCTTCGAATTCGGCCTTGTTGGCTTCGGTGGCGCGGCGGGCACGGCCCGACGGGATCAGGAAGTTGCGGGCGTAACCGTCCTTGACCTTGACGATTTCGCCGAGGACGCCGAGGTTGACGACTTTGTCCAGAAGAATGACTTGCATGGTGTGTCGCTCCTTAGACGCGGTGTTGGTCGCTGTACGGCACCATCGCGAGGAAGCGGGCACGCTTGATCGCGGTGTTGAGCTGGCGCTGGTAGATCGCGCGCGTGCCGGTCAGGCGTGCGGGGATGATCTTGCCGTTTTCGCTGATGAAGTCGCGCAGGGTGTCGATGTCCTTGTAGTCGATCTCTTCGACGCCGGCGACGGTGAAGCGGCAGAAGCGCTTGCGCTTGAACAGCAGCGACTGGGTGTTGCGCTTCGGACGCTTGTCCTTGTTGAATTTCTTGAACGTGGCCATGTTTGGACCTCTAGAAAATTAATCTTGCTGAAAGTTCTGGATGTGAAGCACTGGATGCTTGCCGTTGCCCGGTGTCGCGAGGAAGCCCTGGAATCGCCAGAGACTGCCCAGCTCCTGCCTTGCGAGCCGTTCGGCCACTGCGCCGAAGGCGACGGCCTTGATGGCCGCCTTGACCTGTCGGGGCTGGGACGCTTCGGTCACTGTCGACTCGTGTTCGAGTCGCAGGTCGACGGCGGGCAGACCGGCAGGCGTGAAACGCAGGGCTCCGAGTTCGGCGACGCAGGCAGTCAGCAACAGCTGATTGACCGCGGCAACGCTCACGCCATCAGTTGTTGTTGGCGGCGTATTCGGCCTGCTGGGCCTTGCGGGCCTCTTCGCGCTCGACCGTCTTCATCATCGACGAAGGACCGGTGTCGGCCTTCTTCTTGACCACGGTCAGGTGGCGCAGGACGGCGTCGTTGAACTTGAACGCGTGCTCGAGTTCGGCCATGACGGTCTGCTCGGCTTCGATGTTCACGCACAGATAGTGCGCCTTGTTCAGCTTGTTGATCTGGTAGGCCAGCTGACGGCGGCCCCAGTCTTCGACGCGGTGGATCTTGCCGCCGCCGGCCGTGATCAGGCCCTTGTAGCGCTCCAGCATGGCCGGAACCTGCTCGCTCTGATCCGGGTGGATCAGCAAAATGATTTCATAGTGACGCATTGGCACTCCTTGTGGTCCGTTTGGATTCCCCGATGTTGGTCGAGGAAAGGGGTTGAGCCACCCGCGGCGTCAGACGTGGTGTGGCAAGGCAAAGCCGTAAATTATAGCACTCAGGCGCCGCGCAGTGCCCGTTCGAGTGCGGCGGCCTTGTCAGGCCCCACCGCCGCCTGGATCTTCGGGAACAGCTCCAGCAGCTGTTCGTAGTTGGCGGTGCCCTCGACCGACAGGTTGAGCCTGAAGCCACGCAAGCCCAGGCTGCCCGTCAGCTGGGTCGCGATCGGATAGGCGTCCTTGTAGCGCTGCTGGTCGGAGCGGCCCGCAGTCGGCGCAGCAACCACGGGCGCGGGGGCGGGCGCCGGCGACGCAGCACCTGCGGGAGCGGCGGGAATCGCAGGCGCGCTGGCCTCGCCGACCAGCGCCAGCAGGCCCTGCGCGATCATCTGGTCGATTTCCTCGCGGCTCACGCCCATCCCGGCCTCGAGCACGTCGCCGACGCTACGCTTGCCGTCGCAGAGGATGAACGCCGTGCGCTGGCGGGGTGTCAGCGCGATCGAACGATCCTTCAGGACACGCTGACCGGCTTCAGTCTTGACAAGAATCATGGGTTCCTCGACGCCAGGACCAGGGGCGCGGCTCGGGCCCCCCGGAAATGCCTGGAGTGTGACAGCAAAGATGCATTTGGTTTCAAATACACCAAGCTGACACGGGGATTACACCCAGTCCGTGAACAAAGTCGTTGCGCGACGGTGACACCGTCGCGCCTCACGATCGGTCAGCGCTTGGCGAGCTGCTGCCAGGTCTCGATGACGCTGTCGGGATTCAGCGAAATCGACTCGATCCCCTGCTCCGCCAGCCAGAGCGCGAAATCCGGATGGTCGCTGGGCCCCTGGCCGCAGATGCCGACGTACTTGCCCTGGGCCTTGCAGGCCTTGATGACCTTCTCCAGCAGAGCCTTGACCGCGGGGTCGCGCTCGTCGAAGTCGGCGGCCAGCAATTCGAGGCCGGAATCGCGGTCCAGGCCCAGCGTGAGCTGGGTCAGGTCGTTGGAGCCGATCGAGAAGCCGTCAAAGAACTTCAGGAACTCCTCGGGCAGGATCGCGTTGCTCGGCACTTCGCACATCATGATCAGCTTGAGCTCGTTTTCGCCGCGCTTCAGGCCGTGCTCGCCCAGCAGTTCGGTCACGCGCTGGGCCTGGCCCAGGGTGCGCACGAAGGGCACCATGATCTGCACGTTGGTCAGGCCCATCTCGTTGCGCACGCGCTTGAGCGCCTCGCATTCCATCGCGAAGGCCTCGCCGAACTCGCCGCTCAGGTAGCGCGCGGCACCCCGGAAGCCGAGCATCGGGTTCTCTTCCTCGGGCTCGTAGCGGCTGCCGCCGATCAGCTTGCGGTACTCGTTCGACTTGAAGTCCGACAGCCGCACGATCACCGGCTTCGGCCAGAAGGCGGCGCCGATGGTGGCGATGCCCTCGGCCACCTTGTCGACGTAGAAGGCGCGCGGCGATGCATGCCCGCGGGCCACCGATTCGACCGCCTTCTTGAGGTCGGCATCGACGTTCGGGTAGTCGAGGATCGCCTTCGGGTGGACGCCGATGTTGTTGTTGATGATGAACTCGAGCCGCGCCAGGCCGACGCCGTGGTTCGGCAACTGGGCGAAGTCGAAGGCCAGCTGCGGGTTGCCGACGTTCATCATGACCTTGAGGTCGATGGGGGGCATTTCGCCGCGCTGCACTTCGGTCACCTCGGTTTCGATCAAGCCGTCGTAGATGAAGCCGGTGTCGCCTTCGGCGCAGCTCACGGTCACCAGGGTGCCGTCCTTGAGCAGGTCGGTGGCGTCGCCGCAGCCGACCACCGCCGGGATGCCCAGTTCGCGGGCGATGATCGCCGCGTGGCAGGTGCGCCCGCCGCGGTTGGTCACGATCGCCGCGGCCCGCTTCATCACCGGCTCCCAGTTGGGGTCGGTCATGTCGGTGACCAGCACGTCGCCGGCCTGGACCTTGTCCATCTCGCTGATGCTGTGGACCAGGCGCACCGGTCCGGTGCCGATCTTCTGGCCGATCGCACGGCCTTCGGCCAGCACGGCGCCGCGGCCCAGCAGCTTGTAGCGCTGCTCGGCCTTGCCCTGCTGCTGGCTCTTCACGGTTTCAGGGCGCGCCTGCAGGATGTAGAGCTGGCCGTCGGTGCCGTCCTTGCCCCACTCGATGTCCATCGGGCGGCCGTAGTGCTCCTCGATCACGAGGGCGTACCTGGCGAGCTGCTCGACGTCGGCGTCGGTCAGCGAATAGCGGTTGCGCTGCTCGGTCGGCACGTCGGTGGTCTTGACCAGCTTGCCGCTGGCGGCCTTTTCGGCCGCGCTCGCGAACTCCATCTGGATCAGCTTGGAGCCCAGGTTGCGGCGGATGACGGCCCGCTTGCCGGCGCGCAGGGTCGGCTTGTGGACGTAGAACTCGTCGGGGTTCACGGCGCCCTGCACCACCGTCTCGCCGAGGCCGTAGCTCGAGGTGATGAACACCACGTCCTCGAAGCCGGATTCGGTGTCGATCGTGAACATCACGCCGGCGGCGCCGAGGTCGCTGCGGACCATGCGCTGGACGCCGGCCGACAGCGCCACCACGTCGTGGGCGAAGCCCTTGTGGACCCGGTAGCTGATCGCGCGGTCGTTGTAGAGGGAGGCGAACACTTCCTTCATCTTGTGCAGCACGTCCTCGATGCCGACCACATTGAGGAAGGTCTCCTGCTGGCCGGCGAAGGAGGCGTCGGGCAGGTCTTCGGCGGTGGCCGAGGAGCGGACCGCGAAGCTGGCCTGGGGATTGCCAGCCGACAGGGTGGCGAAGGCATCCGCGATCGCCTTCTGCAGATCGGCCGGGAAAGGCTGGGCCTCGACCATGGCGCGGATTTCGCCACCCACGGTGGCCAGGGCGCGCACGTCCTCGGTGTCCAGCGCGGCGAGCTTGGCGCTGATCTTGTCGGCCAGGCCGTCATGGGCCAGGAACTGGCGGAAGGCGTGGGCCGTGGTGGCGAAGCCCGTCGGCACCCGCACGCCCTGCGGCAGCTGGGAAATCATCTCGCCGAGACTGGCGTTCTTGCCGCCGACCGACTCGACGTCGGTCATTCTCAGGTTTTCGAAAGGGACGACCAGGGCGGTCGCTTCGAAGAGGTCAGACATGGGAAAGCTCCAGAAGTTGAAACTGTGGCTGCATGCAGGCGGCACGACGCGATCGTTCTTCTTGCTCTGGGCATCGGCGGGGGGTGCATGCTGGAATTCGAAGGGGAAAAGTGCTCGGCTTTCCCGATAATGGGGCGAATTGTAGGCGCGGCGGGGTTCGGCGTGCCGCAGGACAAGGTCGCCAATTCATGCACACGCGCACAGTTTTCTTCGTTTCCGACGGCACCGGCATCACTGCCGAAACCTTCGGCAATGCCGTTCTGGCCCAGTTCGAGATGAAGCCGCGCCACGTGCGGCTGCCCTTCACCGACACGGTCGACAAGGCGCACCAGGCGGTGCGAAAAATCAACCACACGGCCGAAATCGAGGGCGTCCGGCCGATCGTCTTCACGACGCTGGCCAACATGGAAGTGCTCGAGGTCATCGAAACCGGCTGCAAGGGCATGCTGCTCGACATGTTCGGCACCTTCGTGCGCCCGCTCGAGATCGAGCTGGCCATGAAATCGAACCATCGCATCGGCCGCTTCAGCGACGTCAGCAAGAGCAAGGAATACGACGCCCGGATCGCGGCGATCGATTTCAGCCTGGCGCACGACGACGGCCAGAGCAACCGCGACCTCGAGGGCGCCGACGTGATCCTGGTCGGCGTCAGCCGCAGCGGCAAGACGCCAACCTCGCTCTACCTGGCCATGCAGCATGGCCTGAAGGCGGCCAATTACCCGCTGATCCCCGAGGATTTCGAGCGCCGCCAGTTGCCGCCGGCGCTGATGCCGCACCGCAAGAAGATCTTCGGGCTCACGATCCAGCCCGAGCGGCTGAGCGAGATCCGCAACGAGCGACGGCCGAATTCCCGCTACGCGAGCCTCGAGAGCTGCCGCCAGGAGGTCAGCGAGGCCGAGGCCATGATGCGGCGGGCCGGCATCCGCTGGCTGTCGACCACCACCAAGTCGATCGAGGAGATCGCGACCACGATCCTGCAGGAACTGCGCCCCGAGCGACTCACGTACTAGTCAGTTGCCAGCCGGCATCCCGGTCGCTTGTGCGGCAACCGCGCCGACCCGCTCAGGCTGCGACCGCTTCTTCCGCCGGCGCCGAGGTGCGGATCAGGTGGTCGAAGGCGCTCAACGCCGCCTTCGCGCCATCGCCGGCGGCGATGATGATCTGCTTGAACGGCACCGTCGTGGCGTCGCCCGCGGCGAACACGCCCGGCACCGAGGTCTGGCCCTTGGCGTCCACCACGATCTCGCCGTGCTTCGACAGCTCGACCGTGCCCTTGAGCCAATCGGTGTTGGGCACCAGGCCGATCTGCACGAACACGCCTTCGAGCGGCACGCGGTGGCTCTCGCCGGTCGCGCGGTCCTTGTAGACCAGGCCGTCGACCTTCTGGCTGTCGCCGGTGATCTCGGTGGTCTGCGCGTTGAGGTGCACCGTGACGTTGGCGAGGCTGCGCAGCTTGCGCTGCAGCACCGCGTCGGCGCGCAGCTGCGTGTCGTACTCGATCAAGGTCACGTGGCCGACGATGCCGGCCAGGTCGATCGCCGCCTCCACGCCCGAGTTGCCGCCGCCGATCACCGCCACCCGCTTGCCCTTGAACAGCGGACCGTCGCAGTGCGGGCAGTAGGCCACGCCCTTGTTCTTGTACTCGTGCTCGCCGGGCACGTTGATGTTGCGCCAGCGCGCACCGGTCGAGATCACGACCGAACGGCTCTTCAGCGATGCCCCGCTCTCGAGCTTGATCTCGATGAAGTCGTCCCCCGCCACCAGGCCGGCGGCGCGCTGCAGGTTCATGATGTCGACGTCGTAGTCGCGCACGTGCTCCTCGAGCGCCAGGGCGAACTTGGGTCCTTCGGTCTCCTTGATCGAGATGAAGTTCTCGATGCCCATGGTGTCGAGCACCTGGCCGCCGAAGCGCTCCGAGGCGACACCGGTGCGAATGCCCTTGCGCGCCGCGTACACCGCGGCCGCGGCACCGGCGGGGCCGCCGCCGACGATCAGCACGTCGAAGGGTTCCTTGGCGGCGATCTTCTTCGCTTCGCGCTCGACGCCGCTGGTGTCGATCTTGGCCAGGATCTCTTCGAGGCTCATACGGCCCTGGCCGAATTCCGTGCCGTTCAGGAAGACGGTCGGCACGGCCATGATCTGCCGTTCCTTGACCTCGTCCTGGAACAGCGAGCCGTCGATCATCGTGGTCTTGATGCGCGGGTTCTGGATCGCCATCAGGTTCAGCGCCTGGACCACGTCCGGGCAGTTGTGGCAGGTCAGCGAGATGTAGATCTCGAACTCGAAGTCGCCGTCGAGCGCGCGGATCTGCTGCAGCACCGCGTCGTCGACCTTGGGCGGGTAGCCGCCGACCTGCAGCAGGGCCAGCACGAGCGAAGTGAATTCGTGGCCCATCGGCAGGCCCGCGAAACGCGGACCGTGGTTTTCGCTGGGCCGGTTGATGGAAAAAGACGGCTTGCGATGCTGGTCGTCCCGGCTCTCGCTGACCTTCACCAGCGCGGACGACTCGGCCACGTCCTTCAGCAGCGCCTGCAGGTCGCCCGACGCCTTGCTGTCATCGAGCGAAGCGACGATCTCGATCGGCTGCGTGATGCGGTCGAGGTAGCTTTTGAGTTGCGATTTGGTGCCGGCGTCGAGCATGGTGACTTTCTTTTTCAAATGCGGTGGAAACAAAAAAGCCCGGGTGCGAGCGCGCCCGGGCTGTGGCGCGAGTCAGGCGGCTTAGATCTTGCCGACCAGGTCGAACGAAGGCTTGAGCGTTTCGGCGCCTTCGGTCCACTTGGCGGGGCAGACTTCGCCCGGGTGAGCGGCGACGTACTGGGCTGCCTTCACGCGGCGCAGCAGTTCGGCGGCGTCACGGCCGATGCCGTTGTCGTGCACTTCGATGGTCTTGATCTTGCCTTCGGGGTCGATCACGAAGGTGCCGCGGTAGGCCAGGCCGGCGTCTTCGCCTTCTTCGATCAGGACCTGGAAGGCGCGGGCCAGCTGCTGGCTCGGGTCGCCGATCAGCGGGTACTGAACCTTGCCGATGGTCTCGGACGTGTCGTGCCAGGCCTTGTGCGTGAAGTGGGTGTCGGTCGACACGCCATACACCTCGACGCCGAGCTTCTGGAATTCGGCATAGTGATCGGCCAGGTCACCCAGTTCGGTCGGGCACACGAAGGTGAAGTCGGCCGGGTAGAACACGACGACGGACCACTTGCCCTTGAAGTTGTCGTTGCTGACGGGCACGAACTTGCCGTTGTGATACGCGGTGGCTTTGAACGGGATGATTTCTGTGTTGATCAGGGACATTGAGTTTCCTTGGAGGCTGATGAAAAGTGCGAGTGATTAGTATAACTACCAATAACCGCTTTCAGATAGCCATGGGCTATTAATTGCATTGCCCACCCCTATGAATGCGAACACCTATCACCCTCACCCGCATGCAGACCGATTGCGCATGGGTTTGCTTGCGCGGCCGCCCGGCGGACTCGCACAATCGCTCCTTTAAGAACAAGGAAAAACCATGAAGGGCGACCCACAAGTCATCGATCATCTGCAGGCGCAGCTCAAGAACGAGTTGACCGCGATCAACCAGTATTTCCTGCACTACCGGATGCTCAAGCACTGGGGCCTCGACAAACTGGCCAAGAAGGAATACGACGAGTCGATCGGCGAGATGAAGCACGCCGACCGCATCATGGACCGGATCTTCATGCTCGACGGCCTGCCCAACCTGCAGGACCTGGCCAAGCTCCAGGTCGGCGAAGACGTCCCCGAGATCCTCGAATGCGACCTGCGCTCCGAGACCGGCGCGCAGGCGACCATCAAGGCCGGCATCGCCCACTGCGAAAGCGTGCGCGACTACGTCTCGCGCGACCTCTTGCAGGAGATCCTGGACGACACCGAGGAACACATCGATTTCCTGGAAACCCAGATCGATCTGGTCGGCAAGGTCGGCCTGCAGAACTACCTGCAGTCGCAGATGGGCGAGAACGAGTAGGCCGGCACGGCTTCCGGCGAGCGGGGCCATGCCCCGCTTTTTTTTGACTTTACGAAACTTCATTGCTATCGAAAAAGGAGCAATGAAGTCAGATTCGACGGGACTTTTCTGCGCATCCGGATACCGCGGCCGGCGCAGCCAAGCAAGCTGCAAATAGAATTCATTCTCATCTAAGCGGCTAGAATCGCCCGCTCCGATGACCGCCGCCTCCACCGACAACCGCCGCCGCGCCTACTGGCTCAAGACCCTGCACGAATGGCACTGGGTCAGCTCGGCGCTGTGCCTGATCGGGCTGCTGCTGTTCGGCATCACGGGCTTCACGCTCAACCATGCGGCCAGCATCGAGGCCAAGCCGAAGGTGACGAGCCGGACCGCCACCGTCGACGACGCCTTGCGCGCGGCCCTGCTGAAGGAACTCCCCGCCGCCAAGGCCCGCAAAGGCAAGGCCGAGCTGCCCGCCGAACTGCAGGCCTGGATCCAGGCGCAGTGGGCGGTCGACACCGCCGGCCGCGACGCCGAATGGTCGGACGACGAGATCTACCTGTCGCTGCCGCGCCCGGGCGGCGATGCCTGGCTGCGCCTGAGCCTGATCGACGGCGAAGCCGAGTACGAGCGGACCGACCGCGGCTGGCTCTCCTACTTCAACGACCTGCACAAGGGGCGCAACAGCGGCGCGGCCTGGAGCCTGTTCATCGACATCTTCGCGGCCGCCACGCTGGTGTTCTCGATCACCGGACTTTTCATTCTCAAGATGCACGCCGGCAACCGGCCCTTCACCTGGCCGATGGTCGGCATGGGCCTGGTGATCCCGGTGCTGCTCGCGCTGCTGTTCATCCACTGATCCAGGAAAGAGGTTTTTCGTGCAAGTTCGCTATTCCCTCGCGCTCGCCGCACTGTTCGGCGCACCGGCCTTCGCGGCGGGGCTCACGGTCAACGTCGAAGTGCCGCGCCTCAACGTGGCGGAGTACCACCGCCCCTACGTGGCGGCCTGGATCGAGCGGCCCGACCAGTCGGTGGCCGGCACGCTGGCGGTCTGGTATGACGTCAAGAACAAGGGCAGCGCCGAGGGCGAAGGCACCAAGTGGCTGAAGGACCTGCGCCAGTGGTGGCGCCGCACCGGCCGCGAACTGCAGATGCCGACCGATGGCGTGAGCAGCGCGACGCGGCCGGCCGGCAAGCACCAGATCGCCGTGTCCGAGGGTTCCGTGGCGCTGCCCAAGCTGGCGCCCGGCGCCTACAAGCTGTATGTCGAGGCGGCGCGCGAGGTCGGCGGCCGCGAGATCGTGAGCATTCCCTTCCAGTGGCCGCCGGCCAAGGCCGAGCAGTCGCAGGTCGCCGGCAACAGCGAGCTGGGCGAGGTCTCGCTCGAGCTCAAGCCCTGATTCAACTTCGTCACCAACTTCCCGGGAACCCATCATGAAGCTCTCCTTGCGCACCCTCGCTCTCGGCATCGCCCTCTGCGCCGGCACCGCGGCCGTCCAGGCCCACAACGCCTGGTTGATGCCGTCGAGCACCGTGCTGTCGAAGGCCGACTGGATCACGGTCGACGCCGCGGTGTCGAACGACCTGTTCTTCTTCAACCACAACCCGCTGAACCTCGACAGCCTGGCGGTCACGGCGCCCGACGGCAGCACGGTCAAGCCCGAGAACATGTTCAAGGGCAAGCTTCGGGCCGGCTTCGACCTGAACCTTACGCAGCCAGGCACCTACCGCCTGGCCCTGGTCAACGAAGGCGTCTTCGCACGCTGGAAGGACAAGGCGACCGGCCAGACCAAGCGCGCCCGCGGCACGCCCGAGAACATCGCCAGCCAGATCCCGGCCGATGCGACCGAGGTCGAGGTCACGCAATCGGCGGGCCGCAACGAGACCTTCGTCACCGTCGGCAAGCCCAGCGCGCTGCGTGCCAGCGGCAAGGGCCTCGAACTGGTCACGGCCAACCCGACCGACCTGGTGAAGGGCGAGAAGACCGCCTTCACGCTGCAGCTCGACGGCCAGCCGGCCAAGGACCTCGAGGTCACGGTCACGCTGGGCAACACGCGCTATCGCGACAAGCTCGACGAGTTCAAGGTCAAGACCGATGCCAAGGGCCAGTTCAGCGTGACCTGGCCGGAGGCCGGCATGTACTGGCTCGACGCCAGCACGACCGACAAGAAGACCTCGGTGCCGCAGGCCAAGGAACGGCGCCTGAACTACGCCGCGACCCTGGAAGTGATGCCCTGAGTCCCGCCGCGAAAGTCCCGGCGCCCGCGCGAGCGTCCTTCGTGTCCTGGGCTGCGGGCGGCTACGCCAACACGCCCAGCCCGCGCCGTGCCGACCCTGCCAGCCTGCAGGCGCTGGCCGGCCGCAGCATGGGCACGACCTGGTCGCTGCGCTTCGACAACCCGCGCATGGTCGCGCTCGAGGACGTGCGCGCCGCGGCCCAGGCCGCGCTCGATCGCGTGGTCGCGCAGATGAGCACGTGGGAAGCAGACTCGGACATCCGCCGTTTCAACCATGCCGAAGCCGGCAGCCGGCACGTGCTCGAACCCGAATTTGCCAAGGTGCTGGCCTGCGCCCTCCAGTGGGCTGCGGCCAGCGACGGGGCGATCGATCCGAGCATCGGCCCGCTGGTCGCGCTTTGGGGCTTCGGTGCCGACCGCTCGAACGACGGGCCGCCCTCCCCCGCTGCGATCGCGCAGGCGCGTGCACGGGTGCGCTGGCAGCGCCTGGCGCTGGACCCCGAGACCCGCACCGCCATCCAGCCGGGCGGCGCGGCACTCGACCTGTCGGGCGTCGCCAAGGGCTTCGCGGTCGACCAGGTCGCCGCTGCGCTGCAGGCATTGGGGCTCGGCGATTTCCTGGTCGAAGTCGGCGGCGAGCTGCGCGCGGCCGGCCGTCGCCCCGGCGGCGATCCGTGGCAGGTGCTGGTCGACGCGCTGCCCGGCCACACGCACCGGGTGCCGCTCGACGGCCTGGCGATCGCGACCTCGGGTGACCGCTGGCATGTCCGCGAACACCAGGGACAGCGCTGGTCGCACACTCTCGATCCGCGCACCGGCGAGCCGGTCCGCCATGCGCTGGCTTCGGTGACGGTGCTGCATCCCGAGTGCATGGAGGCCGACGCGCTGGCCACCGTGCTGACCGTGCTGGGTCCCGACGACGGCCTGGCCTTTGCCCGCCGCCACGGCGTGGCGGCGCTGTTCGTGTGCCGCGCCGAACAGGGCCCGCGCGCCTTCGTCAGCCCCGCCTGGCCAATCCAGTGACCGAGCCGACCCTGCGGGCGCTCGCCGCCTGCTTCACCGTGTTCGCCTATGCCGCGCTGTGCGCCGCGATCTACTGGCGGCGGCGCCGGCAGCGCGATGCCAGCGAGCGGAGGGCCTCCGCGCTGGCCGGCAGCGGGGCCGGGGCCGGCGCCGCCACCCTGGTGCTGTATGCCAGCCAGACCGGCCAGGCCGAGGCCCTTGCATGGCAGACCGGCGGCTGGCTGCATGCGGCCGGGACACCGGCGCGCGTGATGCCGCTCAACGAGGTCGATATCGACCTGCTGCGTCGGGCGCCGAAGGCCCTCTTCATCGCCAGCACGTATGGCGAAGGCGATGCGCCCGACGGCGCCAGCCTGTTCGCCGAGCACGTGATGGGTGCGAAGGCCGAGCTGTCTTCGCTGCGCTATGCGGTGCTCGCGCTGGGCGACCGCCAGTACGCCAACTTCTGCCGCTTCGGCCGCCTGCTCGACGAGTGGCTGCACGCAGCCGGCGCGACCCGCAGCTTCGAGCGCATCGATGTCGACAATGCCGAGCCCGCCACCCTGGCCGCCTGGCAGGCGCAGTGCGGCGGCGGCGCGGCGGCCGACGACACCGCGGACCGATCGGAAGCCGCGGCGGCGGCCGCCATGCCGTGGCGACTGGCGTCTCGCACGCTCCTCAATGAAGGCAGCGCCGGCACGCCGGTGTACCGACTGGCCTTCGCGCCGATGGCCGCACCGGCCGCCGGCTGGGAATCCGGTGACATCGCGCGGCTCGCCCTCGCCAGCGATCCCGGACGGCCGCGCGACTATTCGATCGCCTCGATCCCCTCCGACGGGAACCTCGAGTTGCTGGTGCGCCAGGAACAGCACCCCGACGGCAGGCTGGGCGCCGCTTCCGGCCTGCTGACCTCGACCCTTCGCCTGGGCGACACGGTCCAGCTGCAGCTGCGTGCGCACCGCAATTTCCGGCTGGGAGAGAACCTGGAGCGCCCGCTGCTGCTGATCGGCAACGGCACCGGGCTGGCCGGCCTGCGCGGCCACCTGCGCGCCCGCGCAGCGCAGGGCCGGCACGACAACTGGCTGGTCTTCGGCGAGCGCAACGCGCAGCACGATTTTCTTTGCCGTGCAGAGATCGAAGCCTGGCAGCAAGCCGGGGTGCTGCAGCGGCTCGACATGGTGTTCTCGCGCGATCAGGCCGAACGACTCTATGTCCAGCACCGCCTGCTGCAACGGCACGACGAGGTGCGCGACTGGATCGCACGAGGTGCCGCGATCTATGTCTGCGGCAGCCTGCAAGGCATGGCCTCCGGCGTCGACGCAGCGCTGCGCCAGATTGCGGGCGATGGGCCGATGCGCGAGCTCGCGGCCGCCGGGCGCTACCGCCGCGACGTCTACTGAAGCTACAGCGTTGCTCTGAAGCAACGAAAAGTCGCCGGCCTTTACAAAATTTCTCTCAATGTGAACGCTGTGTTAACAGGCGTATTGAGATTCATTATCATTAAGACACTTCGCGTTTCCGCGAAACAACTCACCCAGCCAATCCCGCCGCCGCGACGCCGAGGCCGCGCGGGACCCGCCAGTCGAGTTCCCGGTTTTCATTCCTCTCGGAGAATCTCATGGCCTACATCAAGAGCCGCAAGCACGCTGTCGCGCGCGCGCTCCCACCTTTCGGCAGCGCCGCTGCCGCCGCCACGCTGATCGCCCTGGCAGCGCCCGCCATCGCCCAGACTTCCACCAACACGCTGAAGGAAGTGCGCGTCGAGGACAGCACGGCGGACGACTTCCGGGTCGAGAACTCGGCCAACCCCAAGTTCACCGCGCCGCTGGTCGACATCCCGCAGGTGATCCAGGTCATCCCTGAAGCGCTGATGCGCGAGCAAGGCGCCACCACCTTGACCGAGGCGCTGCGAAACACCCCGGGCGCCGGCGCCTTCTTCCTGGGCGAGAACGGCAGCACCAACACCGGCGACTCGATCTTCATGCGCGGCTTCGATGCCTCGAGCAGCATCTTCGTCGACGGCGTGCGCGACGTCGGCGCGATCTCGCGCGACATGTTCAACATCGAGCAGGTCGAAGTGGTCAAGGGGCCGTCGGGCACCGACGTCGGCCGCACCTCGCCGACCGGCTACATCAATCTGATCACCAAGAAACCCAAGCTCGAGAACAGCTTCTCCGGCTCCCTCACCTACGGCAGCGCGGACTATGGCCGCGGCACCCTGGACTGGAACCGCGTGATCAGCGGCGCCGACGGCTCGGCGACCGCGTTTCGCCTGAACGCCGTCGCCGAAGACGGCGGCGTGGCCGGCCGCGACGAGGTCAAGAACAAGCGCTGGGGCATCGCGCCCTCGATCGCCTTCGGCCTCAACACGCCAACCCGCGTGTACCTCGACTATGTGCACATGAAGCAGGACAACGTGCCTGACGGCGGCGTGCCCACCATCGGCCTGCCCGGCTACAGCACGCCGGACGCGCTGCTGATCAACTCGCCGATCCTGCGCCGCACTTTCCTGAACTACGCGCAGCGCGTCGATTCGAAGAACTTCTACGGCACCACGTCCGACTTCAACGACGTCACGACCGACATGTTCACCGCGCGGGTCGAGCACGACATCACGCCCGACATGACGCTGCGCAACATCACGCGCTACGGCAAGACCGAGCAGGACTACATGCTGACCTCGTTCATGCTCGGCGGCCTGACGGCGACCCGCGTCGGCAACACCAACACCTACCGCGGCACGGTGCCCGCGCTGACCGCGGGCTTCATCAACACGCCGGTCGCGAGCAATCCCCTCACCTGGACCGTCACGCGCAACGGGCCGACCAACCGGGACCAGGAAAACACGATCCTCCTGAACCAGACCAGCCTGTCGTCGAAGTTCAACACCGGCAGCTTCAGCCACACGGCGAACTTCGGCCTGGAGTTGTCGCGCGAAGAGCAGACGGCCGGCAACTTCTACGCCCCGGGCTTCGCATCGGTCAACACGACCTTCGCGCCGGCCGGCTCCTGGCCGGTCGCCAACCTCTACAACCCGAACCCGAACGTCACCGGCTACAACCGCCTGTCCAACGGCACGGGCTCGTTCGGCAAGACCGACACGGTCAGCCTGTACGGCTTCGACACGATGAAGATCAACGAACAGTGGCAGATCACCGGCGGCTTGCGCTATGACCACTACACCACCGACTACAGCGCGACCGCGCTGACGCTGCCGTCGCGTGCCATCACCCCGACCGACCTGTCGACCTCGGGCGACCTCTGGAGCGGCAAGCTCGGCGTGGTCTACAAGCCGGCCGAGAACGGCAGCATCTACGCGGCCTGGGGCACCTCCGCCCAGCCCCCGGGCGGCGCCAACTTCGCGCTGGCCGCCGGCGGCACCGGCAGCAGCGCCTCGCGCGTCGACTTCCAGCCGCAGGAAGCCACCACCTACGAGGTCGGCACCAAGTGGGACGTGCTGAACAAGCACCTGTCGCTGACCGCCGCGCTCTACCGCACCGAGGTCAGGAACGAAGTGGTGCAGGACCCGACCACGCTGCTGTACTACCAGACCGGCAAGAAGCGCGTGCAGGGCATCGAACTCGGCGCCGCCGGCGCGATCACCGACAACTGGGGCGTCAGCGCCGGCTTCACCACCATGGACACCTCGGTGGTGAGCGGTCCGGCCGTGACCGCGGACGGCAGCGACGTGCTGGCCTACACGCCCAAGAACGCCTTCACGCTGTGGACCAGCTACCAGCTGCCCTTCGGCCTGACCATCGGCGGCGGCGCACGCTACAACGGCAAGCTCAACCGCGGCACCGACGGCGCGATCGGCACCCCGGCCTACACGGACGCCTACTGGGTGTTCGACGCCATGGCCTCGTACCGCATCAACAAGAACGTCGAGCTGCAGTTGAACGTCTACAACATCTTCGACGAGCAGTACGTGGCGGCGATCAACAAGAGCGGCTACCGCTACACGCCGGGCATTCCGCGTTCGGCACGCCTGACGGCCAACTTCGCGTTCTGACGCCGATCAACCCGCGCGCATCTTCGCGGTGCGACACTCGAGCCCCGGCCTGCCGGGGCTTTTTCTTTGAGGACTGCTGAAGATGATGCTGCACGTGCCCGATGTGCTGAGCGCCGAACAGGTGCACAAGATTCGAGCCACCCTGGACGCCACCGACTGGGTCGATGGCCGCGAGACCGTCGGCGACCAGGGGGCGCAGGTCAAGCGCAACCGGCAGCTGCCGGAGCAATCGCCGATCGGCCGCGAACTGGGCCGGGTCATCCTGGCGGCGCTGTCGCGCAATCCGCTGTTCTTCGCCGCCGCCCTGCCGCTGCGCTTCGTGCCGCCGCTGTTCAATCGCTACGAAGGCGGCGAGCACTACGGCTTGCACGTCGACGGTTCGGTGCGCGCGGTCCCGGGCACCGGCGAGCAACTGCGCACCGACCTGTCATGCACCCTCTTCCTGTGCGACCCCGAGGACTATGAGGGCGGCGAACTGGAGGTGGTCGACACCTACGGAACGCACGAGGTCAAGCTGCCGGCCGGCGACCTGATCCTCTACCCGTCCAGCAGCCTGCACCGGGTCCACCCTGTGACCCGGGGCTCCCGCGTCTGTTCGTTCTTCTGGCTGCAGAGCATGGTGCGCGACGAGCGCCAGCGCGCCATGCTGTTCGAACTCGACCAGGTCATCCAGAAGCTGCGCGGGCGGCTCGGCGAGTGCGAGGAATCGGTGGCGCTCACCGGGCAATATCACAACCTGCTTCGGATGTGGTCGGAAGTCTAGGCAGGGGCGGGCAACTTCCCGACCCTGCGGGTCGGATAGTTATTGCAAATGCGAAGAATTCGTATTTATAATCGAGTCCTCTTCAATCAAGCCAGCCAAAAGCCGCCTTCACCGCCATGATCGTCTGCGTCTGCCGCCGAGTCTCCGACCGTGAAATCGCGCGCCATGCACGCGCCGGAATGACCTTCGACGAAGTGCAGTTCGAACTCGGCGTCGCCACCCAATGCGGCCAGTGCGAAGGCTGTGCGCGCGACGTGGTCGCGCAGTGCAGCGCCTCGCATCCGGTCGCCGCGCTCCACCGCGACACCGGCGCCCAGGCGATCCAGCTTGCCAATTCCATCAAGGAAAGCAACGCATGGAACTCTTCGCGGCTGTCTGCGGCAGCCTGATCCTGGTCGCCAGCTCGGTCTGGTGGATTTTTCGCAAGTAGATTTTTCGGTGTAGCGGTTCTGCTGCCACGAGGCACTCTTTGCGCCTCTCGTATTCGAATGGTTGATCGTGTCTGACCGCTTTTCCCCGCCTCCCTCGGCCCTTGGCCTGTCGCGCAATGCCATCATCGCCGGCAGCGTGGTGCTGTTCCACGTCGCGGCGCTCTGGGCCCTGCAAAGCGGCTTGCTGCGCCGCGCCGCCGAGGTGGTGATCCCGGTCGAGATCCTGAGCGAGTTCATCGAGCCGCCGAAGCCGAAGGAACTCCCCCCGCCTCCGCCGCCACCGCCCGCCCCCAAGCCCCAGGTCGCCAAGACGCCGCCGCCGCCGCGCCCGCAGGCGATCCGCGAGCCCAAGCCGACGCCGGCGCCGAACGCACCCACCGGCAGCATCGAACCGCCCCCGCCGCCTGCCCCGCCGGCCCCTCCCGCCCCGCCGGAACCGCCCGCGCCGCCGCCGGCGCCGCCCGCCCCGCCCTCGGTGCAGCTGCCGTCGACCGATGCCGACTACCTGCAGAACCCCAAGCCGGTCTATCCCGCCATGAGCAAGCGGCTCGGCGAACAGGGCAAGACGATCGTGCGGGTACTGATCGGGGTCGACGGGCTTCCCAAGGAGGCCAGCATCAAGCAGTCGAGCGGCTATGACCGCCTCGACGACGCGGCACGTCAGGCCGTCATGAGCTGGCGCTACGTGCCGGGCAAACGCAATGGGGTTGTTGAGCCGATGGAGTTCAACGTGCCGATCAACTGGGTTCTCAAATAGTTTTCTTGGAGTAGTTTCATATGGATTCCCAATTCGGCCTGATGAATGTCTGGCAGCAAGGCGACTTCGTCACCAAGGCTGTCGCGCTGCTGCTGATCGGCATGTCGCTCGCCTCCTGGATCGTGATCCTGATCAAGGCGATCGACGTCGTCCGGTACAAGCGCCTCGCAAAGCACTCGCAGGACTTCTGGCACAGCGAAGACTTCGCCACCGCGCTCGCCAAGCTCGGCAAGGACGACGCCAACCCCTTCCGGGCGCTGGCGCTCGAAGGCCGTGAAGCCGCTGCCCACCATCGCAACACCAAGGCCCACCTGCATGACGCGCTCGATGTCAGCGACTGGATAACCCGCGCGCTGCGCAACGGCATCGACGAGTTCACGGCACGGCTGCAGACCGGCCTGGCGGTGCTCGCATCGGTGGGCTCCACGGCGCCCTTCATCGGCCTGTTCGGCACCGTCTGGGGCATCTATCACGCGCTGATGAGCATCGGCTCCGCCGGCCAGGCGACCATCGACAAGGTGGCCGGCCCGATCGGCGAGGCGCTGATCATGACGGCCCTCGGCCTGGCGGTCGCGATCCCCGCGGTGCTGGGCTACAACGCCCTGGTGCGCGGCAACAAGTTCGTGCTGACCAAGCTCAACAGCTTCGCGCATGACCTGCACGCCTACTTCGTGACCGGCGCCCGTGTCCAGAGCGGCGGCGAAGCCACGGTCGTGCCCCTCAAGAAGGTCTGACCGCCATGGCTTTCGGAACCCAGGACGAACCCGACGAGGTCATGAACGAGATCAACATGACGCCGCTGGTCGACGTCATGCTGGTGCTCTTGATCATCTTCATCATCACGGTGCCCGTGATGAAGCACGCCGTGAACATCGATCTGCCGCGCGCCACCAGCGAGCCCGAGCAGACCAAGCCCCAGAACATCGTGTTCACCGTGGCGGCCGACGGCAGCTACTTCTGGAACGAACAGAAGATCGAAGACGCCGAACTGGTCGGCCGGCTGGCCGCCGAGGCGGCCAAGGAACCGCAGCCCGAACTCCACATCCGCGGCGACAAGGCGGTGCGCTACGAGCGCGTGGCGAAGGCCATGTCGGCGGCCCGGGAAGCCGGCGTGCGCAAGATCGGCTTCATCACCGAGCCCGATGCCAAGTAAGCGCGGCAAGCGCGGCGTGCAAGTCAAAAAAACCGATCGCCGCGATTGACTTTTAATTGAGAATGGTTATCATTAACGAACCGATTCGAATCAGGAGTCATCAATGTCCGCAACACCCAACGCCTTCACCGTGCTGAACCATCCCTCGCTGGATCACGCAGGCGGCGGTCGTGCTGCTGCCGAAACGGCCCGCCCCGCCCCCCTGTTCGAGAGCGCCGAGCTGCTCAAGGGCGGCAAGGCCGTCGGGATCCTTCACAACGGCTCGCTGTACCGCCTGCAAGCCACCAAACTCGGCAAGCTGATCCTGACCAAATAGGATCGGCCACGCCCCTCGCGCAAGTTTCATCGTGGGGCGACTCGAGGAGATTCATCTCCGAAGGGTCGTTTTTTGCTAGCCAACGGTTCGCCGACCAGCCAAGCTTTTTTTCACGTTGAGCCCCAAGAAAAACGCCGTCCAGCAGGACGGCGTTCTTGTTTGGCGTGACCCTGTTTCAGAGGCCCAGCGCGGCGATACCGGCCTTGGCGATCTGCGCATCCTCGTTCGACTTGACGCCGCTGACGCCGACGGCGCCGATGACCTGGCCGTCCTTGACGATCGGCACGCCGCCTTCGAGCAGGCCCTGCACGCCCGGCGCGGTCAGGAACGAGGTCCGGCCGCCGTTGATCATGTCCTCGTAGGTCTTGCTCTCGCGACGCCCCATGGCCGCGGTATGGGCCTTGGCCGGCGCGATGTGGGACGACAGGGCCGCTGCACCGTCGAGGCGCTGCAGCCACAGCAGGTTGCCGCCGTCGTCGGCGATCGCGATGGTCACGGCCCAGTTGTTCTTGAGCGCCTCGGCCTCGGCAGCGGCGGCGATCGCCTTGAGGTCGGACAGTTCGAGAAAGGATTTGGTCTTCATGGTCTTGCAGGAAAGTTGAGCAACCCGCAAGCATAGCGTTCAGGATGGGGGCCGACCCCGGCGAAGGCAGGAATGTTCGATGTCGGGGTTTTTCTGCCGGCCCGGCCTTGCAGCCCCCTAGAATGCGCCCACCTGCAGCGTTGCAGCCAACCAGGAGCTTCAGCAATGAACGACCGCCTCAACACCCTCGACACCTCCGTCGGCTACGGCCAGACGCTGCCGCAGGCGGAGCGCCAGCGCGTCCTGCGCAACACCTACTGGCTGCTGGCCCTGAGTCTGCTGCCCACCGTGCTGGGCGCCTGGCTGGGCGTCGCCACCGGCATCACCCGCTCGCTGACCGGCGGCCTGGGCCTGATGGTCTTCATGGGCGGCGCCTTCGGCTTCATGTTCGCGATCGAGAAGACCAAGAATTCGGCGGCCGGCGTGCCGGTGCTGCTCGGCTTCACCTTCTTCATGGGCCTGATGCTGTCGCGCCTGATCGCGATGGTGCTGGGCTTCCGGAACGGCTCCGAGCTCATCATGACGGCCTTCGGCGGCACCGCCGGCGTGTTCTTCGTCATGGCCTCGCTCGCCACCGTGATCAAGCGCGACCTGTCGGGCATGGGCAAGTGGCTCTTCGTCGGCGCCCTGGTGCTGATGTTCGGCGCCATCATCAACATCTTCGTCGGCTCGAGCGCCGGCATGCTGGCCATCTCGGTGGCGGCCATCGGCATCTTCTCGGCCTACATGCTGTACGACCTGAAGCAGATCATCGACGGCGGCGAGACCAACTACATCAGTGCCACGCTGGCGCTGTACCTGGACCTGTTCAACGTGTTCCAGAGCCTGCTGGCCCTGCTCGGCATCTTCGGCGGCGAAAGGGACTGAGCCCCTTTCCTCCGTGTTCGCCAAAGGGCCCCGAGGGGCCCTTTTTCATGCCCGCTCGAAGACCGCGATGGACTCGACGTGCGCCGTGTGCGGGAACATGTTCACCACGCCCGCATGGGTGCAGCGGTAGCCCGCCTGGTGCACCAGCAGGCCGGCATCGCGCGCCAGCGTCGAGGGGTTGCAGCTGACATAGACGATGCGCTTCGGCGGCGCCCAGCCGCCGTCGTGCGGCTCGACCTGCTGGTGCAGGTCGGCGAGCGCCTTGGCCAGCGCGAAGGCGCCCTCGCGCGGCGGATCGACCAGCCACTTGTCGGCGGCACCGTCGGCCACCAGCATCGCCGGCGTCATCTCGAACAGGTTGCGGGCGACGAAGGTCGTCGGCGACAGCGCGCGGCGGCCGGGCACGGCGGCGCGGTTGCGCTCGTAGTTGGCGCCGGCGCGCCCCACCAGCGTGTCGCTGCCCTCGATGCCGAGCACCTCGCGGGCCCGGCTGGCGAGCGGCAGCGTGAAGTTGCCGAGGCCGCAGAACCAGTCGATCACGCGTTCGTCGGGCCGGACGTCGAGCAGGCGCAGCGCGCGCCCGACCAGCACCCGGTTGATGTGCGGGTTGACCTGGGTGAAATCGGTCGGCTTGAAAGGCATCGTGACGCCGAACTCGGGCAGCGCGTAGGCCAGCGCCGGTCCGCCTTCTTCGAGCAGCTTGACGGTCTCGGGCCCCTTCGACTGCAGCCACCACTGCACGCCCTCGTTGCCCGCGGCGAAGTCCTTGAGGCGCGCCACGTCGGCCGCGGACAGCGGCTCCAGGTGCCGCAGCACCAGGGCGATCACGCCGAGGCCGGTCCCGCCGGGCGAGTCGCCGCAGGCCAGCTCGATCTGCGGACAGGTCTCGCGCGCATCCATCGAGCCGATCAGCGCACGCAGCGGCATCAGCATGGCGCTGACCTGCGAAGGCAGCACGGGACACACCTGCATGTCGGCCAGGTAGCGGCTCTTGCGCTCGTGGAAGCCGATCAGCACGGTGCCCTTCTTGACCACGTGGCGCACCGACAGCCGGGCCCGGTAGCGGTAGTGCCAGGCCGGCCCCTCGAGCGGCCGCAGCACGTTCTCGGGCCGCACCTTGCCGAGATGCCAGAGGTTGTCCTCGAGCGAACGCTGCTTCACGGCGACCTGCGCTGCCGCATCGAGGTGCTGCATCTTGCAGCCGCCGCAGGCGCCCGGGTGCAGGCCGAAATGCGGGCAGCCGGGGCGCACGCGCTGGGAGGATTCCTTGCGAATCGCGGTGACCGTGCCCTGGGCCCAGTTGTTCTTCTTGCGGTGCACGTTGAGGCGCACCTCCTCGAACGGCAAGGCGCCCTCGATGAAGACCACCATGCCGTCGGCCTTGTGCGCCACGCCCTGGGCGTCGAGGTCGAGCGACTCGACCCGCAGCCATTCATCGTGCGCAGCGGGCGCTTCCTTTTTGTCTGTAGCTTCCGTCATCCCCGGATTGTCTCAGGGCGGCGGCGGACCTCCGGGACCCGCCCCTACAGAAGGGCATCGCGCTGCACGCCGGCGCGCGCCAGCTGCCGGCGCATTTTGGCCAGGGCCTCGTTCTGGATCTGCCGCACCCGTTCGCGCGTGAGGCCCAGCCGCAGGCTGAGCACCTCGAGCGTCTCGGGATCGCGGTCATGCAGCCCGAAGCGGCCTTCGAGCACTTCGCGCTCGCGCTCGCTCAGCGCCAGGATCCAGCGACCCAGCAGCTGCTCGACCTCGTGCGTCTGCGTCACGCCCGTGGGGTCGCCGCCCTCGTCGTCCGATGCCACGGTGTCGGCCAGCGTGAAGCTGTCGTCGCCGCGCTCGCTGCCGGCATCGAGCGAACGCGGCGCCTCCGCCAGCGCCAGCAGGTCGGCGACGTCCTGGACTTCGCGCCCCAGCAGTGCGGCCAGGTCTTCGACCCGCACGCCATCGGGCCGGCGGGACAGGAACTCGGCATCGCCCTCGAGCGTGCGGCGCGCCCGCATGACCTGGTGCAGCTCGCGCACCACGTGCACCGGCAGGCGGATGGCGCGGGCCTGCATCATGGCGGCACGCTCGATCGATTGCCGGATCCACCAGGTCGCGTAGGTGGAAAACCGGAAGCCCCGCTCGGGCTCGAACTTGTTGATCGCGTGCATCAGCCCGAGGTTGCCCTCCTCGATCAGGTCGGCCATCGGCACGCCGCGGCCCAGGTAGCCCTTGGCGATGTTGACCACCAGGCGCAGGTTGTGCTCGATCATCGACTGCCGCGCCGCGAAGTCGCCGCCGCGCGCGGCGCAGGCGGTGCGATATTCCTCGTCGGGCGTGAACAGCTCGGTGCGGCGGATCTCGCGCAGGTAGAGCGTCAGCGAGTCGCTGGCGCCCAGCTCGCCGGGCAGCGCCTCGCCGACCCTGTCGTCCGGGTCGGATTCGGCGATCCGCGCCAGGGGAAGAACGCCGCCGTTGCCCGCCGCTCGCCGCACGTCCGCGGTGCGATGAGGGCGAGTGGCGGCCATGGCATCAGCGCACCGGCAGATAGCGGGCCGGATCGACCGGCTTGCCCTGGCGGCGGATCTCGAAGTGCAGCTTCACGCGATCGGCGTCGCTGTTGCCCATCTCGGCAATCTTCTGGCCCTTCTGCACCGACTGGTCTTCCTTCACGAGCAGGGTGCGGTTGTGCGCATACGCCGTGAGGTAGGTGTTGTTGTGCTTGAGGATGATCAGGTTGCCGTAGCCACGCAAACCGGCGCCGGCATAGACGACGCGGCCGTCCGCCGCGGCCAGCACCGAGTCGCCCGCCTTGCCGCTGATGTCGAGGCCCTTGTTCTTGGCTTCGTCGAAGCCGGCGATCAAGGAGCCCTGCGCAGGCCAGATCCAGCCCACGTCCTCGTCGCCCGACGCCGCTGCCGGCGGCGTCGGCGATGCCGTGACGGGCGCCGGCGGCTTGGTGGCCGCGCCGGCTGCCGGGGCGGGAGTCGTGGCACCGGTCGGGGTCGACGCCGCCGCCGCAGCAGCAGCAGCAGCAGCCGCCGACGTGGCCGGGGCGACGATCGGCTGGGTCACCGGCCGCGTGGTGGCATCAGTGGCCGACGCGCCGGTCGGCGGGATCACGCGCAGCACCTGGCCGACTTCGATCAGGTCCGGATTGTCGAGATTGTTCCAGCGCGCGATGTTCTGCCAGGTCTGGCCGGTCTCGATGCCGATGCGGCGGATGGTGTCACCCGGGCGCACTGCGTAGTAGCCGGGCTTGCCGTAGTTCTCGATGCCCAGCAGCGGCTTGCCGGAAGCATCGGTGGTGATCGGGGGCCCGCCCGGAACGCCCGAGCCGGGGGCCGCGGCGCCCGGCGCCTGCGACATGGTGCCGCGGTCTTCGACCGGCACCGGACCGCGCGGTGCGGCACACCCCGCAATCACGAGCGCACCCACCAGCATCACGCCGGCGAGCCAGCTCCGATTGCCAATACCCTGCATTGTGTTATTTCCCTTCAAGCAATTCCCGATTTTAGGGGGACAAAGTGGACCGCCTCAAGAATGCGGCGCTCGAGGCCGCGGGCGGTTTTGTCGATGACGACCAGCGCCTGGCCGCCGCTCGCGGACTGGGTCGGCGCGACGATCCGGCCGCCGACCGCCAACTGCGCGACCCAGGCCTCGGGCACCGCCTCGCCGCCGGCAGCAGCGATGATGCCCGCATAAGGCGCGCCCTTCGCGTAGCCCACCATGCCGTCGCCCAGCATCAGGTGGACCGTCGCCAGACGGAACGGGCGCAGGTTGACCCGCGCCCTCTCGTGCAGGCCGCGCAGCCGCTCGATGCTGTAGACCTCGGCCGCGACGTGGCTCAGCACCGCCGCCTGGTAGCCGCAGCCGGTGCCGATCTCGAGCACGCGTCCGAGGCGCTCGCCGGGCTTGTGGGCCAGCGCCGGAGCGCCCAGCAGCAGTTCGATCATTCGCGCCACCACGTTCGGCTTCGAGATCGTCTGGCCCAGCCCGATCGGCAGGCTGGTGTCTTCGTAGGCCTGGTTGACCAGCGCACTGTCGACGAACAGGTGGCGCTCGACGGTGCCCATGGCGCGCAGCACGCGGGCGTCGGCGATGCCCTGGGCCGCGAGCCGCTGGACCATCCGCGCCCGCACCGCATCGGACGCCATCGAGGGCGTGGTCGGAACGAGCGACTTGACCGGCACCGCAGGCATTCGTCCGCGCGTTGCCGCGGAGGCCGTAGGCGTCAGGCGTACCGGAAAACCTGGCCGTTGACTTGCCAAGGTCAGCCTCCCGCCGCGCTGCGCGCGACACGCGCCATGGTGTCGTTCCAGTCCCCGAGGTTCGCGTGGTCGGTGAGGTCGATCTGCAGCGGCGTCAGGGCCACGTGGCCGGCCGCGGTGGCGTGGAAATCGGTGCCTTCGCCGCTGTCCTTGGCACCGCCGGCGCCTGCGATCCAGTACATGGTCTCGCCGCGCGGGCTGTCTTGCGTGATGACCTTCTCGGCCGCATGGCGGCGGCCCAGCCGGCAGACCTTGACCGGCTTCAATTCATCGAAGGGCAGGTTCGGCACGTTGACGTTGAGCAGGAAGGGGTTGCCGCCGATCAGCTTCTCGCGCTCGATCTGCTGGACCAGCCGGCGTGCCACCTGCGCGGCGGCATCGACGTGCGCCCAGCCCTTCTCGATCTGCGAGAAGGCGATCGCCGGAATGCCGAAGAGATAAGCCTCCATGGCGGCCCCGACGGTGCCCGAATAGATGGTGTCGTCGCCCATGTTGGCGCCGTTGTTGATGCCGGACACGACCAGATCGGGCCGGTAGTCGAGCAGTCCCTTGAGTGCGATGTGCACGCAATCGGCGGGCGTGCCGGTCACGTAGCGGAAGCCGTTGTGCGCCTTGTGCACGTACAGCGGCGCCGCCAATGTCAGGGCATTCGACTTGGCGCTGTTGTTGTGCTCGGGGGCCACGACCTCGACCTCGGCGATGTCCTTCAGCGCGTCGTGCAGGGCGACGAGGCCGGGCGCCTGGAAACCATCGTCGTTCGAAATAAGTATCTTCATGGCGTCAGTCTGTGGCGGCGATTGTAGGCGGGGGTGGGGTCACGGCAGGGACACGCGGCGACCGGGACAGCCGCCTATCATGGCCCGGATTTTCCGTTGCCCCAAGACTCAATCACAGGAGAGACGAGCATGCACGCATGGCTCTGCGAGAACCCCGTCGGCGTCGAGGCGCTGACCTGGAAAGAACTGCCCACGCCCAATCCGGGCCCGGGACAGGTGCTGATCGAAATCAAGGCCGCGAGCCTCAATTTCCCGGACCTGCTCATCGTGCAGAACAAGTACCAGATGAAGCCGCCCCTGCCCTTCGTCCCCGGATCCGAATATGCCGGCGTGATCGCCGCGGTCGGCGAAGGCGTGACGCACCTGAAGGTCGGCCAGAACGTCGCCTGCCTGTCCGGCACCGGCGGTTTCGCCACCCACACGCTGGCCCCCGCGGCGCTGTGCATGCCATTGCCGGAAGGCTTCGGCCATGTCGACGCCGCGGCGTTCATCATGATCTACGCGACTTCGTGGCATGCATTGATGGATCGGGCCCAATTGAAGGCCGGCGAAACCGTATTGGTGCTGGGAGCCGCCGGCGGCGTCGGCACCGCGGCCATCCAAATTGCAAAGGCCGCTGGCGCCCGCGTCATTGCAGCCGCATCGACCGACGAGAAATGCGAGCTTTGCAAGTCGATTGGCGCCGATGCCACGATCAACTACACCACACATGTACTGCCCAATGGCTTCCGCGATGCCGTCAAGGCAGCGACCGATGGCAAGGGCCCGGATGTGATTTACGACCCGGTCGGCGGTGAATTCGCCGAGCCCGCATTCCGCTCCATCGGCTGGCGCGGCCGCTATCTGGTCGTCGGTTTCGCGGCCGGCCCGATTCCTTCGCTGCCGCTGAATTTGACGCTGCTCAAGGGCGCCTCGCTGGTCGGCGTGTTCTGGGGTGATTTCGCCCGCCGCGAGCCCAAGGCCAATGCGCAGATGATGGCCGAATTGGCCACCTGGTACGGCCAGGGCAGGATCAAGCCCGTGATCGACCAGACCATGCCGATGTCCGAACTCAAGGCGGCCTATGCGCACATGGGTTCACGGGGCGTCAAGGGCAAGCTGGTCATGGTGAATTGAGCTCGCCCCCAGGTTGCCCGGCACTTCGTGTCCGGGCGCCCACCCCCGACCGGGGGCAACACCAGCGGCCCGGCGGAGCCGGTTCCGCGGTGTTTCACCAACGGGCCAGGCTTAGGCCGGCCTCGGGAAGCAAAAAGCCCCGCGATGCGGGGCTTTTTGATGGGCCTGCTGGCCTGGCGAGGACCGCCGGGGTTATTTGATCTCGAAATCGGACAGGGACTTGCCGGCGGTCAGGGCTTCGGTGATCCAGCGCGGCTTGCGGCCACGGCCGCCGGACCAGGTCTCGCCGGTCGGGCTGCGGTATTTGGCGGCGCTCTTGGGCGCCGCCGTGGTGGCACTGCGCTTGCCGGCGCGCGCGCCGAGCTTGAGATCGCTGGCGGTCAGGCCGTATTCAGCGATCTTCTTGCGCAGCTCTTCGATAACGCCAGCCCGCTCCTGATTCCGCAGATCTTCGGCTTGCTTGCGCAATTGCGCGATCTGCTCGTCGTGCTTCTTGATCTGGGAATTGATGTCGGCAAGGGTTGAAGCCATCTGTGCTTATCCTCTAATTGGAAAGCCAAAATTTTAATTCAAATCCCAATTGCCGCAAGCCGGGCCGATGAAAAAAACACCCCGGCTCGACTACGGGTTTGCGTCAATGGCAGGCATGTTCGGGGCTTGATTGGAGCGCCAATCTCCCGCGGCGGGTCGTCGGGCGGGCGCACAAAGCAAAACAGGCACCGAAGTGCCTGTTTGCTGACGAATGTCTTTGGGGTGGCTGATGGGACTCGAACCCACGACGACCAGAATCACAATCTGGGACTCTACCAGCTGAGCTACAGCCACCGCTAAGCCATCAATTGTAGCGTGAAAAAAGCTAGCGTCCGGCGGCCACCGTCGAATCTGCAGGCTTCGGCACCAGAATCTCGGCCTTGAAGCGGTTCTTGAGCAGGTTGTAGTAGGCGGCAGTCTCGGCCCCGCCCACCGCCTGGGCGTACTGTTCGGTCTCTTGCTTGGCCATCTCGGGCGCCGGCGGCGTGCGCGGCACGTTCTTGATCACCCGCACCACGGCATAGCCCTGGGCACCCAGATCGGCGCCGACCAGTGCCGGCAGCTTGCCGGTGTCGGCCCGCAGCGCGACTTCGATCACCGGCAGCGGCTGCGATTGGGGGTCGAGCCGCGACACCGTGACCGGAGCGCCAAAGCTGGCGCCGGCCGGATCGGCCTTCCAGGCGGCCAGTTTCGCCTCGCCCTCGGCCCGCGCCAGCGCCGCCGCACGCTCGGCGACCAACTGGGTGCGCACCTTGTCCTTGACTTCGTCGAGCGGCAATGCCCGCGCCGGTTCGTACTGCACCACCCGGCCCGAGGCCAGTTGATTGGCACCGATCTCGATCGCCTCCGTGTTGTGCTTGCGCTCCAACGTGTCGGGCGCGAACAGCGCATTCAGGAAATTGCGGCTGGCCAGCGCGCCGGTGGCGCCCGGCAGGGGCGTGCGGGCGACATTGCTGGCGGTCTGGATCGTCAGCTTGAGCTTGTCGGCCGCCGGCTGCAGGCTGTCGGGCTGCTGGTAGACGATGTCGGTGAAAGCCTCGGCGGCCTTGGCGAATTCCGCCGTCGCCTGCTGGCTGCGTACTTCGTTCTCGATGGTCGCGCGCACCTTGTCGAACGGCGGCACCACGGCCGGCTTGATGTCGTTGACCTGGATGATGTGATAGCCGAACTCGGTCTCCACCACGCTGCTGATCTCGCCCTTCTTGAGCGCGAACAGCGCATCTTCGAAGGGCTTGACCATCGCGCCGCGGGTCACGACGTCGAGGTCGCCGCCCTTCTCCGCCGAACCCGGGTCCTGCGAATTCTTGCGCGCCACGTCGGCGAAGGTGTTGGGTGCCTTGCGCAGGTCGGCCAGCAGCTGTTCGGCCTTCTTGCGGGCCTGCTCGCGCTCGGCGGCCGGCGCGCCCTGCGGCACCGCGATAAGGATGTGGCTCGCGCGCCGCTCTTCCTTGGAGCCGAAGCGGGCGGCGTTCTGGTCGTAGTAGCTGCGCAGGTCGGCCTCGCTCACGGCGATGTTCTTCTTGGCGGCTTCGAGATCGAGCACCAGGTACTCGACCTTCGCGCGTTCGGGCTGCTGGAACTGCGCCGTATGGGCCTTGTAGAAGGCCTCGAGATCGGCGTCGCTGACGCTGACCTTGGACGCGAAGTCGGCCGGCTTGAAGAGCGCGACCTGGATCTCGCGGCGGTCGTAGAAGGCGTTGAGCGTGACCGCGGCCTGGGCCGGCGTGGCAAAGGCCGTGCCCGAGACCCCGAGCGACACCTGCTGCGTCGCCAGGTCGGCGCGCACCGAGGCTTCGTACTGCTCGGGCGTGCGGCCGGTCGCCCGAATGAAGGTCTCGCGATCGAACTTGCCCTCGGCGGTGCGGAAGCTCGCCAGGCCCGGATCGGCCGCGAACAGCCGCGCCAGCCGTTCCTCGGACACCGACATGTTCGACTTCGAGGCTGCCGCCGCGAGCACCCGCTCGCGCACCATGCGCTCGAGCGTGGCGTAGCGCGCCGCATCAGAGTCGAGCATCGCCGGGTCGATGGTGGGCGCCTGCTGGCGAATCCGGTCGACCTCGTTGCGATGCTGGGCATCCCACTCGGGCCGCGTGATGTCGGTACCGGCCACGCGTGCGACCTTCTCGCCCTGGCCGCCGCCTTGGTAGCGATCGACGCCGAACAGCACGAACGAGGGAATGATCAGCAAGAACAAGAACACCATGATGATCTTGTTGTACTTGCGGAAGGAATCAAACATGCTTGAGCACTCTCTAGGACGAAAATTGACGCAGCAAGAAAAAAGGCGAACGATCCGTTCGCCTTTGCATCGGGTGGTGGGTGCTGAGGGGCTCGAACCCCCGACCTACGCCGTGTAAGAGCGCCGCTCTACCAACTGAGCTAAGCACCCCACCTTCAAACGATGGTCTCAGTTCAGCGCGTCTTTGAGCGCCTTGCCGGGACGGAACTTGGGAATCTTGGCGGCCTTGATTTTAATCGCGTCGCCGGTGCGGGGATTCCTACCGGTCCGGGCAGCGCGCTTGCCGACTGCAAAAGTGCCGAAACCGACGAGCGAGACCGAGCCGCCCTTCTTGAGCGTGGTACGAATGGCGCCGATCGTGGATTCGAGTGCCCGCGTGGCAGCGGCTTTGGAGATGTCGGCGTTCTTTGCGATGTGCTCAATCAGTTCGGTTTTGTTCACAAGGGCCCCTTGCAGAAAATTGTTGATCAGGGTCGTCAGAAGCGGCGCCAGCCCCGTGGCGACGCCACGGGGGTGGGTACAGCAGGTGGGTGGCAGCTCTGACGCGCCGGCAGCGCGCTGCCGACAAGGATTACAACCACTGGTCTCGGGGGTGTCAATACGACGCAGCCCCGTGAAACGCAGCGAGGACCGCAATTTTAGTGGCGTTTTGGCGAACCGATTTTCAAAGCGCCTCGGCGATGGCCTGGCCCAGATCGGCGGTTCGCGCGGTTCCGCCGATGTCCGGTGTGCGCGGGGCACCGCTGCCGGGCGCGAGCACCTTCTCGATCGCGGCCAGGATGGCGTCGTGCGCCGCCTTGTGGCCCAGGAACTCCAGCATCATGGCGCCGCACCAGATCTGGCCGATCGGATTGGCGATGCCCCGCCCGGCGATGTCGGGCGCCGACCCGTGCACCGGCTCGAACAGCGACGGCGTGGTGCGTTCGGGGTTGAGGTTGGCGCTGGGCGCGATGCCGATGGTGCCGGTGCAGGCCGGGCCGAGATCGGAGAGGATGTCGCCGAACAGGTTGCTCGCCACCACCACATCGAAGAAGTCGGGCCGCTGCACGAAGTGCGCGGTCAGGATGTCGATGTGGAACTTGTCGAGCGCGACGCCCGGATAGTGCTTCGCCATCGCCGCCACGCGCTCATCCCAGTAGGGCATGGTGATCGAGATGCCGTTGGACTTGGTCGCGCTCGTGAGGTGTTTCTTCGGCCGCGACGCAGCCAGCTCGAAGGCGAACTTCAGCACCCGGTCGACGCCGACGCGCGACATCACGGTTTCCTGGATCACGATCTCGCGCGCCGTGCCTTCGAACATGCGCCCGCCGATGCTCGAGTATTCGCCCTCGGTGTTCTCGCGCACGATGTACATGTCGATCTCGCCGGGTTCGCGCGGCGTGCCGTCGCGCCGCACCACCGGCGCCACGATGCCGGGCATCAGGCGGGCCGGCCGCAGGTTGATGTACTGGTCGAACTCGCGCCGGAACAGCAGCAGGGACCCCCAGAGCGACACATGGTCGGCGATCTTCTCGGGCCAGCCGACGGCACCGAAGTAGATCGCGTCATGGCCGCCGATCTGGTCCTTCCAGTCGTCGGGGAGCATCTTGCCGTGCTTCTCGAAATAGTCCCAGCTCGAGAAATCGAAATGGTCGAACTTGAGGTCGATGCCGAACTTGCGGCTGACGGCATCCAGCACGCGCAGGCCCTCGGGCATGGTCTCCTTGCCGATGCCGTCGCCGGCGATGACTGCGATGCGTTGGGTGCTCATGTCTCGATCCTTGGGTTCGCGTTGAAGAAAGCAAGCGCCTCGGCCAGCAACTCGGCCGGCGCTTCCTCGGGAATGTAGTGGCCGCACGGCAGCGCGCCGCCGGCGACGTCGTCGGCCCGCTCGCGCCACAGCGACAGCACGTCGAACGAGCGCCCGACCGCGCCGTGCGCGCCCCACAGCACACGCAGCGGCTGTGCCAGCCTGCGGCCGGCGGCGATATCGGCACGGTCGTGGTCGAGGTCGATGCCGGCCGACGCACGGTAGTCCTCGCAGATCGCCTGCGCACTGCCGGGGATCGCGGCGCAGCGTTCGTATTCGGCCAGCGCCTCGGGCGTGAAAGGCGCGAGACCCGCGTGCCGTCCACCCATCACGCTGCGGATATAGCGGACCGGATCGCTCTCGATCAGCGCTTCCGGCAGCGGCGGCGGCTGGATCAGGAAGAACCAGTGCCAGTAGGCCCGGGCGAAGGCCTCCGAGGTGTTCTCGTACATCGCGAGCGTCGGCGCGATGTCGAGCAGCATCAGCCGCTCGACCGCTTGCGGGTGATCGGCCGCCAGCCGATGGGCGACGCGCGCGCCGCGGTCGTGCGCCAGCACGCCGAAGCGTTCGAAGCCATGCGCGCGCATGGCGTGCAGCGCATCGAGCGCCATCTCGCGCTTGCTGTAGTTCGAATGGGCCTCGTCGGCGGGCGGCCGGCCCGAGTCGCCGTAGCCGCGCAGGTCGACCAGGACGACCGTGAACTGCTCGGCCAGGCGAGGTGCCACCCGATGCCAGTTGGCGTGCGTCTGCGGATGGCCGTGGAGCAGGAGCAGGGGCGCGCCGCGGCCACCGATGCGGCCATGCACCTTGACGCCATTGCGCGTCAGGTCGAAGGAGGTGAAGGCATCGAACATGGGTCGATTGTGCGTTGCGCCACTCGTGGCATCAAGCAACAATGGGCCAATTGATAATTTCCGAAATGGCATGAATGGAACGCAGTGACCTGGAGCTTGTGCTGGCGATCCGCAGCCGCGGCAGCCTGGCCGGCGCCGCGCTCGCGCTCGACGTGGTCCCGTCGGTGGTGACCAAGCGCCTGGGCGCGCTGGAGGCCCGGCTCGGCCAGCGGCTGTTCGAGCGCACCACGCGCCGCCTCAGCGCCACCGCCGAGGGCGAAACCGTGTGCCAGCATGCCAAGGGCCTGCTCGAAGGCTTCGCAGCGCTCGAAAACGAGCTCGGCGAACGCCAGAGCGAACTCAGCGGGCCGGTGCGGCTGGCCGGCACCTTCGGCTTCGGCCGCCGCTGGCTGGGCCCGGCGCTGGCGAGCTTCAACCAGCGCCACCCCGGGCTCGAAATCCAGCTGCAGCTGGTCGAGGCCCTGCCCGATCTCGTCGCCGAGGGCTTCGACGGCGCGGTCTGGCTCTGGGCGCCGCAGCATCGCCTGGCCGGCGACTGGGTCAGCCGGCGCATCGCGCGCAACCAGCGGGTGCTGGCCGCGAGCCCGGACTACCTCGCGCGCCGCGGCATGCCGGCCGACGTGGCGGCGCTGGCGGCGCACGACTGCCTGGTGGCGCGCGAGAACAGCGTCGGCGGCGAGCGCGAGTTCGCCCTGTGGACGCTGCGCCAGGCCAGGGACGGCAGCACCGCGCGGGTGCGGGTGCGCGGCCCGCTGTCCAGCAACTCGGGCGAGATGGTGCGCGACTGGTGCCTGTCGGGCCACGGCATCATGCTGCGCAGCCTGTGGGACATCGCGCCACAGCTCGCCTCCGGCGAACTGGTGCGCGTGCTGCCTCAGCATGCGATGCCGGATGCCGACATCCAGTGGATCGCACCCTGGCGTCCCAAGACGCCGCGCCGGGTGCGGCTGCTGATCGATTTCCTGGTCGAGAGTTTTCGGGCCGAGCCGTGGAAGGCCGTCGGGCCTACTTGACGACCAGGCTGACGCCCACCGCGGTGATCGCGATGCCGGCCAGGGTCAGGGCGGTGATCGGTTCCGCGAACAGCAGCCAGGCCATCACGGCCGTGCACGGCGGCACCAGGTAGAGCAGGCTGGTCACCGCGGTGGCGGTGCCGCGCTGGATCAGCATGTAGAGCAGCGAACTGCCGCCCAGCGACAGCGCGAGCACCGACCACGCCATGGCGCCGCCCGAGGCCAGGTTCCAGTGAATGCTGTCGGGCTCGAGCGCCGCGAACGGCAAGGTGACGATCAAGGCTGCGGCCATCTGGATCGCGCTGGCGCTGCGGACGTCGCAGGGCGCGAGAAAACGCTTCTGGTACAGCGTGCCGGCGGTGATCGACAACAGCGCCAGCAAGGCCAGCCCCATGGTCAGTGCGCTGACCTCCCCGCCCTGCCCGAGCTTGCGCGACACGACCAGCACCAGGCCGCCGAATCCGAGCAGCAGCCCGGTCCATTGGCGCCGCGTGATCCGGCCGCCGAACATGCTGAGCCAGACGGCGGTCAGCACCGGCTGGATACCGACCAGCAGCGCGACCAGCCCGGACCCCATGCCGGCCCGCACCGCGGCCCAGACGCCGCCGAGGTAGCCGGCCTGCATCAAGACGCCGATGACGGCGAGATGCCCCCACTGGCGACGATCGCGCGGCCACGCGACGCGGGCCCAGCGGACCCAGACCAGGAAGCAGACCATCGAGAGCGCATAGCGCACGGCGAGGAACTTGAGCGGCGGCGCATGGGGCATGCCGAAGCGCGCCACGATGAAGCCGGTGCTCCAGATCAGCACGAATACCGCCGGCATGGCCCGCAGCCAGCCCGTCGACCGGGCCGCAGCGCTCATTTCGCGCGGGCCCGGATTTCGGGGATCGCCTTTTGCAGGTAGTAGACCATCGACCAGACGGTGAGCACGGCCGACAGCCAGATCAGCCATTGGCCCCAGGTGCCGGTGTCGATCCAGCCGAACAGCACGCCGTCGAACAGCAGGAACGGGATCGCGACCATCTGCACCACGGTCTTCACCTTGCCGACCATGTGGACCGCCACGCTCTTGCTGGCGCCGATCTGCGCCATCCATTCGCGCAGGGCGGAGATCGCGATCTCGCGGCCGATGATGATCAGCGCCACGAAGACGTCGGCGCGGTTCAGGTGGACCAGCACCAGGAGCGAGGCGCAGACCAGGAACTTGTCGGCCACCGGATCGAGGAAGGCGCCGAAGGCCGAGGTCTGCTTGAGCCGGCGCGCCAGGAAACCGTCGAGCCAGTCGGTGGCCGCGAAGACGATGAACATCACCGTCGCGATCCAGTTGCGCATCGGCACGTCCAGCGGCAGATAGAACACGCCCACGATCAGGGGGATCGCGACGATGCGCGTCCAGGTCATGATCGTTGGCAGAGTCCAGAACATTGCGCTGGAGTATAGGGGCCGGAGGAATCGCCCCCACGCTCCCCCACTGCGTGTGGCTCGCTGCCCCCCGAGGGGGCCGCAGGCCGCCTTGGGGCGGCCCGGCGCCGGCCTGGATCGCCCCCACGCTCCCTCACTTCGTGTGGGTCGCTGCCCCCCAAGGGGGCCGCAGGCCGCCTTGGGGCGGCCCGGCGCCGGCCTGGATCGCCCCCACGCTCCCTCACTTCGTGTGGCTCGCTGCCCCCCAAGGGGGCCGCAGGCCGCCTTGGGGCGGCCCGGCGCCGGCCTGGATCGCCCCCACGCTCCCCAAGGGGGCCGCAGGCCTAGTGCAAAGCGCGGTAGATCTCTTCGGCCAGGTCGAAGGCGATGCCATCGACCGACGCGATGTCCTCCACGCTCGCCGCCGCCACGCCGCGGATGCCGCCGAAGCGCTGCAGCAGGCGCGCGCGCCGCTTCGGGCCGATGCCCGGGATGTCTTCGAGCTGGCTGCCGCCGACCCGCACCTTGGCGCGCTTGGCGCGCATGCCGGTGATGGCGAAGCGATGCGCCTCGTCGCGGATCTGCGCCACCAGCATCAGCGCCGCGGAGTCGCGGCCCAGGTAGACCTTCTCGCGGCCATCGGCGAACACCAGTTCCTCGAGGCCGACCTTGCGGCCCTCGCCCTTCTCGACGCCGACGATCAGCGACAGCGGCAGGCCCAGCTCGCTGAACACCTCGCGCGCCATCGACACCTGGCCCTTGCCGCCATCGACCAGCACCAGCTCCGGCATCCGCGCGGTCCGCGTGCCCGGCTTGGCGTCGGTGCCGACGCCCGCGGCATCGCCGGCCGGCGGCGCCTCGGTCTCGGCCGCCATCGCCTCGGCCAGCTTGCCGTAGCGCCGGTGCAGCACCTGGCGCATCGCGGCGTAGTCGTCGCCCGGCGTGATGCCTTCGATGTTGTAGCGCCGGTATTCGCGGTTCTGCATGGCGTGGTGCTCGAACACCACGCACGAGGCCTGGGTCGCCTCGCCAGCGGTGTGCGAGATGTCGAAGCACTCGACGCGGAAATTGTCGAGGTCGTCGGGCGCCAGTTCGAGCGCATCGACCAGCGCCCGCGTGCGGGCCTGCTGCGAGCCTTCTTCGGCCAGCAGGCGGGCCAGTTGCAGCCCGGCGTTCTTGGTCGCCATCTCGAGCCAATGGCGGCGCTGCTCGCGCGGCTGGAAGACCGCCGTGACACGGGTGCCCGACTGCTGCGACACGGCCTCGATCAGCTCGCGGCTGACGAGCTCGCTGAGCACCAGCGTGGCCGGCACCGGGACGTCGATGTAGTGCTGGGCGATGAAGGCCTCGAGCACCTGCACCTCGACCGCGTCGGCCGGCGGCGGCGGGCCGTCGTCGCCCTCGCCCTCGGCGTGCTGCATCTGCGCGGCATCCTCGACATGCACCGGGAAGTAGGCCCGGTCGCCCAGATGCCGCCCGCCCCGCACCATGGCGAGGTTCACGCAGGCCTTGCCGCCCTGCACCTTGACCGCCAGGATGTCGACGTCCTTGTCGGAAGCGATCTCGATCGACTGCTGGTGCAGCACGCGCGACAGGGCCGACATCTGGTTGCGCAGCTCGGCCGCCTGCTCGAACTCGAGCTTCTCGGCATGCGCCATCATGCGCGCCTCGAGCTGGGTCAGGACGGCCTGCGTGTCGCCCATCAGGAAGGCCTCGGCGTTGGCCACGTCCTGGGCATAGGCCTCGGGCGTGATGTGGCCGACGCAGGGCGCGGTGCAGCGCTTGATCTGGTAGAGCAGGCACGGCCGGGCGCGGTTGGCGTAGACCGTGTCTTCGCAGGTGCGCAGCTTGAAGACCTTCTGCAGCAGCTGGATCGATTCTTTCACCGCCCATGCGCTGGGGTACGGGCCGAAATAGCGGTGCTTGCGATCGACCGAGCCCCGGTAGTAGGCCAGCCTGGGGAACTCGTGCGACGCGATCTTGAGATAAGGGTAGCTCTTGTCGTCGCGAAAAAGAATGTTGTAGCGCGGCTTGAGCGACTTGATGAGGTTGTTCTCGAGCAGCAGCGCCTCGGCCTCGGAGCGCACCACGGTGGTCTCCATGCGGGCGATCTTCGAGATCATGTGGCCGATGCGCGTGCCGCCGTGGCTCTTCTGGAAATAGTTCGCGACCCGCTTCTTGAGGTTGCGCGCCTTGCCGACGTAGAGCACGCCGCCCTGGGCGTCGAAGTAGCGGTAGACGCCCGGCAGCTGCGGCAGGGCCGCCACTTCGCTGAGCAGTTGGTCGGAATGGACGGAAGGGGTCTCAGGCATCGTTCTCAGGGTTGCGAGGAGGCCGCGATCACCGGCTCGCAGCGCACGTCCGTCTTGACCGAGTTGGCGATGAAGCACTGGTCATGTGCCGAGTGGTGCATCGCCTCGTGTTGTTCCGTCGACGGCTGGCTCTGGCCCGAGAACTGCACCTCGGGACGCAAGGTGACGACGGTCATCGCGATCTTGCCTTCGGCATTGCGGCCCATCTTGCCGCTGGCGTGATCGGCGTAGCGCTCGACGCAGAAGCCGCGCGAGGCCGCGATCGACAGGAACCACAGCATGTGGCAGCTCGACAGCGAGGCGACGAAGGCTTCTTCGGGATCGACCGCGGCGGCGTCCGACAGCGGCACGGGCACCACGTGCGGCGAGGACGAGCCCAGCCATTCGGCACCGCCGTCGAAACGGATGGCGTGGCGGCGGCTGTAGCGGTTGCCGAGAAAATCCTGGTCGCCGCGCTGCCAGAGGATGTCGGCCGAGTGTTGTGACATGGGGGCTGTCTCCGGTGTCTTCGGGTGGAGGGCTGTAGAGTATCCCGCGATGCGCTGGGACATTTTCTGCAAGGTGATCGACAACCATGGCGACGTAGGCGTCTGCTGGCGGCTGGCCACATCGCTGGCCGGTCCGGACGACACCGTCCGCCTTTGGATCGACGACCCGTCGGCGCTGGCCTGGATGGCACCCGGCGGATGCGATGGCGTCACGGTCGTTCCCTGGACCCCGACCCACGCGGCGCGGGCCGCTTCGGAGGCGGCGCCGGACGTGCTGATCGAGGCCTTCGGCTGCGATCCCGCCCCCGAGGTCATTGCCCGCTTCGCCGAGCATGCGGGCCATGAGGGCGCCCGCCGCCACTGGATCAACCTCGAATACCTGTCCGCAGAGCCCTACGTCGAACGCCTGCACGGCCTGCCCTCCCCCGTGTTCCGGGCCCCCGGCGCGGGCCTGACCAAGTATTTCTTCTACCCGGGGTTCACCGAGCGCACGGGCGGGCTGCTGCGCGGGCCGGACCTCATGGGGCGACGCGCCCGCTTCGACCGCGCCGCCTGGTTCCGACGCCAGGGCATCGACTGGCAGGGCGAGCGGGTGGTCTCGCTGTTCTGCTACGAACCGCCGGCCCTCGAGGCGCTGCTGGCGCAATTCGAGCGCGCGGCCGAGCCGACCCGCCTGCTGGTCACCGCCGGGCGCGCCGCGGCCGCCCTGCCGCCCGGCCCGCCCCGGCGCGGCGCCCTCGCCATCAGCTGGCTGCCCACCCTGCCGCAGCCGGAGTTCGACCACCTGCTGTGGGCCTGCGACCTGAACTTCGTGCGCGGCGAGGATTCGCTGGTGCGTGCGCTCTGGGCCGGCGCCCCCTTCGTCTGGCAGATCTATCCGCAGGACGACGACGCCCACCACGAGAAACTGGACGCCTTCCTGGACTGGCTGCAGGCGCCGCCGACGCTGCGCGGCTTTCATCACCTGTGGAGCGGCATCCAGGACGGCGACCTGCCTCTCCTGGACCCCGCCACCTTGGCGTCCTGGGCCGAAACCACGGAGGCGGCGCGCGCCCGGTTGCTCGCGCAGGACGACCTTTTGACCCGACTTCGGCGATTCGTCGCCCAAAAAAGCTAAAATTGCGGGCTTTGCGGAATTCCGACGGCGCTTCCGACCCAGGTGTCCCCTGGACCGAACGCCGATCGAAGCTTCCGCTGAACCCGCCGCGGTGAATGCGCCAGAGGGCCGAGCCCTACAGTGCACGAGCGGCCAACATCCAGAGACCCTGATTATGAAAATCGCTCAAGAAATCCGCGCTGGCAACGTGATCATGCATGGCAAGGACCCGATGGTCGTCCTGAAGACCGAATACAGCCGTGGCGGCCGCAATTCCGCCACCGTGCGCATGAAGCTCAAGAGCCTGATCGCCAACTTCAACACCGAAGTGGTGTTCAAGGCCGACGACAAGATCGACCAGATCGTGCTCGACAAGAAGGAGTGCACCTACTCCTACTTCGCCGACCCGATGTACGTCTGCATGGACACCGAGTACAACCAGTACGAAGTCGAAGCCGAGAACATGGGCGACTCGCTCAACTACCTCGAAGACGGCATGCCGGTCGAAGTGGTGTTCTACGACGGCAAGGCGATCTCGGTCGAACTGCCGACCAGCGTCGAGCGCGAAATCACCTGGACCGAGCCGGCCGTCAAGGGCGACACCTCGGGCAAGGTCATGAAGCCGGCCAAGATCTCGACCGGCTTCGAGATCGGCGTGCCGCTGTTCGTCGCCCAGGGCGACAAGATCGAAATCGACACCCGCACCGGCGAATACCGCAAGCGCGTCTGACCGACCGCCACCCTGCAAAAAGGCTCCCGCGGGAGCCTTTTTTGCGTCCCGGTCCCTGATGCGCGGCCGCAACGGGCCCGAAACCTGCAACGCGCACAATCCAGAATCCGCCTTCCCCCGCACGACCATGGACAACCACAGCACTCACGACCTTCACGACAAGCGGCTCGCCGACGCCTGGGCCACCCTGCAGGCCCATTCGGACAAGGGACTGCCGCTGCACACCGATCCTTCGCGGCTGGCCTTCGCCGACCCGGAATTCCTGCTGCGGCGCGAAACCCGCGGCCTGCGCATGCAGCTCGAACTCATGAAACCCGACCTCGAGATGCGCGCCCACGGCATCGAGAACACGGTGGTGGTGTTCGGCAGCGCGCGCTTCCGCAGCGAGGAGGAATCGGGCGCGCTGATCGCCCAGGCCGAGGCCGCCGGCGACAGCGTGGCCGCAGACCGCTGGCGCAAGCTGGCGCGCAGCTCGCACTACTACGAGAAGGCGCGCGCCTTCGGCAAGCTGGTGGCGCAGTACAGCAACGACCGTGAACCGCAGGACAAGCTCTTCGTCTGCACCGGCGGCGGGCCCGGCATCATGCAGGCCGCCAACCGCGGCGCCTACGAGGGCGGCGGTCTGTCGGTCGGGCTGGCGATCGCGCTGCCGATGGAAGAAGAAGCCAATCCCTACGTGACGCCGGCGCTGAGCTTCAAGTTCCACTACTTCGCGATCCGCAAGATGCATTTCATGATGCGGGCGAAGGCGCTGGTGGCCTTCCCGGGCGGCTTCGGCACGCTCGACGAGCTGTTCGAGGTCATCACGCTGGTGCAGACCAAGAAGGCCAAGCCGGTGCCGATCGTGCTGTTCGGCTCGGACTACTGGAAGCAGCTCATCAACTTCGAGTTCCTGGCCGAGGAAGGCGTGATCTCGCCCAACGACGTGAAGCTGATCGAGTACGTCGACGCGCCCCAGGACGCCTGGAACTACATCAAGACCTTCTACAAGCTGTAGCTACTCGCCGCGCGGCGGCACCTGCAGGCCCCACACCGAGCGAGTGCCCGCGGCCACCACGCCGCCGACGATCCAGAACACGCCGGCGACGCCGATCAGCGCGCCGGCGGCGCCGAACAGCATCGGCATCGCCACGCTCGAGGCGTTGAGCGTCATCACGCGCAGGCCGAGCGCCTCGCCGTGGCGCGCATGCGGCGTGATCTGGTGCAGCATGCTCATCACCATCGGCTGCACGGCGCCGAGGGCGATGCCGAGCACCACCGAGCAGGCGCCCATGCCGAGCGCGCTGGTCATCAGCGGATAGACCGCGAAGACCAGCGCCGTGACCACGTTCGATGCCGCGATCACGCTGCGCTCGCTGAAACGCGATGCGACCAGCGGCAGCACGACGCGGATGGCGGCCGCCGCGACCGCGAAGGCGCCGAGGATCGATCCGATCATCGACGCGCTCAGGCCGCGCTCGTGACCGAGCAGCGGGAGCACGAAGGTATGGACATCCCAGGCGGCCGACTGCATCCAGTTGACGAACAGCAGCCGCCTGAACATCGGCTGGGCCAGCAGGTCCCAGGCGCGCGGCCTGGGCGCGCCGGCCGGCAGGCTGATGTGCGGCAACTCGACGGTGCCGCGCGCCAGCAGCCAGCAGGCGATGGGCAGCAGCGCCAGCAGCGCGAAGGCCACGCGAAAACCGATCATGTCTCCGGGCACCGGGCCGGCGTGGTCGATCAGCAGCCCGGTGGCGAAGGGGCCGACGAAGTTGGCCGCGGCCGGCGCGATCGCCAGCCAGCTGAACACCTGCTTGAGCTGGGTCGGGTTGGTGGCCGCGCGGCCGACATGGCGCTGCAGCGCGATCACGGCGATGCCGGTCGCGCCGCCCGTCAGCAGAGCGGCCACGCAGAGCACCGGGAACACCGGGAAAGCCCCGGCCAGCGCCGCACCCGTGGTCGCCGCCACGACTGCGATCGTGAGCGGCAGCCGCAGCCCGTGCCGGTCGGCGAAGCGGCCGGCGGGCAGCGCCAGGAACACCTGGGTCAGCGCGAACAGCGCCAGCAGCATCCCGACGGCCGCCGGACTGTAGCCGTCGCGCAAGGCCAGCAGCGGGGCCGCCAGCCGGGTGCCCGTCATCGCGGCATGCAGGCAGACCTGCGCCAGGATCAGGCGAAGCAATCCAGGGTTCACGGGGCGGCGGCGTCCTCGTCGTCGGCCTGCGGCAGCAAGGCCTGGGTCTGCGCCTCGGGCAGCGCCTCGACCTTGCGCAGCGCCAGCCGCATCTGCCGGGCCCGGGTGTCGGCCTTGTCGAGCGTGTCGGAGGCCTTGGCCACCTGCTCCTTGATGCGCGCCACCCATTCGCCGTAGCGCTCGAATTCGGTCTTGACCGCGCCCAGCACCTTCCAGACCTCGGACGCCTGGTGCTCCAGCGCCAGCGTGCGAAAGCCCATGTGCAGGCTGTTGAGCATGGCCAGCAGCGTGGTCGGGCCGGCCAGCGTCACGCGATGCTGGCGCTGGATGGCATCCATCAGGCCGGGCCGGCGCAGCACCTCGGCGTAGAGGCTCTCGACCGGCAGGAACAGGATCGCGAAATCGGTGGTGTGCGGCGCCGCCAGGTAGTTGTCGGCGATCGACTTGGCCTCGCTGCGGATGCGCGCCTCGAGCGCCTTGGCGGCCAGCTCGGCGGCCGCTGCGTCGGCCCGCTCGTGGGCGTCGATCAGGCGCTCGTAGTCGTCGCGCGGAAACTTGGCGTCGATCGGCAGCCAGACCGGCGCGCCGTCGCCGCCGCGGCCCGGGAAGCGGACCGCGAAATCGACCCGCTGGCCGCTGCGCGGCTTGGTCTCGACCTGGCGGGCGAACTGCTCGGCCGTCAGCACCTGCTCGAGCAGCGCCTCGAGCTGCACTTCGCCGAACACGCCGCGGGTCTTGACGTTGGTCAGCACCCGCTGGAGGCTGCCAACGCCCACCGCCAGCGACTGCATCTCGCCCAGCCCCTTGTGCACCTGCTCGAGCCGCTCGGCCACCTGCTTGAAGCTCTCGCCGAGCCGCGCCTCGAGCGTGCTCTGCAGCTTCTCGTCGACGGTCTGGCGCATCTCGTCGAGCTTGGCAGTGTTGCTCTGCTGCAGCTGCGCGAGCTGGGTTTCCATCGTCGCGCGCACCTCGGCGAGCCGGCGGGCGTTGGACTCGGACAGCCCCTGGAGCTGGGTGTTGAGGGTGTCGGCCAGCGTCTTCTGCAACAGCGCGAGCTGCTGCGCGAAGGCGTCGATCTGGGCGTTCTGGGTGCGCGTGGACTCCGCCCCCTGGTGCAGCAAGGCGCGCTGGAAGGTGGCGAAGGCCTGCGCGCTTTCCTGGCGCGCGCCGCGCGACGATTCGCCGATCTCATGGCGCAGTTCGCGTTCGATGCGCTCGTTGCTGGCCAGAAGCGCCGAATGGTCGGAAGGCGGTGCGGGCCGCAGCAGCAGCCACAGCAGGAGGACAATATTCAAGGCCGCGAGGGCCAGCAGGATCCAGGTCTCGGTCACGGGCTCAGCGTGCCCCCAGCACCGCGGGGTTCAGCGGCGTCACCGGCTTGCCGTCGACCAGGAAGCCGATCAGGTTGTCGACCGCGAGATCGGCCATGGCCCGGCGGGTCGGCACGGTGGCGCTCGCGATGTGGGGCGTCAGCACCACATTGGGAACGGTCAGCAGGTCGGGGTGCACCTTGGGTTCGCCCTCGAAGACGTCGAGGCCGGCGGCGGCGATGCGGCGCTCGCGCAGCGCAACGGCCAGCGCGGCGTCGTCGACGATGCCGCCGCGCGCGATGTTGACCAAGGTCGCGGTCGGCTTCATCAGCGCCAGTTCTGCGGCGCCGATGGTGTGGTGGGAAGCCGGCGTGTAGGGCACCACCAGGACGACGTGGTCAGCAGTCTTGAGGAGCTCTTCCTTGCCGACGTAGCTGGCCTTGCACTCGGCTTCGAGCGCGGCATCGAGCCGCGAACGGTTGTGATAGATCACCTTCATGCCGAAGCCGAGCGCACCGCGCTTCGCGATGCCCTGCCCGATGCGTCCCATGCCGATGATGCCGAGCGTGGAGCCATGGATGTCGGAGCCCGAGAACATGTCGTAGCGCCACTTCTTCCACTGGCCTGCGCGCAGGAAATGCTCGCTTTCGGCAATCCGCCGCGCCGTGGCCATCAGCAGCGCGAAGCCGAAGTCGGCCGTGGTCTCGGTCAGCACGTCGGGCGCATTGGTGCCCAGCACGCCGCGCGCGGTCATGGCGTCGAGGTCGAAGTTGTTGTAGCCCACGGCCATGTTGGCGCAGATCTTCAGGTCGGGGCAGGCCGCGAGCAGCGCGCCGTCGATGCGCTCGCTGCCGGTGGTGAAGACGCCCTGCTTGCCCTGCAGCTTCTCGATCAGCTGGGCCGCGCTCCAGTCGTCGTCGGCCTGGTTGGCCTCGACGTCGAAGTGGGCCTGGAGCCGGGCGATGGTCTCGGGGAAGATCGAACGGGCGACGAGGACTTTGGCTTGGGTCATGGTCAGCGGAAGAAGATGAAGGTGGTGAGGATGAACAGCGGGATCAGGATCGCGCCCGACCACAGCATGTAGCCGAAGAAGCTCGGCATGCGCACGCCGCGGCTCTCCGCGATGGCCTTGACCATCAGGTTGGGCGCGTTGCCGATGTAGGTGTTGGCGCCCATGAAAACGGCACCGGCCGAGATCGCCGCCAGTGTCGTCGCATAGGTGGTCATCAGCGCCTGCGGGTCGCCGCCCGCGGTGTTGAAGAACACCAGGTAGGTCGGCGCATTGTCGAGGAAGGAGCTCAGGATGCCGGTGGCCCAGAAGTACATCGCCGGGTCGGGTTGGCCGTCGGGCCGGGTGACGGCCGAGACGATGGCGCCGAACGGGCCATGGAGGCCGGCCTTCAGCATCGCGATCACCGGCACGATGGTCAGGAAGATGCCCGCGAACAGCTTGGCCACCTCGGCCATCGGGCCCCAGCCGAACTGGTTGTCGGCATGGACCTTGGGCGCGGTGAGCTTGAGCGACAGCAAGGTCAGCGCCACCAGCCCGACGTCGCGCACCAGGCCCGGCAGGCCGACCCAGGTGCCGTGGATGTCGAAGCCCAGCGGCGACTTCCAGACGCCGCTCAGCAGCACCAGGAAGAGCACGCCGCCCAGCAGCCAGAAGTTGACGGCGCCGTCGAAGCCGATGCCGCCGGTGTCGGGGGTCGGGTCGAAGGGCGTGACGCCTTCGTGGCGGAAGTACCAGCGGTCGAGCGCATAGAACAGGGCCAGCAGCGCGCCGACCACGAACAGCGTGTCGGGAAAGATGTTCTTCGCGGTCCAGAAGAAATCGACGCCCTTGAGGAAGCCGAGGAACAGCGGCGGATCGCCCAGCGGCGTCAGCGACCCGCCGACGTTCGACACGATGAAGATGAAGAACACGACCACGTGCACCTTGTGCTTGCGGTCGTCGTTGGCACGGATCAGCGGCCGGATCAGCAGCATCGAGGCGCCGGTGGTGCCCATCAGGCTGGCGAGCACCGCCCCGATCGCGAGGATCGCCGTGTTCAGGCCGGCCGAGCCGCGCAGGTTGCCGCGGATATGGATGCCGCCGGCGACCGCGAACAGGGCCGTGAGCAGGATGATGAACGGGATGTATTCGGCCACCAGCGCATGGACCAGCTGGGCCCCGGCCTGGGGGGCGCCGTAGATCAGCCCGAAGGGCAGCAGGAAGGCCAGCGACCAGGCGGCCGACACCTTGCCGTAGTGGTGGTGCCAGAACGAGGGCGCCAGCAGCGGCAGCAGCGCGATCGACAACAGGATGCCGGCGAAGGGCAGGCCCCACAGCGGCGACAGGCTGCCGCCGTCGAACTCGGCGGCGGCGGCAAGCGCCGGAAACGCCAGGGTCGACGCACCGGCCACCCCGATTCGCAGCCAGCGGCCGCAGCGGATCGGCGCCCTCATGCCGCAGGCTGCTCGATCTCGAAGACCTGCCGCAGGTAGGCCAGGTAGCGTTCGTCCTCGCACATGTTCTTGGACGGCGTGTCGGAGAGCTTGGCCACCGGCTGGTCGTTGCAGCGGATCATCTTGATGACGATCTGCAGCGGCTCGTAGCCGAGGTCGTTGGTCAGGTTGGTGCCGATGCCGAAGGCCAGCTGGCAGCGGCCGCGGAACTGCTGGTACAGCTCGATGGTCTTGGGCACCGTGAGGCCATCGCTGAAGATCAGGGTCTTGGTCAGGGGGTCGACCCGGCTCGCGAGGTAGTGGGCCAGCATCCGCTCGCCCCACTGGAATGGGTCACCGCTGTCGTGGCGCGCACCGTCGAAGAGCTTGCAGAAATAGAGGTCGAAGTCGCGCAGGAAGGCGCTCATGCCGTAGACGTCCGACAGCGCGATGCCGAGGTCGCCGCGGTATTCCCGGGCCCACGATTCGAAGCCGAAGACCTGGCTGTCGCGCAGCCGGGGGCCGAGCGCCTGGCAGGCCTGCAGGTATTCGTGCGCCATGGTGCCGAGCGGAATCAGGCCGAGCTTCATGGCGTACAGCACGTTGCTGGTGCCAGCGAGCTGCGGCAGCTTCGACATCGCGTGCAGCGGCGCCGGCGCCGTGACCGCGCCGAGCCGGCTGACCAGCGTGCGCAGCACCTCTTCGTGCCAGTCCTTCGAGAAGCGCCGGCGGGTGCCGTAGTCGGCGATCTTGAGGTCGGCCAGCCGGTCGTCCTGGAGCTGGGCGATCTTGGTCTCGAGCCGGCGCCGGCCCTCGGCCAGGTCGGGCTGGGGCTGGGTATTGCGGAAGTACACCTCGTTGACGATCGCCAGCACGGGAATCTCGAACAGGATGGTGTGCAGCCACGGCCCCTTGATGCTGATCTCGAGCTCGCCCGAGGGCTGGGGAACGATGTCGATGTACTTCTCGTTGAGCCTGAACAGCCCGAGGAAGTCGACGAAGTCGCTCTTGATGAAGCGCATCGAGCGCAGGTAGCTCAGTTCGGGTTCGCGGAACTGCAGCGAGCAGAGATGCCGCACCTCTTCGCGGATCTGGACGGCGAAGCGCGCCAGGTCGATGCCGGGGTTGCGGCACTTGAAACGGTACTCGACCCGCGCGCCCGGGAAATGGTGCAGGACCACCTGCATCATCGTGAACTTGTAGAGGTCGGTATCGAGCAGGCTGTGAATGATCATGGTGCGGCGCGCTGGTCTCCGGATTTCGGTGTGCGTTCGATTATCACGGGCGGCGTCGGCAAGTGCCTACGGCCCCTTCCCCGGGCGTCCTACCGGGGCGACGGCGGCCCCACGCGACAGTGTCTCCACGCCGGCCAGCAAGCGATGCGACCGGCGAGCAACCATCTGAAGCTGAAGGAGATACGTCATGAACAAAGACACCGTCGAAGGCAACTGGAAGCAGTTCAAGGGCAAGATCAAGGAGCAATGGGGCAAGCTGACCGACGACGATTTCGACGTCATCGCCGGCAAGCGCGACCAGTTGCTCGGTCGCATCCAGGAGCGTCACGGCATCAGCCGCGATGAAGCCGAAAAGCAGGTCGCCGACTGGGAACGCCGCGATGGCCGCACCCCCGCCGCGATCTGGATGGAACGCGTCTGACGTCCCACCCCACCCCATCACAACTCTGGAGAATCGAAATGAAAAAACATCTGCTCATGCTTGCGATCGCGTCCACCTGTTTCGTCGCCGGCCAGGCCAGCGCGATGACGCAGGACGAATACAAGGTCGCCAAGGAAAAGATCGAGGCCGACTACAAGGTCGCCAAGGCCCAGTGCGACACCCTGAAGGACAACGCCAAGGACGTCTGCGAGAAGGAAGCCAAGGGACATGAAAACGTCGCCAAGGCCGAACTCGAACAGCAGTACAAGCCGAGCCCGGCGCACGCCCGCAACGTGGCCGAAGAAAAGGTCAAGGCCAACTACGAAGTCGCCAAGGAAAAGTGCGACGACCTGAAGAGCGATGCCAAGAGCGCTTGCGAGAAGCAGGCCAAGGCCGATGAAGCCAAGGGCAAGGCCGAGATCAAGGCCATGAAGATGTAATGCGCCTCCGGGCTGGCTGATCTTTGGTAGCCACCCACCCCCTGCCGGGAGCACTGGCAGGGGGTTTCGCTATTTGAGTTCGTCCACCACGGCTCGCAGGGCTGCCGGCAGCTTCACCGGCCGCTGAGTTTCGCGGTCGACATACACGTGGACGAAATGCCCTTGCGCCGCCGCCGTCTCGGCGCCCTCGGCGAACAGGGCGATCTCGTAGCGCACGCTGGAACTGCCAGCATGCGCCACCCGGATGCCGGCCTCGACGGTCTGAGGGAAAGCCAGCGGGGCGAAATAGTGGCACTGGGTCTCCACCACGAAGCCGATCGTCGCACCCTGGTGGATGTCGAGCGCCCCGCGCTCGATCAGCAGCGTATTCACCGCCGTGTCGAACCAGGCGTAGTAGACGACGTTGTTGACGTGGCCGTACATGTCGTTGTCGGCCCAGCGCGTCTGGATGCGCCGAAAGCAGCGGTAGCCGCTGCGGGATTGGGGGGTCGGTCGAACAGCGCTCATGGCGCGGCATTCTGCCAGCGCCGTCTCGGCGATCCTGGCGGAAATGGAATGCAACGCCTTCGGAACATTCCCATGGACAAGTTTTAGAAAACACGTTCTAAATTGCTGCAGCGCAATAAAAACCCCTTGTCCAGAACGCGTGGCTGCCTATACTTGAGGCCATGCTGCACCGCAACATAAGTGAAGGGGCAGCTCAAGCGTGAATCAACATTTTCAATTCAACTGGAGCACCACCATGGCCCTCACCGCCGACCAAATCATCTCTTCGCAAAAAGCCAACCTCGAAACCCTGTTCGGCCTGACCACCAAGGCCTTCGAAGGCGTCGAAAAGCTGGTCGAACTCAATGTGACCGCTTCCAAGGCCGCCCTGACCGAAGCCGCCGGCACCAGCCAGGCTCTGCTGAGCGTCAAGGATGCGCAAGAGCTGCTGACGCTGCAAGCCAGCCTGTTCCAGCCCCTGGCCGAAAAGACCGCTGCCTACAGCCGTCACCTGTACGACATCGCCCAAGGCACCAGCGCCGAGTTCACCAAGGCTTTCGAAGTCAAGGCCGCTGAAGCCCAGCAAGCCTTCGTCGGCCTGGTCGACAGCGCCGCCAAGAACGCCCCGGCCGGCTCGGAAACCGCCGTCGCCGTCATGAAGAGCGCCGTGGCTGCCGCCAACAACGCCTTCGAATCGGTGCAAAAGGCTGTCAAGCAAGCCTCGGACGTCGCCGAAGCCAACTTCCAGGCCGTGCAGACCACCGCCGTGAACGCCGCCAAGAGCACCGCCCAGACCGCCACGCGCAAGCGCTAAGCATTTCAGGCCCGCTGCGAACGGGCCGCGATTGTCTCCTTGGGTCCTTCGGGATCCAATTCAGGGCCCCGTCTCCGGACGGGGCCTTTTTTTATGGCCGATCGGGTCTTCGATAATGGCCGCCACACCATTTGGAGATCGGCATGCAAATCAACGGCAAGGTTTTTATCGTGACGGGTGGCGCTTCGGGCCTGGGCGAAGGCACGGCGCGGATGCTGGCAGCGAACGGCGGCAAGGTGGTCGTGGCCGACATGCAGGCCGACAAGGGCGAAGCGGTCGCCAAGGACATCGGCGGCGTCTTCGTCAAGTGCGATGTCAGCCAGGAGGCCGACGGCCAGGCCGCGGTGGCAGCCGCGCTGCAGTTCGGCAAGCTCGTCGGCCTGGTCAACTGCGCCGGCATCGCGCCGGCCGAGAAGACCGTCGGCAAGAACGGCCCGCACGCGCTGGCGGTGTTCAGCAAGACGGTCACGGTCAACCTGATCGGCAGCTTCAACATGATCCGACTGGCGGCCGACGCGATGGCCAGGAACGAGCCCGAGACCACCGGCGAGCGCGGCGTGTTGATCTCGACCGCCTCGGTGGCGGCCTACGACGGCCAGATCGGCCAGGCCGCCTACAGCGCCTCGAAGGGCGGCGTGGTCGGCATGACCCTGCCGATCGCCCGCGACCTGGCGCGCAGCGGCATCCGCAACATGACGATCGCCCCCGGCATCTTCGGCACGCCGATGCTGTTCGGCATGCCGCAGGAGGTGCAGGACGCCCTGGCCGCCAGCGTGCCCTTCCCCTCGCGCCTGGGCACGCCCGAGGACTACGCCAAGCTGGCCAAGCACATCATCGAGAACGACATGCTCAACGGCGAGGTGATCCGCCTCGACGGCGCGATCCGCTTGGCGCCCCGCTGAACTGACCCCCACGCTCCCTCACTTCGTGTAGTCGCTGCCCCCCGAGGGGGCCGCAGGCCGCCTTGGGGCGGCCCGGCGCCGGCCTGACTGGCCCCCACGCTCCCTCACTTCGTGTAGTCGCTGCCCCCCGAGGGGGCCGCAGGCCGCCTTGGGGCGGCCCGGCGCCGGCCTGACTGGCCCCCACGCTCCCTCACTTCGTGTAGTCGCTGCCCCCCGAGGGGGCCGCAGGCCGCCTTGGGGCGGCCCGGCGCCGGCCTGGGTGGCCCCTCTCGTCCGGTGGCTGGCCGCCGAGGGCACCATCAGCAGCCTCGTCGGGCTTCAGGCTGCCGGTGCGCTCCAGGCGCTCGAACTGGGCGATCACCTGGGCGCCGAACAGCACCAGCGTGGCGGCGATCTCCAGGCTCAGCAGCACCACGATCGCGGTGGTGAGCGAGCCGTAGACGACGTTGACCTGCGACAGGGTGGCGAAATAGAACACCAGTACCCGGCGCGTGACCTCCCACAGCAAGGCGGCGGTCACGCCGCCGATCAAGGCATGCCGCAGGCGCAGCCGGCCGACCGGCATCACCAGGTAGAGCGAGGTCAGCATGAAGATCTCGCCGCCCAGCCCGAGCAGGTAGAGCAGCACGCCCGAGACGCCCGACAGCGACCAGCTGTAGCCGAGCAGCTCGACGCTTTCCTCGCCGATCACCTGCAGCGCGCCCGTCACAAGGGTCACCAGCATCAGGCCCACGCACAGGCACAGGATGTAGATGTAGGGCATCACCACCGAGATCAGGAAGTGCCGCGAATGCTCGGCCTTGCGGTGGTGGAAGATCACTGCCATCGCGCCCTCGAGCACCGTGAAGGCCAGCGAACTGAAGAAGATCATCGTCACCAGCAGCACCGGGCCGAGCACCTCCGCATGGGTCAGGAAGTTCGACAGTTCACCGACGATCGCCTGCGACTGGCCGGGCAGCAGCCAGGCCAGGTAGCGCCCGACCGCACTCAGCAGCGCCGCCTGGTCGACGAAATGCGACAGCGCGATGACGCTGACGATCAGGAGCGGCACGATCGACAGCAGCGCGTAGTAGGCCACCGCGCCCGCGAGCAGCAGGCCCTGATTGGCCTTGAAGCTCTTGAGCGCCTGCCAGATGAAACGCAGGGGGTGGCGCAGCACGGGGCCGATCGGGTGGGTGAGGGAACGGCGGATCATTCGGTGCTTTCGGGCCATCGGCGGTTCGTGGGCCCGGCGCGGGCCTGACGGCTTGCGTATCATTTGGAGTTCCGAGCCTACATGACCATCCCCGCTTCTTTCATCCAGGAACTGATCGCACGCGCGGACGTGGTGGAAATCGTCGGACGCTATGTCCAGCTCAAGAAGGCCGGCGCCAATTTCATGGGCCTGTGCCCCTTCCACGGCGAAAAATCCCCGTCCTTCTCGGTCAGCCCGACCAAGCAGTTCTATCACTGCTTCGGCTGCGGCGTGCACGGCAACGCGATCGGCTTCCTGATGGAGCATGCCGGCATGGGCTTCGTCGAGGCGGTGCACGACCTGGCCGGCCAGTACGGCCTGCAGGTGCCCGAGGACGACGCCTCGCCCGAGGAACGGGCCCGCGCCGCCGGCCAGCGGCAGAAGCAAGCCACTTTGTCGGAGGTGCTCGAGAAGGCCGGCGAGGCCTACCGCAAGCAGCTGCGGCAATCGCCCGGCGCGATCGACTACCTCAAGGGCCGCGGCGTCTCGGGCGAGGTCGCGAAGCAGTTCGGCATCGGCTACGCGCCGGCCGGCTGGCGCTCGCTGGCCAGCGTCTTCCCCGACTACGACGACCCGCTGCTGGCCGAGAGCGGCCTGGTGATCGTCGGCGAGGCCGAGGAAGGCGGCGAAGCCAAGCGCTACGACCGCTTCCGCGACCGCGTGATGTTCCCTATCCGCAACGTCAAGGGCGAATGCATCGGGTTTGGCGGCCGGGTGCTGGGCGACGAGAAGCCCAAGTACCTGAACTCGCCCGAGACCCCGGTGTTCAGCAAGGGCCGCGAGCTCTACGGGCTCTACGAAGCCCGGGCGGCCTTCCGCGACCGCGGCTACGCGCTGGTCACGGAGGGCTACATGGACGTCGTGGCGCTGGCGCAGCTGGGCTTCCCGAACGCGGTCGCGACCCTCGGCACCGCCTGCACGCCCGAGCACGTGCAGAAGCTGTTCCGCTTCACCGAATCGGTGGTCTTCAGCTTCGACGGCGACGCCGCCGGCCGGCGGGCGGCCCGCAAGGCGCTCGACGGCGCCCTGAGCTACGCCACCGACGTGCGCAGCATCAAGTTCCTGTTCCTGCCGGCCGAGCACGACCCCGACAGCTTCATCCGCGAGTTCGGCGCCGACGCCTTCGCCCGCTTCGTGTCCGAAGCCACGCCGCTGAGCCGCTTCCTGATCGAGGCGGCCCGCGAAGGCTGCGAACTGTCGACCGCCGAAGGCCGCGCCCACATGGCCAGCAATGCCCGCCCGCTCTGGAGCGCCCTGCCCGAAGGCGCACTCAAGCGCCAGCTGCTGGCCGAGATCGCCGCCCTCGCGCAGCTCGGCACCCAGGAGCTGGCCGAGCTCTGGACGCCGGCGGCGCCGCGCCCGCCAGCCCCGGCGCTTTCGCGGGCCAGCGCGCCGGTCGCCTCCGAAATGACCGAGGAGGACTGGGCCAGCCGGGACCAGTGGTTCGACGAACAGGCGCGCGGCGGTTCCGAGAAAAAGCGCTTCAAGTCGTTCCGCCAGCCGCCACCTCCCCGCCCGCCCCCGGGCGGCCGCCGGCTGCCGACCAGCCGGGCCGACGTGGCGGCGCGGCTGGTGCTGTCGAATCCGGCCGAATGGGAAGCCCTGTCGCACGAGCTGCACGCCCTGCTCTGCGACCTGCCCGGCGAGCACGGCCAGCTGTTCGCCTGGCTCGACAGCCAGGGGCACGAGCATGGGATCCAGCCCTGGGCGGCGCTGCGCGAGGGCCTGCGCGGCCTGAGCTTCGAAGCGCTGGCGGTGCGGGTCATGACCGGCCCGGACGGCGGTCCGATCGGCGATGCCGAGGGCGAGCAGGCGGCCGATGCGGCCCGCGAACTGCGCAACGTGCTCGACTACATGCTGGACGACCTGCTCAAAGCCCAGCAAAGCGAGGCGATCGCGGCGGTCGGCAGCGATCCGCGGGCGCTGGAACGCTACAAGGCGCTCGAAGCGCGCCGGCTGGAGTTGCGAAATCGCCTCAGGCCGAGCACAAACAGTGCTTGAAAAACTGGCAGCGCGCTATAATGTAAGGCTTAGCCAGACGCTCGAGGGCGTCTGGTTGAAGCAAAAATAGGCAAGAGCGACAGCAGCACCTCCGGGCCGACCCCAAGCGCAATGCACTTCCCGATGGGAAAAGGGTCAATACACCGCAAGGACTGCACACCAAATGTTCGCCCGACATCTTGCCTTTTGACGGCTGCCGGGGGCTCGCGCTCCCCCAGCCTCAGTGTTTGTGCTCCTGCCTGCGCCGGGTTTCGAGGCGCGTGTGATTCCGCTTGGTCCATCTTGTTGTACGAGGTCGTATGCCCAGTTCAAAGAAGCCTGCCGTGTCCGCTGCCAAGAAGCCCGCTGCAGAAAAACCGTCGAAGACCGCCGCGCTGCAGGCAACCAAGACGGGTGCCGTCGCCTCCAAGGCGTCAGCAGCAACGAAAGTGAAAACCGTGCCCACCAAAACGACTCTCTCCGCCGATCCCACCATCGAAAAGCCCGCCGCCAAGAAGGTGGGCCGTCCGCCCAAGGCCGCCGGCACCACCACCGGCGCCAAGCGCGGCCGCAAGCCGAAGGCCGGCAATGAATCGGCGGGCAGCGACATCGATCTGTCCGACATCGAGGACGACCTGGCCGGCGAGGAGCCGGCAGCGACCACGACCGAAGAAAAGGTCAAGCCGCTGCGCATGAAGATCAGCAAGGCCAAGGAACGGGCCTTGATGAAGGAATTCGGCCTCGACGAGACCGTGCTGTCCGAAGAAGACCTGGCCAAGCGCCGTTCGCGCCTGAAGACCCTGATCACGCTGGGCAAGACCCGCGGCTACCTGACGCACGGCGAAATCTCCGACCACCTGCCCGACAAGCTGGTCGACGCCGAGACCATGGAAGTCGTGGTCACGATGCTCAACGACATGGGCGTGGCCGTCTACGAGCAGACCCCCGACGCCGAGACCCTGCTGCTGAACAACACCGCCCCGACCGCCACCACGGTCGAGGAAGCCGAAGAAGAAGCCGAAGCCGCCCTGTCGACCGTCGACAGCGAATTCGGCCGCACCACCGACCCGGTGCGCATGTACATGCGCGAGATGGGCACGGTCGAGCTGCTCACGCGCGAAGGCGAAATCGAGATCGCCAAGCGCATCGAAGGCGGCCTGATGGCGATGATGGAAGCCATCTCGGCCTCGCCCGCCACGATCGCCGAGATCCTGCGCCTGGGCCAGGAAATCCGTGACGGCAAGGTCGTCATCTCGACCATCGTCGACGGCTTCTCGAACCCCAACGAGGCCGACGACTACGTGGCCGAAGAAGACTTCGACGAATTCGACGAGGAAGACGACGACGACGGCAAGGGCGGCTCCAAGGCGCTGACCAAGAAGCTCGAAGAACTCAAGCGCGACGCGCTCGAACGCTTCGACCGCATCGCCGTGCTGTTCGAGAAGGTCCACAAGATCTACGACAAGGAAGGCTACGGCACGCCGGCCTACGAGAAGGCGCAGCACGCCCTGTCCGAAGAGCTGATGACGATCCGCTTCACGGCCCGCACGATCGAGAAGCTGTGCGACCTGGTGCGCACCCAGGTCGACGACGTCCGCAAGAAAGAGCGCGAGCTGCGCCGCATCATCGTCGACAAGTGCGGCTTCCCTCAGGAAGAGTTCATCCGCGACTTCAGCGGCTACGACAAGAACGGCAACCGCGTCGCCTCCAACCTGCTCAACCTCAAGTGGGTCGAGAAGCAGGCCGCCGCCGGCAAGCCCTGGAGCGCCGTGCTGGCGCGCAACATCCCGCCGGTGCAGGAACTGCAGCAGCGCCTGACCGACATCCAGTCGCGCGTGGTGGTGCCGCTGACGCAGCTGAAGGACATCAACAAGCGCATGAACGAAGGCGAGTCGTCTTCGCGCGATGCCAAGAAGGAAATGATCGAGGCCAACCTGCGCCTCGTGATCTCGATCGCCAAGAAGTACACCAACCGCGGCCTGCAGTTCCTGGACCTGATCCAGGAAGGCAACATCGGCCTGATGAAGGCGGTCGACAAGTTCGAATACCGCCGCGGCTACAAGTTCTCGACCTACGCGACGTGGTGGATCCGCCAGGCGATCACCCGCTCGATCGCCGACCAGGCGCGCACCATCCGCATCCCGGTCCACATGATCGAGACCATCAACAAGATGAACCGCATCAGCCGGCAGCATCTGCAGGAGTTCGGCTTCGAGCCCGACGCCAGCATCCTGGCCGCCAAGATGGAGATCCCGGAAGACAAGATCCGCAAGATCATGAAGATCGCCAAGGAGCCGATCTCGATGGAAACCCCCATCGGCGACGACGACGATTCGCACCTGGGCGACTTCATCGAGGACAGCAGCAACACGGCGCCGATCGAGGCCGCGATGCAGGCCGGCCTGCGCGACGTGGTCAAGGACATCCTCGACAGCCTGACGCCGCGCGAAGCCAAGGTGCTGCGCATGCGCTTCGGCATCGAGATGTCGACCGACCACACGCTGGAAGAAGTCGGCAAGCAGTTCGACGTCACGCGCGAGCGCATCCGCCAGATCGAGGCCAAGGCGCTGCGCAAGCTCAAGCACCCGAGCCGTTCGGACAAGCTGCGCAGCTTCATCGACACTCTGTAAGCGCGCACTCGCAAGCAGACGACAAGAAGGCGCCCTCGGGCGCCCTTCTTTTTTCCAAGAACACCAAGAATCCACCGGAGCCGCCGCCCATGAACCCCGAAGCCGACAAACTCTGGCGCGCGCCGCGCTGGGCGCTGGCCGTGCTGCTGGCGGTGCTGGGCATGCTGGGTCCGTTCTCGATCGACACCTACATCCCGGCTTTCTCGGGCATCGCGCGCTCGATCGGCGCCACGCCCGCCGAGATGCAGCAGACGCTGTCGGCCTACCTGTTCGGCTTCGCCTTCATGAACCTGTTCCACGGCGCGCTGTCGGACAGCTTCGGCCGCCGGCCGGTGGTGCTGTGGGGGCTGGCGGTGTTCACGGTCGCATCGCTGGGCTGTGCGCTGTCGCAGACCATCGGGCAACTGGTGCTGTTCCGCGCCCTGCAGGGCCTGTCGACCGGCGCCGGCATCGTGGTCTCGCGGGCGGTGATCCGCGACATGTTCCCGCCGGCAGAGGCGCAGAAGGTGATGTCGCAGGTGACGATCTACTTCGGCATCGCGCCGGCGATCGCGCCGATCGTCGGCGGCTTCCTGTTCGTGCACCTGGGCTGGCACGCGATCTTCTGGTTCCTGGTCGGCGTCGGCGTGGTGCTGTGGGTCGCCAACTTCAAGCTGCTGCCAGAGACGCTGCACAAGGACCATCGCCAGCCCTTCGAGGTGCGGCATCTCATGCGCGGCTACTGGGACCTCTGCTCCGACCCGCGCTTCCTGCTGCTGGCGCTGGCCAGCGGCGTGCCCTTCAACGGCATGTTCCTCTACGTGCTGGCCGCGCCCGCCTTCCTCGGCGAGCACCTGGCGCTGGCGCCGACCCAGTTCTTCTGGTTCTTCATCCTGACCATCGGCGGCATCATGAGCGGCGCCTGGGCCAGCGGCCGGATGGCCGGCAAGGTGGCGCCGAAGCGGCAGATCCGCGACGGCTTCGTGATCATGCTGGCGACCTCGATCCTGAACGTGGCCGCCAACGCACTCTTCACCCCGCATGCCGCCTGGGCGCTGTGGCCGCTGGCGGTGTTCGCCTTCGGCTGGGCACTGATGGTGCCGGTCGTGACCCTGCTGGTGCTCGACCTGCACCCGGACCGCCGCGGCATGGCCTCGTCGCTGCAGGCGGTCATCGGCTCGACCGCCAACGGCATCGTCGCCGGCGTGGTCGCGCCGCTGGTGATGCACTCCACGCTGGCACTGGCCGCCACCTCGCTGCTGATGCTGGGCGTCGGCCTGGTGGCCTGGGCCTGGCTGCACGGGCGCTGGCCCGAGATCGGTCGCCGGGTCGCCGGCGAGGCGGCCTGACGCGATGCGGTCGTTCGATCTGCGAAGCTTCGCCCGCGCCTGGCTGCCCGGGCCCACCGTCGTCGACGGGCGCGAACGGCTGCGCGCGGTCGTGGGGGCTGCGATCGGCCTGCTGTTCACCGGCCTCGCCTGCGAATGGCTGGCCGGCGGCAGCGGCTGGCTGATCGCCCCGCTCGGCGCCAGCGCGGTGCTGGTGTTCGCCTTGCCGGCCAGCCCGCTGGCCCAGCCCTGGCCGGTGATCGGCGGCAACACGCTCGCGGCCCTGGTCGGCGTTGCCTGCGCCCATTGGCTGCCCGACGCCGTCTGGACCGGCGCGCTGGCGACCGCCCTGGCGATCGGGCTGATGTTCGCCATGCGCTGCCTGCATCCGCCGGGCGGCGCGGTGGCGCTGCTGGCCGTGCTGACCCACACCGGCGAGCTGCCTTTCGCCTTCCTCCCGGTGTTCGCCGATTCGCTGCTGCTGGTGCTGGCCGGCGTGGTCTACAACAGCTTGACGGGACGCCGCTATCCGCACCTGCAGTTGGCGCCGCCGCGCCCGCCCGGGGCCGATGCGGGCGCCATGTCGGCCGACATCGACGCCGTGCTGGCGCGCTACAACCAGGTGCTGGACATCAGCCGCGACGACCTCGAATCGCTGATCCGGCAGACCGAGTTGGAATCCTGGCACCGGCGGCTCGGCACCGTGCGCTGCGCCGACATCATGTCGCGCGACCCGGTGGTGGCCGAGTTCGGCATGCCCCTGCAGGACGCCTGGACCCTGATGCACGAGCGCCGCATCAAGGCGCTGCCGGTGACCGACCGGACGCGCCGGGTGGTCGGCATCGTCACCCAGGCCGACTTCTTCCGCCAGATCGACCTGGAGCACCACGAGGGCATCGGCGGCCGGCTGCGCCACTTCATCCGCGCGACCCGCAGCGTGATGTCGAACAAGCCCGAGGTGGTGGGCCAGATCATGACGCGCCAGGTGCGCGTGGCCAGCGAGGACCGGCCGCTGGCCGAACTGGTGCCGCTGTTCTCCGAAGGCGGCCACCACCACATCCCGATCATCGACGCCGAGCGCCGCCTGGCCGGGATGATCACGCAGTCGGATTTCGTGCGCGCGCTCTACCGCGCGGTCGGGCCGGAGAACTGACCCCGCCGGGCGGCCAGTGGGCCGGCTCGGCGAAGCGCGCCACCAGGAAATCGAGCAGCGTCCGCAGCGACGCCGGCATCTGGCGCCGCGACGCGTAGACACCGTAGACGCCCAGGCCCTGCGGCTCGAAGTCGGGCAGCAGCGCCACCAGCCGGCCCTGGGCGATCGGCCCGCGGGCCGAGTAGGCCGGCTGCATCGCGATGCCGGCGCCCTCGATGGCCGCGGCCAGCAGCACCTGCGATTCGTTGGCGCTCAGGTTGCCGCTGACCGGCACCGCGATGCGCTCGGCGCCCTGCTCGAACTGCCACAGGCTCTTGCCGAAGTAGGAATAGGTCAGGCAGTTGTGCCCTGCCAGGTCCTGCACGCTGGCCGGCACGCCGTGGGCCGCCAGGTAGGCCGGCGAGGCGCAGACCACCGAGTCGCACCGGCCCAACGGCCGGGCGATCAGGTTCGGATCGAGATCGTTGGTGATGCGGATCGCGAGGTCGATGCGTTCCTCGATCAGGTTCACCGGCCGGGCGTCGATGTGCAGGTCGATCGCCACCCGGGGATGGCGGCGCAGGTAGTCGGCCACCGCCGAGGCGAGCACGTCCTGGGCCAGCGACTGCGCGCAGGCCACCCGCAGCAGGCCGCGCGGTTCTTCCGCGCAGGCGCTGGCGGCAGTCGCCATCTCGGCCGCGACCTCGAGCATGCGGCGGCAGCGCGCCAGGGTTTCTTCTCCGGCCTCGGTGAGGCTGAGGCGCCGGGTCGTGCGATGCAGCAGCCGGGCGCCGGCCCACTGCTCCATCTGCGCAAGATAGCGCGTCACCATGGCGCGCGACATGTCGAGCGTCTCGGCGGCCGCGGTCATGCTGCCGCGCTCGGCGATGCGGACGAAAACCTCGGCGGCGACGATGCGGTCCATATTCGATCGAATCAAGCAACAAACCATTGCATGCTACGCGGTTTTTCGATCGGATAGAGAAACATACGATACGGGCAACACCACCCAAGGAACACCCATGAGCAAGATCGCCCTTCTCGGGATCACCGGCCGCGCCGGCTCCCGCATCGCCGACGAACTGCTGGCGCGCGGCCACAGCGTGACCGGCGTCGCCCGCCATGTCGACGGCGTCGACGCCCGCCCCGGATTGAGCCTCCACGCCGCCGACGCGAAAGCGCTCGACGCCCTGGTGCCGCTCTTGCGCGGCCATGACGTGCTCGTGAGCGCGACCCGTTTCGCGGGCGGCACGGACGCCGCGACCCTGATCGCCGCCGCCCGGCAGGCCGGCGTGCCGCGGCTGCTGGTGGTCGGTGGCGCGGGCAGTCTCGAGGTCGCGCCCGGCGCGGCGCTGATCGACGCGCCCGGCTTCCCCGACGCCTACAAGGCCGAGGCCGCCGCCGGTGGCGCGATGCTGGCCGCGCTGCGCGCGGAGAAGGACCTGGACTGGACCTTCTTGTCGCCCTCGGCGATCTTCGAGCCGGGCCAGCGCACGGGCAAGTTCCGCGTCGGCGGCAACAGCCTGCTGAACGACGCCGGCGGCAAGAGTTGGATCTCGATGGAGGACTACGCGATCGCGATGGCCGACGAGATCGAGTCCCCGAAGCATCCGCGTCAGCGTTTCACGGTGGGGTACTAGAGGGGCGGACGGGGCGGGCGGGTCGGCATGTTCAAGCGGCTGCCGACCCCGGATGTCGACTTCCATGGATCGACGACCAGGAGCCCGCAGCCCTCGAAATCGGTGACGTTCCGAGTCGCCAACTGGACACCATGGTGCCTCGCGATCGCGGCGATCTGAGCGTCGAACTGGCTGATGGGACGACCGGCAGCCCGCCGCGCGCTCATGATATCGGCGTAGACCCAAGCTGCCGAGGGGTCGAACGGCAGTATGCGCCCCCCAAAATCCTCGTCGAACATCGCCCGAACAGCGGTTTCGAGCGCCGCACGCCGCTTGCCTGCAGGCAACAGTCGCGCCCCAAGCATCATTTCCGCCTGCGTGATCGAACTGACGAACAGGGTGTCGGCCGGTTGGGCTTCGAACCATCTCAGCACGCCCGGGTCGGGGGTCGCCCGCAAGAGTTCCGACAGGACGTTGGTGTCGAGAAGCGTGCTCATCGAGCGCTTTCGCAGAGCGGCGCTTTGGACTTCTTTGGAGCGAGACTCCGGCTCGCCGAAAAGCTGCTGCGCAGCAGCGCTGCGGCATTCGCCTTCTGAGCGGCCGGGCGGCTCATCGTCGTTTCCGGGGCGCAGGGGCGGGCTTTGGTTTGCTCGGCGCGGACGCGGCTGCCTCGTCGCCGAAGTCGGGCGGCGGGCGCACCGGAGCCCTGGCCTCGATGGGCAATTGAACATCGCCCAGGGTCGCGAATCGAGAGCGAATGCGGGCGCTCAAATCCAGCGACGGCTGCGGCGACTCCTGCAGCGCGGCCCTCAGGATCTGACGCGCCTCTTCTTCCATCGACCGGTTGCGGGCCGCCGCACGCAGACGCAACCGGCTCTTGAGCGGATCCTCCAGATTGCGAATCGTCAGGGTTGCCATCGCGCGTTCCTCCCGTGGAACCCGATTGTAGTCATTGCTTTCATTGCTAGCACCGACTCGCCACGGTTCCAGGGGCGCCCGTGCAGGCCTCCGTCAGACCGCCGCCCCCCCATTCATGGCCTTTCCAGGCCCGATTCCGTTCATGCAGGGTCAGATAGAGGAGCGCCAGCACGGTTTCGTCGATGGCGCGCACATCGAGTTCCATGATCTTCTCCTGTCAGATGCCGGGGTTCTCCAAGGTCCTCTTCATCGCCTTCAGCCCCTCGGCGATCATGCCCGCGATCGCCGGCTTCATCTCGTGCGGCAGCAGGTCGGCGATCCAGACCAGTCGGCTGTGCCCCGCGTCTTCGGCGAACACCTGCAGCGAGGCGTTGTGGTGCGTGAGACGGCCGCCGCTGGCCGACCAGACGGCGCGGCGCGCCGCGTCGTCGAGGTCGACGATGACTTCGCGCGCCACCACGCCGTTGCCGAAGGTGACGATGCGGGCATCGCCGTCGAGCTTGCAGTCGGTGACGAAACCCGGCACCAGCCGGCGGTGGATTTCGCCGACGTCGCGGACCGCGTCCCAGATCTTCTCGGCCGGGGCCGCGACCTGGATTTCCTGTCGAATCGATGCCATGTTCGACCCTTTCACCGGCAACAAGGGCCCGTGAGTTTAGGCCGATGCGCCCTATCGACCAACCCCCAGCAGCCGCTCCAGCACCTCGGGCTGTGCCCGCAGGCTGGCCGCGTGGTCCGCATGCACCACGGTGCCGTGGTCGAGCACCACCGCCTCGTCGGAGATCGCGAGGATCGCCTGCGGATGCTGCTCGACGATGATCGCCGCCAGACCTTCGTCGCGGGTGATGCGGCGGATCGCCCGCAGCAGCTCTTCGACGATGATCGGCGCCAGTCCCTCGAGCGGCTCGTCGAGCAGCAGCAGGGTCGGGTTCAGAACCAGCGCGCGGCCGACGGCCAGCATCTGCTGCTCGCCGCCCGACAGCTGCGTGCCCAGGTTGCCCTTGCGCTCCGCCAGCCGCGGGAACATCTCGTAGACCCGCTGCGGATTCCAGCGGCCCGGCCGCTCCACCGCCGTCAGGTTCTCGTGCACCGTCAGCGACTTGAATATGTTGCGTTCCTGCGGCACCCAGCCGATGCCGGCCGCCGCCCGCAGGTGCGGCGACAGCTTGTGCAGCGCCGTGCCGCCTAGCGTGATGCTGCCGCCGTGCTGGCGCGTCGCGCCCGCCAGCGTGTTGATCAGCGTGGTCTTGCCGGTGCCGTTGCGGCCCAGCAGCGCCAGCGTCTGGCCCTCGCCGAGCGCGAGCCCGACGTCGTGCAGCACCACGGCCTCGCCGTAGCCGGCGCTCAGGTTCTCGATGCGCAGCAGTTCAGACATGCGCGGCTCCATGGCCCAGGTAGACCTCTTTCACCTTCGGGTCGTTGGCGATCGTGTCCGGATCGCCTTCGGTCAGCAGCGTGCCGTTGACCAGCACGGTCATGCGGTCGGCGAAGCTGAAGACCAGGTCCATGTCGTGCTCGATCAGCAGCACCGAGACGTCGGCCGGCAGCGCCGCCACGGTCTCGAGCAGCTCTTCGCGTTCACCGGCCGGCACCCCTGCAACCGGCTCGTCGAGCAGCAGCACGCGCGGCTCGCAAGCCAGCGCGATCGCGATCTCGAGCAGCCGCCGCTTGCCGTAGGCCAGATGGCGGGTCTGCTGCCCGGCGACGTCGGCCAGGCGGAACTGCTCCAGCAGCTGGCCGGCCCGTTCGGCCACCGCCGTCGAGGAGCCCAACGGGCGCCACCACTGGGCGCCCACGCCGCTGTGCTGCGAGACCACCAGCGCCAGCGTCTCCAGCGGCGTCATCGAGTCGAACAGCTGGTTGATCTGGAAGGTGCGCACCATGCCGCGCGCCACCCGGCGGTGCGGCGCCAGCCGCGTGATGTCCTCGCCCTCCAGCACGATGCGGCCCTCGGTGGGCGTGAGCACGCCGGTCAGCAGGTTGATCAAGGTCGTCTTGCCGGCGCCGTTGGGGCCGATCAGGGCATGGCGGGCACCGCGCCGCAGGTTCAGCGTGACGTTGTTGGTGGCCGTGATGCCGCCAAAGCGCATCACGAGGCCGGTGGCGGACAGCACGATGTCGCTCATGGCTTCACCGCCTTGCGAGCGCCGAACCAGGTCCAGGGCTTGAGCAGCCGGTCGCGCCCGACCAGCACCAGCAGCACCAGGATCAGGCCGATCCAGAACATCCAGTACTGCGGCGTGACGGTCGACAGCGTGTCCTGCAGCAGCTTGAAGACGATCGCGCCGGCAATGCCGCCGTAGAGCCAGCCGACACCGCCGATGACCAGCATCAGCACCACGTCGGCCGAACGGTCGAAGGCCAGCACGTCGAGCGAGGCGAAGCCGGTGGTCTGGGCCAGCAGCGCGCCCGCGCCGCCCGCCACGGCCGCCGCCACGGTGTAGATCACGGCCAGCCGCGACACCACGGGGATGCCGATCGCCATCGCCCGCAGCCGGTTGTCGCGGATCGCCTTGAGCGTGGCGCCGAAAGGCGAATGCACCAGCCGGCGCATCAAGAGGAACAGCAGCAGCAGCACCGAGAGCGAATACCAGGCGGCGGTGCGGCCGAACAGGTCGAAGTCGAAGACGCCCAGCACCGGCCCCATCACCACGCCCTGCAGCCCGTCGGCGCCGCCGGTGAGCCAGTCGAGCTTGTTGGCCAGCTCGAGCAGCAGCAGCGCGGTGCCCAGGGTGACCATCAGGCGCGTCAGGTCGCTGCCGCGCAGGATCGTGACGCTGGCCACGGCGCCCAGCGCCGCCGACAGCGCGATGGCCACCACCAAGCCGATCGTCGGATCGGGCATCACATGCTTGGCGAACAACGCCGCCGTATAGGCGCCGAAGCCGAAGAAGGCCGCGTGGCCCAGCGACACGATGCCGGTGTAGCCGAGGATCAGGTCGAGCGACATCGCGAACAGCGCGACGATGGCGATCTCATTGATCATCAGCGCATGCGACGGCACCAGCAGCGGCAGCGCGAAGGCCACCACCCACAGCGCGTATTCCCACGGCCGCCAGCGCGCCTTCTCCAGCAAGGGTTGGCGGAAGTCCATCACTTGCCCCCCTTGCGCGTGAACAGGCCCTGTGGTCGCCACATCAGGATCAGGATCATCAGCAGGTAGACCGTGAAGGCGCCCATCTTCGGGATGAAGTACTTGCCCGCCACGTCGGCGATGCCGAGCAGCAGCGCGGCCAGCAGCGGCCCGGTGATCGACGAGGTGCCGCCGACCGAGACCACGATGAGGAAATAGATCATGTACTTGAGCGGGAAGGTCGGATCGAGCCCGAGGATCTCGGCGCCCAGCGCACCGCCCAGCCCCGCCAGACCCGAGCCCACCGCGAAGGTCAGCAGGAACACCACGTTGACGTTGATGCCCAGCCCGGCCGCCACGCGCGGATCGTCGACCGCCGCGCGCAGCCGGCTGCCGAAGCGGGTCTTGGACAGGATCAGTTGCAGCACCACGGTGAGCAAGGTGCAGACCGCGATGATGAAGATGCGGTAGTGGCCCATGCCCAGCAGCAAGGCGCCATCGCCGAGTTCGGTGCGCCCGCGCAGCCACTCGGGCAGGTGGATGTTCTGCTGCGAGGAGCCGACGAAGTAGTCGACCGCCGCCACCGCCATGAAGGCCAGCCCGATCGAGAACAGCACCTGGTCGAGGTGCGACTTGCCGTACATCGGCCGGTAGAGCGTGCGCTCGAGCAGCGCCCCCGCTGCGCCGACCACCAGGAAGGCCAGCGGCAGGCACAGCAGGAACGGCACCCCGAGCTTCTGCATCGCGAACACCGTGAGATAGCCGCCGGCCATCGCGAAGGCGCCGTGCGCGAGGTTGATGAAGTTCATCAGCCCCAGCGTCACGGCCAGGCCGACCGCGAGCACGAACAGCAGCATGCCGTAGGCAATGCCGTCAAAGAGAATGGTCAACATGCGGCTGTCCGGAATCCTTCGTCTGGCTTACTTGGACTTGCCCGGGTCCTTGACGGACTTGATGACGTCGAACTCGATGTTGTAGAGCTGGCCGTCCTTCTTCTCGACCTTGCGCAGGTAGATGTCCTGCGTGATGTCGCGGGTCTGGGCATCGATCAGCACCGGGCCGCGCGGGCTCTCGAAGACCTGGCCCTTCATCGCGGCCAGCAGCGCATCGCCGCCGCCCTGGCCCTTGGTGGTCTTGAGCGCCTCGTAGATGATGCGCATGCCGTCGTAGCCGCCGACGGCCATGAAGTTCGGCCGCATGTTCTTGTTGGCGGCTTCGAAGTCGGCCACGAACTTCTTGTTCATCGCCGAGGGATGGGCCGTCGAGTAGTGGTGCGAGGTGACCACGCCGAGCGCGCCTTCGCCCATGTCGTTGAGCTGGTCGTCGTCGGTCACGTCGCCGGTGCCGATCATCTTGATGCCGGCCTTGTCCATGCCGCGCTCCAGGAACTGCTTCATCACTGCCGCGCCGGCGCCCGAGGGCACGAAGACGAACAGGGCATCGGGCTTGGCGTCGCGCACCTTCTGCAGGAAGGGGGCGAAGTCGGGGTTGCGCAGCGGCACCCGCAGCTTCTCGATCACCTTGCCGCCATTGAGTTCGAAGCGCTCGGCGAAGAACTTCTCGGCGTCGTTGCCCGGACCGTAGTCGGCCACCAGCGTGACCACCGACTTGATGCCGTTCTTGGGTGCCCAGTCGCCCATCGCGACCGCGGCCTGCGGCAGCGTGAAGCTGGAACGCACGATGTAGGGCGAGGCCTGGGTGATGCTCGAGGTGGCCGCGGCCATGACGATCTCGGGGGTCTTGGACTGGGTCGCGATCGGCGCCACTGCGAGCGCCAGCGGCGTCAGGCCGAAGCCGGCCAGCACGTTGACCTTGTCGTTCACCACCATCTCCTGGGCGATGCGCTTGGTGACGTCGGGCAGGCCGGTGTCGTCCTTGACGATCAGCTGGACCTTCTTGCCGGCGACCGTGTCGCCATGCTGGGCCATGTAGAGCTTGGCGGCGGCTTCGATCTGGCGGCCGGTCGAGGCCGACTGGCCGGTCATCGGCAGGATCATCCCGATCTTGAAGGTGTTGTCCTGTGCCTGGGCGGCCAGCGGCAAGGCCAGCGCGATGGCGGTCAGGCTGGCGGCCTGGACGAGATGGCGACGAAGCATGGGAACTCTCCTATTTCAGTGGAAGCGTGACGGTGGATATTGTGACCAGATGCAAGCAGGCCCGGACGCCGGCAAATACCTAGGCTTCAAGCCCGGGCTGCGAATTCTGCGCGATCAGTAAAACGGCTGCGCGATCATCGCGCAACGCATGCGGGGTCTCAGGGATTGTCGGGTCGCCAGGCGGAGTCGAGCGTGATGGTGCCGACCGCGCGCGAGACGCAGGCGCAGATGCGGCGCCCGGATGCTTTTTCGTGTTCGCTCAGGAACACGTCGCGGTGGTCGATCTCGCCGTCGACCGCCAGCACGTCCATCGCGCACAGGCCGCACTCGCCGCGGCGGCAGTCCCAGAGTGTCTGGACGCCCGCGCCCTCGAGCGCTTCGAGCAGCGTGCTGCCTGCTGGCACCGTGATGGCGAGGCCGTGGCGCGGAATCCGCACCTCGAAGGCTTGGGTCGGCAGCCGGCCGCTGCTGCCGAAGGTCTCGAAGCGCAGGTCGGCCTGCGGCCGGCCGGCGGCGGCCCAGGCCCGCTTGACCGCCTCGAGCATCGGCACCGGTCCGCAGGTGTAGAGCTGGCCGCCGGCGGGCAGCGCGGCGATCTCGGCGGCGAAGTCGATCGGCGCCGCGCCGGTGTGGGCCTGCACGCTGGCGCTCGGGTGCGGCGCCAGCGCCGCACGCAGCTCCGGCAGGTAGGCCAGCTCGGATTCGTTGCGCGCGCCGTAGAGCATGCGCACCGGGACCCCGCCGCGCTCGGCCAGCGCCGCCAGGCGCTGCGCCATGTAGACCAGCGGCGTGATGCCGATCCCGCCCGCCACCAGCAGGTAGCCGGGCGCCGTCAGGTCGAGGCCGAAGTGGCTCTGCGGTTCGCTGACCAGCAGCCGGTCGCCGATGGCCAGCCGCCACATCGCGAGCGAGCCGCCGCGGCCGTCATCGAGGCGCTTGACCGCGATCCGCCAGCTGCGGCCGTCGGGCGCGCCGACCACCGAGTAGGAACGGTTCTGCATGCGTCCCGCGCCGGGCGCGCCGACCAGTACTTGGACCTGCAGGTGGGCACCGGGCTCGTGCCCGGCGACCTCGCCCGACTCGGGCGTGATCACGAATTCGCGCACGGTGGGGCTGAGGTCCTTGATGGCGCTGATGCGCGCCGGCATCCAGTGGATATCGCTTTTCATCTTCGGGGTCCATGGCGGTATGCGCCTGCGGGCTTGGGGGGCGGAACTCGGGGGGCGCGTACCGAGGGCACCGGGTGGCCCCCTCCGCTCATGTCCCCCGCCTTCGGCTCCTCCTTTACTTCGCTGCGGGGGCCACCCGGTGCCCTCGGCACGGGTAGCAGGAGGTCGTTCCAGCCGATGAACAACGGCCGTGATGGCTCACGCCGATGGCGTGCTCTGCGCAGCGAAATAAAGGAGGAGCCCGAAGGGCGGGGGACATTCGCGGAGCAGAGTACGCCGTCGGCGTGAGCCCGCCCCCGCCCCTCCAAGCGCAGTTTCATCGCGAATGACTTCATGCTCTGCGGCGTATCAGCTGCACGCCCGGCAGCGGATGGTTCTGGACACCGTGCAAGGCCTCCCGCAAGTTGCGCTGGGCGATCCGGCTGTGCTCGCGCATCAGCGCCTCGGCACGCGAACCTTCGCGGTTCTCGATCGCGTCGAGCACCTGGCCGTGCTGGTCCTGCGCGATCAGCAGCATGTCGCGGGCGGCGGGCGAATTGGCCTGCACCACCACAAAGCCCGAAGGCGAGGCGAACGGCAGGTTGATGACGCGCTCCATCTGCTTGGCGATCAGCGCGCTGCCCGACATCTCCGAGAGCAGCCGGTGGAACTCCTCGTTGAAGGCGACGTAGCGCGAGAAGGCGGCATCGTCGAGCGCCGGCTGGCGCAGCAGCTCGTCGATGCGCCGCAGGCAGGCCCTGGCCTCGCGCAGCACCACCGGCGGCGCGCCGCGCTCGGCCGCCAGCCGCGCCGACAGGCCTTCGAGCGTGCCGCGCAGCTCGATGGCGTCGGCCACGTCGCGCTCCGAGAAGGTCCGCACGGCATAGCCGCCGTTGGGCAGGCTTTCGAGCAGCCCTTCCTGTTCGAGCCGCATCAGCGCGCTGCGCACCGGGGTGCGCGAGACGCCCAGCAGCTCCGACACCGCCACCTCGGCGATGCGGGCGCCGCCGGCCAGCTCGCCGGCCAGGATCATCTCGCGCAGGCGCAGCTGGGCCTTGACCGCGTGGGAACCGCCGGCCTCGACGGGCTCGGGGGTCGCGATAGCGCTCATGCAGAAATCCCCGCCGGCTGGATCGGGATCGTCGGCGCGCGCGGCTTCTCGCGCGCCACCATCTGATCGATCAGGCGCCGCGCCCACATCGCGCCGGCGTCGATGTTGAGGTTGTAGAAGGTGTAGTCCGGCCGATCGTCGATCGCCCGCTGCTGGGCCTCGAGCACCAGCTCGTCCTCGCGGAAGATGCCGGCCACGCCCTCGCGCAACTGGTGCGTGAGGCGCTGCTCGCCGATGCAGTAGTTGCGCGCGAAGGCCCAGAAGTAGAGGCAGCTCTTGTCGGTCTCGGGCGTGATGGTGTTGAGCACGTAGCCGTTGACGCCCTTGCTGCGGTCGCCGGGCCGCCCGTCGCGCGGCACCGCTCCGCTGCCCGCCTCGGCCACGCCGACGTCGATGTTGACCGTGCACGGGCCCTCGAAGCGAATGATCTGCCAGCGGTCGACCGGGCCCCGGTAGCCGCGTGCGTGGTGGATCTGGCCGGCCCAGAACGGCGGCGCCTCGATGCCCTCCATCCAGCGCGTCACCGTCGCCGAGCGGTCGCCGTGGGTGGCGACGAAGGGCGCCTCGGCGACCGCGCGGTTGCCGATCGACGAGCCGTGGACGAAGGTCTCGTGGGTCAGGTCCATGAGGTTGTCGACCACCAGACGGTAGTCGCACGCCACCCGGATCATCTTGCCGTCGCCGGCCCATTCGGGGTCGTCGTTCCAGTGCATGTCGGGCACCAGCGCCGGATCGGCCTTGGCCGGGTCGCCGGGCCAGACCCAGACGAAGCGGTGCTTCTCGACCACCGGATAGGCCCGCACGCAGGCCGAGGGATTGAGCGTCTCCTGGCTCGGCATGAAGGTGCAGCGCCCCTGGCTGTTGTAGACCAGGCCGTGGTAGCCGCAGACCACCTCGTCGCCCTCGAGCCGCCCGAGCGACAGCGGCATCAACCGATGCCAACAGGCGTCTTCGAGCACCGCGACCTGCCCGTCGGTGCGGCGGTAGAGCACCAGCTTCTGGTTGCAGATCGTGCGCGGCAGCAGCGCATGCGCGACCTCGACGTCATAGGCGGCGGCGTACCAGGCGTCGAGCGGAAAGGGGCGGGTTTCGGCTTTCATGGGATACGCAATGTATACAGTGATGCGCTAAAGTCCATCGTTTTCAGCCAAATCCAGGGTAAATACCGATCTTTCGGTATCCATTGCAGGGATTCCCTGTGCGGATACGATCGACCGTTCTTTTCCAGTTACGACGGAGCCATCCCATGTCCCAGCACGCTTCCCTGCCTGCCCGCTACGACCACGTCGGCAGCTTCCTTCGCCCGAAATACCTGCTCGAAGCCCGCGAGCAGAAAGCCAAGGGCGAGATCACGCCCGAGCAACTGCGCAAGGTCGAAGACAAGGCGATCACCGAGATCGTCAAGTTCCAGGAAGACATCGGCCTGAAGAGCATCACCGACGGCGAATTCCGCCGCACCTACTTCCACATCGACTTCCTCGAGCAGCTCGGCGGCGTCAAGACCGACATCCCGGTCACCATCCGCAAGCCGGACGGCACCGAGGAACTCGCGCCCCCGGTGATGCGCGTGATCGACAAGGTGCGCCACGCCAAGAATATCCAGCTGGCCGACTTCGAGTACCTCAAGAGCCAGGTGTCGGCGGGCAACACGCCCAAGGTGACCATCCCCTCGCCCACCATGCTGCACTTCCGCGGCGGGCGCGCCGGCATCAGCCGGGAGGCGTACCCCGAACTCGACCCGGTGTTCTACGACGACGTCGCCAAGGCCTATGGCGACGAGCTGCGCTCGCTCGCGGCCGCCGGCTGCACCTACGTGCAGATGGACGACACCAACCTCGCCTACCTCTGCGACGAGAAGATGCGCGAAGCGGCGCGCCAGCGCGGCGACGACCCGAACGAGCTGCCGCACCGCTACGCCGCCTTCATCAACAAGGTGGTGGCGCAGAAGCCCGAGGGCATGATCCTGGCGATGCACCTGTGCCGCGGCAACTTCAAGAGCACGCACGCGGCGGCCGGCAACTACGAGCCGGTGGCCGAGGCGCTGCTGAAGGAGATGGACCTCGACGCCTACTTCCTCGAATACGACGACGCCCGCTCGGGCGACTTCCGGCCGCTGCGCTTCCTGCCCAAGGGCAAGACCGTGGTGCTGGGCCTGGTGACCACCAAGTTCGGCGAGATGGAAGACAAGGACGAACTCAAGGCCCGCATCGAGGCCGCCGCCAAGTACGTGTCGCTCGACCAGCTCGCGCTGTCGCCGCAGTGCGGCTTCTCCAGCACGGTGCACGGCAACAACATCGCGGTCGAGGCGCAGCGCGCCAAGCTGCGGCTGGTGGTCGAGACCGCCCAGGAAGTCTGGGGCGCGTAGCCCGCCGCAACGCCGCCCGGTTGGACTCCGGGCCGGTGTGAAGTAGGCTCGGGGGCCATGAAGCTCTATTCCGGCCCCCTCAGCATGTTCGGCGCCAAGGTGCAGATCGCGGCGCTCGAAAAGGGCCTCGCCTTCGAGTGCATCATGGTGCCCTTCGACCGCGACGACCGCTACGAGCCCAGGCACCCGGAGGTGCTGCGGGTCAATCCGAAACGGCAGGTGCCGGTGCTGATCGACGGCGAGGTCGAACTGTTCGACTCGACCCAGATCTTCGAGTACCTCGAAGACCGCTTCCCCGAGCCCGCCCTGTGGCCCGGCGACGTGGCGGCCCGAGCCCACGCGCGCCGGCTCGAGCTCGAATCCGACGAGGTGTTCTTCCCGCACGTGATCAAGCTGTTCGGGCTGCAGGACGACATGCAGAGCCCGGCCGCGGTCGCGGCCTGCGCCGGCTGCGCCGCCTTCTACGCCAGGCTCGAGCCGCTTCTCGCCGCGCGCGAGTACCTTGCGGGCGGCTACTCCTTCGTCGACATCGCCTTCTACATGGCGCAGGTGTTCGCCGAGCGCAAGGGCGCGCCGATGACGCAGGCCACGCCGCGCCTGCTGGCCTGGCGCGAACGCGTCGGCGCGCGGCCGCCGGTGCGCGAGGTGGTCGGCGCGATGATGCGGTTCCTGGCTTCCGAGGGCCGTCCGGTGCCACCGCACCTGCAGGCGCTGGCCCGCCCGTGAACCAGATCGACGACCTGCTCGACTGGCTGCCCTCGCCGTCGCAGCATCTGCTGGTCGTCACCTTCGCCCTGCTGGTCTACGTGCTGACGACCCGGGCGCGACGCGAGCAGCGCGCGCCCACCACCGCCATCGCCTGGGTCATGGGCCTGGCGCTGCTGCCCTATGTGATCCTGCCGATGTACCTGGTGTTCGGCCAGCGCAAGCTCCGGCCGGTGGGCCTTCCCCGGCCGCCGCGCTCGGCGCCGGCGGGACACTGGGCCGCCGAGCTGGTCGAGAGCTTCGGCCTCGCGGCGCCGAGCCGCTGCGACACGCGGCTGCATTCCGACGGCGCGGGCGCGCGCGACGCGCTGTTCGAGGTGATCGAAAGCGCCCGCCATTCGCTCGACGTCTCGACCTTCATCATCGGCGACGACGCGCTCGGCCACGAGGTGATCAACCGCCTGTCGCGCCGGGCCCGCGGCGGGGTCAAGGTGCGGGTGCTGCTCGACGGCTTCGGCGCCCTGTCGCTGCCGCGCACGCATTTCGATTCGCTGCGCGATGCCGGCGCCGAGGTCGCGGTGTTCCGGCCGATCTTCAGCCTGCGGCGCAGCGGCCCGCGCAACCTCCGCAACCATCGCAAGCTCACGATCGCCGACGACCACTGGCTCTGGTCCGGCGGCCGCAACCTGGCGGGCGAATACTTCACCGGCAACGACGCCCATCCAGTGGCCTGGCGCGACCTGTCCTTCGACCTGCGCGGCGACGCGGCGGCCGCGGCGGCGCGCCAGTTCGACCACGACTGGACATCGGTGCGCGGACGCCAGTCGCGCCCCATCGCGGCCGATGCGGGCCCGCAGGACCACGGCGGCCCGGCGCAGTTCCTGCCCAGCGGCCCCGACCAGACCGAGGACACGGCGCAGGCACTGCTGATCGACGCCTGTTTCCGCGCCGAGCACCGGCTGCTCGCGGTGACGCCCTACTTCGTCCCCGGCGACGGGCTGCGCGATGCGCTGCGGCTCGCCGCCCGGCGCGGCGTACAGGTCACGATCGCGATCCCGGCCCGGTCGAACCACCGCCTCGCCGACTTCGTGCGCGCCCGCACCATGCGCGACCTGGCCCGCGCCGGCGTGATGTTCAAGATGCTCCCCTTCATGGCGCATGCCAAGGCGGTGGTCATGGACGAGGACCTGGCGCTGTGCGGTTCGATCAACCTCGACCTGCGCAGCCTGCTGCTCAACCACGAGGCGGCGGTGGTGTTCTACGGCCGTGCCGAGGTCGACTGGCTGGCGCAATGGATCGAGACCACGGCCTCAGCCGGCGAGACCTACCGGGCGCGCAGGCCGGGCCTCGTCCGCGACGTGGCCGAAGGGCTGCTGCTCACGATCGCTTTCCAGCTTTAGCCTTCTTGTCTTTCTTGCCAGGCCCGGTCTTGTTGGTGTAGCTGGCATTGCCCAGCCCGGTGCCGATGGTCAGCACCGCCCAGTGCTTCACGTCCTGCATGAACGGCAATTCGCTCAGACCCTGCACCACGGCGTCGTTGTGCATCAGCGCCACGGTCGGCTCGCCGGCGATTTGCGGCAGCCGCTTGACGAGTTCGCTCGGCAGGTGGAAGTTGTCGCTCTCCCAATCGCCCGGCAGGTTCTGTGCGCCGCGCGAGATCGAGCCGTCCTTCCGGATCAATCCCGGACAGGCGATGCCGATGAAAGGCGCCAGCCGGATCCCCTGCTTCTTGCTGTAGCGGATCTGCGACTCGACCATCTCCGCCAGCCGGTCGATCAGCACCTTGCGGCTCGGACCGTCGTCCGCATGCCGCCATTTCTCGCGCCGCACCACCTTGGCCTTCGACAGGTCCGGCGCCCGCTTCTTGCGCAGCTTGACGATGCCGCAGCGCACGTTGGTGCCGCCGATGTCGAGCGCGACGATGGCATCGTGCCCCTTCCGCATCGGCGGCGGCAAAAGGTGAACCCAGCCCAGCAGGCCGCCGTCGTCGGGCTCGTGGCAGATCCGCGCCAGTTCGACCGAAACCTTCATGTGCTGCAGGATCGCCGCCGCCTGCAGCACCGCACGCTCGCCGACGTCGCTGCCCGGAAAGCCGCCGCCGATCACGATCCGCTGCACGCCTTTCCACGAAGGCTGGCGCATGAAGCGATCGATCACCCAGGCCAGTTCTTCCGCGAATTCCTCGATCGCGCCGTGCAGCATGTCGGCGGCCTCGGAGGTCTTCGTCTCTCCCAGAGCCTCGTCGAGTTCACGCTTGCTGAGATCCTTCGAATGCATGCCGCCCAGCGGATCATTGCCCTTGCGGCGGCGGCGCTGGCGCCAGCGCTCCAGCAGCTGCCTGAACGCGGTCTGGCTGGCCTGGTCGCCGATGAAGCCATCCTTGCCGCGCAGCTGCAGGCTGTAGCCGTCGACCATGACCGAAGGGAGTTCGCGGGCGCCGTGCGGGTGGTCGTGCGGGTGGTGTTTCTTCATTGCGGCAGGTGCATTTCAATCAGCGGTGGTGTCGAGGATCAGGCGGGTGGTTTCTTCGGGCTGGTCCCAGTGCGGATAGTGGCCGCAGCGCTCGAACCAGTGCAGCCGGGCGTCGGGGAACTGCGCCTGCGCGCGCGCCGCCTGTCGCGGGAGGCACACCTTGTCGAGCCGGCCCCAGCCGATCACGACGGGCTTGGCGAGCGTGCCGAGGGCCGCGCCTTCCAGCGGCGGCGATCCGCGAACGAAATCGTCCAGCATGAGCTGGAAGGATTTCGCCGCGGCGTAGCCGTGCATCTCCTCCAGCACCAGCGCCGGCGACAGCCGGTGGCGCTGCGCCGAGAACCGCGCCAGCAGCAGGGTGCGCGCCCACGCATGGCCGACCAGGGCGGGCATGGCGGATTCGAAGCCGCGCGCCAGCCGCATCGACAGGCAGACCGAGATTTGATAGGCCAGGTGCTCACGGCCGGCCCAGAAGCCGCCCGGTCCCAGCGACACGACGGTGCCGAGCACCTGGCCGCGGCGCGCCAGCTCGAGCACCAGGCGCGCACCCATCGAGCTGCCGACCGCGTCGGCACCGCACAGATCGTGTTCGTCCAGGAAGCGGGCCACCGCACTCGCCAGCTTGCGCAACGTGACCTCGCCTTCGAGCGGCGGGCTCTTGCCGAAGCCGGGCAGGTCGATCGCCACCACCGCGCGCTCGGCGGCCAGGGGGTCGAGGATGGTCTGCCAGGTCCGCCAGTTGCTGCCCAGCCCGTGCACGAGCAACAAAGGCTTTCCCTGGCCGCGACGGACATAGTTGATGAGCACCACTCACTATTCTGGCCGGATGCGCGTGCTCGAATCAGAGGCGCGCACCATCGGCTGTAGGAGAAGGACCCCAACCGTCGACACCAGGGCGGCGCGCGGGTGCCGGCGCCGATACACTGGCCGCGATGCAACTGCTGCGCCGCACCGGGCTCGCCGCCCTGGCTTTCATCTTCCTACTCGGCACCGCCCTGGCCGCGGCCCAGGAGCAACCGCTGCGCGCAGGCTCCAAACGCTTCACCGAGTCCTACATCCTGGCCGAGGTGCTGGCGCAGACCGCGGCGCCGCATACCGCCGTCGCCCCGGTGGTGCGGCAAGGGCTGGGCAACACGGCGATCGTCTACGAGGCGCTGAGATCCGGCGGCATCGATGTCTACGCCGAATACACCGGCACCATCGCGCTCGAGATCCTCAAGGGCCAGGCCTCGATGTCGCGCGAGGCCATGAACGCCGCGCTGCGCCCGCTCGGGCTCGGCGCGGCGGTGCCGCTCGGTTTCAACGACGGCTATGCGCTCGCGATGCGGGCCGCCGACGCCGAGCGGCTCGGCATCCGCACCCTGAGCGACCTGGCCGGCCGGCGCGAACTGCGCTTCGGCCTTTCGAACGAATTCATCGGCCGCGCGGACGGCTGGCAGGGCCTGGCGGCCCGCTATGGCTTCACTCAGGCGCCGACCGGACTCGACCACGGCCTCGCCTATGAAGCGATCGCCGCCAAGCAGATCGACGTCATCGACATCTACACCACCGACGCCAAGATCGACCACCTCGGCCTGCGCGTGCTCGAGGACGACCGGCACTACTTTCCCCGCTACGACGCCGTGCTGCTGTACCGCCTCGACCTGCCGGCGCGGCTGCCGGCGGCCTGGGCGGCGCTGCAACAGCTGGAGGGCCGGATCGACGAGCACGCCATGATCGCGATGAACGCGCGCGCCGAGCTGCAGGGCGTGGCCTTCGACGTCATCGCACGCGATTTCCTGGCCGCGGCGCAACCGGGTGCGGGGGCTGCGCCGAGAAGCGGCGAAGGCGCCCGCGGCTTCATGGCCAAGCTGTTCGGGCCCGACCTCGGCCGGCTCGCGCGCCAGCACCTGATGCTGGTCGCGATCTCGGTCGGTGTCGCGATCCTGATCGCGGTGCCGGTCGGGGTCGCGGTGTTCGGCCACCTGCGATTGCGCGCGCTGGTCCTGGGCCTGACCGGGCTGCTGCAGACCATTCCCTCGCTGGCGCTGCTGGCCGTGCTGATCTCTCTGCTCGGCGCGATCGGCACCTTGCCGGCGCTGATCGCGCTGACGCTCTATTCGCTGCTGCCGATCATGCGCAACACCGTGACCGGCCTGGCCGAGGTGCCCACCGGCCTGCGCGACGCCGGCACCGCGCTCGGCATGACCGGCGGCCAGAACCTGCGCGCGGTGCTGCTGCCGCTGGCCATGCCGACCTTGCTGGCCGGCGTGCGCACCGCGACCACCATCGCGATCGGCACCGCCACCATCGCCGCCTTCATCGGTGCCGGCGGCTTCGGCGAACGCATCGTGACCGGTCTCGCGCTGAACGACCGCGAACTGCTGGTCGCGGGCGCGGTGCCCGCCGCTGCGCTGGCGCTTCTGAGCGAGGCCTTGTTCGAGGCGCTCGAACATTTCATGCGGCGCCGCCGCGCGGCGCGGGCGCCCTGAACATGTGATGTCCGTGAAAGTCCCGACGTCGCGAGTCCGGTATTTGCCGCATAGTCGAGGGTTGCTTCGCGGGCGAGCCCGCACACCTTCCCACTCAGGAGACTTCCCCATGAAATTGAGCCAACTGGCCGCAGGCCTGATCCTCGGCTTTGGCATCGCGAGCGCGGCCCTTGCGCAGACGACGATGAAGATCAGCATCTCGACCTCGCAGAACTCGCACCAGGGCGTCGCCATCGACACCTTCGCAAAGGAAGTCGCCGCGCGCACCAACGGCCGCTACAAGGTCGAGACCTTCTACAACGGCTCGCTCGGCGGCGAACGCGAATCGATCGAGGCGGTGCAGCTGGGCACCCAGGAACTCGCCTTCTCGTCGACCGGCCCGGTGCCCAACTTCGTGCCCGAGACCAAGATCCTCGACGTCCCCTTCCTGTTCCGCGACAAGGCGCATGCGCGCGCCGTGCTCGACGGCCCGATCGGCCAGGAGATGCTGGGCAAGTTCGACGCCAAGGGCTTCAAGGCGCTGGGCTGGGGCGAGAACGGCTTCCGCCACATGACCAACAGCAAGCGCGACGTCAAGGCGCCCGAAGACCTGAAGGGCCTGAAGATGCGCACCATGGAGAACCCGGTGCACATCGCGGCCTACAAGGGCTTCGGCATCATCACCACGCCGATGGCCTTCCCCGAGGTCTTCACCGCGCTCCAGCAAGGCACGGTCGATGGCCAGGAAAACCCGCTGCCGGTCATCATCTCGGCCAAGTTCGACCAGGTGCAGAAGCACCTCACCTTGACCGGCCACGTCTACTCGCCCTGCATCTTCGTGATGAACAAGGCCGCCTTCGACAAGCTGAGCGCCGCCGACAAGCAGGCCTTCCTGGACGCCGCCAAGGAAGCCATCAAGGCCAACCGGGCCCGTGTCGACGAGGACGACGCCAAGGGCGTGGCCGACCTGCGCGCCAAGGGCATGACCGTGATCGACAACGTCGACAAGGCCAAGTTCGTCGCCGCGCTGGCGCCGGTCAACGCCGACTTCGAGAAGCAGTTCGGCAAGGCCAACCTCGACAAGATCCGCGACGTCAAGTAATGCCATCCGCGGCCGCGACATGCTCGCGGCAGCGCGCGCCCGCTCAGTCTCACTGGCGGGCGCTTTTTCGTTCGATTCCCTGATGCCCCTATGAAATCCGCCTTCCTCGCACTCGACCGCTGGACCACCGGCCTGGCGATGGCGATCGCCTGCTTCATGCTGGTGGTCGCCTCCTCGCTCGGCGTGTTCCAGATCGTCACCCGCTTCGTGCTCGAACAACCGGCCGAATGGTCCGAGATCCTGATCCGCATCAGTCTGATCTGGATGGTCTTCATGGGCATCCCGACCGCCTTCCGCCAGGGGGCGATGGTCAGCGTCGACGTGCTCTACCGCTGGAGCCCGCCGAAGGTCCGTCGGGTGCTCGACTGGGTGGTGTGCCTGGCCGCGCTGACCCTGATCGCGGTGATCATCTGGTGGGGCTGGGACTACGCGCAGCGCGGCAGCGTGCAGTCGATGGCCGGCCTCGAATCGATCTCGATGTTCTGGGCCTACGTGGCGCTCCCCGTGGGCGGCCTGTTCTGCGTGATCGGCATCGTCGCCAACCTGATCGACCCGCAGCGCAACGAACTGGAAACCGCCCAATGACGCCGGTGATGGTCATCACGATGGTGGTGTGCTTCGCACTCACCATCTCCGTCGCCGTCTCGATCGGGCTGGCTTCGATCCTCGGCATCCAGGCCTCCAACGCGAACATGCTGATCTCCGTCAAGGAGATGTTCAACGCGATCAACAAGTTTCCCCTCGCCGCCATCCCCTTCTTCATCCTGGCCGGCAACCTGATGGAAACCGGCGGCATCTCGCGCCGGCTGGTCGACTTCGCCAAGAGCCTCGTGGGTGGGGTGCAGGGCGGCCTGCCGATGACCTGCGTGCTGACCTGCATGATCTTCGCCGCGGTGTCGGGCTCCTCGGTGGCGACCACCTTCGCCATCGGCGCGATCCTGATCCCGGCGCTCATCAAGCACGGCTACCCGGTCGGCTACGCGGCCGCGCTGCAGGCCACCAGCGCCGAGCTCGGCGTGATCATCCCGCCCTCGATCCCGATGATCCTGTACGGCGTCAGCGCCGAGGTCTCGATCGGCGAGCTGTTCATCGCCGGTTTCGGCCCGGGCATCCTGATCAGCCTGGCGCTGATGGCCTTCGTCTATGTCTATTGCAAGTTCAAGGGGCTGGGCAAGAACGATGGCGAAGGCCGGCTCAGCGTCGGCACCGCCACCTGGCGTGCGGGCTGGGCCTTGCTGATGCCGGTGATCATCCTCGGCGGCATCTACGGCGGCATCTTCACGCCCACCGAGGCGTCGGCGGTGGCGGTGCTCTACGCGCTGATCGTCGGCACGCTGATCTATCGCGAGATCCGGCCGGCCGAGCTCTATGCGGTGCTGCGCAAGTCGGTGGTGTCCTCGTCGGTGATCATGTTCATCATCGCCAACGCCGGCCTGTTCGCCTTCCTGATCACGCGTGCCGGCGTGCCCGACGCGATCGGCCGCTGGCTGCAGGAGGTGCTGCAGTCGCCAGCGATGTTCCTGCTCGGCGTCAATGCGGCGCTGTTCGTGATCGGCATGTTCATCGAGACCAGCGCGGCGATCATCGTGCTGGCGCCGATCCTGGCGCCGGTGGCGCAGCACTTCGGCATCGATCCGGTGCACTTCGGGCTGGTGATGGTGGTCAACCTGGCACTGGGCATGATCACCCCGCCCTTCGGCGTCAACCTGTTCGCGGCCTGCACGGTGGCGCGCATCTCGCTGGACCGGATCGTTCCCTACCTGATCCCCTTCGTGCTGGTGATCCTGGCCTGCCTGATGGTGGTCACGTACGTGCCCGGCATCTCGCTCGGATTGCGCGACCTGGTCTACGCCAAGTAGCGCCGGCGCGGGCGGTTTCACGAAGCCGTCACGCGCAGGGCCCATGCTGCGGCGCTTGCCCACCGCAACGCCGCAGCATCCCATGTTCCTCACCAAGACCGACAAGGCGCGCCACGAACTCCTGCCCGGCCGCCGCACGCTGGGGCAGCGCGAGCGCGCCCTGCTGCTGATGGCCGACGGCCAGCGCTCGCTGACCGATTTCGGCGCCCTGTTCGGCGGCCGCGAGGAAGCCGGCCGGGTGGCGCGCCACCTGCTGCAGGAGGGCTTCCTGCAGGGGCGCCAGGTCGAAGCGGTCGAAGTGATCGAAGCGGCGCCGGTCGCGGCCGACATCTTCGACGGCAAGCCCTCGCTGGCCACCACCCGCATGTTCCTGTTCGACCTCTGCGAGCGCATGTTCGTGCGCCGCGACCCGGTGCTGGCCGAGCGCTTCCGCGAAGCGCTGCGCGAGGCGCGCGACCGCGATTCGATGCTGGTCACCGCCCGCGCGATGCTCGGCGAGATCGAGCAGGCGGCGGGCGCCCCGCGCGCGGAGGCGATCCGCGAGCGCATCGAGAAACTGCTTCCGGCATCGCCGGTGCACTGAAGTCGCCGGCCGGCTCCCGATTCCCTTACACTTCCCCGGTCAGGAGAGCGTCCCGCCGCGGTGGGGCCGCCGAAGGCGCAGGTCCCCCCAAACAAGGGCCCGAACGCTCAGGCAAAAGGACTGACAAGGCGCCCGGGTCCGGGCGTTTCCTTGCTGGAGAGAGGTGGTTCGGCACGCCAGGCGTGCCGTGCCGCCCACCGAAGGAGCAAACCCCGATCGTGGGGCGAATCTCTCAGGTAAAGCGGACAGCAGGGGTGGCCCATGGCTTCTCGTCATGGAACAAGCACTGCCCCTTTGGAGAACCGCCCTTGGCCGCCGCATCCGACGTACTGCTGAAGACCCCGCTCCACGGCCTGCACCTGGAGCTCGGCGCCCGCATGGTGCCCTTCGCGGGCTACACCATGCCGGTGCAATACCCCGCCGGTCTGATGGCCGAGCACAAGCACACCCGCGCAGCCGCCGGCCTGTTCGACATCTCCCACATGGGCCAGTTGCGCCTGGTGGGGCCCGATGCGGCCGCCGCCTTCGAGAGCCTGATGCCGGTCGACGTGATCGGCCTGGCGCCGGGCAAGCAGCGCTACGGCCTGCTGCTGAACGACCAGGGCGGCATCCTCGACGACCTGATGTTCTTCAACGAAGGCAACGACTCGCTGTTCGTGATCGTCAACGGCGCCTGCAAGGCCGCCGACATCGCCCACATCCAGGCCCGGATCGGCCAGCGCTGCCAGGTGCAGCCGATGCCCGACCACGCGCTGCTCGCGCTCCAGGGTCCGCAGGCCGCGGCCGTGCTGGCGCGCCTGTCGCCGGGCATCGAGCGCTTCGTCTTCATGACCGGCGGCCCGGTCCGGATCGGCGGCATCGAGGCCTTCGCCACGCGCAGCGGCTACACCGGCGAAGATGGCTTCGAGATCTCGGTCACGGCCCAGGACGCCGAAGCGCTGGCCCGGCTGCTGCTGGCCCAGCCCGAGGTCCAGCCGATCGGCCTGGGAGCCCGCAATTCGCTGCGGCTCGAGGCCGGCCTCTGCCTCTACGGCAACGACATCGACGAAAACACGACACCGGTCGAAGCGGCGCTGAGCTGGGCGATCCAGAAGGTCCGGCGCAGCGGCGGTGCACGCGAAGGCGGTTTTCCGGGCGCGGCCAGGGTGCTGGCCCAGCTGACTGCCGCCAGCGGCACCGCCGGCCACCTCGACCACGAGACGCTGAAGCGCCAGCGCGTCGGCCTGGTCGCGCTGGAGCGCGTGCCGGTGCGCGAGGGCACGGTGCTGGAATCCTTCGAGGGCCTGCCCATCGGCCAGGTCACCAGCGGCCTGCTGGGCCCCAGCGTCGACCGGCCGGTCGCCATGGGCTACGTCGCGCTGGCCTATGCCGAACCGGGCACCCGGCTGCAGGCCATGGTGCGGGGCAAGCCGGTGCCGATGGAAGTCAGCACGCTGCCCTTCGTGCCGGCCCGGTACTACCGCGGCTGACGCCCCTCTTCTCCAAATTCTCCGATTTCTCCAAGCCAGCCTTTTTTCCAAGGAGTTTTCCCCATGACCATCAAATACACCAAGGACCACGAGTGGGTGCGGCAGGAAGCCGACGCGGCACTGGTCACCGTCGGCATCACGGTGCATGCACAGGACGCGCTCGGCGACGTGGTCTTCGTCGACCTGCCCGAAGTCGGCAAGAAATTTGCCCAGGGCGAGGTCGCGGGTGTCGTCGAATCGGTCAAGGCCGCGGCCGACGTCTTCATGCCGGTCTCCGGCGAAATCATCGAAGTCAACGAAGACCTGCGCGCCGATCCCTCGCTGGCCAACAGTGCGCCGATGGACGGAGGCTGGTTCTTCAAGGTGCGGGTGAGCGAGCCGGCCCAGCTCGAGCCGCTGCTCGATGAAACCGCCTACGAGAAGTTCTCCGCCGACAACTGATTCCCACGCCCACCACCCGAGCCCTCCATGCCGACGCCCGTGCCTTCCCATCCCTCGCTGCGCGAACTGCAGAACGCCGAAGAATTCATCGCCCGCCACATCGGCATCGAGGCCGAAGACGAGCCGGCGATGCTCGCGGCCATCGGTTCGACCACGCGCGCCGAACTGATCGACGGCATCGTGCCCCCGGCGATCCGCCGCAGCCGGCCGATGCGGCTGCCGGCGCCGATCACCGAGGCCGACGCGCTGGCCGAACTCAAGGCGATCGCGGCGAAGAACAAGGTGGCGAAGAGCTTCATCGGCCAGGGCTACTACGGCACCCACACGCCGGGCGTGATCCTGCGCAACGTACTCGAGAACCCCGCCTGGTACACCGCCTACACGCCCTACCAGGCCGAGATCTCGCAGGGCCGCATGGAGGCGCTGGTCAATTTCCAGACCATGGTCTGCGACCTGACGGGCATGGCGATCGCCAACGCCTCGATGCTCGACGAGGCCACCGCCGCGGCCGAGGCGATGACGCTGGCGCGGCGCAGCGTCAAGAGCAAGAGCAACGTGTTCCTGGTCTCGGGCGACTGCCATCCTCAGACCATCGAGGTGCTGCGCACCCGGGCAGCGCCGCTCGGCATCGTGGTCAAGGTCAGCACCGCCACCGAGCCGCTGCCGCTGCTGATGGCCAGCGGCGGCTTCTTCGGCGCCCTGGCGCAATACCCTTCCACCACCGGCCACGTGCACGACCTGCGTCCGCTGGCAGGCCACGCCCACCAGTGCCAGGCGGCCTTCTGCGTCGCCGCCGACCTGCTGGCCCTGACCCTGCTGGCGCCGCCCGGCGAGTGGGACGCCGACATCGTCTGCGGCACCACCCAGCGCTTCGGCATGCCGATGTGCAACGGCGGCCCGCATGCGGCCTACCTGGCCTGCCGCGACGAGTTCAAGCGCTCGCTGCCCGGCCGGCTGGTCGGCGTCAGCGTCGACGCCCACGGCCAGCCGGCCTATCGGCTCGCGCTGCAGACGCGCGAGCAGCACATCCGGCGCGAGAAGGCGACCTCGAACATCTGCACCGCGCAGGTGCTGCCGGCGGTGGTCGCCAGCATGTACGCGGTCTACCACGGACCCGAAGGGCTGCGCCGCATCGCGCAGCGGGTGAGCCTGCTGACGGCGGTGCTCGCACAGGGCCTGGAGCAGATGGGCCGCGAACTGGTCAACGACACCGCCTTCGATTCGCTCACCATCCGCACCGGCGAGGACACCCAGGCCATCCACGAACGCGCCGAAGCGGCGGGCGTCAACCTGCGCTGTCGCCTGCAGCAGCATCTGGGCCTGTCGCTCGACGAGACCACCACGCGCGCCGACGTCGAGATGCTGTGGGGCCTGTTCGCGACCGAAGGCACGCGCGGACCCGACTTCGATGCCATCGCCGCCACGGTGAGCATCCGCATTCCCGAGGGCCTGCGCCGCACGAGCGGCTTCCTGGCGCATCCGGTGTTCAACACCCACAAGAGCGAGACCGCGATGCTGCGCTACATCCGCAGCCTGAGCGACAAGGACCTGGCGCTCGACCGCAGCATGATCCCGCTCGGCAGCTGCACCATGAAGCTCAACGCGACCAGCGAGATGATCCCGATCACCTGGCCCGAGTTCGCGAACATCCATCCGTTCGCGCCGGCCGACCAGCTGCTGGGCTATGCGCAGCTCGATGCCCAGCTGCGCGCCTGGCTTTGCGAGGCGACCGGCTATGCGGGCATCAGCCTGCAGCCCAACGCCGGATCGCAGGGCGAGTACGCGGGCCTGCTCGCGATCAAGGCCTTCCACGAGGCCCGGGGCGAAGCGCACCGCAACGTCTGCCTGATCCCGTCTTCCGCCCACGGCACCAATCCGGCCAGCGCCCACATGGTGGGCATGAAGGTGGTGGTGACCGGCTGCGACGCCGAAGGCAATGTCGACATCGACGACCTGGCGCGCGCCTGCGAGCAGCATCGCGACACGCTGGCCGCCGTGATGATCACCTACCCCAGCACCCACGGCGTCTTCGAGACCCGCGTCAAGGAGCTCTGCGAGATCGTGCACGCGCACGGCGGCCGGGTCTATGTCGACGGCGCCAACATGAATGCGCTGGTCGGCGTGGCGGCGCCGGGCGAGTTCGGCGGCGACGTGAGCCACCTGAACCTGCACAAGACCTTCTGCATCCCGCACGGCGGCGGCGGGCCGGGTGTCGGCCCGGTCTGCGTGGTCGAGGACCTGGTGCCCTACCTGCCCGGCCATGCGACCGGCGGACTGGCGTCCAACGGCGCGGTCGGCGCGGTGTCGGCGGCGCCGCTGGGCAATGCCGCGGTGCTGCCGATCAGCTGGATGTATTGCCGCATGATGGGCGCCAAGGGCCTGCAGGCCGCGACCGAGACCGCGATCCTGAGCGCCAACTACATCAGCGCCCGGCTCAAGGACCACTTCCCGACCCTCTACGCGAGCCCCAATGGCCACGTGGCGCACGAGTGCATCCTCGACCTGCGTCCGCTCAAGGACGCCAGCGGCGTCAGCGCCGAGGATGTCGCCAAGCGGCTGATCGACTACGGCTTCCATGCGCCGACCTTGAGCTTCCCGGTGCCCGGCACGCTGATGGTCGAGCCGACCGAAAGCGAACCGCTGGCCGAGCTCGACCGCTTCATCGACGCCATGATCGCGATCCGGGGCGAGATCCGCCGCATCGAGGAAGGCATCTGGCCGAAGGAGGACAACCCGCTGCGCAACGCGCCGCACACCGCGGCCAGCCTGCTCGGCAGCGAATGGACGCGCCCCTACTCGCGGGAGCTCGGCGCCTTCCCGCTGGCCAGCCTCCGGCAGACCAAGTACTGGCCGCCGATCGGGCGGGTCGACAACGTCTACGGCGATCGCAACCTGTTCTGCAGCTGCGTGCCGGTGGACGCCTACGCCAACGGCTGAGGCGAGATACATATTTTTTCAATCGACGGCCTGCGGGCTGTCGATTTCGCCTCCGCTGCTTCGACGTCCTGGAGAGCCCGGCAGCCCGCCGGCCTCGCAACCGAAGGAGCAAGGACATGCGATTCATGGTGATCGTCAAGGCCAGCAAGGAATCCGAAGCCGGCGTGATGCCGAGCCAGCAGCTGCTGACCGACATGGGCAACTACAACGAGGCGCTGGTCAAGGCCGGCGTGCTGCTCGCCGGCGAAGGCCTGCACCCGAGCTCGAAGGGCGCGCGCATGCGCTTCACCGGCAAGGAGCGCACCGTCATCGACGGCCCCTTCAGCGAGACCAAGGAGCTGATCGCCGGCTTCTGGCTCTGGCAGGTGCGATCGAAAGAGGAAGCACTCGAATGGCTGCGCCGCGCTCCCTTCGACGATGGCGTCGAACTCGAGCTGCGCCAGGTGTTCGAGATGGACGATTTCGGCGCCGCGCTCACGCCCGAGCTGCGCGAGCAGGAAAAGCGGGTGTTCGACGCGGCCCGCTCGAAGCGGCCTTGAACGCACCGATGGAGGCACGACCATGAAGTTCATGATCATCCGCAAGGCCGACGCCGAGACCGAGGCCGGCGCCATGCCGACCGCACAACTGGTCAGCGACATGATGGCCTACAACAAGGCGATGATCGATGCCGGCGTGATGCTCGACGGCATGGGCCTCAAGCCCAGTGCCAGCGGCGGCGCCCGCATCCAGTTCGCAGGCGGCAAGCCGACGGTGGTCGACGGGCCCTTCGCCGAGACCAAGGAACTGGTTGCCGGCTTCACCCTGATCCAGGTCGGATCGCGCGAGGAAGCGCTCGAATGGGTCAAGCGCTGGCCGCCGATCGACGGCCACGGCAAGGTCGCGCTGGAGCTGCGCCAGGTCTACGAGGCGGAAGACTTCGGTGCCGAGTTCGCGCCCGAGATCCGCGAGCAGGAAGCGCATCTGCGCGAACGCGCCGCGGCCCGCGATTGAGACGACGGCGCATGGACGCGACCGAGACGCACCGCACGATCAACGCCGTCTGGCGCATCGAGTCGGCCCGCATCATCGGCGCGCTGGCGCGCCGGGTGCGCGACGTCGGCCTGGCCGAGGAACTGGCGCAGGACGCGCTGCTCGCGGCCCTCGAGCAATGGCCGCGCGAAGGCATCCCCGAGAATCCCGCCGCCTGGCTGACGGCGGCCGCCAAGCACCGCGCGATCGACCTCCTGCGCAAGCGCACGCTGCACGCCCACAAGGAAGGCGAGATCGCCCGCGAGATCGATGCCAGGCACGCCATCGCCGCCGCGGACTTCGCCGACGCGGTCGACGCCGCCCTCGACGACCAGGTCGGCGACGACCTGCTGCGGCTGGTGTTCACGGCCTGCCATCCGGTGCTGTCGCCGGAAGCCCGGGTCGCCCTGACCCTGCGCCTGCTGGGCGGGCTCACCACCGACGAGATCGCGCGCTCCTTCCTGGTGCCCGAATCCACGATCGCACAGCGCATCGTGCGCGCCAAGCGGACGCTGGCCGCCGCCCGCGTGCCCTTCGAGGCGCCGCGCGGGCCAGAGCTCGGCGCCCGCCTGTCCTCGGTGCTCGAAGTCATCTACCTGGTGTTCAACGAAGGCTACGCAGCCACCGCCGGCGAGGACTGGATGCGGCCCGCGCTGTGCGACGAAGCCTTGCGCCTGGGGCGCATCCTGGCCGAACTGATGCCCGACGCGCCGGAGGTGCATGGCCTGGTCGCGCTGATGGAGATCCAGGCCTCGCGGGCCGCCGCGCGGGTCGATGCCGATGGCGAACCGGTGCTGCTGCTGGCGCAGAACCGCGCCCGCTGGGATCGGCTGCTGATCGGTCGCGGACTGGCGGCGCTGGCACGGGCGGAGCAGCTCGGCGGCGCGCTCGGCCCCTACGCCCTGCAGGCCGCCATCGCCGCCTGCCACGCTCGCGCGCAGGAGGCAGCGCAGACCGATTGGCCTCGCATCGCGGCGCTCTACGAGGCATTGGCCCAGCTCGCGCCGTCGCCGATCGTCGAACTGAACCGGGCAGTCGCGCTGTCGATGGCCTTCGGCCCGGCGGTCGGGCTCGAGCACGTCGACGCGCTGCGATCGGCGCCGCAGCTGCAGGGCTACCACCTGCTGCCGAGCGTGCGCGGCGACCTGCTGGCCAGGCTGGGACGGCATGCCGAGGCCTGCGAGGAATTCAAGCGGGCCGCTGAACTCACGCGCAACGCGCGCGAGCGCAAGCTGCTGCTGGCGCGCGCGCGGAGCGCCGCGGACGGCTGACGCGCTACTTCTTCGCCACCGCCCCGGTCGCGACCTGGGCCCGCAGTTCCTTGAGCTTGGCCTTCATGCGGCGCTCGTTGACTGGACCCATGCGCACCAGCATCTTCTGGCCGGCCGAGAGCGATTCGAGCTTCGGATCGACGAATTCGTAGCTGACCCAGGGCTGCCCGCCCGCCATCTCGCCCTTCACTTCGGTCAGCTTCACCTGCACCGGGCCCTGGGGTTCCGGGGCCTGCAGCAGGTGGTCGATCACGGCGACGAGGCGGTCGTTGAAATAGCGGTTCGGGTAACCCAGCTCTTCGTAGGCCTGCTGGAACAGCGGATACAGCCGGGCATAGAGCGCCGCCGCCCGTGCGCTGTCGACCGATTCGGCGAACAGCACGAATGGCGTGTAGCGGCTGGCGTTGTCGATCCCGATGGTCTTGACCTCGCCGTTGCCCTGGACCTCGAAGGCCTTGGGCGCGCGCTGGGTCGGCCACATGCGCGACGAGGCCTGTGCGCGCGGCAGGTTGTCGACGGTGGCGACGAAGTGGCGCACGAAGCCGCTGGTGTCGAGGAAGGAGGCCACCGCCTTCTTGCCCAGCAGCTCGTTGAGCGCCGCAGCGACGCGGCCGTCGGCGTCGTTCAGGGCCGGCAGTGCCGCATCGGGCTGGGCCAGGGCATCGACCAGGTTCTGCGGGCCGGTCGCGACCGGGGCCGGGGCCGGCGCATCGGCGGGCCGGTCGGGCGGGGGCGGTGCGCTGGCGGCAGGTGGCGCCGGCGGCGGCTCCTTCTGCAGGGACCATCGCCACCAGCCGAAAGCAGCGGCGAGAATCACCACCACGACGACGACCAAGGTCCAGACCGAGGACTCGCGCGCTGGCCTGAAATCTGCTGGGTCCCTTTCGGGCATGGTCGAATCCTCCTTTGAATCACGGGCGTTGCATGCGGTCCATTGGAAACCACGCCGGCGCCTCGTGCCGTAACGCCCTGTGACCGTCAAGGAATCCGAATGGACATCGACTTTTCCGCTCTCACCGAATACCAGCGCTACAAGCTCATGGCGAGCCTGATCGTGCCACGCCCGATCGCCCTGGTCACCACCCTCGGCGCCGACGGCGTCGTCAACGCCGCGCCCTTCAGCATGTTCAACATGCTCGGCGAGGAGCCGCCTATCGTGATGATCAGCGTCAATCGGCTGCAGGACAACGCGCTCAAGGACACGGCCGCCAACATCGTGCGCACCGGCGAGTTCGTGGTCCACCTGGCCGACGAGGACATCGCCGAGCAGATGCACCGCTGCGGCGACCGCCACCCGCCGCACGTGAGCGAGCTCGATGTGGTGGGCTTCACGCCGCTGCCGAGCCGGGCCGTGAAGCCACCGCGCATCGCCGAGGCGCCGGTGGCGTTCGAGTGCACGCTCTGGGAGACGCTGGAGACCGAGAGCCGGCAGATCTTCATCGGCCAGGTGCGCTGGATGCACGCGCGCGACGAGCTGATCGATACCGACGCCTGGCGCGTGCGGCTGCAGCACTACTTTCCGGTCGGCCGCTTCGGGGCCAGCTTCTACGTGAAGACGCGCGAGCGCTACTCGCTGGCGGCGCAGGAGCAGACGCGCAGCACGCAGATCGACGAGATGTAGGCGTGTCGCGCCTCAGCCCAGCCGCACCACGTGCGCAGTGCGCGGGTCGACGCGGCCCGCGTGCAGGTCGGCGATCACCTGCTGCGCGGCCTCGAAGCCCTGGCTCTGCGCCAGCGTCATCCAGCGATTGCCCGGCCGGCTCAGCTCGGCGATGAAGCGGCCCTGCGCCTCGTTGAAGCGCCGGTTCACTTCCTGCGGGCCCCAGTCGGCGTTGCGCTTGCGGATCTGCACCGGCGCGAAGTAGAGCAAGGGTTTCGGGCCCGGCAATGGCGATTCGGCCAGGAAGGCGGTCTTCTGCGCCGAGCCCGCATAGCAGTCGTAGACCAGGGCCGCACCGAAATGGTGGTGGACCGTGGCGCGCAGGTCGTCGTCGCCGGCGAAGTCGACATAGAGCGTCGGCACCTCGGCGGGCAGCCGCACCGCGCTGTCATAGGAAAGCACCTGGTCGTAGCAGCCGAGGTTCTCGACGAAGCCGCGGTTGCGCGGCGAAGTCAGCGCGACCAGGCTGCGCCCTTCGTTCCGGCGCAGACAGAAGGCCGTGCCGTAGGCGGTCTTGCTCGAGGCGCTGGACACGACCACCTGCCGGGCGCCGAAGAAGGCGTTGTCCTCGAGGAAATCCGCCAGCATGAACGAGGTGATGAACAGCGGCCGCACCAGCATCTGGTAGTCCTCGAGCGCCGGGTCGTAGCCGGCATCGTGGCTGCAGCGCATGTACTGGTTGTAGGCGGAGACCAGTTCGCTGCGGTGCGGCGCGCCGTCGTAGAAGCCGCGCCCGGTCACCCGCACCGGCGTCATGCGCAGGTGGCTGGCGATCGGGAAGTAGCCGTAGAAGCGTTCGCCGACCGCGACGCCTTCGACCGTCGAGGCCACCACGTCGGCAAAGCCCCAGGCCGGCATGTGGCCCCAGGCCTCGTCACCGGTCGGAAAGAACGACCAGTACTTCATCATGGCGTCGCCGAAGGCCGCATAGGTGATGTTGTTGGTGGTGAGCGAGAAGCGGTCGATGCGCAGCAGCACCTCGCCGGGCGCCAGCGTGCCGGCGTCCGGCGCGCTGCGCAGGCGGGTGGTGCCGAGCGCGTCCTTGCGGGTTTCGAGACGGGTTAAAGTGAAAGCGTCGTTCATGTCTGGCCTCAGGTGATTCGGGGCCGATCCCCTTGCCGAAAAATGTATCGCCCTCCCTCCAGCCGCGGGTTCGGAAAAAAGGCGCCGGCCGCCGCACCTCGCTCCAAGCCCCTGAAACGCCCGACGCAGGCCCGAGGCAAGTTCACCGTGCAGGCCATCTACGACGCCTTTGTTCGGATTTGGGAGGCCGAGGGCTGGGATGGCGTGACGACCCGCGCCGTGGCCCTCGAAACCGGCATCGCGGTCGGCACGCTGTACGACTACTTCCCGGACAAGGAGGCGCTGCTCTCCGGCTACGTGCGCCACTGCGTCGAAGCCCTGCTGGCGCGGCTCGACGCCGACGTCGTCGCGCCGCCCGCGGCCGCACTGGCTGCGCGCGAGCGCATCGCGCGACTGGTGCGCATCACTTGCGACAGCCGGCTCGACGGACTGCCGGCCTTCGATCACGGCATGCTGCTGCTCGAACACCGCGTGGCCGAGCCCAAGCACCACCTGCGCGTGTACGACGAACTGGCGACCCGCTGGCTGCAGGCCTTCGCCGCCTGCGAGCTGCCCGATCCGCCCACGGACGCGACGGTCCACGCCCTCTTGACCGCCGCCTGGGGCGGGCGGCGCTATCGCCTTCTGCGGGGCTTGGGCAGCGGCACGCCCGACGATGCGGCGTGGGTCGCCGAGATGGATGAGATCGCGTGGCGCAGCGTGGCCGCGCAGCGGAGCTGACGTTCGCCAGACGAAAAAAAAGCCACCCGTCGGGTGGCTTCCTGCATCGAACAAACCGGTTGACCGGCTGTGATGCTTCGCGTATCCAAAATTATCCAAATCTGGAGCGGGAGAAGAGTCTCGAACTCTCGACCTCAACCTTGGCAAGGTTGCGCTCTACCAACTGAGCTACTCCCGCGAAGCCTTCGATTATAGAGCATTTTTTTCCTGTTCTTCACCAGCCGGCAAATGAATTTGTCCGGTCCGCAGATCGAACTCGAACACCTCGCCGTAGCGGCCCCATTCGATCGCGGTCCGCAGCACCCGTTCGGCGGTCGCGCGGTCCAGGCTTTCTTCCAGCAGATCGAGGAAAGGCTCCTGCGGCAATTCGCCCGCGGGCGCCTGCTCCAGGCTGTGGCGGATGTGCGCCGCGAGCGGCACGTGCGCCAGCAGCTGCTGGCCCAGCAGCTGCTGGCGCAGCGTGTGCGCACCCGCGACGTAGTGGCGACCCAGCTCGGTCAAGTGCAGGTCGCCATCCGCCAGTTGCGCGAAACCCAGCAGCGCCAGCGCCTGCGCCAGCGGCAGCAGGTCGTGGTCGGTGAGCTCGGCCTCTTCGGCCAGCTGCGGCAGGTCGGCACGGCCTTCGCGGCCGTCTTCCACCAGCATTTCGAGCAGGGCTTCCATGCGGCCGATGTCGGCATCGGGCAGCCGGTCGCCCAGGTGCATGCGCACCGGCTCCTCGGTTGCGCGGCCGGCCACCGGCGCACTGGCCGTCATCAGCGCGTAGGCCTCGTCGATCAGCGCCCTCACTTCGAGGCTGTCGACGTCGCGGGGCCGTGCCAGCCGGATCGGCAGCTCGGCGCGCACGCGGCCCGGGTCGGCGGCGAAGATCAGCACCCGGTCGGCCATCAGCACCGCTTCCTCGATGTTGTGGGAGACGATCAGCATCGCCTTGGTCGGCATCTCGCCCCCGCTCCACAAGCGCAGGATGTCGTCGCGCAGGCGCTCGCCCGTGAGCACGTCGAGGGCCGAGAAGGCCTCGTCCATGAGCAGCACCTCGGGCTCGATCACCAGCGCCCGCGCGATGCCCACCCGCTGGCGCATGCCGCCCGACAACTCGCGCGGCAAGGCGCCCTCGAATCCCGCGAGGCCGATGAGCTCGATCGCGGCATTGGCGCGCCGGGCGCGTTCGGCCGGCTCGACGCCGCGCGCCTCGAGCCCGAGCTCGACGTTCTGCTGCACCGTGAGCCAGGGAAAGAGCGCGAACGACTGGAACACCATCGCGATGCCGCGCGCCGGCCCGTAGAGCGGCTGGCCGCGGTAGCGCACGCTGCCGGCATCGGCGCCGATCAGACCCGCGAGGATCCGCAGCAGGGTCGACTTGCCCGAGCCCGACTGGCCCAGCAGCGCCACGATCTCGCCTTCGGCCAGGCGGAAGTCGACGCCTTCGAGCACCGAGCGCGCGGCGCCGTCGGCCGAGCGAAAGGACTTGCCCACGCCCTTGAGTTCAACGATGGCTTCGGCCATGGGCCCTCCTCGCGCGTTGGTCATCAGAAATGCATCCGGTTCTCGGCCAGTTCATAAAGCCGGCGCCAGACGAAGTGGTTCATGCCCATGACGAACACGCACATCACGCCGATGCCCAGCGCGATGCGCGGGAAGTCGCCGATGGCCGTCATGTGGGCGATGTAGCTGCCCAGGCCCGCCGCCTGCAGCGTGGTGTCGCCCCAGGTGACGTACTCGGCCACGATGCTGGCGTTCCAGGAGCCGCCGCTGGCCGTGATGGCGCCGGTGACGAAGCTCGGGAACACCGCCGGCAGCAGGTAGCGCCGCCATTTGAGCCAACCCGTGAGCCCGAGGTTGCTGGCCGCATAGCGCAGCTCGGTCGGGACGGTGGAGGCGCCCGCGATCACGTTGAACAGCAGGTACCACTGCGTGCCCAGCACCATCAGCGGCGCCAGCCAGATGTTGGGGTTGAGCTGCCAGCGCACGATGAACAGCACCGCCACCGGGAACATCAGGTTGGCCGGGAAGGCGGCCATGAACTGCGCCACGCCCTGGAGCCGTCCGGCCCAGCGCGGATTCATGCCGATCCAGATGCCGATCGGCACCCACACCAGCGCCGCCAGCGCGATCAGCACCACCACCCGGATCATGGTGTAGAGCCCGAGCACGAACACGTGGGCCACCTCGGACCATCCGACCTCGGCGTGGATGAAGCGCACCAGCCAGACCACGGCGAGCAGCACCGCAGCGGCCAGCACCGCGTCCCAGGCACGGCCGACGGCCGGGTTCGGCGTGCTCGGCCGAGCCTTGATCGAGGTGCCGTCGTGGTCGCGCCGGAACAGCAGCAGCGAGCGTTCGAGCAGCCGCGCCGCGGCGGCCATGCCTTGGCGGATGCGTTCGGTGCGTCGCAGCCAGGTCAGCAGCCAGGAGCGCGGCGCGTCTTCGCTGCTGCCCTCCTCGAAACGGAACTTGTCGGCCCAGGCGATCAGCGGCCGGAAGAAGAGCTGGTCGTAGAGCGTGATCCCGATCAGCATGCCGCCGATGGCCCAGCCGATGGCGCCGAGGTCGCGGGCCTGGATCGCCATCGCGATGTAGGAGCCCACGCCCGGCAGCATGATGCTCTGGTTGGACACCGAGATCGCCTCCGAGGCGACCACGAAGAACCAGCCGCCCGACATCGACATCATCATGTTCCACAGCAAGCCGGGCATCGCGAACGGGAGCTCGAGACGCCAGAAGCGGTGCCAGGCCGAGAGCTGGAACACCGAGGCGGCCTCGCGCAGCTCGGACGGCACGGTGCGCAGCGACTGGTAGAGGCTGAAGGCCATGTTCCAGGCCTGCGAGGTGAAGATGGCGAAGATCGCCGCGCACTCGACCCCCAGCAGGTTGCCCGGGAACAGCGCGATGAAGCCGGTCACCGTGATCGACAGGAAGCCGAGGATCGGGATCGACTGCAGGATGTCGAGCGTCGGCACCAGCACCTTTTCTGCCGCGCGATAGCGGGTCGCGAGCACCGCGAAGGCGCAGCTGAACAGCAGCGAGGCCCCGAGCGCCAGGAACATGCGCAGCGTGGTGCGCAGCAGGTAGTACGGCAGCTGCCACGGGTCGAGGCTGATCGGCAGCGGCTGGCCGAGCTCGTAGGGCCGCGCCATCTGGGCGCCGCCGTAGGCCAGCGCGAACAGCGTGGCCAGCACCAGTGGCAGCAGCGCCCAATCCCAGCGGTTGCCGCCGGACGCGACGGCCTGGCGCGGAAAAAAGCGTTTGTCGAGCATGAGCGGAGGCGGAAGGGGTTCGGTTCACGGACCCGGTCCGCGCGCGGCGCCATTGTGCCTTCGCCAACGGACCCCAGCCTGACCGCTCGCGCCCCGCCTCGCGGTGCAGCGGAAAAGCTACAGCGGGAAGGCCTGCAGCCCCGGCTGGCCCTCGGCACCCTGCACCGGCGTGTGGGCCGCGTTCATGATCCAGCAGACCATCGCGAAGTACCCGACCAGGGCCGCCAGCTCGACCACCGCCGCCTTGCCGAAGCGGGCCTCGGCCGCTGCGTAGGTCGGCTCGCTGACGCCATGGTGCCGCAGCAGCTCGAGGGCGAAGTCGAGGGCCAGCTGCTCATCCTCGGCCAGCGGTGCCGCGCGGCGGCCCAGGCGAAGCGCCTCGACCGCGCCCGCATCGACCCCGGCCTTGACCGCCGCGCCCGCATGCAGCACCCATTCGAACTGGTTGCCGACATGACGCGCGACCGCGCAGATCACCAGCTCGCGCACGCGCGCATCGAGCGCGCTGTCGAAGCGCAGGTACTCGCCCAGGCTGCCGATGCGCTCCATCAGCACCGGGCTTTGCAGCAAGGGAACGAAGGGGCCGAAGACGGCCTTGCGCGGCCCGTCGATCAGCGCTTGCGCGGCCGCGCGCTGGGCCTCTGTCATGGCTTCGGCGGCAGGCAGTGGCAGGCGCTCGGCCCAGGGTTCGGTGTGGCCTTGAGGGATGAGCATGCGGAGTCCTTTCAGTTCGGTGAGGGTCGGGCGCTGCGCGGCGCGCGCAACAGCCATGCGGCACTGGCCAGCAAGGTGACGGCGCCCGTCGCCAGTGCGATGAAGAGGCCACCGAAGCCCGCTGCGCCGCCGCTCAGGGCGGAGGACAGCACCGGCCCGGCCATCTGGCCGATCGCGAAGGACGCCGTCATGCGTCCGAGCGCTCGCGCGGGATCGCCCGTGGCGCCGGCCCGCGCCGCCTGGATGCCCGCCATGGTGGCGACCATGAAGGTCCCGCCCACCAGCAGCGCCGCCGCGAGCACCGTGCCCGCGGACAGGTGCAGCACCGGCAGCAGGCAACCCAGCGCCATCAGCAGATGGCTGCCCGCCAGCACATGGCGGCGCGACAGGCCCGACAGCAGAGCGCCCGCCAACAGCGTCGACAACGCGGCCGCGGCGCCGAAGACCGGCCAAGCGGCACCGAACACCGCAGGATTGTCGACCACCGCCCGCGCCAGCACCGGCAGGAAAGTGGCCGGCAGGATGTAGCCGAAGCCGAGCATGCCGTAGCAGATGACCAGGTCCCACTGCGAATCGCCCGGCGCTGCGCTTGCGGGTCCGGTGCCCGGCGCAGCGGCCGCCACGGCCACGGGGCCGGCCTCGCGAGGCATCAGCGCCGCCACGATGATCGATCCGACGAGTGCCAGCAGGCCGAGATGCAGCCACAGGCGATCGGGCGCAATGTCGGCCGCGCCGGCACGCCAGCAGTACAGCCCCGCCAGCGCGATGCCGGCCCCGACACCCGCATAGACCATGCCGGCGCCGTTCGGCCGGCCCAGGCGCGCCAGCCACGACAGGCACCAGACGCTGGTGCTCACCAGCGCCCAGGCGCTGGCGACGCCGGCGATGCCGCGCAGCAGCAGCCAGGCCGCGAGCGAATCGACCAGCCCCATCGCCGCCGTCGACCCGACGATCACGGCCAGCGACAGCAGGCCCGTGCGCTGCGGCGACAGCGGCAGCCGCGCCGCCGTGAGCGCACCGAGCAGGTAGCCCGCATAGTTGGCCGCCGCCAGCCAGCCGCCGGCGCCGACGTCGGCGCTGCCGGCGCGGATCATCAGCGGCAGCATCGGGGTGAAGGCGAAGCGGCCGATGCCCATCGCGATCGCCAGCGCCAGCAGGCCGGCGCCGCAGACTGCGAACAAGGAGGGCCGGCCGAGGGCGACGGAGGGGTTCGACATGGCTCCAGATTGGACGCAAAATCGCCTCATTCGACAAATGAATTATTCTGAACATTCATTCTTTTTATGAGAACCATCGACCTCGACTCCCTGGAGATCTTCCGCACCGTCGTGGCCGAAGGCGGCGTGATCCGGGCCGCCGACAAGCTCAACCGCGTGCAGTCCAACGTCACGACCCGCATCCAGCAGCTGGAGGAGCGCCTGGGGCAGAAGCTGTTCCATCGACAGGGCCGCTCGCTCGCGCTGGCACCGGCCGGCCACAAGCTGCTGCCCTATGCCGAGCGCCTGCTGCGCCTGGCCGACGAGGCCGAAAGCGAATTGCGCAGCGACCTCCCCTTCGGCACCTTCAGGCTCGGCTCGCTCGAAAGCACGGCGGGCAGCCGGCTGGCGCCGGTGCTGTCACGTTTCCACAGGCTCTATCCGGGGGTGGTGGTCGAACTGGCGACCGGCACCACGGGCGCATTGCTCAAGCGGGTCAGGGCCTTCGAGCTGGAGGCCGCGTTCGTGTCCGAGCCCTTTGCCGCGCCGGAGCTCGAATCGATGCCGGTGTTCGACGAAGAACTGGTGCTCATCACGGCGCGCAGCGTGGCCGCCGTGAGCCGCGCCGGCGACCTGGCCGATGCGACCCTGATCGCCTTCGCGCCGGGCTGCTCGTACCGCCGCTTGCTCGAGCAATGGCTGGTCAAGGGCGGCGTCTCGGCCTCGCGCTCGCTGGAGTTTTCTTCCTACCAGGCGATGATCGCCTGCGTCGCCGCCGGCACCGGCTTCGCGATCGTGCCGGTGTCGGTGCTGAAGGCGCTGCGCGCCACCGCCGATGTCCGCCAGCACCCGCTGCCGGAGCGCATCCGCGGCAACCGCACGCACCTGGTCTGGCAGGGCACGCCATCGGTGGCGCTGGCCCGGCTCATCGAGATGCTGCAGAAGCCCTGACCCTCGGTTGCAGGGCTTGAAGCCTCAGGCTTCGGCCGTGCGGGCCGGCTCGGCGCCCGCGATCTGCCGCAGCGCGCGCTCGAACACTTCGACCGGCTGGCCGCCGGAGATCAGGTGCTTGTTGTCGATGATGATCGCCGGCACCGAATGGATGCCCGCATCGGTGTACAGGCGCTCGCGCTCGCGGGTCTCGGCGGCGTATTCGTCGCTCGCCAGGATGCTCCGCGCGCGCTCCGGATCGAGCCCCGATTCGGTGGCCAGGCGCACCAGCACCTCAGGGTCCGACGGATTCTCGCCATCGGTGTGGCACGCTTTGAGCAGCGCCTTCTTGAGCGCCGCCTGTTTGGCCAGGTCTTCCAGCTCCGCCCAGTGCAGCAGCCGGTGGGCATCGAAAGTGTTGTAGATGCGCGGGCGCCCGCCCTCGCTGAAGGCAAAGCCGACGTCGGCGCCGCGGGCACGGATCGCGGCGCGGGCCTGGGCCTGCTGCTCTCGATTCGAGCCGTACTTCTGGTTCAGGTGCTCGAAGGTGTCCTGGCCTTCGGGCGGCATCTGCGGATTCAGCTCGAAAGGCTGGAAGCGCAGTTCGGCGGTGACCTCGGGGGCGACGTTGCGCAGCGCGGCTTCGAGCGCGCCGAGTCCGACGGCGCACCAGGGGCACGAGACGTCGGACACGAAATCGATGTGGAGTCGGGTGGTAGGCATGGTTGCGATGATGGGGCCGGCAACGCTTTTTTCAAGCGCCGGGCGACGGATTCCCCTGCCCTCGTTGCGGCGTCGCCGGGGCGACCAGCTCGCGCCCGAACTGCGCCACAAGGCCGCGCAGCCAGCGATGGGCCGCCGAATGGTGGACCCGGTCGTGCCACAGCTGGTAGAAGCGCATGCGCGGGAAGCCCGCCGGTGCTTCGAGCAGCGCCAGCGGCAGCAGCCGCGCGTGGTACTCGGCGAAGTGCCGCGCGGTGGTGAACACGAGCCGCGTGCTGGCCGCGATCGACGGCGCCAGCCCGAAGTAAGGCACCTGCACGCGGGCGTCGCGCCCGAGGCGGCGCTCGCCGAGGTAGGTCTCGACCACGCCGCGCTGCGCCATCGCATAGGGCACCGGCACCACATGCCCTGCCGCCAGGTAATCGGCCTCGCTGACCTGCGTGGCGCCCTGTGCCAGCGGATGGTCGCGGGCCATCAGGCAGACGAGCTCGTCCTCCAGCAGCAGCGAGATGTGCAGGTGCTCGGGCGGCGACGGCCAGTTGCCGATCACTAGGTCGAGTTCGTCGTCGCCCAGCGCACGCTCGAAGTCGAAGGTCGGGCCGAGCGCGCGCAACTCGATGCGGCAGCGCGGCGCCTCGGCGCCCACGTGCTGCGCCAGCCGCGCGATCCATGAGGGCGCGATGTAGTCCGGCGAGGCGATCCGGAAACGCTGCTCGGCGTCGGACGGGACGAAGGCTTCGGGCTCGACCAGCAAAGCTTCGAGTTCGCCGAGCGCACGCCGCGCCTGCACGGCGAGGCCGGCGGCCCGGGCGGTCGGCACCATCGCGGTGCCGTCGCGCACCAGCAGGGCGTCGCCGAAGATCTCGCGCAGGCGCTTGAGCGAGCCGCTCACGGCGGGCTGCGTCTGGCGCAACCGGGCGGCGGCACGCGACACGCTGCGCTCCTCCACCACCGTGGCGAGCACGCGCAGCAGATGGCCGTCGAGTAGATCGACGCCGCGTTGCATGGTGTTTTCCCTTAGTTCGGGTCTATCGATATGTCCGATGCAGTCTATAGCGATTCGCATGCCGGCACGCTATCGACAGTCCGGGGGTGCGCTGGCCCAATCCATGGACGCATCCGACGCCCCACCCGCATCCCGTCAAGGAGTTGTTCATGGCCACCCTGGAAGTTCCCCAACATGCCGTGCCCACCGCGCCGGCCAGCGCGCTCGACGCGGCCTACAGCCGCATCACCTGGCGCATCATTCCGTTCATCTTCGCGCTCTGGGTCCTGGCCTGGGTCGACCGCGTCAATGTCGGCTTCGTCAAGCTCACCATGCTCGACGAACTGGGCTGGAGCGAAGCGGTCTACGGGCTGGGCGCCGGCATCTTCTTCCTCGGCTACTTCTTCTTCGAAGTGCCGTCGAACCTGCTGCTGCAAAGGATCGGCGCCAAGAAGACCATCATGCGCATCACCATCGGCTGGGGCATCGTCTGCGTCGCCACGATGTTCGTGAAGACGCCGGCGATGTTCTATTTCCTGCGCTTCCTCATGGGCGTGTTCGAGGCCGGCTTCTATCCCGGCATCATCCTGTACCTCACCTACTGGTATCCGAGCGAGCGGCGCGCCAAGGCCTTCGGAATCTTCATGTCGGCCTCGGCCATCGCCGGCGTCATCGGCGGGCCGCTGGCCGGCAGCATCATGAACAACCTGCACGGCCTCAACGGCTGGTCGGGCTGGCAATGGGTGTTCCTGATCGAAGGCATCCCCTCCGTCCTGGCCGGCTTCGTGACCTGGTTCTACCTGACCGACCGGCCCGAGCAGGCCCAATGGCTCACGGCCGAGCAGCGCCGCCTCGTGCACGAAGACATGGCACGCGACAACAAGGCGCTCGGCCATCGCGAAGAGAGCCTGATCGCCTCGCTGAAGGACCGCCGCATGTGGCTGCTGATCCTGATCTTCTTCTGCATCATCGCGGCCAATTCGTCGCTGACTTTCTTCGGCCCCTCCGTGGTCAAGGAAGTGGGCTTCACCAACCCGGCGACGGTGGGCTGGATCATGGCCGCCTCGTACCTCTGCGGCGCCGTCGGCATGATCTGCAACGGCCTGCACTCCGACCGGCAGCAGGAAAGCCGGCTGCACTGCGCCTTCGCGGCGGCACTCGGCGCGGTCGGCCTCGCGCTCACGGCGCTCTTCATGAAGCAGAGCCCGATGATCGCGCTGGCCGCGCAGACGCTGGCGATCGTCGGCACCATGAGCGCGATCCCGGTGTTCTGGCAACTGCCGGGCCGCTTCCTCGCCGGTGCGGCCGCGGCGGGCGGCGTGGCACTGATCAACTCGATCGCCAACCTCGCCGGCTTCGGCGCCCCTTCGATGCTGGGCGCCATCAAGACGTCGACCGGTCTGCTCTCGCCGGGGCTCTACATCGTGGCGGCGGTCGAGGTCTGCGCCGCGATCCTCATCATCGCCTTCGTGCCGCGTTTCGCGAAGAAGGCGGTGACGCGATGAGCGCCGTCATGCACACCGCCGAAGCGCTCCCGCTGACGCTGTCGGACATCAACCAGCTCGACCGCGTGCGCTTCGTCGCCGCACTGGGCGGGGTGTTCGAGCACTCGCCCTGGGTCGCGACCCAGGCCTGCGCCGAGCGGCCGTTCGCGAGCATCGACGATCTGCACCGCGCGATGATCGGCGTGGTGCGGGCGACGTCGCGCGAGGTGCGCATCGACTTCCTGCGCATGCACCCGGAGCTGGCCGGCAAGGAGGCCCAGGCCGGCACCATGACCGGCCACTCGACCGCCGAGCAGGCCGGCCTCAATGCCTTGACGCGCAGCGAGCTGCAGACGCTTCGGCGGCTCAACGCGGCGTACGCGGCGAAGCATGGCTTCCCTTTCATCATCGCGGTGCTCAAGAACACACGCTCGCAGATCTTCGAGGCGCTTCGCACGCGCCTCGAGCGCGACACCGACACCGAGCTCGATGCCGCCCTCGAGCAGATCTCGATCATCACGCGCCTCCGCCTCGGCAGGCTGCTGGCCCATTGAACGTAGCAGCCGCGCCATGACTTCGCCCGCCCTCACCCGCCGCGCCTTCCTGCCCGCCGGTCTCGCACTCGGCAGCCTCGCAGCCGGCGGTGCTGTCGCACAGAACGCGCCGACAGCGCTCGCGACCGCGCCGGTGTCGCAGGTCGACCTGAGCCCGCGCCTCACGATGCATGCGATCGACACGCACAGCGGTTCGCCGGGTGCCGGCATGAAGGTGCAGCTATCCAGATACGACGGCGACGACCTGCAGCTGCTGCGCCGCTTCGAGACCAACAAGGGCGGCCGCACCGACGAGCCCCTTCTGCTCGATGCGACCTACCAGCCCGGCCGCTACGAACTGCTGCTGCAGCTGGAGGACTACTTCGCCGCGCGCGGCACGCCGCTGCCGAAGCCAAATTTCCTTTCGCAGGTGCCGGTGCGCTTCCGCATCACGAACCCGGCGGAGCGCATCCACCTCGCGATCTTGTTCACCCCCTGGGGCTACTCGTACTACCGCGGCAGCTGATCCGCCGACAAGGAGACAAGCACATGGCAGGCATTTCCACGCATGTCCTGAACAGCGGCACGGGCCGCCCCGGCGCCGGCATGCGCATCGATTTCTCGGTGCGCGACGGCGACGGCTGGAAGCTGGTGAAGACCCTCACCACCAACGCCGACGGCCGCACCGACCAGCCGGTGCTCGCGCCCGACGCGGCGAAGGTCGGGCAGTACGAGCTGCTGTTCCACGTCGGCGACTTCTTCCGGCGCCAGCCTGGCGCCGGCAACGACATGCGCTTTCTCGACACGGTGCCCGTGCGCTTCGCGATCTTCGACACGCAGCAGCACTATCACGTGCCGATGCTGTGCACGCCGTGGAGCTGCTCGACCTACCGCGGCAGCTGAGCGATAGCGCCGCAGTGCATCAAAGACTGCGCCAGAAATCCACCAGCAGTTGGGTGAACGCCTCCGGCCGCTCGACCGCGCTCAAGTGAGCGGCTGCTATGGTGGCCAGACGCGACCCCGGAATCGCCGCCACCATCGCCTCGGACATCGAGGGCGGCGTGGCCTCGTCGCGCGTGCCGGCGATCACCAGCGTCGGCACGGGGATGCGCCGGTTGCTCTCGCGGAAGTCGATCGCCGCCACGGCTTCGCAGCTCGCGATGTAGCCGGCCGCATCGGTGCGCAAGAGCATGTCGCGCAACTGCCGGGCCGCCGCGGCGCCTTCGGGCGTAGCCACGTAGCCGGGTGTGAGCCAGCGTGCCACGGCGCCCTCCGCGATGCCCGCCACGCCTTGCGCCCGCACGGTCTCGATGCGGGTGCGCCAAGGGGCTGCATCCGGATAGTGGGACGCCGAATTGGCGATCACCACGGTCTTCAGCAACTCGGGACGACGGGCCGCCAGCGCCTGGGCCACCATGCCGCCCATCGACAGCCCGACGAAATGCACCGGCTCGCCCTCGGCCTCGCGCTCGATCAGCGCGGCCGCGTCGTCCGCCAGGTCCTGCATCGTGACCGGCCCGGCCAGCGACTCGGAGGCCCCGTGGTTGCGGTGGTCGTAGCGCAGCACCGTGTGGGCCCGCGCCAGCAGCGCCGCCGCGCCGTCCCACATGTGGAGGTCGCAGCCCAGCGCATGGCTGAGCACGACGATCGGGCCACCGCCCTCGCGGACCAGGTTCAAGCGGATCATGGGCTTTCCTTTCGAGGATGCGACAGCGGCAGACGAGGCAGCCAGACATAGGCGATCAGCACCAGGGCGGCGCCGGCCAGCGCCATCGGCACCACCATGGGCCAGGCGCCGTGGCTGAGTTCGGGATCGACGAAGCCGGCGGCCACCTGGCCGACAACGAAGGCCACCGCCATCATCGCAAATCCGGACCACGACACCGCGCGCCCCGCCAGATGCGGCAGGTCGCCGACCGCGCCGGCCTGGCCGCAGGGCTGGTGGATGCCGTGGCCGATGCAGTAGATCGCATGGCCCAGCAGCAGCGGCCAGGCCGTGCGCGGCAGCAGCCAGCAGCCCAGCGCCTGCACCAGCGGCCCGGCGAGGCTCAGCAGCGAACCCATCTGCACCGCGCGCACCGCCCCCACGCGCCGCAGCAGGCGACGGCACAGCGTGGTGCTGAAGATGTAGACCAGCGAGCCGCCGGCCGGGATCCATCCGTACCAGGCGGGAGAGAAGCCCAGGTAGCTGATGTAGACCATAGGCGACAGCAGCAGGAAGCAGAAGATTCCCCCGTAGGTGGCGGCGGCCAGCGAGGCCCAGGCGCGAAAGCTCGCGCTGGCGAACACTTCGCGCAGGCTGCCCTTGGGCGCGGAGGGGCCGGCGCTGTCGGCGCGCGTTTCGTCGAAGCCGCGCCAGCATAGAAGCCAGAGCAGGAATGCATATGCCGCCATCCCTCCCAGCACCCAGCGCCAGCCCGCGGACTGCACCGTCCAGGCCCCCATGAGCGGCGCCAGCAGGCCCACCACGCCGAGTCCGGTGAGGCCGCGCGCCATCACGTGCGGCCCCTCGTGGGCCGGATAGAGGTCGCGCACCGCGGCCCGCGCGCAGACCAGGATCGCCGCCATCGAGAAGCCCTGCAGCGCCCGGCAGGCCACCAGCATCGGGATCCCGCTGGACAGCGCACAGCCCAATGCCGCCAGCGCATAGCTGGCGAGGCCGACCAGCAGCACCGGGCGGCGCCCGAACCGGTCCGACAGCGGGCCGCAGGGCAGCTGGCCGAAGCCGAAGGCAAGCACGAAAACCGTCAGGCTGGCGCTGGCCGGGCCCAGGTCGCGCGTGATCGCCGGCAGTGCCGGCAGGTAGCTGTCGGTGGCGACCGGCTGCGCCGCCAGCAGCAGCGGCAGCAGCAGGGCGAACGAGATGCCGCGGCGGGCTGCGGCGGAAGTCATCCCGCAATGTCGCTTGGATCGACGGGTTCGGGGGCTGACTGAAGGACCAGCACCTGCGCCAGTGCCTGCACACCGGCGGCCTCGGCTTGCGCCGGGTCGAGGCGCAGCTGTTCGATATTCGACAGCATCCGCGCGGCATCGACCTGCAGGCCGGGCAAGGCGTCCGCCAGCGCCCGCGCGCTGCCGTGCGCCGACATCAGGAGCTGGGGCCATTCGGCCAGCTCCGCCTGCCAACTGCCCGGCGAATGCGCCTGCGGCATGCCGGCCAGCAGCGCCGCCACGCGCTGCGGCGCGCGCTGCGCGGCCGCCAGCGCGACCACCGACGCCGGTCGCTGGCCGCGGGCGGGATCGCCGCCCTCCGCCAGCTCGCCGATCTCGGATCGGCCCAGCAGCGCGATGTCGCTGGCGACCCGGCCCAGGCTGCCGATCAAGAGCCCCAGTTCGCAGCCGAGTGCGATCCAGTCGTCGCGCTCGCTGCGCCCGTCAGCCCCCGGGTCGCGCAGGCCGAGCGCCTCAGCCAACTGCCGGCGCACCACCGCGCCCTGCCCCTGCATCCGGTCGTCCACACCGTCACCGGCGCCGAACCGCACCTGCAGCGCCCGGCGCGCGGCCCCGGCCAGCCGCTCGCGGCGGCGGGCGAGCGGCGCCGCCCAGTCGACGCACACCCGCCCGAAACTCGTGACCGTGTCCGGCTGCCCCAGCGGGCGCGCGAGCATCGGCGTGGTGGCATGGCGCTCGGCTTGCACGAGCAGCGCCTGGACGGCGCGGGCCAGATCGGCATCGACCAGCGCCACGGCCTCGCGCGTCAGCAGCGCCATCGCACTGTCGACCAGTTCCTGGGCGCCGCAGCCGAAATGCACGAAAGGCACCGCGTCGGCGTTGAAGAGGCCGACCGCCTCCTTGAGGCTGTGGACCAGCGGGTCCGCGATGCTCCCGGCGCGGCCGCTGTCTCGAACGATCTTGGCGACGTCGAACAGCTCGACCTTGCAGCTGCCGGCGATCGACGCGGCGGCCGAGGCCGGGATCAGCCCGAGCCGGGCCTGGGCGCGTGCCAGCGCGGCCTCGAAGCGCAGCATCGCGTCGACCACGCTGCGATCGCCGAAGACGCCGCGCATCTCGGACGTGGAAAGCACCGCCTCGAAGAGGCTCATGACGTTCAGTAAGCCAGCGTCGCCACCGCCCGCAAATCTTCCGGCGTGGCGCTGCCGAAACCGAAGAACTCCAGGTAGGCCGGAATCATCTCGAACAGCATGTCGGTGCCGACCTGCACTGCGCAGCCCTTGTCGCGCACTGCGCGCAAGAGCGGCGTGTATTCGCTCTTCATGACCACTTCGCCAACGAAGGTGGACGGCGCGATGCGCGCGACGTCGAAGGGGAGCGGATCGCCCTCCTTCATGCCGAGCGGCGTGGCGTTGACCACCAGGTCGAAGCCGGCCGGGTCGTTGGAGCCGGTCGTGACCACCAGTTGCGGGTAGTGCGCGCGCAGGCGGCCGGCGAGCGCCTCCGACGAGGCGGCGCTGCTGTCGTAGAGCGCCATCTGCGCCACGCCGGCCGCGGCCAGCGAGGCGGCGATCGCCGAACCGACGCCGCCGCTGCCCGACACCAGCACCCGCGCGCCTTCCAGCGCGCGGCCCTTGCGCTGCACGCCGCGCACGAAGCCGGCGCCATCGAACTGGTCGCCCAGCAAGCTGCCGTCGGGCCGCTTCAGGATCGCGTTGCAGGCGCCGGCGATCTTCGCGGTCGGGGTCGCCTCGTCGACCAGCGACAAGGTCGTGATCTTGTGCGGCATGGTGACCAGCGCGCCGCGGATATTGGTCAGCTTGAACAGCGAGGCCAGCACGCCGGCGTAATCCTCGGCCTTGACGCCCATCGGCATCACGACGGCGTCGATGCCCTGCTGGTCGAACCAGGGGTTGTAGATCATCGGAGCCTTGAAGCTCTCGGTCGGGTAGCCCAGGTGGGCGATCAGGGTGGTCTTGCCGGAAATCATGGGGATGTCGTCCTTCGGTCGGCCGGCCTCGCGCCAGCCACATGCGATTCGCTGATCCAGCGCGCGCTCTTCATCGCGCGCTGGCCGATGACCATCGGGTCGGAGTTGACGTAGTCGTCGTTGAAGACTTCGAAGGTGTAGTGGCCGTGATAGCCCTTGTCCTCGAGCAGCTGCACCAGGTCGCGCACGTCGTGCAGGCCCTCGCCCGGGAACAGGCGCTGGTGGCGGGCCAGCTCGATCATGTCGGCCTGGCGGTCGCTGTACTCGAAGAAGTAGTCCGCCAGCTGCACCAGGAAGATCTTCTCGACCGGCACCTCGGCCAGTTGCGCCAGCATCTCGGCGCCGTCGTCGCCATGCACCGACATGTGGAAGAAGTCGAGATTGAGACCGACATTCTCGCGGTCGCAGCGGCGCACGATGTCCCAGGCCTGGTGCCAGCGGTTCACGTGGCGGCCCCACGAAAGCGCCTCGTAGCAGATGCGGATGCCCAGCGGCGTCGCCAGCGTGGCGAGCGTGCGCAGGTCCTCGGCGGCACGCTCCGGATCGTCGATCGCCAGCGGCGAGGTGGTCGAGCAGCACAGCAGCAGGTCGGTGTCGACCAGCGCCATCTGGCGCAGCTGCTCGCGCGCCATCTCGAGCCGGTGCGGGCGCATCGCGTCGGGCGCGCACTCGAAGTCGCGCAGCGGCTGGAAGTCGGTGACCTTCAGCCCGCTCTGCTTGACGAGCTGCGCCGCCTTCTCGACCCCGGCCGGATGGTTGATGAGGTCGCGCGCCCACAGCTCGACGCCGGCGAAGCCGGCCGCCTTCATGCATTCGAGCTTGTGGCCGAGCTCGCCGCCCATCGTGACAGTGTTGAAGCCGAAGCGGTCGAGGGCGATGGCCATGGCAGTCCCTGGTTCGGAAGATTCGGTTGTCAGGCCACGAAGCGCAGCTGGGCGCGCCGGGGCACATCGACGAGTTCGGGCTCGGGCTTGAGCTCCAGCACGGTGGGCCGGCCGTCATCGAACAAGGGCCAGTGCGGCAGGCCCTCGCCGTTGGGGTTGCCGGTCTTGGCGAACCGGATCCAGCAGCCCTGCATGAGGGCTGTCATGCGGTCGTCCTCGGCCCCCCAGTCGCGCGTGAGTTCGCGCGTGGTGCCGAAGACGTACGGGTACTCCGAGCTGTGGAAGACGCCGAGCGCCATGGCCGGATCGGCCTCGCGATAGCGCTGGCCCGGCCGGAAGGGCTGCAGGTGCGCGAAGTGATAGACATAGGTCGGCGCCCGCAGGGCCTGGGCACGCGCGGCCGCATGCACGCCGCCGGCGAAGAGGCCGTCGCCGAACAGCGCCCGGCTCGACGCCGCTGCCTGGGCGTCGTCGTTGGCGGGGTAGAAGGCTTCAGCCTCGCCGGCGCGCTCGCCGAAGCGTCGCTTCAGCTGGGCACGGAATGCCTCGGCACTGGCCGCCGCCGGGAAGGCGGTGCCTTCATCGCGGTTCCAGCCGGTGAGAAAGGGCACGGCCTGCTGCTCGCCGGCGCCGAAGGTCTCGGCCAGGGTGCGGGTCAGGAAGCGGCCGTCGACGATCGGCATGAAGCGCGTGCCCTGCGCCAGGTAGCGCTGCAGCAGCTGCTCCGCGGTCAACGCGCGCAGCGAGGCGATGGCGTCGCCGTCCGCGAAGGCCAGCCCCTGCGCTTCGCCGGCCGCCAGGTCCTCGGTCGGGCTGATGCCGAAGCTCTGCGCGATGGCGTGCCTGAACAGGCCGCGCGCCTCGGGCGAGGCCATCAGGGCCACGACCCCGTGGCCGCCGGCGGACTGCCCGAACACCGTGACCTTGGCGGGGTTGCCGCCGAAGGCCGCGACATTGCGCTGGACCCAGCGCAGGGCCGCCGCCATGTCGAGCAAGCCGTAGTTGCCCGAGCTGCCGCCCGCCTCCGCGCTCAGTTCCGGATGCGCCATGAAGCCGAAGGGCCCGAGGCGGTAGTTGATCGTGACCAGCACCACGCCCTGCCGGGCGAGATCGCCGCGCACGAAGACCGGGTTGGCGGCCGAGCCCTGCTGGAAGGCACCGCCATGGATCCAGACCATGACCGGCAGCGCCTCGTCGGCCGCTGCCGCGGGGGTCCACAGGTTCAGGCAGAGGCAGTCCTCGCTCATCGGCTGCACGCCCGAGAATTCCGCGTAGACCGAATCGGCGGCACGGCCCGGCTGCACGCACTGCGGCGCGAAGCGGTCGGCCCGGCGCACGCCGTCCCAGGGCACCACGGGCGCCGGCGGGCGCCAGCGCAGGTCGCCCACCGGCGGCGCCGCGAAGGGCACGCCCAGGTAGGCCCGCACGCCGGTGGCGGCGTCGCGCACGCCGGCCAGCAGGCCGCCGTCGACGCGCACCGTCTCGGCGCCGGGCACGGGCGCGCCGGCGGCAGGCTGCATCGGCTGTTGCGGATCGTTGCGCATCAGGCGAAGGCCCTCGCGTTCTTGCCGAGTTCGTGCATCGGCACCTGGTAGGTCTCGCGCGCCGTGAAGATCGAGATCGCTGCGATCACGCAGGACGCCGTCACCAGGGCGGCCACCGGCATCCAGCCGTTCGGGCCTTCGCCCATGATCGCGGCGCTGATGGTGGGCGCGAAGCCGCCGAGCGCGAAGCCGATCTGGGTGCCGATGGCCATGCCCGAGAGGCGCACGCGGGTGTCGAACATCTCGCCGTAGAGCGAGGGCCAGATCGCGTTCGAGGCGCTGTAGACGATCCCCGAGGTGAGCAGGCCGAAGATGAAGATCAGCGTCAGGTCGCCGCGGCTGATGGCCCACAAGGTCGGCCAGATCAGCACCGCGCAGCCCAGCGCGCCGAAGATGAAGACCGGCCGGCGGCCGATCCGGTCGGCCAGGATCGCCCACAACGGGATCGCGGCCAGCGCCACCACGTTGCTGCAGACCAGCAGCGTCAGCATGGTGGCGCGCGGGATGTGCACGGTGTTGACCGCATAGGACAGCACGAAGAGTCCGAAGATGGTGCTCACCACCGACACCAGGGCGCCGAAGATCACGCGCAGCACGGCCGGCGTGTGGTCGCGGAACAGAACGGCCGCGGGCAGCTTGACGGTCTCCTTGGCATCGGCCTCTTCCTTGAAGGCCGGTGTCTCGGGCAGCGTGCGGCGCACCCAGAAACCCACCGCCACCACGATCGCGCTCAGGAAGAACGGAATACGCCAGCCCCACGAGAGCAGCTGGTCCTCGGGCAGGGCCGAGATCGGCAGGAACACGATGGTCGCCAGGATGAAGCCCATCTGGGTGCCGCTCAAGGTGAAGCTGGTGTAGAACGCGCGCCGGTGCGCCGGTGCATGTTCGAGCGTCATCGAGTTGGCCCCGGCCTGCTCGCCGGCCGCCGACAGTCCCTGCAGCAGGCGCAGGATGACCAGCATGATCGGCGCCGCCATGCCGACCTGGTTGTAGGTCGGCAGCAGGCCGATCAGGAAGGTCGAGATGCCCATCAGCAGCAAGGTGAAGGTCAGCACCTTCTTGCGGCCGAACTTGTCGCCCACGTGGCCCATGAAGAAGGCGCCGATCGGACGCGTGATGTAGCCGACGCCGAAGGTCGCGAAGGCGGCCACGGTGGCCAGCTTCGGGTCGATCGACGGAAAGAAGATCTTGCCGAACACCAGCGCCGCCGCCGTGCCGTAGATGAAGAAGTCGTAGTACTCGACCGCGCTGCCGATCCAGCTCGCGAAGGCGGCCTTGCGCGGCGTCTTGAGCCCTTCGGGCTCCGGCTGCGTCGCGCGCGCGTCCGCCGCGTTGAGGGTGATGGCCATCGTGCTTGTCTCCTTGGGAAGTGCTGGAATGGTCGGGCGCTGGCTCAGGCCACGCTCGCCGAGTGGTAGCGCAGGGGGTGGCGGATCTCGTCGGCCATGGCCGGGGGGTAGATCAGCTCGCGCAGGAAATCGGCATCGTGGCGCAGCGCATGGGCGGCGTCGCGGTGGCCGAAGAACTCGAAGTAGTGCGGCATCTGCTGCACCAGCATCTCGAAGCCGGCCTGGGCATGGAGGCCGCGCTCGCGGGCGGCGCGCACCAGCGGCGTCGGCTGGTTGCGCAGCAGGATGTCGAACAGCGCCGCATGCGGTTCCATGCGGGCGACGTCGACCGGCAGCGGGTCGTCGGGCTTGAGCCCGAGCGCCGTCGCATTGACCACCAGGTCGTAGCCGGCCGGGTCGCTGCTGTCGACCGCCACCGTGGTGGCATCGAAGAAGGCGTCGAGCTGGGCCGCGACGCCGGCCGCCTTGCCGGCCACGATGTCGTGGAAGGCGATGTGCTCGGCGCCGTTGACCGTGCCGCCCTCGGCCAGCGCGACGCCGATCGCCGCCGCGCTGACGCCGGCGCCGAGGATCAGCACGCGCTTGCCCCGGAACGGGATGTTGTAGTGGTCGAGCGCGCCGAGCAGGCCCTCGCCGTCGAACAGGTCGCCCTCGAGTTCGCCGTTGGCGATGCGCCGCACCACGTTGACCGAGCCGGCCACGCGGCCGAACAGGCCGCAGCCGTCGAGCAGGTCCACCAGCAGCGGCTTGTGCGGCGGCGCGATCGCCATGCCGCGCACGTTCTTGGCCAGGAAGGCGGCCTTGACGAACACCGCCAGGTCGCGCTTGGCCACCTGGACCGGCACCATCACGGCATCGATGCCGCAGCGCTCGAAGACCGCGTTGAACATCCGCGGCAGGCGGACGTTCGTGACCGGGTCACCGGGGAGCAGGTAGACGGAGGTGCTGCCGACGATGGAGGGGAACATGGGTGGTGTCTCGCTTCAAATTGTTCGAATATCGCGCGATTTCGAAGAAGCGGCGCTAATGTAGGCCGCCACGCGCCCGGCGCGATCGTTCGTCCGTCGCGCAGAAATCGATCATCGAACGCAAATGTTCGATAATCGCACGCATTCAGGGTTTCCCCGAGAACGATGACCACCGACGACGCCACCCCGCCAGAGCTCGACAAACGCGACTGGATCGCCGGCCTGGAACGCGGCGTGGCCGTCATCGAAGCCTTCGACGACGCGCACCCGCGCATGACGGCCAGCGAGGCCGGCCAGCGCACCGGCATGACGCGGACCGCGGCCCGGCGCTACCTGCTGACCTTGCAGCACATGGGCTACGTGGCCGGCGACGGCAAGCTGTTCTGGCTGACGCCGCGGGTGCTGCGGCTGGGCCAGTCCTACCTCGAATCGGCGCGGCTGCCGCGCATCGTCCAGCCCTTTCTTCAGCGCGTGGCGGCAGGCACGCACGAGATCGCCTACCTGAGCGTGATGGACGGCGACGAGGTGGTCTACATCGCGCGCAACGGGCCGAACCGCAGCATGAGCACCGGCTACGTGCTGGGCGCGCGGGTCCCGGCCCAGGTCACGGCCTCGGGCATGCTGATGATCGCCCTGCGCAGCGACGCCGAGCGCAGCCACTGGCTCGACACCCATGAGCTCGCGGTCTTCACGCCGCACACCATCGCCAGCAAGGAGCGCATGAAGCTGGAGCTGGCGCGCATCCGGGCCCAGGGCTGGGCGCTGTCGGAGCAGCAGCTGGACCTCAACTCGCGCGGCATCGCGGTGCCGCTGCGCGACCGCCACGGCGACCTCGTGGGGGCGCTCAACATCACGATGCCGATGGGCCACGAAGGCAGCGAGGACGCCGTGGCGCGGGTGCTGCCGGTGCTGCGCGAGACGGCGCAGGCGATGCGCGGGCTGCTCTGAGCCTTCGTCGTCAATGCCCGGCCGCCCCGCCCCAGGCGGTGGCGATGGCCGCCGCCCCCGACAGCATCAGGCCGGCCGACCAGAGCGTGTCGAGGTCGAGCCAGGCGCTGCGCAGCGCCTTCAAACCCAGGTAGCGGTAGACCAGCCAGGCGACGCAGAGCCCCGAGCCGATCATCGCGGCCGAGTGGACCAGCGACACCGCGACCGCCGTGGCGGCGCTCGCGCGCATCAGGGCCAGGGTGGACGGCGGATCGAGCGCCGGGTCCGCCGGGACGCCGCAAAGCCCCACCAGGATCGGCAGCAGCATCAGCCCGGCGCCGTGCGCACTGGCCATCAGGAAGGACCACAGGGTGAGCTGTGTCGGCCGAAGGCGCCGGCTCCACCGGTGGCGGCCCGGCCGGGCCAGGCGCCAGGTGCCGAAGACCAGCACCAGCAGCCCGACGCCGATGCGGATCTCGCGGCCCCAAGGCAGCAGGTTCGCCAGCAGCGCGAAGGGCAGCAGCACCAGCGCCATGGCCAGCAGGTGGCCCGCCCCCAGCGGCAGCCAGGTGGCGAAGACGGCCGCGCCGCGCTGGCGCTCGAGGCCGTTGGCCACGGCCAGGGGCCAGCCCATCGCGGGATTCAGTCCATGGTAGAGGCCGATCGCCACCACGCCGGCCCAGAGCGAGGCTGCAGCGAGAGGGCTCACGGCGACTCGGAGGCCTCGCTTCAGGCCGACGAAAAGCAGAAGGAATCGGTCGAGCAGTCGCCCCCCTGCAGCCGGATCTGGTGGGCACCGTAGTCGTTGCCGAAATCGACCAGGAAGCCCGGGTCCAGCGTGAGGCCCCCGTCGGCACCGACGTGGCACATCGCCTGCCGGCCCGGCACGCCGTCGGGATAGAACTGGGCGTCCCAGCGGCTGTAGAGCGAGTTGGTGAAATAGACGCGCTTGCCGTCGCGGCTGATCTCGGTCATCTGCGGTCCGCCGCCGAAAACCGTTCCGTTCGGATGCGGCGTGCGCCGCGCGATGCCGCCGACGTGCACGCTGCCGGCCAGGCGCGGGTTCATCGGGTCGGACACCTCGTACTGGCGCAGCTCGCCGGTGCCCCAGCAGGCCACATAGAGGAAGCGGTCGTCCAGCGACAGGTCGATGTCGCTGACCAGCGGCGGCACGGCGCCGAAGCCCTTCAGCAGCGGCGGCAGCAGCGCCGCATCGGCCGGTTCGGGCGGGATCACCGCCGTCTTCTTCGCCTGGAACTTGCCGCCCTCGCGCCACCAGGTCCAGATCGAGGCTTCGAGGTTGGTGGTGTCGACCACCACCCCGACGAAGCCGTATTCGCGCGTCGGCTCGTGCGCCGGCCGGACCTCCAGCGCCATCTGGTGATTGGCGCCCAGGTCGATGCTCTGGACATGGCGGCGCCCGCGCAGGTCCCAGAAATGAAGCTGGTGCCCGTAGCGGTTGGCCAGCAGGTCTTCGGCCACGATCCCGCCCTCGAACTGCGGCGGCAGGCCCCACTCGCTCGACACCATGTAGTCGCGCGGCAGGTTCCACCAGAAGTCGTAGTGCAGCTTCTGCGGCCCGCGCTCGATCTCCCACTTGCCGAGGACCTCGAAGCTCTCGCAGTCCATCAGGAACACGCCCGGCGGCCCCTCGGTACCGTCGGCGCCGGCGCCGCCGAGGGTGCTGATGTACAGGCCCTCTGGACCGCAATGCACCGTGTGGGGCCGCGAGTAGCCGGTCTTGCGCAGCACCTCCTCCGGCTCGACCACGCGGGCGATGGTCGGCCGCACGGGATCGGGCTGCGTGTCGACCACGTAGATGCGCGACGACCGGATGCCCGGGATGACCAGGTAGCGCCGCTTCAGGAAGGCATGGCCGGACATCGGCGACAGCACCGAGCTGCAGGCGTTCCAGCCGAAGTGATGGAATTCGTCGCCCCGGTTCGGCATGTCCAGGCGGTGCAGCACGCGGCCATAAGTGGCTGAAGCGGGGTCGACATCCACCACCGCCAGCGCATCTGGCCGGGAGGCATCGGGCGACAGCAGCGCGGTGTAGGCGATGCGCTCGGCTTCAGCCTCCATCGCCAACCGCGGCGAGGCGTGGAAAGTGGGATCGGTTCGCAGCGATTCGAGCATGGCGCGCTCCTGCAGGCGATGGCGCGCCAGTATGCGCCTGTCGCCGGCTCTCTCAAAAACCCCCTGGGCCGGTCCGGGACTTTCCGTGCGCGGCCGAGCTCAGGCCGCGGCCCGGGCCAGCTTCGCATCGGCCAGCGTCTGGGCCCGCATGCGCTCGTAGTCCGGCTTCGGGACCGGCACCGCATCGGCATTGCCGAGGTCGTTCAGGTGGACCCGGTAGGTTTCGCGGGCACTCAGCACCGCCAGGGCCGAGACGATGGTGATGCCGAAGGTCAGCGCGCCGATGGTCAGCGGGATGTTGGCCGCGCCGGGCGGCGCGACGGCGACGAACAGCGCCGGCAGCAGGGCCGTGATGGTGGTGCCGATGTTCTGCGAGATGGCCATCGCCGAGCAGCGGGTGCGGGTCGGGAACAGCTCCGGGTAGAAGCTCGGGAACACGGCGTTGTAGCCCTGGTACACGATGCCCCACATCAGCAGCGACATGACGATCGCCAGCGGCACGTTGTGGATGCTGATCGCGTAGAGGTAGCCGAAGGAAAGCAGGCCGGCGCCGAGCGCACCGGTCACGATCGGCGGCTTGCGTCCGACCTTGTCGGACAGGTTGCCGACCATCGGGATCACGATCACGGCCAGGATGTTGCCGAGCACCGGGATCCACAGGAAGATGTCTTTCTGGAAGCCGATGCCGTAGGCCGGCTGCACCGCGTAGGCGGCACCGAACACCGTGGCCACCACCGGGATGACGTTCATCAGGGCCGCGCAGACCACGCGGAGCATGTCGCGCCAGCTGTTGGTGAAGGCCTCGATGATCGGCGCCTTGGGTGCCGCATGCGCCTTGTCGACCTCGGCGAAAGCCGGCGTCTCGTCGACTTCGCGGCGGATGATGTAGCCGGCCACGATCACGATGAAGCTCAGCAGGAAGGGAATGCGCCAGCCCCACGACAGGAAGGCCTCCTCGGGCATGAAGTGCGCGAGCGGAAGGAACACGGCGGCCGCCAGGATCTGCCCGGCCTGGACGCCCTGCAGGCTGAAGCTGGCGAAGAAGCCGCGGCGCCCGAACGGCGCATGCTCGAGGATCATCGAGCTGGCGCCGGCGATCTCGCCGGCCACCGCGAAGCCCTGGATCAGGCGCAGCACCACCAGCAGCGCCGGTGCCAGCAGGCCGACCTGGGCGTAGGTCGGCAGCAGCCCGACGGCGATGGTCGAGAAGCCCATCAGGAACATGCAGACCAGCAGCACGTGCTTGCGCCCGCGCGTGTCGCCCCAGTGGCCGAGCACGAAGGCGCCGATCGGCCGCGCCACGTAACCCACGCCGTAGGTCGCGAGCGAGGCGATGATCGCGATCCTCGGATTGCCCGAGGGAAAGAAGATCTGCGGGAAGATCAGCGACGCCGCGGTGGCGTAGATGAAGAAGTCGTAGTACTCGAGCGCCGAGCCGATCCAGCCGCTGGCGGCGGCCTTCCTCGACTGGTGCTTGCCTTGCGGCTCGTGGTCGTTGGGGTTGCTCATTTGTCTCTCCTTGGGGGTTCGGGGGTCGGCTGGCGCTTCGCGGGCCGAGGCGGCGACTTTGGACCGCCTCAGGGTTCTCCACAACGCCGAAGCCGCATGTCGCGAGCGATGATCGACCGCACCCGTGCACCACGCGCACGAAAACCGGGTTTCCCCCAGCCATGCTCCCACCTGCCGAGCCACCGCCCATCGACCGCAAGCTCCTCATCGAAGGCCTCGGCAAGGGACTTCGCGTGATCGAGGCCTTTTCGGAGGACCGGCCCCGCCTGACGGCCACCGAGGCCGGCGAGCGCGCCCTGCTGACCCGCACCGCGGCCCGCCGCTACCTGCTCAGCCTGGTGCACTACGGCTATGCGGCGACCGACGGCAAGTACTACTGGCTGCTGCCGCGCGTGCTGCGGCTCGGCCAGGCCTTCATGGAGGTGGCGCGGGTGCCGCGCATCGCCCAGCCCTTCATCCAGCGGGCGTCGATGCAGTGCGGCGAATCGCTCAACGTCGCCACCCTGGACGGGCACGAGGTGGTCTACCTGTCGCGCAGCAATTCGCCGCGCGTGGTGTCGATCGGCTTCCACCCGGGGGCCCGGGTGCCGGCCCACGTGGTGGCGCCGGGGCTGGCGCTGCTCTCGACCCTGGACGATGCCGGCCTCGATGCCTGGCTCGCCGCCCACGACTTCGCCAGCTTCACCGGCTTCACGGTGGTCGACCCGGCCCGTTTCCGCGAGAACGTGGGGGTGGCGCGCCGGCTCGGCTACGCGCATGCCGACCAGTACCTCGACTTCGGGCTCAGCGGCCTCGCGCTGCCCCTCAAGGACCGCAAGGGCCACTGCCAGTACGCGCTCAGCGTCACGGTGCAGCGGCAGGTCTACCCCGACACGCAGCTGGTCGACAAGCTGCTGCCGGTGCTGCGCGAAGTGGCCGAGGCGCTGCGGCCGATCATCTGAGAAGCTGTTTGCAAGCGCGTATCGGCGCCCGGTGCTGGCGGACTGGTTCGAACCGGCGCCAGCCTGTAATCTCCTGATCCTCACTTTCAAGGATCCCCATGTTCGTGGTCTGCGGCGAAGCCCTGATGGATGTCTACACGGGCGAAGCCACCCCCACCGGCCTGGCGCTGGATGCCCGCATCGGCGGCTCGCCGCTCAACGTGGCCCAGGGCCTGGCCCGGCTCGGGCGGCCGGTGGCCTTCCTGGCCGGGCTGTCGACCGACGCCTTTGGCGAGCGGCTGCTGGCCTCGCTCGCGGCCGAAGGGGTCGACACTTCGCTGATCGTGCGCAGCGATGCGCCCAGCACGCTCAGCGTGGTCAGCGTCGACGCCCGCGGCGTGCCGCGCTATGCCTTCCACGGCACCGGCGCGGCCGACCGGCAGCTCAGCCACGACACGCTTCCGGCGCTGCCGCCGACCGTGCGCGTGCTGCAGTTCGGCTCCTACGCGCTGGCGGTCGAGCCGGTCGGCAGCGCGTTGCTGGCACTCGCCGCCCGCGAGCGCGGCCAGCGGCTGGTCGCCTACGACCCGAACGTGCGTCTCAATGTCGAGCCCGACGTGGCGCGATGGCGCGCGCTGGTCGACCGGATGGTCTCGATCGCGCACCTGGTCAAGGTCAGCGACGAGGACCTGGGCCTGCTCTATCCGGCCGAGGCGCCCGAGCAGGTCGCGGCGCGCTGGCTGGCGCAGGGCGCGGTGCTGGTCGCGGTGACCCGCGGCGGCCAGGGCGCCAGCGCCTGGACCCGAAGCGCGCGCGCCGACGTGCCGACGCCGCAGGTGAAGGTGATCGACACCGTGGGCGCCGGCGACACCTTCCAGGCCGGCCTGCTGACCTGGCTCGACGAACACGGCGCGCTGACGCCCGGGGCGCTCGCGGCGCTCGATGGCCAGGCGCTGGGCGCCCTGCTCGGCTTCGCGGCCAAGGCCGCGGCCATCACCTGCTCGCGCCGGGGCGCCGACATGCCGAGACGGGCCGAGCTGGACTGAGAACCTGCGGCTTCAGCGCGGGTCGAAGCCCGCGATGAAATCCTCGATCCGCACGATCGGGATCGCCGTGCCACCGGCCAGCACCAGCAGGTCACGGTCACCGGTCACCAGGGTCACATCACCGACCGCGGCCAGGTGCAGAAACGGCAGGTCGACGGCGTCGCGGCAATCGGGAACCTCGGGCGGCGGGTCGGGCACCACCACGATCTCGGCGAACGGCAGGTAGTCGCCCAGCAGTTCCTCGCGCTCCGCCGCCGAGAGTCGGAATTTGGGATAGGCCAGCACGCGAAGCAGCTCGGCGGCGGTGGCCTTGCTGAGCAACGGCACGCAGGCCCCCTGCTGCCAGAGCCCGCGCAGCCTTGCCGTCGCCGGGCCGCCGAACAGCAAGGCCGAAACGACCACGTTGGTGTCGAACACCACCCGGACGGCGGCCACGCGGCTCAGGCCCCGGGCTTGCGTCGGGGGACGGGAGTCCGGTAGGCGGGCGTGGGCTCGGCGGCCACGGGCACCGGCTGCTCGCTGCGCGCCCAGGCCACGGCATCGGCCACGTCCGAAGCGCCCAGGCCCAGCGCCGCCAGCTTGGCTCGCACGGCATCGCCGCGCTGGATGCGCACCGGTGTCAGAACGATCTGGCCGTCGCGCAGCGCCACGTCGAAGTACTCCGGGACATCGCCGAGCTGGTCCGTCACGCTGCGCGGCAGGGTGAGCTGGTTCTTGGAAGTCATCTTGGCGAGCATTGGAAATCCCCCCGGTAAGGAATCCTTACTTTAGCCCCCATCCGCCTCCACCGTCAAACCGCGCCGCCGACCCGCTGCGCCCGCCACGCGCATCCGCTCGCGACCGCCGCCACCGCCGTCGCCACGCTGAACATGGCGACATAGCCGAAGCGCTGCGCGATGGCGCCACCCACCAGGACACCGAGCACGCCGCCGAAGCCATAGCCGATCACCGTGAAAAGCGCCTGCCCGCGGCCGCGCAGCCGGCCCGGAAAGTGGCGCGACACCATCGCGATGCAGGTGGTGTGGTGGGCCGCGAAGGACAGCGCGTGCAACGCCTGCGCCACCACCAGGGCCCAGACCCATTGCCCGCAGCCGGCCGTGATGCCCATGCGCAGCACCGCCGCGAAACCGCACAGCAGCAGCCAGCGCGGCATCGACAGCAGCCCGAGCAGCCGCCCCTGCAGGAAGAACCAGACGATCTCGGCCACCACCGAAAGCGCCCAGAGCAGGCCGATCGTGCCCTTGCCGTAGCCGAGCGAATCGAGGTAGAGCGACAGGAAACCGTAGACCGCGAAATGCGCCATCACGTGGAAGAACAGCGAGACGAAGAACCAGCGCACCGCCGGATTGCGCAGCACCGGACCGACCGGCTCGCGGGCCTGCGCGTGCTGCGACACCGGCTCGCGCACGTCGGGCAGCCGCAGCGTCGCAATCAGAACGATCGCCAGCGTGCCGCCGGCCCAGGCCGGAAAGTGCCGCATGCCGAAGCGCTCGAACCATTCGCCGGCGAAGAACACGGTGACCAGGAAGCCCGCCGAGCCCCAGAGCCGGATGCGGCCATAGCGGCCCCAGTCGCCGGCCACCAGGTGCGCCATCGCGGCCTCGGTGAGCGACATCATCGAGCTGGTGTGCGTGAACATCACGAGCAGCACCAGCATCAGCCACCACGGGCCGCCGTTCCACCACAGGCCGAACGAAGAGACCAGCGCCACCGCGGCGCTGAAGCGCAGCAGCTTCACGCGCTCGCCCGTGTGGTCGCTCAGCGCGCCCCATGCATACGGCGCGAAGACCCGGGTCACCGACTGCACCGAGGTCAGCAGGCTGATCACGAAGATCGGCAGCCCGAGGTCCTTGAGCCACAGCGGCAGGTACGGATTGAAGAAGCCGATGTGGGCGAAATAGCTCGCCGACAGGGCCGCGAAGGCCAGCAGGTGGCCGCGCCCCCCGGCGGCGGGCGGCGCGGATGCCACTAGAGGAACGAAGCCTGGGGCGACGGATGCTCCGGCAGGTCCGGCGCATGCACGTCGCCGCACTGGGCGCGGTTGCGCAGCGCATGCTCCATCACGACCAGCGCCAGCATCGCCTCCGCGATCGGCGTCGCCCGGATGCCGACGCAGGGGTCGTGCCGGCCCTTGGTCACGACCTCGACCGGCTGGTTGTTGACATCGATGGACTGGCGCGGACTGATGATCGAACTGGTCGGCTTGATCGCGATGCTCACCTCGAGATCCTGGCCCGTGCTGATGCCGCCGAGCACGCCGCCGGCGTTGTTGGTCACGAAGCCCTGCGGCGTGATCGAGTCGCCGTGGGTCGTGCCGCGCTGCGTGACGCTGGCGAAGCCAGCGCCGATCTCGACGCCCTTGACCGCGTTGATGCCCATCATCGCCCAGGCGATGTCGGCATCCAGCTTGTCGAACAGCGGCTCCCCGAGGCCCACCGGGACGTTCGACGCCGTGACCCGGATGCGGGCGCCGCAGGAGTCGCCGGCCTTGCGCAGCGCGTCCATGTAGGCCTCGAGCTGCGAGACGTCGGCCATGGGCGCGAAGAAGGGGTTGTTCGGCACGTGGTCCCAGGCCTCGAACGGGATCACGATGTCGCCGATCTGCGCCATGCAGCCGCGGAAGCGGGTGCCGTACTTCTCGAACAGCCACTTCTTGGCGACCGCGCCGGCCGCCACCATCGGTGCCGTCAGGCGGGCCGACGAGCGGCCGCCGCCGCGCGGGTCGCGGATGCCGTATTTCTTCCAGTAGCTGAAGTCGGCGTGGCCGGGGCGGAACTGCTGCGCGATCTGGCCGTAGTCCTTGCTGCGCTGGTCGGTGTTCTGGATCAGCAGCGCGATCGGCGTGCCGGTGGTCTTGCCTTCGTACACGCCGCTCAGGATCTGCACCGCGTCGGGTTCGTTGCGCTGCGTCACGTGGCGGCTGGTGCCGGGGCGGCGCCGGTCGAGGTCGCCCTGGATGTCGGCTTCGGTGAGCGCCATCCCGGGCGGGCAGCCGTCGATGACGCAGCCGATCGCCGGGCCGTGGGATTCACCGAAGTTGGTGACCGCGAATAGGGTGCCGAAGGTATTGCCGCTCATGGCGGGGATTATCCCAACAAAGGCGCGATGTTCCGGCCGGGCCGAACCATGGCTTCAGCGCTTGCGGCCGGGTCCAGGCGACCGGCCCAGAACTTCTCGTAGTGCGACAGCCACACGGCGGCCTCCTGCATCGGGGCCGGCGACAGCGCGCAGCGCACGATGCGGCCTTCTTTCGTGCGCGACACCAGGCCGGCCTCCTCGAGCACGCGCAAGTGCTTCATGAAGCCGGTCAGCGACATGCCATGCGGCTGGGCCAGTTCGCTGACCGTGAGGCCGCCGCCGCGCCCCAGCCGTTCGAGCACGTCGCGCCGGGTGGCATCCGACAGGGCGGAAAAGACGGCATCGAGGGTGCCGGCATCAGAGTGAACCATATGGTTTAGTTTCGAAGCCGGGCGCCTGCTTGTCAAGCCACGCGGCAGGAATGGTTTATGCGTGCTGCGGCGCAGCATCCCCACCCCTCCGAAGGAGCTCGCCCATGCTGGACCGTACCGACACGAAGTTCTCCCATGTCAAACCCGGCGACACCGACTACGTTTCAGGCGGGTTGCGCGATTTCTTCCTGTATCGCGACCTCGGGGTGGCGGAGGCCACCAACGGCCGTGTGATCGCGCACCTCGTCAAGGCCAACATGGCACCGGAAACGGGCACCGGCTGGCACCGGCACGAAGCGGATTTCCAGATCGTCTACATGCTCAAGGGCTGGGCCCGCTTCATGTACGAGGACAAGGAGACGCTGGTCGCCGCCGGCGACGTGGTCCATCAGCGCCCGGGCATCCGCCACTACCTGTTCGACTATTCGCCCGACATGGAATACCTCGAGATCGTGTCGCCGGCCGACTTCAAGAGCATCGACGTCGAGCCCGCCTGCGAGGTCCCGGCGCCGACGCCCTGGAAGTAGCCTTTCAGTCTTTCTTGAAGCTTCAGCAATTCGGCCTGAAAATCGGCCGATGCCCAAAGACGCCCTGCCCGCCCTCAGCCGAGAATTCATCGCCCACTTCGGGGAAATGGGCAGCAAATGGGGCATCAACCGCACGGTCGGCCAGATCTATGCGCTGATCTTCATCTCGGAGCGGGCGCTGAATGCCGACGAGATCGCCGAGTCGCTCGAGTTCTCGCGCTCCAACGTGAGCATGGGCCTGAAGGAGCTGCAGGCCTGGCGGCTGGTGCGGCTGCGCCACCATGCGGGCGACCGGCGCGAGTATTTCGAGGCGCCTTCCGATGTCTGGGAGATCTTCCGCGTGCTGGCCGAGGAGCGCCGCCGGCGCGAGATCGAGCCGACGCTGTCGATGCTGCGCATGGCGCTGCTCGAAGAGCCCAAGACCGACGCCGAGCGCCATGCCCAGCAGCGCATGCGCGACATGCACGACCTGATCGACCGGCTCATGAAGTGGTTCGACGACGTGCAGCGGCTCGCCCCGGAAACAGCGATGCAGCTCATGGGCATGGGCGCGACCGTGACCAAGGTGCTGGGGCTCAAGGACCGACTGACAGGCGGGTCCAAGGCCCCGAAGCCACCCAAGGAATAGCCGCCGGCTAAGGCTTGTCCAGCTTGTCGTGCCGGACGCCTTCGTCGTCCATCAGCTCGTACCACATCGCATTCAGCACCGCGAAGGTCGCGGCGAGCGGCAGTCCCAGGATCCAGGCGAAGTACCACATGGTCGGATTCTCTTTCTGTGACTAGTACGCGTGGCCGCGGTCTTCGCTGATCGCGGCGGCGTCGACCTTGCCGCGCAGCACGGCGTACACCCAGCTGGTGTAGGCGACGATGATCGGGATGAAGATGGCGGTGACCACCAGCATGATGAACAGCGTCAGGTGGCTGGACGACGAGTCGAACACCGTCAGGCTGGCGCGCGGATCGATGGTCGAGGGCAGGATGAACGGGAACATCGAGACGCCGACGCTCAGGATGATGCCGGCGATCGACAGCGCGCTGGCCACGAAGGTCATCAGCTCGGCCCGCATGCGCAGGCCCAGCAGCGCCACCAAAGCGCCGGCCAGGCCCAGGCCCGGCACGACGTAGAGCCACGGATGCGCCTCGTAGTTGGCGAACCAGGCGCTCGAATGCACCTCGACGGTCTTGAGCAAGGGGTTCGACGGCCCGTCTGCCGGCAGCGCGCTGGTCACGCGAAAGCCGTCGACGAACTTCCACAACGCGAAGCCGGCGAGCGCATACAGCACGATCGTCGCGACCGCCGCCACGCTGCCGTAGGCCCGCGCGCGCTGGGCCACCGGGCCCTGCGTCTTCAGCTGCAGCCAGGCGGCGCCGTGCATCGCGAGCATCGCCACCGACACCAGGCCGCACAGCAGCGCGAACGGGTTGAGCAGGCCGAAGAAAGTGCCGTCGTAGAAGATGTGCATGTCGGGGTTGAAGCGGAACGGCACGCCGCGCAGCACGTTGCCCATCGCGACGCCGAAGATCAGCGCCGGCACGAAGCCGCCGATGAACAGCGCCCAGTCCCAGCGCGCGCGCCAGGCCGGCTCGTCGCGCTTGCCGCGGAACTTGAAGGCCACCGGCCGCAGGATCAAGGCCACCAGGATCGCGAACATCGCGATGTAGAAGCCCGAGAACGACACCGCGTAGAGCTGCGGCCAGGCCGCGAAGATCGCGCCGCCGCCGAGGATCAGCCAGACCTGGTTGCCCTCCCAGACCGGACCGACGCTGTTGATGATCACGCGGCGCTCGAGGTCGTTGCGGCCCGCGAACGGCAGCAGCATGCCGGCGCCGAGATCGAAGCCGTCCATGACCGCGAAGCCGACCAGCAGGACGCCGAGCAGGAGCCACCAGACGAGGCGCAGCACTTCGTAGGAAATGAGGGTGTGGAGAATCATGGTCAAGCTCCCAGCGAGGTGCGCGGACGGCCCGCGAGGTCGGGACCGGCGCCGGTGCGCCAGGCACCGGCCGGTGTCGGCGGATGTTCGGTCGGCCCCTTGCGGATCGCCTTCAGCATCAGCTTCATCTCGATCACGAACAGGATCGTGTAGATCGCCACGAAACCGACGATGGTGCCGAGCACCGTCGCGGCGCCGAGGTTCGAGACCGCGACCGCGGTCGGCAGCACGCCTTCGATCACCCACGGCTGGCGGCCGACCTCGGCCACGATCCAGCCCATCTCGGCGGCCACCCAGGGCAGCGGAATCGAGAACACGGCGACCTTGAGCAGCCAGGGATGGGCATCCAGCCGGCGCCGGGTCGACAGCACGAAGAAGGTGGCGGTCAGCACGATGAAGAACATGCCCAGGCCGACCATGATCCGGAACGACCAGTAGAGCGAGAACACCGGCGGCACCAGGTCCCACGAGGCCTTGGTGATCTGCTCGGCCGTGGCCTGGCGCGGATCGTCGACATAGCGCTTGAGCAGCAGCGCGTAGCCCATGAAGTTGCCGTGGGCCTCGAAGTCGGCGCGCGCCTGCGGCGGCACCTCGGCATCGCTCCTGGCCTGGCGGATCGTCTGCAGCGCGTCGTAGGCCTTGATGCCGTCGCGGATGTGGTCCTCGGCGCGCGCAACCAGGTCCTCGATGCCCGGCACCTCCTTGGTCAGCGAGCGGGTACCGATCAGGCCCAGCAGCATCGGGATGTGAACCGCGAAGTGGGTCTCGCGGGTGCGCTGGTCCGGGAAGCCGAAGGCGGTGAAGGCGGCCGGTGCGGGCTCGGTCTTCCACATCGCCTCGATCGAGGCGACCTTCATCTTCTGGTGCTCGGTCGACAGGTAGCCGCTCTCGTCGCCGAGCACGACCACCGACAGCGAGGCCGCGAGCCCGAAGGAGGCGGCCACGGTCATCGAGCGCTTGGCGAGTTCGAGATGGCGGCCCTTCAGCACGTACCAGGCCGAGACGCCGAGCACGAAGATCGCGGCCACGGTGTAGCCCGCCGACACCGTGTGCACGAACTTGGCCTGCGCCACCGGGTTGGTCAGCACGGCCGCGAAATCGGTCACCTCCATGCGCATGGTCTGCGGATTGAAGGCCGCGCCGACCGGGTTCTGCATCCAGCCGTTGGCAATCAGGATCCAGAGCGCCGACAGGTTCGAGCCGATCGCGACCAGCCAGGTGACGATCAGGTGCGCCACCTTCGACAGCTTGTCCCAGCCGAAGAAGAACAGGCCGACGAAGCTGGCCTCGAGGAAGAAGGCCATCAGCCCCTCGATCGCCAGGGGCGCACCGAAGACGTCGCCCACGTAGTGGCTGTAGTAGCTCCAGTTCATGCCGAACTGGAACTCCATGACGATGCCGGTGGCCACGCCCATCGCGAAGTTGATGCCGAACAGCACGCCCCAGAACTTCGTCATGTCGCGCCAGATGGTCCGCCCGGTCATGACGTAGACGGTCTCCATGATCGCGAGGACCACGGCCAGGCCGATGGTCAGCGGCACGAACAGGAAGTGATACAGCGCCGTCAAGGCGAACTGCAATCGGGAGAGGGCAACGATGTCGAGGTCCATGGGGTTCCTTTCGTATTCTTCGTTCTCAGTCCGGGCGCAGCGCCTTCAGTGCCGCGTCGAAGGCTGCGGTGCCGCGCCGCAGGTCGGCCGTGATCCGGCCGTCCTGAATCGAGATCAACCGGTGGGCCAGCGCCGCTTCGCGCCGCAAATGGGTCGCGACCAGCAGCGTGTGGCCTGCCGCCTGGGCATCGAGGCGTTGCAACACATCGTGGGCCGTCGCAGTGTCCAGTGCTTCGGTGGGTTCGTCCAGCAGCCAGAGCGGCACGTCGCGCAGCATCAACCGCGCCAGCGCGAGCCGCCGCGACTGGCCGCCCGAGAGTCCGAGGCCGCCCTCGCCCAGCGGCGTGTCGAGTCCGGCGGCCATCGCGCGCACTTCCTGCGACAGGCCGGCGGCCTGCAACGCGGCCCACAGCCGGGCATCGGCGGCACCGGGATCGGCCAGCCGGAGGTTGTCGCGCAGGCTGTCATGGAACAGCTCCGTTCGCTGCGTCAGCAGGCAGTGCGGCACGCAGCGCACCTCGCCGGAGGCCGCCGCGAACTCGCCAGCGACCAGGGCCAGCAAGGTGGACTTGCCGGCGCCGCTGGGCCCGATCAGTGCGACCCGCTCGCCGGTGGCCAAGGTCAGGGAGATGTCACGCAGCGCCGGCACCCGGCTGCCGGGGTGGGCCGCCACGACCCGCGCGAGGCAGAGCGCCAGGCCGGCGTCGGAGGGTTCGGCCGGCCACGCTGTCGCGGCCACCTCGGCAGGCAGGTCCGGCGCGAGGCGGGGCGCCAGGCGCCTCGCCGCCAGCCAGGCGCGGCCGGCCTCGAGCGCGCCGCGGCGCAAGGCGGCGAAGGGTTCGAGCGCGGTGAGCGCCACCAGCAGCGCCAGTGCCGCCGCGGGCGCGCCGATCGCGCCATCGCCCACCAGCGCGGCAGCCGCCAGCAGCACCGCCACCAAGGTCAGCGTGCCGGCCATGCCGTAGGCCATGCCGGCGCGCACCTCGAGCCGGTTGAGCGCATGGTCCGCATTCGCCAGATGGCGGTCGGCCGCGGCCAGCGCCTCGCACTGCGCCTCGCTCCTGCCGGCCATGACCAGCTCGGTCTGGCCCGAGACCAGGTCGGCGGCCCGGGCCCGCAGCGCTTCCATGGCGTGCGCGCGCCGCAGCGACGCCGGCCGGCCCCGCACCGCCACCGCCAGCGCGATGCCCCAGCCCGCCATGACCAGCCACAGGGCCAGCGCAACGCCGATCCAGGCGTTCATGAAGCCCAGCACGACGCCGGCGAACAGCGCCGCACCGAGCGCCGCGATGGCCGGCACCAGCAGCCGCAGGTAGAAGGATTCGAGGGCGTCGATGTCGGCCGTCAGGCGGAACAGCAGGCGCGCCGGCCGGGCCAGCAGCCGGCGTGCCGCATCGGGGCGGGCCCAGCCGCGGAACAGGCGCTCGCGCAGTGCGGCCAGCACGCCGAAAGTGGCGTCGTGCGTGACCAGCCGCTCGGCGTAGCGCGAACCGGTGCGGCCCAGCGCCAGCAGGCGGATGCCGGCCGAGGGCATGAAGACATCGAAGCGCAGCGCCGTGGCGGCCTGCAGCCCGGCCAGCGCGGTGGCACTGATGAACCAGCCGGAGAGACCCAGCAGCGCCATGCCCATCAGCACCGTCAGCAGCGCCAGCGCGGCGCCGAGGGCCAGACGGCGCGGCTGTGCCTGCCAGAAGGCCGCGAGCACCGGCTGCACGTCGCGCCAGTGCTTCATGCGGCCTCCTTGGCCGGCAGGTGATCGAGCCGGATCACGCGGCCCATGCGGGCAGCCAGTACCGGGTCGTGGGTGGCGGCGATCAGCGTCTTGCCGCGCGCCAGCTGCATCAGGGCATCGGCCACGCGCTCCGCGGTCTCGCTGTCGAGGTGCGCGGTCGGCTCGTCGACCAGCAGCAGATCGGCCCCGGGCTGCGCCGCCACGCGCGCCAGCGCCAGCCGCACCGCCTCGCCGCCCGACAGGCCGCCGCCGCCCTCCCCCAGCGCGACGCCGGGGCGGGCCTGGGCGACGCCGTCGAGCGCGACGAAGCGCATCGCGGCCTCCACCTGCGCCGTCTGCACGCCGGCCCGTCCGAGCGCCACGTTGGCCTGCACCGAGCCGGCGAAGACATGCGGTTTCTGGCCCATCCACGCCATGCGCGCGCGCAGCCCGGCCGCCGTCTCGTCGGACAGCGGCACGCCGCCGATCTGGATCTCGCCGCGCTGCGCCGGGAGCAGGCCGGCGATCAGGCTCAGCAGCGCCGTCTTGCCCGAGCCGCTGGGCCCCATCAGGGCAACGTGCTCGCCGGCCGCCACGCGCAGGTCGTAGTGGTCGAAGAAAGCCGCCTCCCCGGCATGCGAGAAACACAGGCCCTGCACCCGGACCGCGGGCGCGCCGGGCATGCCGACCTGCGGACACGGCCGTTCGCCTGTCGAAGCGGCGCCGGGCAGCGCGACCCCACCCTCGCGGAGGCGAGCCAGCGATGCCAGCGCGGCTTCGCCGGCCGCGCGGTCGTGCCAGACCCCCGACAGCTCCCGCAGCGGCTCGAAGAAGGCCGGCGCCAGCAGCAGGATGAACAGCCCCTCGCCCAGGCTCAGCGTGCGGCCCCAGGTGCCGAAGCCGAGGGTGCCCAGCAGATGGAAGCCGACGTACGCCGCCACCATCGCGACACCGAGCGCCGAGAACAGCTCCAGCACCGCCGACGACAGGAAGGCGATGCGCAGCACCGCCATCGTTCGGGTCCGCAGCGATTGGGCCGACTCGCCCAGGCGCCGTGCGGTGGCGTCGACCGCATCGAGCGCACGCAAGGTGGCGAGTCCGCGCAGGCGATCGAGCAGGAAGCCGTTCATGCCGCCCAGCTCGACCATCTGCGCCTCGCTCGCGGCCCGTGCGCGCCAGCCCACGATGGCCATGAAGATCGGGATCAGCGGCGCCGCCACCAGCAGCACGGCGGCCGCCACCCAGGACAGGCAGGCCACCACCGCGACGATGACCAGCGGCACCACCGTCGCCCGCCAGCGCGCCGGCCCGTAGCGCACCAGGTAGGGCACGACCGCCTCGGCCTGCTCGGCGATCACGCTGGCGGCGAGGCCCGCGGCCGGGCGCGCGCTGTCCATCGGCGAACGCGCGGCCAGCGCGGCCGCGACCCGGGCCCGCAGCGCGGACAACTGCAGCCGCGCCTGCGCATACACCCGCCGGGCGCCCCAGGCCTCCGCTGCCGCCCGCAACAGTCCGAGCAGCAGGATCCCGGCCGCCGGCCAGAACACCGCGGTCGGGCCCTCGCCCGCCCCGAGCCGCTGCACCGCCCAGGCCAGCAGCGCCGCCTGCGGCACCCAGAGCAGCGCGGCGGCGCCCTGGACCAGGCTGGCGAACGAAGGGGTGGCGGTGTTCACGTATTAAATTTCTGTAATTTCAGTATTTACTGAAAACTCACGAATCATACGGGATGCACGCCCTCGCTGCAGGGCCGCGGTTCGTTAAGCTAACAGAAGCCCGTGACGCGCGGGGCACTCTCGGTGCCCGCGCCGGCGCACGCGGGCAGCGCTCAAGCCGAGACGAGCAGGCCGCAGGCCAGCAGGGCCGCGAACAGGCCGAGCACCGCGCGCCAGGTGGCGGGCCGCGATTCGACCCAGCGATAGAGCAGCGTCGCGGCTGCGATCGACAGCGCGAAGGTCGCCAGCAGGCCCATCAGGTCGATCCACGGTGTGTCCGGCAACAGATGGCTCATCGCCGCGCTGACCAGCAGCAGCACCGGGAAGTGGATCAGGAACAGCGAATACGAAATGCGGCCGAGCCGCACCAGCGGCGCGCCGATGCGAGGCCACGCGGCGGGGGCCAGTCCGTCGCGATGCTGCACCACGGCCACGGCCAATGCGGTGACCAGCGCGATCGCGATGCGGCTGCGCCAGTCGAGCGCCAGCGCCGCGGCGCCGACCAGCGCGAGCAGCAGCACCGCGTAGCGCCAGGTGCTGTCGCGGGTCGCGCGGCCGATCCAGAACACCAGCATGCCCAACCCGTACGAGCCGAAGAAATAGATCGCCGTGACATCGAGTTCCTGCCGGCGGTTGAACACCGCCAGCGAAGCCACCACCAGCGCCAGCACGAGGCCGGCCACCAGCCAGCGCGAGCGCTCGCGGCCCAGCGCCCAGCGCCGCTGCAGCAGCTCCGACAGGCCGATCGCCGCCAGCGCCAGCACGAACAGCTGGAAGTCGATGGCCACGTACCAGACCCCGGTCGAAAGAGCGTCGAATCCGAGCAGGTCCTGCAGCAGCAGGCCGTGCGCCAGCAGCTGGGCCAGGCCGGGCGCGGCCGGCACCGCGTCGCCGTCGAGCCAGGGCCGCACCAGCGCGGCGACCAGCACGCTGAAGCTGAGCGCCGCCAGGTAGGGCATGACCAGGCGCCCGTAGCGCTGGCCGACACGCGCCAGCGGGCGGTCGACCCGCAGCACGCCATCGGGCGCCAGGCTGCCGGCCGCCAGGAAGCCGGCCAGCACCAGGAAGACCTGCACCGCCAGCCGGCCGTCCTGGGCCAGCCAGTCGAACAGCGCCGGCGCGAGCACCGAAGCGCCTTCCTGCAGCGGCCCGTAGCGCGCCAGATGATGGCCGACGATCAGCGCGCATGCCACGCCCTTGACCGCGTCCAGCAGCGGCATGCGACCCATGGCCGCCCCTCGCAGTGTCACGGTCCTAGAGCGCGAGACGTCGGCGGGCGTCGAAGTATTCGCGCTTGAGCTTTTCGACGAAGGCCGCTGCGCTCGCGACTTCGGTCACCGCGCCGATGCCCTGGCCCGAGCCCCAGATGTCCTTCCAGGCCTTGGCCTTGCTGCCCTCGCCGCCGCCGAAGTTCATGGTCTTGAGGTCGCCTTCGGGCAGGTTGGCCGGGTCCATGCCGGCGGCCACGATGCTCGGCGCGAGGTAGTTGCCATGCACGCCGGTGAACAGGTTCGAGTAGACGATGTCGTCGGAGCTGCCGTCGACGATCGCCTGCTTGTACTCGTCGCTCGCGCGGGCTTCCTCGGTGGCGATGAAGGCGGTGCCGATGTAGGCGAAGTCGGCGCCCATGGCCTGCGCCGCGAGCACGGCGTCGCCGGTGGCGATCGAGCCCGACAGCGCGACCGGGCCGTCGAACCACTGGCGGATTTCCTGGATCAGGGCAAACGGGCTCTTCACGCCCGCATGGCCGCCGGCGCCGGCCGCCACCGCGATCAGGCCGTCGGCGCCCTTCTCGATCGCCTTCTTCGCGAAGGTGTTGTTGATGATGTCGTGCAGGGTCACGCCGCCGTAGCTGTGGACCGCATCGTTGACGTCGGTGCGCGCACCGAGCGAGGTGATGACGATCGGCACCTTGTACTTCACGACCATCGCCATGTCGTGCTCGAGGCGGTCATTGCTCTTGTGCACGATCTGGTTGATGGCGAAGGGCGCCGCCGGCTTGTCGGGATTGGCCTTGTTGTAGGCGGCCAGTTCCTCGGTGATCTCGATCAGCCATTCCTCGAGCTGCGCGGCCGGGCGCGCATTGAGCGCCGGCATCGAGCCCACCACCCCGGCCTTGCACTGGGCGATCACCAGCTTGGGGTTGCTGATGATGAACAGCGGCGAGCCGATGATGGGCAGCGGAAGGTTGGCGAGCACGGGCGGCAGCTTGGACATGGAGTCTCCGGAATTCGATGAATGAGATCTGTTGGTCTTAGAAGGATTCGAGTGCGAGGGCGGTGACGCTGTCGGCCCCCTCCACGATGCTGTCGCGCAGGCCCGGCGCCTTGTTCAGGATGTGCTCGGCATAGAAGCGCGCGGTGGCGATCTTGGCCTTCATGAAGGCGACGTCGGTGCCGGCCTTGGCGAGGTCTTCGGCCACCAGCAGCGAGCGCGCCAGCTGCCAGCCGGCCACCACGTTGCCCGCCAGCATCAGGTAGGGCACGCTGCCCGCGAACACCGCGTTCGGCGACGCCTTGGTCTGGCCGGCGACGAAGGCTGCCACGTCCACGAAGGCTTCGCGCGCGGCCTTGAGCTTCTTGGCCACCGCTCGCGCATCGGCGCTGTCGCGCTGGGCGAGTTCGGCCTCGGTCTTCTCGATCTGGGCGGCGATGGCCTTGGCCGTCTGGCCGCCGTCGCGCGCCGTCTTGCGGCCCACCAGGTCGTTGGCCTGGATCGCGGTCGTGCCTTCGTAGATGGTCAGGATCTTGGCGTCGCGCAGGTACTGCGCCGCGCCGGTCTCCTCGATGAAGCCCATGCCGCCATGCACCTGCACGCCCAGCGAGGCCACCTCCAGGCTCATCTCGGTGCTGTAGCCCTTGACCAGCGGCACCATGAATTCGTAGAAGGCCTGGTTCTGCTTGCGCGTCTCGGCGTCGGGGTGGTGATGGGTCGCGTCGTAGGCGGCCGCGGCCACGGCGGCCATCGCGCGGCAGCCTTCGGTGTAGGCCCGCATCGTCATCAGCATGCGCTTCACGTCGGGGTGGTGGATGATCGGCGCGCTGGCGTTGATGGAGCCGTCGACCGGACGGCTCTGCACGCGGTCCTTGGCATAGGCCACGGCGTGCTGGTAGGCGCGCTCGGCGATCGCGATGCCCTGCATGCCCACCGCGTAGCGGGCCGAGTTCATCATGATGAACATGTACTCGAGGCCGCGGTTCTCCTGGCCCACGAGGTAGCCGATCGCGCCGCCGTGGTCGCCATACTGGAGGACGGCCGTCGGCGAGGCCTTGATGCCCAGCTTGTGCTCGATGCTGACGCAATGGACGTCGTTGCGCTCACCCAGGGAGCCGTCCTTGTTCACCATGAACTTCGGCACCACGAACAGGCTGATGCCCTTCACGCCTTCGGGCGCGCCCGTGACGCGGGCCAGCACCAGATGGACGATGTTCTCGGCCATGTCGTGTTCACCGTAGGTGATGAAGATCTTGGTGCCGAACACCTTGTAGGTGCCGTCCGCCTGCGGCTCGGCGCGGCTGCGCACCATCGCGAGGTCGCTGCCGGCCTGGGGCTCGGTCAGGTTCATGGTGCCGGTCCACTGGCCACTCACCAGCTTCTCGAGATAGGTCGCCTTGAGTTCGTCGGAGCCGGCCGTCAGCAAGGCTTCCGTGGCACCGTCCGTCAGCAACGGGCACAGCGCGAAGCTCATGTTGGCCGAGTTGAGCATCTCGACGCAGGCCGCGCCGATGGCCTTGGGCAGGCCCTGGCCGCCGAAGTCCGCCGGATGCTGAAGCCCTTGCCAGCCGCCCGCCACGTACTGGGCGAAGGCTTCCTTGAAGCCCGGCGTGGTCGTGACCTTGCCGTCCTTGAACGACGAAGGATTGCGGTCGCCGTCCACGTTCAGCGGCGCGATCACGTCCTGGTTGAAGCGGGCGCATTCCTCGAGCACCGCCTGGGCGGTTTCGAGGCCGGCGTCTTCGAGGCCCGGCATCTGCGCCACCTGCGCGATGTTCGCGAGGTGCTCGATGTCGAACAGCATGTCCTTGAGGGGGGCGATATAGCTCATGTGCGTCTCCTGCGGCTTCTGGTGCCGGATACCAACCGATGTGAAAAAGGGCACCGCGAACGATGCCCTTCGGCTCACATGTCTCGAAGTGTCAGAGGGCCTTGACCAGTTCCGGCACGGCCGTGAACAGGTCGGCCACCAGGCCGTAGTCGGCCACCGAGAAGATCGGCGCCTCTTCGTCCTTGTTGATCGCCACGATCACCTTGGAGTCCTTCATGCCCGCCAGATGCTGGATCGCGCCCGAGATGCCGCAGGCGATGTACAACTGCGGGGCGACGATCTTGCCGGTCTGCCCGACCTGCCAGTCGTTCGGGGCGTAGCCCGCGTCCACCGCCGCGCGGCTGGCGCCCAGGCCGGCGTTGAGCTTGTCGGCCAGCGGCGCCATCACTTCCTGGAACTTCTCGGCGCTGCCCAGGGCGCGGCCGCCCGAGACGATGATCTTGGCGGCGGTCAGTTCGGGGCGCTCGCTCTTGGTGACTTCGCGGCCGACGAAGCTGGACTTGCCGCTGTCGGCGACGCCTGCGACCGTTTCCACTGCTGCGCTGCCGCCGGTGGCCGCTGCCGCATCGAAGCCCGTGGTGCGAACAGTGACCACCTTGATCGCATCGCTGCTCTGCACGATGGCGATCGCATTGCCCGCGTAGATCGGCCGCTCGAAGGTGTCGGGGCTGTCGACCTTGGTGATGTCGCTGATCTGGGCGACATCCAGCAGCGCGGCCACGCGCGGGGCGACGTTCTTGCCGTTGGCGGTCGAGGGGAACAGGATGTGGCTGTAGTTCTTGGCGATCGCGAGCACCTGGGCGGCGACGTTCTCGGCGAGGTTCTCGGCCAGGGACGGGCTGTCGGCGACGATCACCTTGGCCACGCCTGCGACTTGGCTCGCGGCCTTGCCGGCTTCGGCGGCGTTGGCACCGGCCACCAGCACATGGACATCGCCGCTGGCGCAGGCGATGCCGGCGGTGACGGTGTTGAGGGTCGCCGGCTTGAGCGTGGCGTGGTCGTGTTCGGCAATAACAAGTACGGTCATTTTTTGTTCCAAAAAATTGGCCTGATCAGTTGGGGACAGAGCTTGCGCTTCGCGCTGCGGTCTGTCCCGCAAGCTTTTCAGATTACCTTCGCTTCGTTCTTCAGCTTGTCGACGAGGGTCGCCACGTCGGGCACCTTGATGCCGGCACCCCGCTTCGGCGGCTCGCTGACCTTCAGGGTCTTCAGGCGCGGCTTGACGTCCACGCCGAGGTCTTCCGGCTTGAACGTGTCCAGCTGCTTCTTCTTGGCCTTCATGATGTTGGGCAAGGTCACGTAGCGCGGCTCGTTCAGGCGCAGGTCGGTGGTGATGACCGCGGGCACGGAAAGAGAAATGGTCTCCAGGCCGCCGTCGACTTCACGCGTCACGTTGACCTTGTCCCCCGCCACTTCGACCTTCGAGGCGAAGGTCGCCTGCGGCAGATCGGCCAGCGCCGCCAGCATCTGGCCGGTCTGGTTGGCGTCGTCGTCGATCGCCTGCTTGCCCAGGATGATCAGGCCGGGCTGCTCCTTGTCGACCAGCGCCTTCAGCAGCTTGGCAACTGCGAGGGGTTGCAGCTCTTCGGTGGTCTCGACCAGGATGCCGCGGTCGGCACCGATGGCCATCGCGGTGCGCAGCGTCTCCTGGCACTTCGCGTCGCCGCACGAGACCGCGATGATCTCGGTGGCCGCGCCCTTCTCCTTCAGGCGCACGGCTTCTTCGACGGCGATCTCGTCGAAGGGGTTCATGCTCATCTTCACGTTGGCAATGTCGACACCGGTGCCGTCGCTCTTCACGCGCACCTTGACGTTGTAGTCGACGACCCGCTTGACGGGAACAAGAATCTTCATTGGTTTGACTCCATTGAATTGCGAAACCGGGGCTTGCAGGCAGCAGGCGATTTTAGGCGCCGGCCTCCGCGAGAACTGTTCATTTCAATCAGGGGGCGACGCCGGGGCCGCAGAAATAGAACGGTCGTGCTTTTTTGTGATTATAGGCGACCCGCATCGGCAAGAGAAGTAGCGGCTGGTAACGACTCGACATGCAGCACGCTCTGCGGGTAGGGAATGGCGATGCCTGCCGTGCGCAGGCCTTCGAGAATGGCGACGTTGATGGCCGAGCGCACGTTGTCCCGGCCCTTGTCCGGATCGGCGACCCAGAAATTGAGCGTGAACTCGAGCCCATGGGGCGCGAAGGTCAAGAGGAAGGCGACCGGCGCCGGATCGGTCAGGACGCGCGGCTGCGCCGCCGCCGCGGCGCACAGGATGGCCTGCACCCGCGCCACGTCGCTGTCGTAGCCGACCACGATCGTGGTCGTGATGTTGAACTTGCGGTCGGCCAGCGACAGGTTCTCGACCCGGCTCGTGATCAGCGATTCGTTCGGCACGATCGACTCGCGGCCATTGCCCGCCCGCACCAGCGTGTAGCGGGTCTTGATGTCGGTGATGCGCCCCTCGAAGCCATCGACGCGGACGTTGTCGCCGATGCGGATCGAGCGCTCGAGCAGGATCACGAAGCCGCTCACGTAGTTGGCCGCCAGCTTCTGCAGGCCGAAGCCCAGGCCGACTCCGAGCGCGCCGCCCAGCACCGACAGCGCGGTCAGGTCCACCCCCACCGCCGACAGCGCGAACAGCAGGCCGATCAGCAGCAGGAAGGCACGGATCGCGTTCGATGCCACCTTGCGCATCGACAGGTCGGCCACCGCCTCGCGCAGGATCCGTTTCTCGATGGTCTGCGAGATCCACAGGGCGATGACCAGCACCAGGCCGGCCGAAAAAATGCCGTTCAGGATGGTGCGCAGACTGACGCCCGTGCGACCGAACGCCAGCGTGATCTCGTCGAGCTCGGCCAGCACCGGCTGCAGCAGGCCGAAGATCCAGAGCACGGCACCGATCCAGGCCAGCCACGAGATGGTGCGCTCGACCAGCCGCGCCATCGCGGAGGCCGGAAACACGGCGCTCAGCACGCGGGCGAAAAAGCGGATCGCGACCAGCGACACGAACACCGACACCGCGATGCGCAGCACCAGCACCGGCTGGTAGACCCCGGTGGCGCGCCGCGCCAGGTCGGTGATGACCAGCGCCAGCAGCGGGAACAGCAGGCCGTCGATGGTGCGCTGGCCGAACCAGATCGAATCCTTGGGTTGGTCGCGGCCGAACCAGCGGCTGAGGCCCCAGGCGACCAGCACGCAGCCGACCAGGATGGCGATCTCGATCCAGACGCTGCGGGCCTCGATCTGCGAAAGCTTCTGGGTGAACTCGGAAAAATTCATCGGCGGCTAGAGATCGGCGAGCACGCGCACGTGCTCCTCGACGCTGCGCGCCAGGGCGTCGAGGTTGTAGCCGCCCTCCAGCATCGAGACGATGCGGCCCTTGGAATGGCGCCGCGCGACGTCGACCACGCGGCTGGTGATCCAGCCGAAGTCGTGCTCGTTGAGCCGCAGCTGCCCCAGCTCGTCGTCGCGGTGGGCATCGAAGCCGGCGCTGACGAAGATCATCTGCGGCTTGAACTCCTCCAGCCGCGGCATCCAGCAGGCCTCGATCAGCTCGCGCACGTCCATGCCCTTGGTGTAGGCCGGCACCGGCAGGTTGAGCATGTTCGGCGCCGGGTGCTCGGTGCCGCTGTAGGGATAGAACGGGTGCTGGAAGATCCCGACCATCAGCACCCGCGGGTCGTTGCTCAGGATGTCCTCGGTGCCGTTGCCGTGGTGGACGTCGAAATCGACCACCGCGACCCGCTCCAGCCCGTGGGCCTCGATCGCATGGCGCACCGCGACCGCGATGTTGTTGAAGAAGCAGAAGCCCATCGCCTTGTCGCGGCAGGCGTGGTGGCCGGGCGGACGCACGGCGCAGAAGGCGTTGTCGATCTGGCCGCCGATCACCGCGTCGGTGGCGGCGATGGCGGCGCCGGCGGCGCGTCGGGCGGCCAGCACCGTGAAGCGCGTGAGCGTGGTGTCGGGGTCGATCTGCGCATGGTCGGGCCCCCCGGCCGGCGCGTCCTCGATCAGGCGCTGGCTCAATGCCTCGAGGTGCTCCATGTGAGCCACGCTGTGCGCGCGCGTGATCTGGGGCAAGGTGGCCAGCGGCACCTCGATGCGCTCCAGCGCGTCGCCGACGCCGGTGACGAGCAAGCGGTCTTCGATCGCGTCGAGCCGCGCAGGGCATTCGGGATGGCCCGGCCCCATGTCGTGCTTCCAGCAATCGCGGTGTGTGAAGTAGCCGGTCTTACCCATGATCGATTCACGCCGTATCCCCACGCGGCATGGGCCCGCCGGGGCTTTACGGTATTGTTTGCATATGGATACAAAAATGGACGTCGCCGCCAAGCTCGCCAGTTTGCTTGGTCAGCTTAACACGGTCATCGTGGGCAAAGAGGCGCAGGTGCGCGACTGCGTGGCCTGCCTGCTGGCGGGTGGCCACCTGCTGATCGAGGACGTGCCGGGGGTCGGCAAGACCACCCTCGCGCACGCCCTGTCGCATACCTTCGGGCTGCACTTCTCGCGCGTCCAGTTCACGGCCGACCTGATGCCGGGCGACCTCTCGGGGGTCGCCATCTACGACCGCGGACAGCAGGCCTTCGTGTTCCATCCCGGGCCGGTGTTCGCCCAGGTGCTGCTGGCCGACGAGATCAATCGCGCCAGCCCCAAGACCCAGAGCGCGCTGCTCGAGGCCATGGAAGAAAAGCAGGTCACGGTCGAGGGCGAGACCCGGCCGCTGCCGACGCCCTTCTTCGTCATCGCGACCCAGAACCCGCATGACCAGCTGGGCACCTTCGCCCTGCCCGAGTCGCAGCTCGACCGCTTCCTGATGCGGATCTCGCTCGGCTACCCCGACCGCGCCGCCGAGCGCGAATTGCTCGCCGGCGCCGACCGGCGCGAGATGCTGGCCGGCCTGCCCGCCCTGCTGACCGCCGGGGAGCTCACGGCACTGCAGCAGCGGGTGCTGCAGGTCCATGCCTCCGAGCCGCTGCTGAACTACCTGCAGGACCTGATGGCCGCGACCCGCTCGGGCCGCTGGTTCCTGCAGGGCCTGTCGCCGCGCGCCGGCATCGCGGTGCTGCGGGCCGCCAAGGCGCAGGCGCTGCTGGCCAACCGCGACTACGTGGCGCCGGACGACGTCCAGGCGGTGCTGCCGCAGACCATCGGGCACCGGCTCACCCCCGTCGGCGACGCCGGCCGCGGCGCGATCGAGCAGGTGCGCGCCATGATCGCCGCCGTGCCGCTGCCGTGACGACGCCGGCGCCGGGCCGCTCCCAAGGCGAATTCCGGGGCGCTGCCGCGCGGAGGGCGCTTGTCGCGCCGTTGCGCCGGCGCATCGACCGCTGGTTCCTGAGCCGGCGCCCGCCGTCCGATGCGCTCGAACTGACCCAGCGCAACGTCTACATCGTGCCGACCCCCGCCGGCTGGATGCTGGCGGCCACGCTGCTCCTGCTGCTGGTCGCATCGATCAACTACCAGCTCAATCTCGGCTACCTGCTGACCTTCCTGCTGGCGGGCAGCGTGGCGGTCGGCATGCATGTATGCCACGGCACGCTGCGCGGCCTGGCGCTGCACCTGCTCACGCCCGAGCCGCGCTACGCCGGTGCCGCCGCGGTGTTCCGCGTGGTGCTCGACAACACACGGCGGCGCACGCGCTACGGCATCGGGCTGGCGGTGCACCGCAGCGGCCAGTGGGCCTGGTGCGACGTGCCGGCCGAGGGCAGCGCCACGGTCGAGGTGGCTTTCAGGCCCGAGCGGCGCGGCCTGCACCCGGTGCCCACGCTGACCGCCGAGACCCGCTTTCCGCTCGGGACCTTCCGGGTCTGGACCGTGTGGCGGCCGGCCTCGCAGGTGCTGGTCTACCCGGCGCCCGAGACCCATCCGCCGCCGCTGCCGGCCGGCGAGCCGCTGGCCGGACCGGCCGCCTCGGCCGCGCTGCGCGCCCATGCCGCGGGCGAGTACGACGGCGTGCGCGCCTACCGCCGCGGCGATCCGCTGAAGCTGGTGGTGTGGAAGCGCGCGGCGCAGGCCCAGGCCCGAGGCTCGGAAGACCTCGTGAGCCGCGACACCCAGCAGGCCCAGCGGCAGGAGCTCTGGCTCGACGCCCAGGCCACCGGCCTGCCCGGCCTCGAAGCACGGGTCTCCCGGCTCTGCGCCTGGGTGCTGATGGCCGACAAACTGGGCGTGGACTACGGCCTGCGGCTCGCCGGCCGCGTGCTGCCGCCATCGCAGGGCGAAGCCCACAAGCGGCAATGCCTGGAGGCGCTGGCCCTATGCTGAGCACCCGGCTCCAGGCCCTGCCGCGCGACGCCCGCGACACCCTCTTCCTGCTGGCCGTGATCGGCCTGATCCTGCTGCCGCAGCTGCCCAACCTGCCGTGGTGGTGCAGCACGCTGGCCGCCATCGTGCTGCTCTGGCGCGGCACGCTGGCGGTGCAGGGCCGGCCGCTGCCCGCCCGGGGCTGGCGCATCGCCCTGCTCGCGCTGACGCTGGTCGCGACCTACATCACCTACCGCACGCTGCTCGGCCGCGACGCCGGCGTCACGCTGGTGGTGATCCTGCTGGCGCTCAAGACGCTCGAGCTGCGCGCCCGCCGCGACGCCTTCGTGATCTTCTTCCTGGGCTTCTTCACGATGCTCACGAACTTCTTCTATTCGCAGTCGCTCGCCACCGCCTTCGCGATGCTGCTGGCGCTGCTGGGGCTGCTGACGGCGCTGGTCAACGCCCACATGCCGGTGGGCAAGCCGCCGCTGATCCAGGCCGCGCGCACGGCCGGCGGCATGGCGCTGCTGGGGGCGCCGATCATGCTGGTGCTGTTCATGCTTTTTCCGCGCATGGCGCCGCTGTGGGGCACGCCGAACGACGCCATGACCGGGCGCACCGGGCTGTCGAACACGATGCGCGTGGGCAGCGTGGCCGAACTCGCGCTCGACGAAGGCATCGCCGCGCGCATCAGGTTCGACGACGACCGGGTGCCGCCGCGCACGACGCTCTATTTCCGCGGCCCGGTGCTGTCGAGGTTCGACGGCCGCGAATGGAGCGCCCCGCCGCCCTTCTCGCGCAGCGCCGCGCCGCGGAACCTGCGCGTGCGCGGCGCCCCGGTCGGCTACGAGGTCACGCTCGAACCCTCGAACCGGCCCTGGGTGCTCACCCTGGACGCGGCGCCGAGACGGCCCGAGCTGGCGGGCTACGAGCTGTTCGCGACCCCCGAACTGCAGTGGGTCGCCACCCGCCCGATCGGCGACCTGGTGCGCTACCGCGCCGAGAGCTACGCCGAGTTCGAGAGCGGCCCGACGCGGCGCAGCGCGGTGCTGCAGGACGAGGTTGCGCTGCCGCCGGGCTCGAATCCGCGCACCGTCGCGCTGGCGGCGCAGATGCGCGCCGATCCGGCGCTGGCCGGCGCCTCGACGCAGGCCCTTGTGCAGAACGTGCTGCAGCGGCTGCGCACCGGCGGCTATGCCTACACGCTCGAGCCGGGCCTGTTCGGCGACGACAGCGCCGACGAGTTCTGGTTCGACCGCAAGGCCGGCTTCTGCGAGCACATCGCCTCGTCGTTCGTGGTGCTGATGCGTGCGCTGGACATCCCGGCGCGCATCGTCACCGGCTACCAGGGCGGCGAGATCAACGGCGTCGACAACTTTTGGGTGGTGCGCAACAGCGACGCCCATGCCTGGGCCGAAGTCTGGCAGCAGGGCGTCGGCTGGGTCCGGGTCGACCCGACCGGCGCGATCTCGCCCGACCGGGTCGGCCAGTTCCGCCGCCTGGCGCCGCAGCCCGGCCTGATCGCCGGCGCCATCGGCGCCATGAACCCGACCCTGTCGCAGAACCTTCGCGCCGCCTGGGAAGCGGTCAACAACGGCTGGAACCAATGGGTCCTGAACTACACGCAGAGCCGTCAGCTGGACCTGCTCAAGACCCTCGGCTTCACGGCGCCCAGCCTGCAGGACCTGGCGCTGGTGCTGCTCGCGCTGCTGGTCGCCGCCAGCCTCGCGGGCGCCGCCTGGACGCTCTGGGAGCGCAGCCAGCGCGACCCCTGGCTGCGGCTGCTGGGCCGGGCCCGCGAACGGCTGCGGCAGGCCGGCGTCGAGGTGCCCGAAAGCGCCTCGCCGCGCCAGATGGCGCAGCGGCTGTCGGAGCGCTTCGGCAGCGGCGCGGAACCGGCGCGCCAATGGCTGCTGCGGCTCGAGGCGCAACGCTATGCGAAGGCGCCCGGCGATGCCCTGTCAGCCCTGCGCAGCGAATTCAGGCGGCTCGCATGGCCGCGCTGAAACCACATGTGTCGTTTCGGGGCGGCCTGCGCCGCGACGGCACAATCGAAGCGATGCGACGCCTTCTTTCCCATGCCCTGCCGGCCTTCCTGCTGGCGGCCACCTTCCTTGCGGCGGTGCCGGTCGCGGCCCAGGCCGCGAAGGACAAACGCAACGCGGCCGTTCGCGGCGGCATCTCCTACGCCACCCGCGCCGACGCCATGCAGTTCGCCGACGAGGTGGCGGCGCGGCGCGGTCTCGATCCGGCCTGGGTGCGCGCGACCATCGGCAACGCACGCCAGCTCCCCAACGTGCCGCGGCTGATGCTGCCGGCACCGAGCGGCACGCCGAAGAACTGGCAGGTCTATCGCAGCCGCTTCATCGACCCGGTGCGCATCGCGGCCGGCGTTCGCTTCTGGCGCGACAACGCCGCCACGCTGGCGCGCGCCGAGGCGACCTACGGCGTGCCGCCCGAGATCATCGTCGGCATCGTCGGCGTCGAGACCATCTACGGGCGCAACATGGGCAGCTTCCGCGTGATCGACTCGCTGGCCACGCTGGCTTTCGACTTCCCCGAGGCCCACCCGCGCGCGGCCGAACGGCAGGCCTTCTTCCGCGGCGAGCTCGAGAGCTTCCTCAGCACCGAGAGCCGCACCGCCGAAAACCCGCTGGTGCCGCTGGGCAGCTATGCGGGCGCCATGGGCATGCCGCAGTTCATGCCGAGCAGCATCGCGAAGTACGCGGTCGACTTCGACGGCGACGGCCGCATCGACCTGGTCCACAACCCGGCCGATGTCATCGGCTCGGTGGCCAGCTATTTCAAGGGCTTCGGCTGGCAGCCGGGCGTGGCGCCGGTCTTTCCGGTCAGCTTCGACCCGACGCGGCTCCAGAAGCAGGTGCTGCTGGCGCCGGACATCGTGCCGACCTTCAGCGCCGATGCCTTCGTCGCCGGCGGCGCGCTGCTCCAGGGCGAGGCGCTGCGCCATCCCGGCCTGCTGGCGCTGATCGAACTGCAGAACGGCTACGAGCCGCCCAGCTATGTCGCGGGCACCAAGAACTTCTACGTGATCACGCGCTACAACTGGAGCAGCTACTACGCGATGTCGGTGATCGAACTGGGGCGCGAAGTGCGAACCGCGATGGAGCAGTAGCGATGGATACAGCCGCGCTGCGTGCGTCGTGGTCCGATGCCTGGCGCGCGCTCGATGCATCTCCCGACGACGCCGTGCTGGCCGAGCTGCTGGCCCGCTACGGCGAGGCCCATCGCGCATATCACACGCTGCAGCATCTGGGCGAGTGCCTCGCCCACCTGGCGCGCGAGCGCGGCGGCGCCGAGCGCCCGGCCGAAGTCGCGCTGGCGCTCTGGTTCCATGACGCCATCTACGACGTGCATCGGCACGACAACGAGGCGCGCAGCGCCGACTGGGCGCGGCAGGCCGCCCTCGACGCCGGCCTGGCGCCCGATGCTGCCGAACGCCTGCATGCGCTCGTGATGGCCACCCGCCACGACACCCAGCCTGTCGGCGCCGATGCCCGCCTGCTGGTCGACATCGACCTGGCGATCCTCGGTGCGCCACCGGCGCGCTTCGCCGAATACGAGCGCCAGATCCGGAGCGAATACGGGCACGTGCCGCCGGCGGTCTTCGAGCCTCGGCGGCGCCAGATCCTGGGCGGCTTCCTCGCCCGCGATCCGCTCTACCTCACGGCGTCGATGCGTGACCGGCAGGAAGCAGCAGCCCGTGCCAACCTGGGCCAGGCGGTCGCCGGTTAGGCATCAATACACGCCAAGCGCCAGGCCGGCGGCCAGCGCCGCCCCGACTTCGCGGCATTGCGCGAGATCGGCGGCACCGATCTGCTTCGGCCGCAGGATCGCCTCGGGCGTCTGCGCATGGGTGCAGACGATCAGCGTCGGCGCAACCTGTCGCAGCCGCCAACCGGTGGCGATGCGTTCGAGCTGGCGCACCGCATTCTGGCCATCGCTGCCCGCGCACACCAGCGCGGCGTAGGGCCGGCCGTTCAGGCGGTCGAGCGCGGCGTAGTAGCAGCGATCGAAGAAATCCTTCATCAGCCCGGCCATCGCGGCCAGGTTCTCGGGTGTCGCGAACACATAGCCATCGGCAGCCAGCACGTCGTCCGGCTGGGCCTCCGGCGCGCGCAGCAGGCGCACCTGCACGCCCGCTTCGTCGCCCGCTCCCTCGGCGGCGGCCTGCGCCATCTGGGCGGTGCCGCCGGTCATCGAGTGGTACACGATGAGCAGGGTCTTGGGGTTCATGGCGAATCAGGACGGCCGCGTCTTCGGGTAGCGCCGGGTCGCCTCCGCCACCATCGCATCCTTCGGCAGCAGCCGGGTGCCGCCGACCCAGAGCTCCGATGGCTTGCCCTTGCGGTCGTGGACGCGGCGGACCGGCTGTCCGGGGCTGTTGTAGGCCGACGTCTTGCGGATCACGCCGCTGTCCTTGCCGGTGACCGAGATCTCGGTGGTGGCCGCGTCGAAGGGCGTGGCCAGGGCCGGTGCCACCTGGCAGACCACCTGGCCCATGGCGACCAGGTCGCTCGCGCCCCAGATGGACCACCAGCGGCCGTTCCAGCTTTCCAGCCGCCTGGCAGGGGCGCCGTGCCGTCCGAAGGCAGAGAGAATGCTCACGATGCCATCGACCCAGCCATAGGCCATGCCATCCTGCGCATTGGTGAGCACGGTGACGGTGTAGCCCGAAGCCGGAAAGCGCGCGGTCCGCGAAATGAACCCTTGCAGGCTGCCCGTGTGGCCGAACCACTCTTTGGGGCCGCGCTCGTTCATCATCGTGCCGTAGCCGTAGTAAGCCTCCATGCTGTTGCAGTCGTCGCGCCAGCGGCGGTGCATCATCTCGCGCCGGCTGGCCGGCGAAAGGATGCCCTCCTTGCTGTCCGGCGCCAGCTGCGCGAAGAAGCGCGCCACGTCCGAGGCGGTCGAGACGAAGCCGCCCGCCGGGGCGATCGCGTGGCAGACGTTGTCGCCCGGCACGATCAGGCGCTGCCCGAAGGGAAACTCCCCGCTGTGGCCCATGGCCAGGGGCGCCGACCTGGGCAACTGGGGCATGTCGGGCACCGTCTCTTTCAAGCCTGCGGCCTCGATCACGTGGCGCGTGATCCACGCCGGGTATTCGGTGCCGCTGATCTCCTCGATCATCAGGCCGAGCAGGCCGTAGCCATGGTTCGAGTACTTCAGCTGCAGGCCCGGCGCGAGCGGCTGCTTCCTGGAGAGCTCGTCGCGCAGTTCGGCACGCGAAAGAAAAGGCCGCCGGTCCAGGAACTGGCCGCCGTCCGCACCGTCGCGCACGACGCCGGCACCATGGGACAGCAGCTCGCCGATGCGGGCCTTCGCGAGCTCCTTGTGCAGGCCACCCACGTGGCGGCCGATGGGATCGTCGAGGCCGAGCTTGCCCTGCTCGCGCAGCAGCATCACGCCGCTGGCCGTGAAGCTCTTGGAATGCGACGCGATGCGAAAGCGGTGCCTGGGCGTGAGCGGCTTGCCGGTGCGCATGTCCGCGACACCCAGCGCGATCTCGGCGACCACCTTCTCGCCCTGGGCGATCGCGACAGAGCACCCGGGCTGCCGGTAGCGCTCGAGCTGGAAGCCGAGCCACCGGGGCACATAGTCCAGCGCAGCCTTCAGCCCGGCCGATTCCGCACTTTTCCTGGCCGACACCATCTACCGCATGGCCTCGACATGCCGTGCGAAGCGATCGAGGATGGCTTGCCAGCCCTGGCGCTGCTGCTCGACCGGATACTGGTCCTCGCCGTCGAAGGTGACGCGCACCTTGACGCCATCGGGCCCCTCGGTGAATTCGACCCGCCCGGTCCGGTCGCCGAAGGCATAGGCGATCAGCGCCTGGGGCACGATCTCGGTGTAGGTGCCGGCGAAATCGAACCCCATGCTGCCGTTCTTGGCCTCCATGCGCGACGAGAAGGCACCGCCCACCCGCAGGTCCACTGTCGCCGCCGTGGTGTGCCAGTCGTCGGACGCGGCGTTCCACTGAATGATGTCCTCGGGCGTGGTGTAGGCGCGCCAGACATCATGGATCGGCGCGGCAACGGTGGTTTCGACGGTGATTTTCATGGTGGCTCGAAAGGGTCTGAGGGTTTCGACTCGAAGATATTAGCCGCAGGCGCGAGAGGCACGGCGCGCGCGGCGATGCCCGGGCCCGCGCGCCGCCCTGCCGCTGGCCTCAGCGCACCTTGCCCTCCTTCCACGCCGTCAGCAGCTTCGTGTAGTCGATGGTCTCGCCCTTCGGCTTCTCGTTGGCGAGCTTCTTCCACGGCGCATGCTCGTCGCTGAGCATCTTGGCCGGATCGCCCTTCGGCGCCAGCTTGGGCGCGCACTTGGCCATGCCCGCGCGCTCCAGACGGCCCATGACGTTGTCCATCTCCTCGGCCAGCGTGTCCATCGCCTTCTGCGGTGTCTTCTCGCCGGTCACGGCCTCGGCCACGTTCTTCCACCACAGCTGCGCCAGCTTCGGGTAGTCGGGCACGTTGGTGCCGGTCGGCGTCCAGGCCACGCGCGCCGGGCTCCGATAGAACTCGATCAGGCCGCCGTACTTGTTGGCGTTCTGCGTGAAGTACTCATGCTGGATGTCGCTCTCCCGGATGAAGGTCAGGCCGACCACGCTCTTCTTCGCCGAGACCGTCTTGGAAGTCACGAACTGCGCATAGAGCCAGGCAGCCGCGGTCTTGTTGGGGTCGTGGCTCTTGAAGAAGGTCCACGAGCCGACGTCCTGGTAGCCGTTCTGCATGCCCTGCTTCCAGTAGGGCCCGTTCGGCCCGGGCGCCATGCGCCACTTGGGCGAGCCGTCGGCGTTGACCACCGGCAGCCCGGCCTTGGTCATGTCGGCCGTGAAGGCCGTGTACCAGAAGATCTGCTGCGCGATCTGCCCCTGCGCCGGCACCGGCCCGGCCTCGCCGAAGGTCATGCCGGTCGCTTCCTTGGGCGCGTACTTCTTCATCCAGTCGATGTACTTGGTGAGCGCATAGACCGCCGCCGGCGAATTGGTCGCGCCACCGCGCGCCACCGTGGCGCCGACCGGCGTGCACTTGTCGGCCGCGACCTTGATGCCCCATTCGTCGACCGGCATGCCGTTCGGGATGCCCTTGTCAGCCGTGCCGGCCATGGACAGCCAGGCATCGGTGAAGCGCCAGCCCAGCGACGGGTCCTTCTTGCCGTAGTCCATGTGGCCATAGATCGGCTTGCCGTCGATGTTCTTGACGTCGACCGTGAAGAACTCCGCGATGTCCTCGTAGGCGCTCCAGTTCAGCGGCACGCCGAGGTCGTAGCCGTACTTGGCCTTGAACTTGTCCTTGAGGTCCTGGCGCGCAAAAAGGTCGGCGCGGAACCAGTAGAGGTTGGCGAACTGCTGGTCGGGCAGCTGGTAGAGCTGGCCGTCGGGCGCGGTCGTGAAGCTGGTGCCGATGAAGTCCTTGACGTCCAGGCCGGGGTTCGTCCACTCCTTGCCGGCGCCGGCCATGTAATCGGTCAGCGACATGATCTTGCCGTACCGGTAGTGCGTACCGATCAGGTCGGAGTCGGAAATCCAGCCGTCATAGATCGACTTGCCCGACTGCATGGAGGTCTGCAGCTTCTCGACCACGTCGCCTTCCTGGATGATGTCGTGCTTGACCTTGATGCCGGTGATCTCCTCGAAGGCCTTGGCGAGCGTCTTCGATTCGTACTCGTGGGTGGTGATGGTCTCGGACACCACCGCGATTTCCTTGACGCCCTTGTCCTGCAGCTTCTTGGCGGTGTCGATGAACCACTTCATCTCGGCCGCCTGCTGCTCCTTGTTGAGGCTCGACGGCTGGAATTCGCTGTCGATCCATTTCTTCGCCTCCGCCTCCCCGGCCCAGGCGCTCTGCAGGGCGAAAGCCGCCGCCGCCGCTGCCAACGCTGTGTAGCGAATCTTCATGCTTGTCTCCTCGATGGCGCTTCCCGCTTCTTGCAGATCCGGCTCCGGGAAAGCGGAAGAGCCGGTCCGTGGAAAAGGTGGGTTCAGCCCTTGCGCATCACCAGCGCGAGCACACCCATTGAAATGACGAAGCTGATCCAGATCGACGGCTCGGCCTCCAGGCTCATCCACTCCTGGAGCCTGCCGGCAATGCCGATGAAGATCAGGTTGATGTAGGCCGCGACCAGGAGCCCGATGAAGAGCCGGTCGCCGCGCGTGGTCTCCAGCGGCAGCCAGCCGCGACGCAAGGTGGTGGGCGACTTGAGCTCCCACACGGTCATGCCGACCAGCATCAGCGCGATGCAGCTGAAGAAGATCGCCACCGGCGTGGTCCAGACCATCCATTCGAACATGGTGTGCTCCTCGATTCTCAGACGCGGCCCATCGCGAAGCCCTTGGCGATGTAGTGCCGCACGAACCAGATCACGATCGCGCCCGGCACGATGGTCAGCACGCCGGCCGCCGCCAGCGTGGCCCAGTCCATGCCCGAGGCGCTCACGGTGCGTGTCATGGTCGCGACGATCGGCTTCGCGTTCACGCTGGTGAGGGTGCGCGCCAGCAGCAGCTCGACCCAGCTGAACATGAAGCAGAAGAAGGCCGCGACGCCGACGCCGGCCTTGATCAGCGGCAGGAAGATGGTGAGGAAGAAACGCGGGAACGAGTAGCCGTCGATGTAGGCCGTCTCGTCGATCTCGCGCGGGATGCCGCTCATGAAGCCCTCGAGGATCCAGACCGCCAGCGGCACGTTGAACAACAGGTGCGCCAGCGCCACGCCCAGGTGGGTGTCCATCAGGCCGACCGTCGAGTAGAGCTGGAAGAACGGCAGCAGGAACACGGCCGGCGGCGTCATGCGGTTGGTCAGCAGCCAGAAGAAGACATGCTTGTCGCCAAGGAAGGAATAGCGCGAGAACGCATAGGCGGCCGGCAGTGCGACGGTCAGCGAGATGACGGTGTTGATGCCGACGTAGATCAGGCTGTTGATGTAGCCCGAGTACCACGACTCGTCGGTGAAGATGCGCCGGTAGTTCTCCCAGGTGAGCTGCTGCGGAAAGAACGAGAAGCTCGACAGGATCTCCTCGTTGGTCTTGAAGCTCATGTTGACCATCCAGTAGATGGGCAACAGCGCGAAGACGAGGTAGAGCACCATGAACAGGGTGCGCTTCTGGAAGCGGTCTTCGTTCATTTTTCCTCCTCGACGTCCAGCGTGCCGACGCGCAGCATCCAGTTGTAGAGCACGAAGCACAGCAGCAGGATGATCAGGAAATAGATCAGCGAGAACGCCGCCGCCGGGCCCAGGTCGAACTGGCCGACGGCCTTCTGCGTGAGGTACTGGCTCAGGAAGGTGGTGGCATTGCCGGGCCCGCCGCCGGTGAGCACGAAGGGCTCGGTGTAGATCATGAAGCTGTCCATGAAGCGCAGCAGCACGGCGATCACCAGCACGCCGCGCATCTTCGGCAGCTGGATATAGCGGAACACCGCGAACTTGCTGGCGCCGTCGATCCGCGCCGCCTGGTAGTAGGCATCGGGGATCGAGCGCAGGCCCGCGAAGCACAGCAGCGCGACCAGCGGCGTCCAGTGCCAGACGTCCATCAGCAGCACGGTGAGCCAGGCATCCCTGGCATTGCCGGTGTAGCTGTAGTCGATGCCCATCTTCTGCAGCGTGTAGCCGAACAGGCCGATGTCGGCCCGGCCGAAGATCTGCCAGATGGTGCCGACCACGTTCCACGGGATCAGCAGAGAGAGCGCGACGATCACGAGCACGGCGGAGGCCTTCCAGCCGGTGGCCGGCATCGACAGCGCGAGCAGGATGCCGAGCGGGATCTCGACCACCAGCACCGCGATCGAGAACCCGAGCTGCCGCCACAGCGCCGCGTGCAGTTCGTCGTCGCGCATCACGGCGGCGAACCACTCGGTGCCGACGAACACGCGCCGCTCGGGCGAGATGATGTCCTGCACCGAGTAGTTGACGACCGTCATCAGCGGCACGATGGCGGAGAAGGCGACGCACAGCAGCACCGGCAGCACCAGCCACCAGGCCTTCTGGTTGATGGGCTTGTTGGATCCGTTCATGCCACCAGCTCCTCGTCTCGATAGAAGCAGCTCTTGGCGCCGAGCACCTTCAACCACACCGTGGCGCCGGCCGCGGGCACCACGGCCTCGGAAGCGAGCCTGGCCTTCAGGGCACTGCCGTTGACCTGCGCGGTGAGCATCAGGTGGGTGCCCACGTCCTGCAGCTGCGTCAGCGTCGCGGGCACGGCGCCCGGCGCGCTGGGCTCGGCCAGCGCGACGTACTCGGGCCGGATGCCGAGCTTGAGCGCGCCCTGCGGCAACTCGCGCGTCGCCGCCAGCCGCGTGCCCGCGATGTCGAGCATGCCGCCCGTGCTGATCACCGGCAGGAAGTTCATGCCGGGCGAGCCGATGAAATGGCCCACGAAGGTGTGGGCCGGGCGCTCGAACAGGGCCTCGGCGCTGCCGATCTGCACCGCCTTGCCGCGCGTCATCACCACCACTTCTTCGGCGAAGGTGAGCGCCTCGACCTGGTCGTGCGTGACGTAGATCAGCGTCAGCTTGAGCTCGCGGTGGATCTGCTTGAGCTTGCGCCGGAGCTGCCACTTGAGGTGCGGATCGATCACGGTCAGAGGTTCGTCGAAGAGCACCGCCGAGACGTCGCTGCGCACCAGCCCGCGGCCGAGCGAGATCTTTTGCTTGGCATCGGCGGCGAGGCCGGCCGCGCGCTGGTTGAGCTGGCCGCTCATGTCGAGCATCTCGGCGATCTCGCCGACCCGCCTGCGGATCTGCTCGGCCGGCACGTTGCGGTTGCGCAGCGGGAAGGCGAGGTTCTGCGCCACGGTCATGGTGTCGTAGATCACCGGGAACTGGAACACCTGGGCGATGTTGCGCTGCTGCGGGGTCTCGAGCGTCACGTCGCGGCCGTTGAACTTGACGCTGCCCTTCGACGGCGCCAGCAGGCCCGAGATGATGTTGAGCATCGTGGTCTTGCCGCAGCCAGAGGGCCCGAGCAGGGCATAGGCGCCGCCGTCGCGGAAGCTCATCCGCAGCGGCAGCAGCGCGTAGTCGCTGTCCTGCGTCGGATTCGCGCGGTAGGCATGGGCGAGGTCGAGATCGATGCGTGCCATGTCAGCCTTTCGGGCGGCGCCAGTCGGGCGCCACGGCGAGCCGCTCGCCGCCGTCGAACACATAGGCTTGCGGCGCATGGAAGTACAGCGTGACGGCGGCGCCGAGATCGAAGCGGTGCACGCCGGTCAGCTGCGCGACCAGTTCGCCCACCAGGGTCTCGACGTGGACGAAGGTGTCGGAGCCCGAGATCTCGGCCAGCTCGACCTTGCCCGGCAGCGCGATGCCGCCCTCGCCCGCCTGCACGTCGAGCGCGCTGGCGCGCACGCCGACCGTGACCGCGCCGTCGACACCGGCCGGCAGCGCGATCGGAAGCAGCGGGCCGCCCTCGATCTGGACGCCTTCGGCGACCACGCGGCCGGCCATCAGGTTCATCGGCGGATCGCTGAAGGCGCGTGCCACCCGCAGCGATTGCGGCGCATGGAAGACCTCGGCGGTCGGGCCGTACTGCAGCAGCTCGCCGGCATCCATCACGGCCGTGTAGCCGCCGAGCAGCAGCGCCTCGCCGGGCTCGGTGGTGGCGTAGATGACGGTCGAATCGCCGCTCGCGAAGAGCTGCGTGAGTTCTTCGCGCAGGCCCTCGCGCAGCTTGTAGTCGAGGTTGACCAGGGGCTCGTCGAGCAGCATCAGCGGCGCGTTCTTGGCCAGTGCGCGCGCCAGCGCCACGCGCTGCTGCTGGCCGCCCGACAGCTCGGCCGGATAGCGGTCGAGGAACATGCCGATATGCAGCTTGTCGGCCAGTTCGCGCACCCGCGCCTCGACGTTCTTCTCGCCGCGCAGCTTGAGCGGCGAGCCGATGTTGTCGGCCACCCTGAGCGACGGGTAGTTGATGAATTGCTGGTAGACCATCGCCACGTTGCGCTGGCGCACGGGCACGCCGGTCACGTCCTGGCCGTCGACCAGGACCTTGCCTTCGGTCGGCGCGTCGAGCCCGGCCATCAGGCGCATCAGGCTGGTCTTGCCGGCCTGCGTCGCGCCCAGCAGCACCGTCACCGCGCCGCTGTGGGGCGCGATGCTCTGCGGGTAGAGCCAGGTCTGCGGACCCGACTTCTTGGTGACGCGTTCGAGGCTCAGCTGCATGGGGCTCCTTCCTTCGAGCGGGCGTGGCGCTGCATCCAGGCGCCCACCTGGTCGCGCTGCTGCGGCGTGAAGCGCAGGCCGAGCTTCGAACGGCGCCAGAGCACGTCGTCGCCGCTGCAGGCCCACTCCTGGTCTTGCAGGTAATGCAGCTCGCGCTCGTGCAGGCCGGGGGCCACGGCCGGCCCGAGCTCGGCCATCGACGCGGCGTCACCCAGCACTTCGGAGATCCGGGCGCCGTAGGCCCGTGCCAGGCGGTGCGCCAGCGCGGGCTCGAGCCAGGGGTGCCGCACCTGCACGGCGGCCACGAAGCGTTCGAAGTCGTCGTCGGGGCGCGTGCTGCGGGTGGTCGCGCCGATCCAGTCGGCGAGGTCGCCGCCCGCCATGAAGGCGCCGTCGGTCCAGGCGCTGCGGGTTTCGCCCAGCATCCGTCCCACCTCGTCGGCGGCGTCCTCGGCCAGCTTGCGGAAGGTGGTGATCTTGCCGCCCCAGACCGACAGCAGCGGCGCCGCCGCGGTGTTCGACTCGAGCATGTAGTCGCGCGTCACGGCAGCGGGGTCGCCCGAGGCGTCGTCGAGCAGCGGCCGCACGCCGGAATAGGTCCAGACCACGTCCGACGGCTTCACGGGCTGCGCGAAATAGCGGCTGGCCTGCTCGCACAGGTAATCGATCTCGTCGGCGCCGATGCGCGCCGCGCCCGGATCGTCGCCTTGCAGCTCGATGTCGGTGGTGCCGATCAGCGTGAAGTCGTCCTGGTAGGGAATCGCGAAGATGATCCGCTTGTCGGGGTTCTGGAAGATGTAGGCGTGGTCGTGGCCGAAGACGCGCGGGACCACGATGTGACTGCCCTTGACCAGCCGCAGGTGCCGCGTCGCCAGCGCCTCGCCCTGCGCCGAATGCGCCACGCCGCGCAGGAAGGCCTCGGCCCAGGGGCCGGCGGCGTTCACCACGGCGCGGGCACGCACGGTGCGCCGGCCGTCGGGACCCTCGAGCACCGCGGTCCAGCCGTCGGCACTGCGCTGCGCGCTCGCGCAACGGGTGCGGGTCAGCACCTCGGCGCCGCGGGCGCGGGCGTCGATCGCGTTCAGCACCACCAGGCGTGCATCGTCGACCCAGCCATCCGAATAGACGAAGCCGCGCTTGAACGCCGGCTTGAGCGCCGCACCGGCCTCGTGGCGGCGCAGGTCGACGGTGCGCGAGCCCGGCAGCACTTCGCGCCTGGCCAGGTGGTCGTACAGGAACAGGCCGATGCGGATCATCCAGGCCGGCCGCATGGAGGGGTCGTGCGGCATCACGAAACGCAGCGGCCACATGATGTGAGGCGCGCTCTTGAGCAGCACCTCGCGCTCCTGCAGCGCCTTGCGCACCAGCGAGAACTCGTAGTACTCGAGGTAGCGCAGGCCGCCGTGGATGAGCTTGGTCGACGAGGACGAGGTGTGGGCCGCGAGGTCGTCCTTCTCGCACAGCACGACCCGCCAGCCGCGACCCGCGAGGTCGCGCGCGATGCCGCAGCCGTTGATGCCGCCGCCCACGATGAGCACGTCGCAGTCGGTGGCCGACGGCTGCTGTGGCGAGGCAATGGCGCTCACGGCGATAGGTTCCGATCCGATGTGACTTGGTTCACGATCAAGGGGCTTTTCGCTTTCGAATCTTTTCATTTTGGTTCCTTACGATGCGATTTTCCTAGTCGTTAACCCTAAAGTCCATTCGTTTTTGTTCGTTCTAAAGTAGAACGCGCCGCTTCTCCCTTCCCCCCGTGAATTCCAACCCGCGCCAGCTCAAGCTCCTCAACACCGTCCGCACGCGCGGCTCGATCACGGTCGAGCAGCTCGCCGACATGCTCGGCGTCACGCTCCAGACGGTGCGCCGCGACGTCCAGCGGCTGGCCGACGAAGGCCTGCTGGCGCGCTTCCACGGCGGCGTGCGGGTGCCGAGCTCGACCACCGAGAACATCGGCTACCGGCAGCGCGAGACGCTGCACGCCGAAGGCAAGGCGCGGATTGCGCGCGCGGTGGCGGCCCGGGTGCCCAACGACTGCTCGCTGATCCTCAACATCGGCACCACCACCGAGGCGATCGCCAAGGCGCTGCTGCGCCATACCGGCTTGCGGGTGATCACCAACAACCTCAACGTGGCCAGCATCCTGAGCGACAACCCGGCCTGCGAGGTGATCGTGGCGGGCGGCTCGGTGCGGCTGCGCGACCGCGCCATCGTGGGCGAGGCGACGGTCGACTTCATCCGCCAGTTCAAGGTCGACATCGCGCTGATCGGCGTCTCGAGCATCGAGGACGACGGCACCTTGCGCGACTTCGACCTGCGCGAGGTGAAGGTGGCGCAGACCATCATCGCCCAGGCGCGCGAAGTCTGGCTGGCGGCCGACGCCAGCAAGTTCAACCGGCCGGCGATGATCGAGCTGGCGAAGCTGTCGCAGATCGATTGCCTGTTCACCGATGCCGAGCCGCCGCCGCCTTTTCCCGAACTGCTGGAGCGCGCCCAGGTACGCTGCGAGATCGCGCGCGACACCTGAAGGATTCTTTCCATGACCTACCTGCTGGCCCTCGACCAGGGCACTTCCAGTTCACGCAGCATCGTGTTCGATGCCGAAGGCCGCATCGTCGCCATCGCGCAGCGCGAGCTGACCCAGATCTACCCGCGTCCCGGCTGGGTCGAGCACGATCCGATGGAGATCTGGAACAGCCAGCTCGCCACCGCACGCGAAGTGCTGGACAAGGCCGGGCTGCAGCCCGCCGACATCCATGCCGTCGGCATCACGAACCAGCGCGAGACCACGCTGCTGTGGGACCGCAAGACCGGCCAGCCGGTGCATCACGCGATCGTCTGGCAGGACCGTCGCGCCGAGCCGCTGTGCGCCCAGCTGCGCGCCGACGGCATGGCCGACCCGATCCGCGAGAAGACCGGCCTGGTGATCGACGCCTACTTTTCGGGCACCAAGCTGCGCTGGCTGCTCGACAACGTGCCGGGCGCGCGCGCCGCCGCCGGGCGCGGGGAGCTGGCCTTCGGCACGGTCGACAGCTGGCTCATGTGGCAGCTGACCGGCGGCAAGGTGCACGTGACCGACGTCAGCAACGCCTCGCGCACGATGCTGTTCAACGTCCACGCCAACCAATGGGATGCCGAGCTGCTGAAGGCGCTCGACATCCCGGCCTCGCTGATGCCCGAGGTCAAGCCGTCGAGCGCTCATTTCGCCGACATCGACGCCGCCCTGCTCGGGCGCAGCCTGCCGATCGGCGGGGTCGCGGGGGACCAGCAGAGCGCCCTCTTCGGCCAGGCCTGCTTCGAGGCCGGCATGGCCAAGAACACCTATGGCACCGGCTGCTTCATGCTGATGCACACGGGCGGCGCCTTCCAGCCCTCGCACAACGGCCTGCTGGTGACCAGCGCGGCGCAGACCGGCGCGACGCCGCAGTTCGCGATGGAGGGCAGCGTCTTCGTCGGCGGCGCGGTGGTGCAATGGCTGCGCGACGGCCTCAAGGCGATCCAGGGCAGCGCCCAGGTGCAGGCGCTGGCCGAGAGCGTGCCCGATGCCGGCGGCGTGATGATGGTGCCGGCCTTCACCGGGCTGGGCGCGCCCTATTGGGACGCCGACGCGCGCGGCACCATCACCGGCCTGACGCGGGGCACCACCGTCGCCCACATCGCGCGCGCGGCGCTGGAGAGCATCGCCTACCAGAGCGCCGCGCTGCTGCAGGCCATGAGCCGCGACGCGGTCGCCGCGGGCGGCATGCCGGTGGCGGAACTGCGGGTGGATGGCGGGGCCTGCGTGAACGACCTGTTGATGCAGTTCCAGGCGGATCTGCTGGGGATTCCGGTGGTGCGGCCCGAGGTGACCGAGACCACGGCGCTGGGGGCCGCCTATCTCGCGGGGCTGTCGACCGGGGTCTATGCCGACGTCGGACAGCTGTCGAAGCTGTGGCGGGTCGAGCGCCGCTTCATGCCGACCTTGAGCCGCGCCAAGGCCGAGGAGGCGATGGGGAGGTGGGCGCTGGCGGTGCGGCGGGCGACGCTGGTGTGAGGGCGGGGCCTGTTCGCTAAGATGCAACCCCATGAAGCCGTCGCTTGCCCTGGAACGCCAACGCGGTGCCATTCGCGAAGCCGCTGCCCGCTATCGCGTCGCCAATCCGCGCGTGTTCGGATCGACACTTCACGGCACCGACGAAGACGGCAGTGACCTGGATCTGCTGGTGGATGCGCTTCCGGGTGCAACGTTGTTCGACCTGGGGGGGCTGCAGGATGAGCTGGAACACCTGCTCGGCATCCAGGTCGACCTGAAGACGCCCGCCGACCTTCCACCCAAATTCCGCGAACAAGTCCTGGCCGAAGCGCTTCCCGTATGAGCCAGAACCGTCTTCAGGACTATCTGGAGCACATGAAGAGTGCCGCACAGGATGCGCGCAGCTTCGTCGACGGGATGAGCAAGGAAGACTTCCTGGCGGACAAGCGCACTCAGCAAGCCGTCATCATGAGCCTCGTCATCCTTGGCGAGGCTGCGACCAAGGTCACCGACCGATACGCCGCGTTCGCAGAGTCGCATTCCGAAATCCCGTGGCGCAACATGCGCGGTATGAGAAACCGCATTGCGCACGGCTACTTTGAAGTCGATCTCGAACTCGTCTGGGGCACGGTGCAAACGTCGCTTTCGGACTTGCTGCAACAACTGCCCGCTGCAGACGACGACGCCAACGATCAAGCGCCCTGAGGAGAGGCCAAGGCCCCTCAGTGCCCCGGCACCAGAAAGTCCTGGCTGATCCGCCACCCCAGCTCGTTCACCCGGTCGAGGAACTGCGTCAGGTAGGCATGCAGCCCGGTCGCGAGAATCTCGTCGACCCGCGCGTACTGCAGGTCGGCCAGCAGCTTGCCGGCGCGGCGCTGCGTCTCGGCGCTCTGCTCGTTCTTGACCATGTCGAGGTTGCTCACCACCTCGCGCAGGCTGGCGTGCAGCGAGCGCGGCATGTCGGCGCGCAGGATCAGCAGCTCGGCCACGCGCTCGGGCTTGATCACGTCGCGGTACACCTTGCGGTAGACCTCGAAGGCCGAGACGCTGCGCAGGATCGCGCTCCAGTGATAGAAGTCGTACTCCTGGTCTTCCTCGGTGGCGGTGCCGAAGAACTCGCTGTTGAGCGCATGGAACTTGACGTCGACCAGCCGCGCCGTGTTGTCGGCCCGCTCGAGGAAGGTGCCCAGGCGCGAGAAGTAGAAGGCCTCGTCCTGCAGCATGGTGCCCAGCGTCACGCCGCGCGACAGGTGCGAGCGGAACTTGACCCACTCGAAGAACTGGCCCGGGTCGCGCTCGAAATCGCCCGCGCGCAGCATCCGGTTGACTTCCAGCCAGGTCGTGTTCTGGGTCTCCCAGGCTTCGGTCGGCAGCGAGCCGCGCACGGCCCGCGCGTTCTCGCGCGCCGCGCGCAGGCAGGACAGGATCGACGACGGGTTCGACTCGTCCTTGACCATGAACTCCATCACCTCGTCGGGCTTGAATCCCTGGTGCTCCTCGTTGTAGAGCGGCAGCAGTTCGCTGATCGACAGCAGGCCCTGCCAGCCGTACTGCGCGACCTCGGCCGACTGCGGCAGCATCGAGGTCTGGTAGTTGACGTCGAGCATGCGCGCGGTGTTCTCGGCCCGCTCGGTGTAGCGCGACATCCAGTAGAGGTGATCGGCGGTGCGTGACAACATCATGGGTGTGCTTCCGTGTGCTCTCTTCTTCTGATCAGGACTGGCTTTGCGACTGCGCCGGCGCGCGCGGCCGGGCACTGCGATCGGCCTCGAGGATCCAGGTGTCCTTGGTGCCGCCGCCCTGCGACGAGTTGACCACCAGCGAGCCCTCCTTGAGCGCCACGCGCGTGAGGCCGCCGGGCACCATCTGCACCTCCTTGCCCGACAGAACGAAGGGCCGCAGGTCGATGTGGCGCGGCGCGATGCCGGCGTCGACGAAGGTCGGCGAGGTCGACAGGCTCAAGGTCGGCTGCGCGATGTAGCCGTCGGGCTTGGCGAGCACGGCCTTCTTGAAGTCCTCGATCTCGGCCTGGGTCGCGGCCGGACCAATCAGCATGCCGTAGCCGCCGGCGCCGTGCACCTCCTTGACGACCAGGTCCTTCATGTTCTCGAGCGTGTAGGCGAGCTCGTCCTTGTTGCGGCACATGTAGGTCGGCACGTTCTTCAGGATCGGCTTTTCGCCGAGATAGAACTCGATCATCTTCGGCACGTAGGGATAGATCGACTTGTCGTCCGCCACGCCGGTGCCGACCGCGTTGCAGATCACGACGTTGCCTTCGCGGTAGGCCTGCATCAGGCCGGCGCAGCCCAGGGTCGAGGTCGGGCGGAACACCTCGGGGTCGAGGAAGTCGTCGTCGACCCGGCGATAGATCACGTCGACCCGGCGCGGGCCGCGCGTGGTGCGCATGTAGACGAAGTCGTCCTTGACGAACAGGTCCTGCCCCTCGACCAGCTCGACGCCCATCTGCTGCGCCAGGAAGGCGTGCTCGAAGTAGGCGCTGTTGTACATGCCGGGCGTCAGCACCACCACCGTCGGCTCGGCGGTGGCCGGCGGCGCCGAGGCGCGCAGGGTCTCGAGCAACAGGTCGGGATAGTGGGCGACCGGCGCGATCCGGTTCTGGCTGAACAGCTCGGGGAACAGCCGCATCATCATCTTGCGGTTCTCGAGCATGTAGCTCACGCCGCTGGGAACCCGCAGGTTGTCCTCGAGCACGTAGTATTCGCCGTTGCCCTGGGCGTCGGGGGCGCGGACGATGTCGATGCCCGAGATGTGCGAATAGATGTCGTTCGGTACCTTGACGCCCACCATCTCGGGCCGGTACTGGGCGTTGTTCAGGATCTGTTCGGCCGGGATCACACCGGCCTTGATGATCTCCTGCCCGTGATAGACGTCGTGGATGAAGCGGTTCAGCGCCGTGACCCGCTGGACCAGGCCTTTTTCCATCGAGGCCCATTCGTGCGCCGGGATGATCCGCGGCAGCAGGTCGAACGGGATCAGGCGCTCGGTGCCCGAACCGTCCTCGTCCTTGGCGCCGTAGACGGCAAAGGTGATGCCCACCCGCCGAAAGATCAATTCGGCTTCCTCGCGCCGCGACCGCATCACCTCGCCGGGTTGCCTGGCGAGCCATTGGTCGTAACGCTTGTAGTGGCTCCGGACCGCCGCGCCGTTGTAGGGCAGCTGTTCGTACATCTCATCGAATTTGTGCATGGGACGACCAATCTCCTTGGCCATAGCTTAGCAAGTTCAAGGCCAAACCCGGGCGGCGAATGACGGAATTTGCGCCCCCGGGACGCTCAGGGCGGCAGGTGATGCCAGTAGCGCCGACCCTGCACCCGCTCGCACCGGAGCTGTTCCGGGGCACTGCTCGCCCAGGTGGCGGCACCGCAGCGCGCCGACTCCACCAGCGAGATATCCCGCGCCCGGTAGCGCGCCACCACCTCCCCGGCCGGATGCCCGAATCGATTGCGCCAGCCGGCCTGGACCAGCGCGATGCGCGGCTGCACGGCGTCGAGCAGCAGCCCGCTCGACGAGGTCTTGCTGCCATGGTGCGGGACCAGCAGCAGGTCGGCACGCAGCCCGGGCGTGCGGGCCACCAGCGCCGCCTCCTGCAGCCGCTCGATGTCGCCGGCCAGCAGGGCGGCCACCCGGCCATTGCCGATGCGCAGCACGCACGAGATGGCATTCGGCTTCGGCGGCGCAAACACGGTGTAGTCGTCGGCCCGGGGATGCAGCACTTCGAAATCAACGCCGTCCCAGGTCCAGCGCTGGCCGGCCTCGCAGCGCTGCGCGGCACGCACCGCCTGCAGCGGGTGCCCGGGTTCGATCGAGCTCAGCAGCATCGACTGCGGCTGCGCGGCGAGCACCGCGGCGGCACCGCCGCTGTGGTCGCTGTCGCGGTGGCTCACCACCATCGCATCGAGCCGCTCGCCGAGCGCGCGCAGCAGCGGCACCAGCACCCGCTGCCCGGCATCGCTTTCGAGGCTGTAGCGCGGGCCCGTGTCGTAGAGCAGGCTGTGCGAGGCGGTGCGCACCAGCACCGCATTGCCCTGCCCGATGTCGGCGGCCAGCAGTTCGAACTCTCCCGGCGCCGGGCGCGGCGCCTGCCACACCAGGGCCGGCAGCAGCAGCGGCAGCCCCAGCATGCGCATCGACCAGGGCAGCCGCATCGCCAGCAGGACGCCGCCGGCCACACCGGCGATGGCGGTCCAGAGCGGCGGCGCCGCCATCGACAAGGTCGCGAACGGCAGGCCCGCCAGCCACTCCAGCACGGCCAGCAGCGCCTGGACCGACCCGGCGGCCAGGTGCCAGAGCGATGGCACGACGACGCCCAGCATCGCCAGTGGCGTCACCACCAGCGTGACCCAGGGGATCGCGATCGCATTCGCCAGCAGGCCGACGACCGAGACCTGCTGGAACAGCAGCAATGTGAGCGGCGTCAGCGCCAGCGTCACGACCCACTGCTCGCGCAGCAGGCGCAGCAGGCGGGCACCGATGCCCGACGGCGCGTCGCCGGGCGCCGCGGCGTCGGCCGCGAACAGCACGCCGACGGCGACGAAGCTGAGCCAGAAGCCGGCCTGCATCAGGGCCCAGGGGTCGGCCGCGACCACCACCGCGCAGGCCAGCAGCCAGACGAAGGGCCAGGGCCAGCGCCGGCCGGTGAGACGCAGGACCCCGATGGCCGCGAGCATCAGCACCGTGCGCTGCGAAGGCACGCCCCAGCCGCTGAACACCGCGTAGAGGGTGGCGAGCAGCACGCCGCCGATCAGGGCGGCATGCGGCGCCGGCCAGCGCAGCATCAGGCGGGTGCTGCGGCGCCACAGCACGCCGACGCCCAGCGTGGCGAGCCAGGCGAACATCGTGATGTGGAGCCCCGAGATCGACACCAGGTGGGCCACGCCGGTGGCGCGGAAGACGTCCCAGTCGCTGCGCTCGATGGCGTTCTGGTCGCCGGTGACCAGCGCCGCGATCACGCCGGCATGGCGTGGCTCGTCGACCTGCTCGAAGATGGCGTCGCGCACCGCCTCGCGCAGGCGCTCCACGGGATGGCGCCAGGTCGAAGCCAGCCGTTCGGGCTGCGGATCGCGGGCGCCGTTGCGCACCTGGCCGCTGGCCTGCTCGCCCCGTTCCCACATCCACAGCTCGCGATCGAAGCCGTGGGGGTTCAAGCTGCCGTGCGGCGCCCTGAGCCGAACCGCCAGGCGCCAGCGCTCGCCCGCCCGGACCGATGCGGCCAGGGCCGCGGGCGGTGCCGCGTCGGTTTCGGACCGGCCCCACAGGCCACCGCCCTGCGCGTACCAGGCGAGCGAAATCCGCGCCGGCACGCGCGGCGGTTCTTCGCCGTCCATCGATCCGGCGACCCAGCGCGCCGACGCCACCTCGAAGGTGAACCGCGTCACGCCCGCGCCATGCTGGGGCATGCCCGCGACCCGCCCCTCGACCCACAGGTCGCGACCCTCGACCGCCGCAGGCAGGGCACCAGCGGCGTACGCCACCGCGCGCCAGCCCGCCAAGCCGCCCCCCGCCATCGCACCGACCCACAGGGCCACCGACAGTTGCAGGCCGGCCGGCAGCCCCCAGCGCATCGCACGCAGCGCGAACCAGCCGGCCACCCCGACGCCGAGCAGCCCGGCATAGACCGCGCCATGCCACAACGCGCCCTGCTGCAGCTGCAGCGCAGCGCCCAGCACCGACCCCGCCATCGCGGCGAAGGCGGCCAGGGCGTGCCGCTCCCGGCCGGCCCTCACGACCCGACTCCAGACTTCATGTGCAATTCACTCCCTGCGCACTTCTTTGGCGCGCAAATTGCTTTGTGTGTCGGCTAGTATGCGTCTCACTCCGAGGCACCCTCGACGCACCGAGAAACAATGTCCATCCACGCCGCACTCCACCACGTCACCCACTACAAGTACGACCGTCCGGTGCAACTCGGCCCCCAGGTGGTCCGGCTGCGTCCGGCGCCCCATTGCCGCAGCAACGTCATCTCGTATTCGCTGCAGGTCGAGCCCGCCGAGCATTTCGTCAACTGGCAGCAGGACCCGTTCGCGAACTACCAGGCGCGGCTGGTGTTTCCCGAGAAGACGCGCGAGTTCAAGGTCACGGTCGACCTCGTGGTGGAGATGGCGGTCTACAACCCCTTCGACTTCTTCCTCGAGCCACAGGCCGAGAACTTCCCTTTCAAGTACACCGAGTCGCAGGCCCAGGAACTCGCGCCCTACCTGGTGGCCGACGAGGCGACGCCGCTGGTCAAGGCCTACCTCGAGAAGATCGACCGCAAGGAACAGCGCACCATCGACTTCCTGGTCGGCCTCAACCAGCAGGTGCAGCAGGACGTCAACTACCTGATCCGCATGGAGCCCGGTGTGCAGACGCCGGAAGAAACGCTCGCCAACGCCTCGGGCTCCTGCCGCGACTCGGGCTGGCTGCTGGTCCAGCTGCTGCGCCACTGCGGGCTGGCTGCGCGCTTCGTGTCGGGCTACCTGATCCAGCTCACGCCCGACGTCAAGGCGCTCGACGGCCCGAGCGGCACCGAGGTCGACTTCACCGACCTGCACGCCTGGTGCGAGGTCTACCTGCCGGGCGCCGGCTGGATCGGGCTCGACGCCACCTCCGGCCTGCTGGCCGGCGAAGGCCACATCCCCCTGGCCTGCACGCCGACGCCCTCGAGCGCCGCGCCGATCGAAGGCGTGGTCGACGATGCCGAGGTCGAGTTCGGCCACGAGATGAAGGTCACGCGCATCTACGAGTCGCCGCGCGTCACCAAGCCCTACACCGACGAGCAATGGACCGAGATCGTGGCCCTGGGCGATGCGGTCGACAAGCGCCTGAAAGCCGGCGACGTGCGGCTCACGATGGGCGGCGAGCCGACCTACGTCGCCACCAGCGACCGCGATGCGCCCGAATGGAACACCGATGCGCTGGGCCCGACCAAGCGCGGCTATGCCACCGAACTGGTGCACAAGCTGCGGGCCGAATACGGCCAGGGCGGCTTCCTGCACTTCGGCCAGGGCAAGTGGTACCCGGGCGAGCAGCTGCCGCGCTGGGCGCTGTCGATCTACTGGCGGGCCGACGGCCAGACGCTCTGGCACAACCCCGAGCTGTTCGCCGACGAGCGCCATCCCACGCACTACACCAGCGAGGACGCGCGCCGCTTCACCACCGTGCTGGCGCATCGCCTGGGCCTCACCGAGCGCTACATCCAGCCCGGCTATGAGGACGTCTATTACTACCTCTGGCGCGAACGCCGGCTGCCGGTCAACGTCGATCCCTTCGACTCCAAGCTCGACGACGAGATGGAGCGTGTCCGCTTGCGACGGGTGTTCACGCAGAAGCTCGATGCGGTGATCGGCTACATGCTGCCGATCGAGGCCGGCAACGCCGACAGCGATGCGCCGGCGCTGGCCGGCCCGGGCTGGAAGACCGGCCCCTGGTTCCTGCGCGACGACCGCATGTACCTGATCCCCGGCGACTCGCCGATGGGCTACCGGCTGCCGCTCGACTCCCAGCCCTGGATCCGCAAGGGCGACTACCCCTACCTGGTCGAACGCGACCCGACCGCGCCGCTCGGCAGCCTGCCCAGTGCCGCCGACTACCGCGCCCGCTACAGCGCCCTCGCGCCGAGCGGCGCGAGCGGCGACCGAGGCGCCGTGCCCTATGCCTTCGGCGCGCCCGAAGCCACGCCGGCGGCGCTGCGCATGCAGTCGCCGGGCGACGGCCCGGACCGCTCGACGGACGACACCATCGACCCGACCACGCCGCGCCAGCCGCGGCGCGGCGAGTCGGCGCACTGGATCACCCGCAGCGCGCTCTGCGTCGAGGTGCGCGACCCGCGCCGCGCCAACGGACCGGCGGCCGAGAAGCTCGGCAGCGCCTCGGGCGTGCTGTATGTCTTCATGCCGCCGCTGGCACGGCTCGAGGACTATCTCGACCTGGTCGCCGCGGTCGAAGCCACGGCCGAGCAGCTCGGCGTCAAGATCGTCATGGAAGGCTATCCGCCGCCGCGCGATCCGCGCCTGAAGCTGCTGCAGGTCACGCCCGACCCGGGCGTGATCGAGGTCAACATCCATCCCGCGCACAACTGGCGCGAGCTCGTGGACCACACCGAGTTCCTCTACAACGCGGCCTTCGAGACCCGCCTGTCGGCCGAAAAGTTCATGACCGACGGCCGCCACACCGGCACCGGCGGCGGCAACCACTTCGTGCTGGGCGGCGCGGTGCCCACCGACAGCCCCTTCCTGCGCCGGCCCGAGCTGCTCGCCAGCCTGCTGCTCTATTGGCACAACCATCCGTCGCTGAGCTACCTGTTCTCGGGCATGTTCATCGGCCCGACCAGCCAGGCGCCGCGGGTCGACGAGGCGCGCAACGACCAGGTCTACGAACTCGAGATCGCGCTCAAGGAGATCGCCCGCAACCGCGAGATCTACGGCCAGAACATGCCGGCCTGGCTGGTCGACCGCACCCTGCGCAACATCCTGGTCGACGTCACGGGCAACACCCACCGCAGCGAGTTCTGCATCGACAAGCTCTACTCGCCCGATTCCAGCACCGGCCGCCTGGGCCTGCTCGAGCTGCGCGCCTTCGAGATGCCGCCGCATGCGCGCATGAGCATCGCCCAGCAACTGCTGCTGCGCGCCTTCATCGCCCGCTTCTGGGACGCGCCGTACCAGGCGCCGGCCACGCGCTGGGGCACCGAGCTGCACGACCGCTTCCTGCTGCCGACCTTCGTCAAGATGGACTTCGACGACGTCATCAGCGAGATGCGCCAAGCCGGCTTCGCCTTCGACCCGAACTGGTTCGCGCCGCATTTCGAGTTCCGCTTCCCGCTGGTCGGGCAGGTGCAGGCGATGGGCGTCGAGCTGTCGCTGCGCAATGCCCTCGAACCGTGGCACGTGATGGGCGAGGAAGGCTCGGCCGGCGGCACTGTGCGTTATGTCGACTCGTCGCTCGAACGCATCGAGGTGCGCGTCACCGGCCTCAACGAGAGCCGCCACGTCGTCACGGTCAACGGCAAGGTTCTGCCGCTGCAGCCCACCGGCACGGTCGGCGAGTTCGTGGCCGGCGTCCGCTACAAGGCCTGGAATCCGCCGTCGTCGCTGCATCCGAGCATCGGCGCCCACGCGCCGCTGACCTTCGACATCGTCGACACCTGGATGAAGCGCTCCCTCGGTGGGTGCCAGTACTTCGTCGCCCATCCGGGCGGGCGCAACTACGACACCTTCCCGGTCAACGCCTACGAGGCCGAGAGCCGGCGCCACTCGCGCTTCACGCGCATGGGCCACACGCCGGGCCTGATGAGCACGCCGCCGGCGACCATCGAGCTGGCGGGCAGCCGCGAATTCCCGTTCACGCTCGACCTGCGGCGCTGAGCGGATGCCGAAGCGGCGCGGCGTTTCGGCCTTTTCTCACGCGCACTCCCTCGGCAACCGTGACCGCAGTGTGACAATCGGCGCACCGTGGACCCACTGAACGAATCCCTCTTCGACGCCCAGGCCCTGGAAGCGCCTGCGGCGCTCGCGGCCGCGCTCGCCCCCCCGGCCGCACCCGGCCATTTCGACGAACTGCGCGGCGGCGCGACCCCGGAGGACGAAGCGCGCCAGGGTGCCCCGTCGCAGCCGGCGCCGCTCTACGATGCCGCCGCCCCCCGTCCCGAGACGCCGCCCGCGCAGGCGGACGACGATGCCGGCGATCGGGCACCGCTGGCGCCCGCCTGGAGCGGCTTCTTCGAGAACCTCGGTCCGGGCGGCTTCGACGACCTGCCAAGGCGCGCGATCAGCCTCGAGCGCCAGATCCGCGACAACGGCGTCACCTACAACGTCTATGCCGACGCCGACGGTCCGCAGCGGCCGTGGTCGCTCGACCTCTTTCCGCTGATCGTCTCGCCGGACAGCTGGGCCCAGATCGAAGCCGGCGTGCAGCAGCGCGTGCGGGTGCTCGACCACGTGATGGCCGACGTCTACGGCCCCCAGCAGCTGCTCGCCGAAGGCCTGCTGCCGCCGGCGCTGGTGCAGGGCCATCCGGGCTACCTGCGGGCGCTGCACGGCGTGCGGCCGCCGGGCGACACCTGGCTGCACATCGCCGCCTTCGACCTCGCGCGCGGGCCCGACGGCAACTGGTGGGTGGTCTCGCAGCGCACCCAGGCGCCTTCGGGCCTGGGCTACCTGCTCGAGAACCGGCTCGCCATCGCGCGCCAGTTTCCGCAGGCCTTCGAGAACCTGCAGGTGCAGCGCCTGGCCGCCACCTACAACGCGATGATGGAAGGCCTGCAGCGCATGTGCCCGGCCGGCCAGCCGCCGCACATCGCGCTGCTGACGCCCGGCCCCTACAACGAGACCTACTTCGAGCACGCCTACCTGGCGCGCTACCTCGGCATCACGCTGGTCGAGGGCAATGACCTCACGGTGCGCGACCAGCGCCTCTATCTCAAGACGCTGCAGGGCCTGCGGCCGGTGCACGGCCTGGTCAAGCGGCTCGACGACCAGTTCCTCGACCCGCTCGAACTGCGACCCGACTCCACGCTCGGCGTGCCGGGCCTGCTGCAGGCGATCCGCGCCGGCAACGTGCTGGTGGCCAACATGCCCGGATCGGCCTTCCTCGAATCGCCGGCGCTGCTGGGCTTCCTGCCGGCACTGGCGCGACGCCTGATCGGCGAGAAGCTGCAGCTGCCCGCGCTGCCGACCTGGTGGTGCGGCGAGCGCGCGGCGATGGAAGCCGTGCTGCCGCAGCTGGCCGACTGCGCGATCAAGGCGACCTACCCCGATGTCGACGCCCACACCAGCTTCGATGCCGTGCTGGGGCGCCACATGGGCCGCCGCGAGCTCGACGAATGGGCCGGCCGCATCGTGCGCCAGGGCGAGGCCCACACGGTGCAAAGCTACCTGCCGCTGTCGCAGATGCCGACCTGGACCCAGGACCTCGGCCGCGGCCACATCGCGCAGCGCTCGGTGCTGCTGCGGGTGTTCGCGGTCAGCGACGGTCCGCGCTCCTGGCGCGTGCTGCCGGGGGGGCTGGCGCGGCTGGCCGGACGCGACGCGCAGATCGCCTCGATGCAGCGCGGCGGCAGCAGCGCCGACGTGTGGGTGCGCACCGACGGCGAGGTCGACCGCACCACGCTGCTGCAGCCGCACGCCACGCCGGCCTCGCTGGCGCGCCACCGCGCCCCGGTCACCAGCCGCGCGGCCGAGAACATGTTCTGGCTCGGGCGCTACACCGAGCGGGCCGAGAACGCGGTGCGGCTGGCCCGGCTCACGCTCGACCTGCTGAGCGGCGAAGACCAGTCCTCGCGCGCCCTGCTGGTCTGGCTGCATCAGCTGGCCCAGCGCAATGCGCTGGTGCCGCCCGAAGTACCGAGCCTGCCCAAGTCGCGGCGCGTCTTCGAGCGGGCGCTGATCGCCGAGCTCGGCAACGTCGACACCGGAGGCAGCGTGGGCTGGAGCCTGCGCTGCATCCGCCAGTCGGCCGCCGCGGTGCGCGAACGCCTGTCGCAGGACCACTGGAACCAGATCGTGCGCGCCGAGTCCGACTTCCTGCGCCGCAGCGCCGAACAGGCCGGCGAGAAGGCCGAGGGCGGCTACGCCACCGGCATCGCGCTGCGCCTGCTCGAATCGGCCAGCACCTCGCTGTCGGCCATGACCGGTGCCCAGACCGACCGCATGACGCGCGACGACGCCTGGCGGCTGCTCTCCATCGGCCGCCACATCGAGCGGCTCGGCTTCCTGTCGAGCGCGCTGGCCGCCGGCTTCGAGCATGGCTCGGTGCACGAGGTCAGCGGCTTCGAGGCGATGGTGGCGCTGTTCGACAGCACCATCACCTTCCATGCGCGCTACCAGCAGCGGCGCGACGTCGCCACCCTGGTCGACCTGCTGGTGCAGGACGGCGACAACCCGCGCTCGCTGGCGTGGGTCACGCACACCCTGCGCAAGCGCATCGCCAAGCTGGCGGGCAGCGCGCCCGACAAGCTCACCGCGCTGTCGTACGACCTGCCCGACCCCGACACCTGGACCCTCGAAGGGCTTTGCGAGGCCGGTCCGGAGGCCCAATACCCGGCCCTGGTGCAGTTGTTCGCCGCCAGCGAAACCGCCGCCTACCATGTGTCGGATGCCATCGGCACCCGCTACTTCACGCTGACCTCCGAATCGCTGCGTTCCGTGGGCGCCTGAGGCCGCGCGTCCGGGGGCGAGTAAAGTCCCGTCCATGCTGCTTCACGTCACCCACGCCACCCGCTACGACTACGCGCCGCCGGTCGAGACGGCGCAGCACCTGGCGCACCTGAAGCCGATGAACACGGCCTCCCAGCGGCTGGTGAGCCACGCGCTGACGATCAGCCCGACCCCGGCCCAGCACGGCGAATCGCCGGACGTCTACGGCAACACCCGCGCCTTCTTCGCGCTCGAAGCGACCCACGAGGAGCTGGTGGTCACCGCCGAGAGCGTGGTCGACACCGCCCCGCCGGTGCTGCCGCCGGCGATCGCCCGGGAGCTGCCCTGGGAAGAGGTGCGCGAGCGCTTCCGCTATGTCAAGGATGCGAGCTACGACCCGGCCTCGGATTTCGTCTTTCCGTCGCGCTACGTGCCCCGCCATGACGACTTCGCCGCCTACGCACGGCCCAGCTTCGCGCCCGGCCGGCCGGCCTTCGACGCCGCGATGGACCTGACGCTGCGCATGTACCGCGATCTCGAATACGACGCCGGCAGCACCGAGATCAGCACGCCGGCGATCGAGGCGCTGGCCCAGCGCAAGGGCGTCTGCCAGGACTTCGCCCACATCATGATCGCCTGCCTGCGCACCCTCGGGCTGCCGGCCCGCTACGTGAGCGGCTACCTGCTGACCCAGCCGCCGCCGGGCAGGCCACGCCTGATCGGCGCCGACGCCTCGCATGCCTGGGTCTCGGTCTACCTGCCGGGCGCCGACGGCCCCGGCGACTGGGCCGACTTCGATCCGACCAACGGCCGCCAGCCCGGTGAGGACTACGTGACGCTGGCCATCGGCCGCGACTACTCCGATGTCTCGCCGATGCGCGGCGTGCTGCATGGCGGTGCACGCCACACGCTCGCGGTCAGCGTCACGGTGCGGCCGCTCGAAGAGCTGAAGGAGCAGGCGGCGGCCGTGGCGGCGTCGCAGTCCCAAACGCAGTCCCAATCCCAATCCCAATCCCAGAACAAGGAATCCTCATGAGCGTCTACGACAAACTCACCGCCCTCGGCATCACCCTGCCCCCGGTGGCCACGCCCGCCGCGGCCTACGTGCCCTTCGCGCGCACCGGCAACCTGGTCTTCCTCTCCGGTCACATCGCCCGCAAGGACGGCAAGCCCTGGGTCGGCCAACTCGGCGGCGCACTCGGCACCGACGAAGGCAAGCAGGCCGCGCGCGCGATCGCGATCGACCTGCTCGGCACCCTGCACGCGGCGGTCGGCGACCTGAACAAGGTCAAGCGCATCGTCAAGCTGATGAGCCTGGTCAACTCCACGCCCACCTTCACCGAGCAGCACCTGGTGACCAACGGCGCCAGCGAGTTGATGGCCGAGGTCTTCGGCATCGAGAAAGGCGCCCATGCGCGCAGCGCCTTCGGCGTCGCTCAGATCCCCTTCGGCGCCTGCGTCGAGATCGAACTGATCGCCGAAGTTCAATAAGTGATTCATTGGACGACACCGACCGCCACCTGCTGAGCCTGCTCCAGGCCGACGCCCGCGAGCCCGCCGCGACGCTGGCGCGCAAGCTCGGCGTGGCGCGCACCACGGTGGTCGCCCGCATCGCGCGGCTGGAGCGCGACGGCGTGATCGCCGGCTATGGCGTGCGGCTCGGCCAGCGCCTCGAACACGCAGCCGTGCGTGCGTACTGCGGCCTCAGCGTGGCCCCGAAGGCCGGCGCCGCGGTGGTCCGCGCGCTCGAACGGCTGCCCGAGGTCGAGGAACTCTCGGCCGTCAGCGGCCAGTACGACTACATGCTGGCCCTGCGCTGCGAGACCAACGAGCAGCTCGACGCGCTGCTCGACCGCATCGGCCTGATCGAAGGCATCCAGCACACGCACACCTCGGTGGTGCTGAGCCGCAAGATCGATCGGCGCAGCGCGGTGCCGCCGGGGCAGGCTCAGGGCGGACCGGATTGATTTTCCGCAGCGGACGGTTCAAATTGGGCGGCAGGAGTCCCGCCCATGCCTGCCGTTCGCCGCGCCGCTGTCGACGGCCTGTTCTACCCGGCCGCGCCCTCGGCGCTGCGCCAGCAGGTCGAACGCTGCCTGGGCGAGGCCGCTGACGACAACCACCATCGTGCTGGCGGGCCGCCGAAGCTCCTGATCGCACCCCACGCCGGCTACGCCTACTCCGGCGCGGTGGCCGCCGCGGCCTATGCCCTGCTCGGACGCGGGCGCCATGCCGCGGTCACCCGTGTCGTGCTGCTCGGGCCCGCGCATCGGGTCTGGGTGGACGGCCTGGCCGCGCCCGACTGCGCCGCGTTCGAAACCCCGCTCGGGCGCATCGCGATCGATGCCGAAGCGCTCGCGAAGATCGACGGCCTGCCGCAGGTGCTCCGCAGCGACCGGGCGCACGCCCAAGAGCATTCGATCGAGGTCCAGCTGCCCTTCCTGCAGAGCGTGCTCGGCGCCTTCTCGCTGGCACCGCTGGTGGTCGGCGACGCCGACCCGGAGGCGGTGGCTCGGGTCCTCGATCGGCTCTGGGGCGGGCCGGAAACCCTGATCGTGATCAGCTCGGACCTGTCGCACTATCTGCCCTACGCGCAGGCGCAGGCCGCGGACCGCGCGACCGTGCAGCGCATCCTGGACCTCGATGCCGGCCTCGTGCCGCAGCAGGCCTGCGGGGCGACGGCGATCAACGGGGCCCTGCGGGCCGCCCAGGCCCGTGGGCTGGCGCCGCGACTGCTCGACCTGTGCAACTCCGGCGACACGGCGGGCGATCGCGACCGGGTGGTGGGCTACGCGGCCTTCGCCTTCGAGCAAGCGCCATGACCGACCTCGACACACGGACGGCCGGTTCGGCCGCTGCCCGCTGGTGGCACCGGCTCGACGACGGCCGCGTCCAGTGCGACCTGTGCCCGCGCGACTGCCGCCTGCACGAGGGTCAGCGCGGCCTGTGTTTCGTGCGCCAGCGTGTCGGCGACGCGATGGTGCTCACGACCCATGGCCGCAGCTCGGGCTTCTGCATCGACCCGATCGAGAAAAAGCCGCTCAATCACTTCCTTCCCGGCAGCAGCGTGCTGAGCTTCGGCACCGCGGGCTGCAACCTCGCGTGCAAGTTCTGCCAGAACTGGGACATCTCCAAGAGCCGCGAGCAGGACCGGCTCTCGGACAGCGCCTCGCCGCAGCGGATCGCCGAAGCGGCGCGCGCGAACGGCGCCTCGAGCGTGGCCTTCACCTACAACGACCCGGTGGTCTTCGCGGAGTACGCGATGGACACGGCCGACGCCTGCCACGCCATGGGCCTGCACAGCATCGCGGTCACGGCGGGCTACATGCATGCCGAGCCACGACGCGACTTCTACGCCCGGATGGATGCGGCCAATGTCGACCTGAAGGGCTTCACCGAAAACTTCTACTTCCGGCAGACCGGTGCCCACCTCGCGCCGGTGCTCGACACCCTGCTCTACCTGCGGCACGACACCGGCTGCTGGCTCGAGATCACGACGCTGCTGATTCCCGGACTCAACGACAGCGATGCGGAGATCGACGCCATGACGCGCTGGATCGCCGATCGGCTCGGCCTCGACGTGCCGCTGCATTTCACGGCCTTCCATCCCGACTACCGGATGCTCGACCTGCCGCCGACGCCGCCCGCGACGCTCAGGCGCGCCCGCAGCATCGCCCTGGCCAACGGCCTGCACCACGTCTACACCGGCAACGTGCACGACATCGAGGGCGGCACCACCTTCTGTGCGCAATGCCACGCGGTACTGCTGCGGCGCGACTGGTACGAGGTGCTGGATTGCCGGCTCGACGAACATGGCGCCTGCCCGGATTGCGGCACACGGGTCGCCGGCCGCTTCGGCACCGTCGCGCGCGCCTTCGGCCGCCGCCGCATCCCGGTGCGGCTGGCGGCCTGAGCGGCTCGCGTTCATGGCTGTGGCTGCTGGCGTGCGCGACGTCGCGGCTGAGGCGGCCAGGTATGAGCGAAGGCGGCGCCGCGATGCGGGCTGGCCGACGCCGCGCCGCTGCCCGGTTCGCCGAGTGCGGCATAGCAGCTGCCGACGCGCGTGGCCAGGAAGTCCTCGAGCGCCGCCTGCTCCTGCCCCACGAAACCCCGCGCCGGCAGGCGGCCCGTGCGCAGCAGCTCGAACACGCCGACCACGCCCGCCGCGGTGGCGAGCTCGATCGCGGTGCGGTCCACGCCGCGCAGGCGGCCACCCTGGATGCGGGCCATGCGCGTCTCCTGTTCGAGGCGCCCGCCACGCAGGCCGGAGGCCGAGGCGAACACGATCACCACGTCTTCCCGGCTGTGCGGGACGGCGTGTTCCAGCACCTGCCGCAGCAGGTCGCGCCGCTCGGCCAGCCGCAGATCGCGCAGCAGCAGCGCCATCGCATCGCGGTGGCCCGGGTAGCGCAGCGTCTTGTAGTCGAGGTTGCGCACGCGGCCCGCCAGCGTCTCGCACAAAGTGCCGAGCCCGCCCGAGGTGTTGAAGGCTTCGTAGGTGTCGCCGTCGAGCACCAGGGTCTCGTACCCTTCGAGCGGCTGCGCCGACACCGGCTGGCCCTGCACGATGGCCGCGCACGGATGGCAGTACTCGTTGATCAGGCCGTCGATGCTCCAGGTGAAGTTGTAGCGCAGGCCGTTGGTGGCGTGGCGCGAGAGCGCACCGACGCGCAAGTGCAGGTCGTGCAGATCGTCGAAGCGGCCGGCGAGGTGCGCGCCCAGCATGCCGATCACGCCAGGCGCCAGGCCGCACTGCGGCATCAGCACGGTGTCGGCGCCGTCGGCCAGGCCACGGATGACGCGGGTGGCCGCGACATCCTCGGTCAGGTCGAGGTAGTGCGCGCACAGCGCGCGTGCGGCGGCGGCGACGCGCCCGGCCTGCTGGAACGGCAGCGCGTTGATCAGCAGCTGATGCCCGGCCAATGCGGCCGCCAGTGTGGCAGTGTCCTCGACGTCGAGCACGGTGCGCCGGACCAGCGGGTCGTCCGGCGCGCGTCGCGGCGGGTCGCGGTCGGCGAGCGTGACCGGAATCCGGTGGTAGTCGGCCAGCATGTCGGCCACGGTGCCACCCACCTTGCCGGCGCCCAGCACCAGCACGTTGCGAATCGAGATCATCGGGTCCTCCCTTGCGGCATCGGATGAACCGACTCTAGGAGGCCTCGCGGTCGGGCGGAAGGCGCCATTGCGTCGACGGAGCGCCTCGCGCCGACGAAACGACGGCCTGGACGATCGAAAGGTCAGAGAAAAAGTTGGCGGCTTGTAAAGCCGTTGACATACGGCGCCCCGACCGGTTCCTACACTGGGCCGCCATCGACCCGGTTTCGATCACAAGACCACGGCCCGCTGCCTCAGCGCCTGCATCTCTCGAATCACGCAATGCGACTTGACCATCTCGATCACGCCCTGCGCCTGCAGCTGCATCAGAACGTTGGATGTCATGACCCGGCTCAGGCCGGCGAGGTTGGCCTGCCGGTCGAATTCGTCGAGCAGTTCGACCGCGCGATGAAAAACGTCCTGGCGCAGCCCGACCTGCAGGAGAAGCTGGCCAAGATGGGCAACGAGGTCACGGCGGCACCGTCGAAGGAGGTCGAGCAGTGGGTGGTCGATGCCTCGCGCGGCTGGGGCAAGGTCATTCGCGATTCGGGGTTCAAGGCGCAATGAGCGCCGCCCGGCCGCCCGAAGGCGCTCGCACCGGAGTGCGCAGCACGGAGGTTGCGCAATGAGCGCCGCCCCACGCGCTTTCATCATCCAGAGCGGTTCACGCTGGGAAGAGCTGGCCGGCTATTCGCGCGCCGTCGTCGACGGCGACTGGATCTTCGTCTCCGGCACCGTCGGGCAGGACTTCGCCAGCGGCGAGTTCCCGGACACGGCCGAGCGGCAATGCGAGCTGGCGCTGGACACCATCGAAGGCGCACTGGCGCAGGCACAGGCCAGCCTCGCCGACGTGGTGCGGGTGCGGGTCTACGTGCCCGATCGCGCCGACGTGATCGCGGTCAGCGGCGTGCTCAAGCGCCGGCTGGGCGACAACCGGCCCGCCAACACGACCCTGTGCAGCGCACTGGCGGTCGAAGGCGCCAAGGTCGAGATCGAGGTCACCGCCCGGCGCCGGGCATGAACGAGCAACTTTCTCCCACGGATAGGAAACCCCGATGAGCATCCTGACCCACCTCGCCGCGGCCTTGCGCGATCGATCGATCCGCACGATCGACCTGACCCACACCCTGAGCGAAGAATTCCCGCCGCTGCAGCTGCCGCCGCAATTCGGCCAGGTCGCGGCATTCAAGATGGAGCGCATCTCGCGCTACGACGAAGCCGGTCCCGGCTGGTACTGGAACAACTTCACCTGCGGGGAGCACACGGGCACGCACTTCGACGCGCCCGCCCATTGGGTGACCGGCAAGGACCATCCGGGCAACACGGTCGACACCATCGACGCCGGCAACTTCATCGCGCCGGCGGTGGTGATCGATGCCAGCACCGAGGTGGCAGAGGATGCCGATTGGCTGCTGACGGTGGACTTCCTGCAGGCCTGGGAAGCGCGCCACGGCCGCATCCCCGAAGGCGCCTGGGTGCTGCTGCGCACCGACTGGTCCAAGCGCATCGCCGACCCGGCCGCCTTCGTCAACATGCGCGAGGACGGCGCCCACACGCCGGGGCCGACGCAGGAGGCGGTCGAGTGGCTGATCGGCCAACGCAGGGTGCACGGCTTCGGCGTCGAGACGATCAACACCGACGCGGGACAGTCGCATGGATGGCCGATGGCCTACCCTTGCCACACGCTGATGCACGGCGCGAACCGCTACGGGCTGCAATGCCTGAAGAACCTCGACCAACTGCCGCCGACCGGGGCACTGATCGTGTCGGCGCCGCTGAAAATCCAGGAGGGGTCGGGGAGTCCGCTGCGGGTGTTGGCGTTGGTCGAGGGTTGAGCGAGCCGCGGCGCCCGCCCGAATGCGCATGTCGCCCGGCCTCACCCCCCGCCCGACGACCCCCGCACCACCAGTTCCCCCGGCAGCAGCAGCTGCCGCGCCGGCCCCTCCAGCCCTCGCAGCCGCTCCAGCAGGCAGGCCGCCGCCGTCCGGCCGATTTCCTCGGTCGGCTGCGCGATGGCACTCAGGCCGGGCCCGATCAGCGGCGCCCATTCGGGATCGTCGAAGCCCACGAAGCCGATGTCCTCGCCGAAGCGCAAGCCCAGCCGCGCCATCGCGGCGGCCACGCGCAGGGTCACGACCGCGTTGCCCGCCAGCACCGCCGCGCGCCTGCCGCGCTTCGCACGCTTGTGCAGGGCGCGCAGCGCCGCGTCGAGGCCATCGCCGTCGTCACCCGTGGATTCGTACACCTCGCCGGCCACGCGCGGCTCGTGCGCCGCCACGCAGTCGCCGAAGGCCGCGGTCCGCTCGCGCCGCGAGCTCACGCCTTTCAGCGGCTCGGTGATGTAGAGCAGCTCGCGATAGCCGCCGTCGACCAGATGGCCGCAGGCCGCCTTCATGGCGGCGGCGTTGTCCAGCGAGACGAAATCGGTGTGCATGCCCGCATGGCGGCGGTCGACCAGCACCGCCGGCTTGCCGTGCAGCGCGTCGGCGTCGATCAGGCCGGCGCCGCGCCCGAGCGTGTTGAGGATGAAGCCATCGACCTGGTAGCCGGCCAGCGCATTGATCGCCTCGCGCTCGCGGTCGATGTCGTTGCCGAGGTTGAAAAGCATCACCAGGTAGCCGGCATCCTGGCAGGCCTTCTCGGCGCCACGCAGCACGGCCACCGAATAGGGATTGGTGATGTCGGCCACGATCAGGCCGATCAGGCGCGAACGGCCATGGCTCAGGGCCTGCGCCATCGGGCTCGGCGTGTAGGCCAGCTGGGTCACCGCGGCCTCGACACGGGCCGCGATGTCGGGGCTCAGCAGCCGCTCGCGGTGGTTCAGGAAACGCGACACCGTGGCCTTCGAGACGCCGGCCGCCTTGGCCACGTCGGCGATGGTGGCGCGCGCCGGCCGCGGCGCTGGGGCGGCGGCGCTCACGCGGAAGCGGTGTCGAAGACCGCCGCGGGGCGTTCGCCGGCGAGCGCCTGCAGCAGGTTGGTGGTCGCCAGCTCGGCCATGGCGTGCCGGGTCTCGTGCGTCGCCGAGCCGATGTGCGGCAGCGGCGTCACGCGCGGATGCGTGCGCAGCGGCGACGCCGCCGGCAGCGGCTCGGTCGCGAAGACATCGAGGCCGGCGGCCCGCAACGTGCCGTGATCGAGCGCCGCCAGCAGCGCGTCTTCCTGCACGGTGGCACCCCGCCCGCCGTTGATGAAGACCGCACCCGGTTTCATCGCAGCAAAGAAGCTCGCATCGATCATCCCGCGCGTGCTGTCCGAAAGCGGCAGCATCGCGACCACGAAATCGGCGCCCCCCAGCAGTTCGGCGAGCGGTGTGTGGACGGCCCGGCCCTGCAGCTCGGGCGCCTGCGCCGCGAGGTCGACCGGCCGGCGTGCGTGGTACAGCACGGGCATGCCGAAGCCCAGCGCAGCGCGGCGGGCGATGGCCTGCCCGATGCGGCCGAAACCCAGCAGGCCCAGCGTCTTGCCATGGACGTCGAAGCCGAACAGGTCTTCGCCGATGTTCTTCGTCCACGCGCCGTCGCGCACCAGATTGGAGAGTTCGACGACCCGGCGGCTGGTGGCCATCAGGAGCGCGAACACGGTATCGGCCACGGTCTCGTCGAGCACGCCCGGCGTATGGCACAGCAGGATCCCGCGCGCGTGCAGCGAGGCCAGTGCGTAGTTGTCGACGCCGACCGAGACGCTGGACACGACTTCGAGCCGCGGCGCGCGCGCCAGCAGCGCATCGTCGACCGGAAAGCTGGAACCGATCAGGCCATGGGCCAGCGGCAGCGCGGCGTCGAAGGCGGCGCGCTGCGAGCGCGGATCGGCGACCGTGACCTCATGGGCGGCCTGCAGCCGCGCCAGTTGATCGTCGGGCAACTCGCGAAAGACGAGGATGTTCTTGCGTGTCACAGGCCGGTCTCCTCAAGTTGGGCGCGCGTCGGCAGGCCTTCGGTGTCGCCGAGCACCTGCACCGCGCGGGCGCCGATCCAGGCACCGCGGCGCACCGCCTCGGGCACCGTCCGGCCTTCGAGCAACGCACTGACCACGCCGGCCGCGAAGCCGTCGCCGGCGCCCACGGTGTCGACGATCTCCTTGACCGGGAAGCCGTCGACGCGTCCGGTGCCGGCCACGTCGCTGTCGTAGTAGGCGCCTTCGGCGCCGAGCTTCACGACCACCAGCTTCGCGCCGAGCTGGCGATAGAAGCGCGCCACGCCCTCGGGCGTCGTCTCGCCGGTGAGGATCAGGCCCTCCTCCATGCCGGGCAGCACCCAGTCGGCGCGCGACGCCAGGTCGTTGATCCAGTGCCGCATGGTCTCGGGCGACGCCCACAGCGTCGGCCGCAGGTTGGGGTCGAAGGAGATCGTGCGGCCGGCCTGGCGCATCACGTCCATGCTCTTGATCGCGGCCTGCAGGCTGGTGTCGGAGATGGCCGCGAACACGCCGGTCGCGTGCAGGTGGCGCGCCGAGCGCAGCCAGGCTTCGTCGACGTCGGCCGGCCCCATGTGGCTGGCGGCCGAGCCCTTGCGGTGGTATTCGACCGGCGGGTCGCTGCCGTCCGTCACGCGGCCCTTGAACTGGAAGCCGGTGCGCTGCGTCGCATCGCAGATCACGTGAGAGCAGTCGATGCCCTCGCCCTGCATGGTCGCCAGCAGCGCGCGGCCCATCGAGTCGGTGCCGAGCCGGCTGGCCCAGCCGACCTTCAGGCCGAGGCGCGACAGGCCGATCGCGACATTGGTCTCGGCGCCCGCGGTGCGCTTGTGGAAGGCGGTGGCGTTTTCGATCGGGCCGGGCCGGTCGGCCACCAGCAGCAGCATGGCTTCGCCGAACAGCGCGACATCGAAGGCGGATGGGGTCATGGCAGTGGTCACAGGGAGCGGATTTGGGCGACCTGGTCGCGCGTGACGGCCAGCAGGTCGTCGCCGATCAGCGGATATTCGATGGCACGCGGCACGTCGGCCGGCAGCGCCCGCAGCACGGCGCGCCAGGGTGCCACCGAATCGGCCAGCGGCACGGCGACCCACTTGGCGGGCAGCCGCTGCGCGCCCTTGCAATGCACGTAGCGCACCCGCCGGCCCAGGGCCTGGGCCGCCTGCAACGGGCATTCGCCCACCCAGTGCCAGTTGCCCATGTCGAAGGTCATGCCGAGCTCGAGGCCGGAGCGGTCGGCGGCGTCGAAGAAGGCCTGCATCGCGGGCAGGGACCCGGCCGAGACGGTCTGGTCGTTCTCGATCACGAGCTCGATCCGGGTCTCGGCCAGCTGCACCTTGAGGCCCCACAGCGAGCCGTGCGAGCCTGGGCCGAAGTCGCCGATCGACATCTTGAGCCGGCGGGCGCCGAGCGTCGTGGCGGCGGCGATGCCGCGGCCGAGCGCCGCGCTGTCGAGCCATCCGCCCTCGGCCCAGAGGCCCTTGGGGCTGGAATAGACCGAGGCCAGGCCGGCCATCGCGGGCAGTTCGGAGGCCGGGTCGCGCAGCAGTTCGCCGCGCACCTCGACGCTGTCGGCGCCGGCGGCACGCGCCAGCTGCGCGCACCAGAGCTGGCCATGGCGCCCGGTCTCTGCGGCGCCGAAGGAGGAAAGGGAAATCAGGACGGGCGGCGGCATGGCGATGAGGGCGGGCGCTTCAATGCGCTTGATGGGAGCTGAGGATCTGGCCCAGGAACTGGCGGGTCTTCTCGTTCTTCGGATTGCCGAAGAATTCTTCCGGCGGCGCCTGCTCGACGATCTTGCCGTCGGCCATGAAGATCACGCGGTCGGCCACGCTGCGCGCGAAGCCCATCTCGTGCGTCACGCACAGCATGGTCATGCCGTCTTCGGCCAGGCCGATCATGGTGTCGAGCACTTCCTTGACCATCTCGGGGTCGAGCGCCGAAGTGGGCTCGTCGAACAGCATGATCTTGGGCGCCATGCACAGCGCGCGCGCGATCGCCACCCGCTGCTGCTGGCCGCCCGAGAGCTGGCTTGGGTACTTGTGGGCCTGCTCCGGGATGCGCACCCGCGTCAGGTACTTCATCGCCACCTCTTCGGCCTCGGTCTTGCTCATGCCGCGCGAGCGCATCGGCGCCAGCGTGCAGTTCTGCAGGATCGTGAGGTGCGGGAACAGGTTGAACTGCTGGAACACCATGCCGACCTCGGCGCGCACCGCGTCGACGTTCTTGCCGCCGGCCGTGAGGTCGATGCCGTCGACCACGATCTTGCCCTGCTGGACCGTCTCGAGCCGGTTGATGCAGCGGATCAAGGTCGACTTGCCCGAGCCCGAGGGCCCGCAGATCACGATGCGCTCGCCGGTGCGCACCGACAGGTCGATGCCGGTCAGCACCTGGAAGCTGCCGTACCACTTGTTCACCGCGTCCATGCGGATGATGGGGTCGGCGGCGGTCGCGACTGCGTCAGTCATGGATGTTCCCTGGAGTTGTCCGGCTTACTGCAGCTTCGGCAGATCGGTCTGCAGCCACTTCTGGTAGAGCTTGTTCAGCTCGCCGTTGGCCGAGTTCTTGGCCACGAAGTCGTTGACGTTCTTGAGCAGGTCGTCCTGGCCCGGCCGCATGGCGATGCCCATGTTCTGCTGCACCAGGTTGAACTTGTTCTCGAAGGTGTTCGGCGGCACGCGCTTGGCGATCTGCGCGGCGACCGTGGTCGAGGCGCCGATGGCGTCGACCTGCCCCGACATCAGCGCCTGCATGGCCGAGGCGTCGTCGTCGAAGCGGCGGATCTCGGTGCCTTCGGGCGCGGCCTTGGTCACGGCCACGTCCTGCGTGCTGGCACGCGCCACGCCCACGCGCAGGCCCTTCAGGTCGGCCGCGCTCTTGATCGGCGTGCCGGTCTTGCCGTACAGCACGATGGTCGCCGCCGCGTACGGCTGCGAGAACTGCACCTGCTTGGCGCGCTCGGGCGTGATCGCCAGCGAGGCGACCAGCAGGTCGACCTTGTTGGTCAGCAGGAAGGGGATGCGGTTCGGGCCGGTGACCGGCACGATGTTGGCCTTGACGCCCCACTCCTTGGCCAGCAGCTTGGCAACGTCGGCGTCGTAGCCGTCGGGCTGGTTCTTGGCGTCGGTGGTGCCGTAGGGCGGGAAGTCGACCAGCATGCCGATCGTGATCTCGCCCTTCTTCTTGATGTCGGCCACGCTCTGGGCCGAGGCGAAGGGCGCGAAGGCGGTCAGTGCGGCGCCCAGGCCGAGGGCTGCGAGGGCAGCGCGGCGGGTGGTGGAACGGATCATGTCAGGTCTCCTAGGTTGAGGACTGGAATCGAAGAACGGAAAAACTCAGCGGGCCAGCGCGCGGGCGCGCTTGCGCTCCATGCGCGCGGCCAGCAGCGACAGCGGCCAGCAGATGACGAAGTACAGCGCCGCCACGGTGCTGAACACATGCAGCGGCTGGAAGGTGGCGTTGTTGATGATCTGGCCGGCCCGCGTGATCTCGGTGAAGCCGATGATGGCCGCCAGCGAGGTGCCCTTGATGATCTGCACCAGGTAGCCCACGGTCGGCGGCAGCGCGATCTTGAAGGCCTGCGGCAGCACCACGTCGCGCATCCGCGCGCCGTAGTGGAGGTTCAGCGCCTCGGCCGCCTCCCACTGGCCGCGCGGAATCGCCTCGATGCAGCCGCGCCAGATCTCGCCCAGGAAGGCGGCGCTGTTGAGGACCAGCGCCACGCCGGCCGCGATCCACGGATTGATCTCCAGCCCCAGCACCGGAGCGCCGAAGAAGATCAGGAACAGCTGCAGCAGCAGCGGCGTGCCCTGGAACACCTGGATGAATCCGGTCGACAGCACGCGTGCCGCCTTGTTGTCGGAGGTGCGCGCCAGCGCGATCGCGAGGCCCAGGACCGCGCCGCCGACGAAGGCGATCGCCGACAGCGCCAGCGTCCACTGGGCCGCTTCGAGGATGAACAGGAATTCGGGGAAGCCGAAGGTACGCATGGTTGGGGCCTGTCCTTAGCGCCGGTCCGGATAGTTGAGGGTGCGCCGGTAGATCAGCTTGAACAGCGCCGAGAACGCCAGCGACAGCGCCAGGTAGATGCAGGCAACCACGATGTAGATCTCGAAGCTGCGGAAGGTCTGCGACTGCAGGTTGGCCGCCACCGAGGTCAGGTCGTCGGCCGAGATGACCGACACCACGGCCGAGCTCAGCATCAGCAGGATGAACTGGCTCGTGAGCGCCGGGTAGATCGCCTTCAGCGCCGGCTTGATGATCACGAAGCGGAAGATCTCCCAGGGCTTGAGGTTGAGCGCCCGGCCGGCCTCGATCTGGCCCTTGGGGATCGACTCGATGCCGGCCCGCACGATCTCGGCCGCGTAGGCCCCGAGGTTCACCACCATCGCGGTCAGCGCCGCGGTGTAGGGCGACCAGCGCAGCCCGATGGCCGGCAGCGCGAAGAAAAAGAAGAACAGCTGCACCAGGAACGGCGTGTTGCGGATGACCTCGATGTAGGCATTGACGACGAAGCGCAGCCAGGCCGGCCCGGAGGTCTTGCCCCAGGCGCAGAAGACCGCCACCACCAGGCCCAGCAGCGTCGCCACCAGCGACAGCTGGATCGTGATCCAGGTGCCTTTCAGCAGCAGGGGCCAGGCGGCGAAGACGGCATCGAACTGGAATTGGTAGTTCACGGGGGGCGTCGATTCGAAGGCGGGTTCGGGTTGGTGCATCCCCGCAGTCGAAAGACTTCATCGGGGGGCAGCGAAGTATATTTGAAACCGGTTTCAGCACCATCCTAGGGATTCCCCTAGGTCGCGGCGATGCCTACACTGGCGCCATGCCTATCACCGAATTGGCGGACGCCGAAGCGGAGCTTTCCGGCGCAGTTGCAGCACCTGACGTGCAGCACCTGCGTCAAACCCTTCTCTGGCCGCTGCGACTGATGCCGACCCATCAGCCGCGCCATGCGCAGCGCGGCCCGTGGCAGGTGCTGCGGGACCTGGGCGACGCCTCGCCCTGGCGCGAGGAGATCGACGAATACACCGGCGCCAGCGACCGCTTCCACGAGCGCCACTACAACGAGTTCGTGAGCTTCCTGCCCTACGTGCAGCGCTTCCTCTACGGCGATGGCCGCAAGGGCCGCGCGGCCGGCGGCGCCAACGGCGGCGATTCGCCGATGCGCGTGTTCCGCCGCAGCGACGTGGCGGCGGTGCGCGTGGTGGCGCGTCCCGGCACGCCGCCGATCACCCTCGAGGTGGTGCATGTCGACCTCTACTTCTTCTTCGATGTCGATGTCGTGATGCTCAACGTCGAGGTCGGCGCCGACCGGCTGAGCCTCGCGCAGGCGCACGAGGTGCTCTATCGCTTCGGCCGCGCCTACCCCGGCGGCTGGGACGCGCAGGGCCACGCGCTGCACTGCATGAGCAGCGTCGAGTGGCTGGCGGCCGACGGCAGCGTGCTGGCGGCGTCGGACGCGCAGCAGCGCGAGGCCTTCCTGTCGCACGTGGCCGAGCACCGCGCGCCGCGCCTGGCCGCGCACTGGGCCTGGCTCATGCGGCCGCTGGTCAGCGACCATTCGGAAGAAGCCGGCGCGCTGCGCTTTCGCCAGATCGAGTACTACCGCATGCCCGTGATGGCCTATCTGGCACTCGACGATCCGCGGCAGCTGTCGCGCAACGACTTCATCCGGCTGGCGCTGGTGACCGGCGCCGCCGAGCCGGCCACCACCGGCGGCGGACCGCTGCCCTATGCCGACGAGCTGGTGCAGGACTTCGAGAAGCGCTATTGCTACGACCGCTTCTGGGTCGATGCCGGCGCCGCGCCGCGCACCCGCTACCTGTGCAACGGCCGCGCCCTGATCGTCGTCGGCGACGCCCACGCCGACTACTTCTGCTGCCGCGACCGCGGCGTGCTGGCGCAGTTCCGCCACCAGCACTTCCTGCTGTTCGTGATCGCGCATTTCCAGAAGGCGGCGCTGCTGATGTATTCGGACCGCCTGGTCGAAGCACTGCGCATGTTGAACGTCAACGACGTCGCCAGCGTCAAGCGATTCAAGCGCGCGATCCGCGCCAGCTTCGAGGGCTTCCTGCGCTTCACGCACCGCTACTGGTTCCACGAGATCTCGGAGCAGGCACAGGTGCGCGCACTGTTCCAACTGTGCACCACCCACCTCGGGCTCGATCCGCTCTACGACGAGGTCAAGGAGCGCATCGCCGACATGAACACCTACCTCGAGGCCGACAGCCTGCGCCGGCAGGCCAACACGGTGGTGCGGTTGACGGTGGTCACGCTGTTCGGCCTGATCGGCACCATCACGACCGGCTTCCTCGGCATGAACCTGCTGGCGGAAGCCGATGCGCCGTTGTGGCGCAAGCTGCTGTGGTTCGGCATCGTCTTCGGATTCACCACCTGGCTCACGGTCTACACCATGGTCAAGTCGAAGCGGCTGTCGGACTTCATCGATGCGCTGTCCGACGAGCGCAATACGCTGCGCGACAAGTTCGGCGTGCTGGCGCGGGTCTGGCGCCCCGGCTCCGACTAGGACGTACTCGCCACCCCATCCCTGACCCGCGGCAGCCAGACTTCGATCGCCGCCGGATCCGTCAGGCCCGGGCGCGGCAGCAGCCGGATCGCCCAGGGCTGGCCGGTCGGCGACTCGGCGGTCTCGGTCAGGGCTTCGGCGCAGGCACGCGCGGACTCGTCGCGGATGACGACGGTCGGCACCGGATGCCCCACCGGCGGCGCCCGGCCGGCGCGCCGCGAGGTGCTCAGCACGTCCTCGATCGGCGGCACCGAGGCGCCCAGTTCGCGCCACGGGCCGCGCCAGGCGCGCGCCTTGTCGCGCAGGCCGGTGCCATAGGTCAGGATGTAGACAACCGTGCCCTCGCAGGCATCGGCCGCGATCGGCGTGGCCGGCCCGCGGGTGTCGTCGGGCGACGGCGCGGCGGTCGGCGGCGGCGCGCTCGCGACCCGGTCGCCGGCCCCGAATCCGGCAACGCGGTCGCGCAGCCAGACGGCAAGCTGGAAGGGCTGCGGCAAGGTGCCGCTGCAGTTCTGCTTGGAGCCGGTCTGGCCGCTGTAGTCGCGGGCCCAGTAGCGCGGCGCGCACGGCGGAGCCTGCGCCGGCTGCAGGCAGTCGATGCCGTTGCCGGGATCGAGCAGCCGCGCGCACGCCGGCGAGCGCTGGCCCGCAGCCTCGCCCGCGCAGGCCTGCTTGGCATCGTCCACCATCCGCACCGAGAGCCGGAACTTGGCCATGAAGTTGTCGCTGCCCTCGCGGCACAGCAGGTCCCCGGTGCGCAGCAGTTCGGCCGCCAGCAGGGCCGGCGCATCGCCGCCCCCGCCGCCGCCGTGCAGGCGGGCCCAGCGCTCGGTGAGGTCCTTGAAGGCGCTGTTCTCGGACTTCTCCTGGTCGGCGCGCTGGGCGCGCCAGCTGTCGATGCCCTGCCAGGCGGCGACGCCGAAGGTGGCGGCGGTGCCGATGCCGATCGATGCCGTCACCGCACCGGCCTTCAGCACCCGCGCCTGCAGCCGGCTCATCGAGCCCACGGCGGCCGCCGCGGCGCTGTCCTTGTCGCCCGGCTTGACGCCGCGGGCGCTCGAATCCGGCTGGCCGTCGTCGAGCATGAACAGGCCCGGCGCACCCTGCGCCACGTGCTCGAGCATCTCCTCGTCGAGTCGGAAGCCGATCTCCGAACCGAGCCGGAAGTAGCTTTCCCACTGCGCCTCGTCGAAGAACTGGTCGGTGGTCGGCTGCTGCGGGAACAAGGGGTTCGCGGCCTTGAAGTTGACCAGGTCGACCGGCAGCGAGGCAGAGACGTTGGGCTTGACCAGCACGATCTGCCCGGTCTGGCCGCTCGCGTAGCGCACCTGCGCCAGCGCCAGGCAGGCCTGGCTGGTCGGCGAGGCCAGGTCGTTGAGCGAGCCGAAGGCGCCCAGGTGCGTCCATTCGGCATCCGGGCGCGGCTTCATGAAAGTGATCTCTGCGTTGAGGTCGATGCGGGCGCGCCGGATCAGGACCTCGAGATCGCAGAAGCGGTAGTCCGGATCGGCGCCGCAGTCGGCGATCACGATCAAGGCCGCCTCCTGCCGCAGCAGCGCGTAGGCGCCGGTGTTCTCGAAATGGCCGCCGTCGCTCAAGTACCAATTGGCCGAACTGCTGCCCGGAAAGGCGCCGAAGCATTCGAGCAGCAGGAAGCGGGTCTTCATGAGAAGCGGGCTCGCATGCACCACCGCGCCGTGCTGGACGATCCCGGCCCCGGCGCTGTTCCACCAGTAGCCCAGCCGCAGGCCCGCGAACAGCGACAGCGCCGAGATGCCGCGCTTGGTCAGGCGGCCCAGCCCCGGGGCGAAGGCCGCGCCCGAGATCGCCATCCAGCCGCCGAGCGTCAGCGCACCGTCGCCATGCGCCTGCGCCCAGGGCGCGCCGCCGGCCTGCATCCAGCCCAGAGGGCCGATGGTCAGCGGCTGGCTCTTGCGGTCGCGGTTGAAGAGCCTTTCCTTGGTGTCGTGCGTCTGGTTGATGCAGACGTTCGCCAGGTGCACCGGACCGCCCTGGGCGTGCGGCGCGTAGCGCAATTGCGAGATGTCGTCGTGCGGGTCGACCTCGCCCACCGGCACCTGCGGCGGCTCCAGGCCGGACACCTTGTCGGTCGGCTGCGCGCCGAGCCGCCGCGCATTGGCGGCCCCGAGGTAGCCGCGCACGATCCGCGCCTTGTAGAACATGTGCAGCGACGACGCATTGAGAAAGGCGAAGTTGCGCCCGGTCGCCAGCGCGTAGACACCGATGATCACGGCGATGGTGCCGAGCCAGGCCCAGCCGCGCATGAAGTCCAGCCCGGCGGGCGTGAAGACCGGCAGCAGCACCGCCGCATAGACCACGCCGATCCACCAGGCCGCGAGGCAGAAGGCCAGCACCAGCCCGAGCAGGCTGGCCAGGGTCAGCATCACGGTCTTGCCGATGCCGGGCAGTTCCTGCCGGTGCGACAGCAGCATCGGCAGCACGCCGCGCAGCGCCGCGGCCGCCACCAGCAGCACCGCGCCATAGGAGACCCGCTGCTGCTGGCCCTCGGCGGCCAGCCACCAGGCGCTGCGGTCGAGCAGACCCAGCATGACGATCAGCAGCGCGGTGTTGAGCACCGAGGCCAGCCGGTCGGTCAGCTCGTTGCGCAATTCGGCCGGCGACCGCCGCCTGCTTCGGTACAGCACCCACAGCAGCGCGACCACCCAGCAGGCCGCGAAGGCCTCGAAGCTGGGCGCCAGCCACGGCGGCCCGCTGAAGCGCAGCATCAGTTCGGGCGCGACGAAGGCGGCCCCGATGCCGAGCGCCAGCCACATCGCGACCTGCAGCAGCATCGACGAGGTCGATGGCTTGTCGTGCACCGACCAGTAGGCGCAGGCCAGCACCACCGAGGCGAGGAAGGGCCCGACCAGCGTGAACCACAGCGTCGGCCACAGCGTGGCCCACTCGACGGCCAGGCGCATGAACTGCGCGGCATCGATCTGGGTGCTTCGCACCACCGCGTCGGGCGGCACGCTGTTGAGGTCGACCGCACGGAACACTGCATCCCAGAGCAGCAGGTTGGTGGCCGCCAGCACCATGCCGATGAGGCTGGCGGCGATCGCCAGTTCGATGTGGGTGGCCAGGAGGTTGCGCAGGTACAGCGCGGTCGCGAACAGGGTGTCGCGCATGCCGCCCGGGATCAGGTAGCGGCCGTTGGCGCGCAGCCACCAGCCGAAGCGGGCGCGGTCGACGTCGCCGAGCGCGCTCTCGATCGCGCGCACCTCGTCCGCCGACTTCGCGTTGGTGCACAGCCGCCCGAGCGCAGCGCCGATGTAGCCGCCACCCGAGACGGTCGACATCAGGTCGAACTTGAGCAGTTGCCGCCGCACCGCCAGCGCCTTCAGCAGGCCCAGGCAGAAGGTGGCGCTGCGGATGCCGCCACCCGACAGTGCCAGGCCCCAGGGCCGTCGGCCATCGTCGGCGCCATGCAGGGCGCGTCGACGCTCGGCGACCAGCTTCTGGATGGTCTCGTCCATTCGGCTCCTCGTCGTTCAATGCAATATTTCACGCCTGCGGCGGGGTATCAATGGCTCGAACGGCCTATGCCGGAGCCCCGGGAACGGCACGAGGGCGCCGCATTGGTTAAGCTCGCGGCGCCCCGGCCTGCCCCTTTTTCCGGAAATCCCTCCCATGACCACTGCGCTCTCCCGTGCCGCGACTGCCGCCCTGGCACTGGCGGCTTGGACGCTGCTCGCCGGCTGCGCGAGCCGCGTCCAAGCCTGCGAGAGCCCCTACGCCGCTTCGCCCCAGTTCAAGGACTGCGGTTTCAGCAACCCGCCGAACCCGGACGCCCTGCCCTCCGCCGGCAGCTGGAAGATCTGGTCGCGCTTCCTCCTCGAAGCCAAGACCGGCACCGTGCCGACCGACCCGATCCCGGTGCAGGCACTCGACGGCGCCCAGCTCTCGGCGCTCGATCCGCAGGCCAACCACCTGGTGCGCCTGGGCCACTCATCGCACCTGCTCAAGCTGCAGGGCCGGTACTGGCTGATCGATCCGGTGTTCAGCGAACGGGCTTCGCCCTTCCAGTGGCTCGGCCCGCGCCGCTTCCACCCACCGCCGATCGCGCTCGAACAGTTGCCGCCGATCGCCGGGCTGATCCTGTCGCACGACCACTACGACCACCTCGACACCGCCACCATCGGCTACCTGGCGCAGCGGGTGCAGCGCTACTTCGTGCCGCTGGGCGTCAAGGCACGGCTGGTCGAGCTCGGCGTGCCGGCCGAGCGGGTCACCGAGCTCGACTGGTGGCAGCAGGCGCAGTTCGACGGCGTCGAGCTCACCGCGACCCCGGCGCAGCATTTCTCAGGCCGCACGCTGAACGACCGCGACCGGACGCTGTGGGCGTCATGGGTGATCCAGAGCGGCGGCCAGCGCATCTTCTACAGCGGCGACTCGGGTTATTTCAAGGGCTTTCGCGAGATCGGCGAACGCTTCGGCGGCTTCGACCTGGCGATGATGGAGAACGGCGCCTACGACGCCTACTGGCCGGCGGTCCACATGACGCCCGAACAGAGCGTGCAGGCCTTCGAGGACCTGCGCGGCAAGGTCCTGTTCTCGGTCCACAACAGCACCTTCGACCTCGCGTTCCACACCTGGCACGATCCGCTGGACCGCATCGCCGACCTGTCCGAAGCCAGGAAGATCACGCTCGCCACGCCGGTGATCGGCGAGGTGCTGACGGTCGGCCGGCCGCGCACCAACGTGCGCTGGTGGGCGGGGTTGAAGTAGCAGCGCCTGTCGAGCCTCAGCGCTTCTGCTGCCGCTCTCGCGCCCGCCGCACCTGCCGGCTCTGCCCGGCCTCGGCCGCCGCGCGCGCCTGGTCGGCCTTCTTCTGGCGCCGCCGCTTCGACAGCCAGCGCCCCAGGGCGAAGCTCGCCAGGCCGCTGAGCAGCGCGATCACCAGCCCGATGATTCCGATTTCCATCCGCGGCTCCGCTACAGCACGCGCACGACGGCCGAGGGCTTGAACCCGAGGTCGGCCGCCTTGCCCTTGCGCGCACGGGCGCCGCGGGCGTTGTTGAGCGTGCGGATCTCCAGCGTCTCCTCGCGCTCCTTGCCGCCGCGGCCGATGCCCTCGATCTTCACGCTGCGCGTGTAGGCCGCGGCACCGGCGAGCGTGTCCTTGGCCTCGAGGTCGATCAATGTCAGTCCGCGCCCGCCCTTCGGCAGCGCCTTGAGTTCGCCGATCTCGAAAGTCAGGATGCGGCCGCCGGTCGAGGCGCAGGCCACGTGAGTCGCCGCCGGCATCGGCTCGGCGCCGCCGGCCCCGCCGACCAGCGAAGGCCGGCACAGTTGCTCGCCCTCGCCGACGTCGATGAAGGCCTTGCCGCCGCGCTGGCGCGAGACCATGTTCTCGACCGCCGCGATGAAGCCATAGCCGCCGGTGTTCGCGAGCAGCAGGCTCGCACCGAGCGGGCCCGCGAAGTAGTGCGCCACGTGCGTGCCGCTGTCGAGGTCGATCAGGGTCGTCACCGGCTGTCCGTCGCCGCGCCCGCCCGGCAGCGATGCCACCGGCACGCTGTAGACCCGCACGCCCTTGTCCTTGGCGGTGCCGAAGACCAGCAGCGTGTCGACCGAGCGGCATTCGAAGGCACCGTACAGCGCATCGCCCGACTTGAAGCTGTACTCCGGCGCCGCGGCACCGGCGGCGCGCTCGCTGGCCCAGCCCTTCTGCGTGCGGACCCAGCCCTTCTGCGAGACGATCACGGTCACCGGCTCGTCGACCACGCGCACCTCGGCCACGGCGCGCTTCTCGGCCTGGATCAGGGTGCGGCGCGCATCCTCGAAGCTCTTGGCGTCGGCCTCGATCTCCTTCACCAGCAGGCGGCGCAGCGCCGCCGGGCTGGCGAGGATGTCCTCGAGCTTCTTCTGTTCCTCGCGCAGGCCCTTGAGCTCCTGCTCGATCTTGATCGCCTCCAGCCGCGCCAGCTGGCGCAGCCGGATCTCGAGGATGTCCTCGGCCTGCCGGTCGCTCAGGTTGAAGCGCGCGATCAACGCCGCCTTCGGGTCCTCCGCCGCGCGGATGATCGCGATCACCTCGTCGATGTTGAGCAGCACCAGCTGCCGCCCCTCGAGGATGTGGATGCGGTCCTGCACCTTGCCCAGCCGATGCCGTGAACGCTTCTCGACCGTGATCTCGCGGAAGGCGATCCACTCGTTGAGCATCTGGCGCAGCGACTTCTGGGTCGGCTTGCCGTCGATGCCGACCATCGTCAGGTTGATCGACGACGAGCTCTCCAGCGAGGTCTGCGACAGCAGCATCGTCGTGAACTCGTCCTGGCTGATGCGCGAGGTCTTGGGTTCGAACACCAGCCGCACCGGCGCGTCCTTGCTCGACTCGTCGCGCACCACGTCGAGCAGCGACAGCACCGCGGCCTTCAATTGCGTCTGTTCGGCCGACAGCGCCTTCTTGCCGGCGCGGATCTTGGGGTTGGTGAGTTCCTCGATCTCTTCGAGCACCTTCTGCGAGCTGACGCCCGGCGGCAGCTCGTTGACCACCAGCTGCCATTGCCCGCGCGCCAATTCCTCGATCTTCCAGCGGGCCCGCACCTTGAGCGAGCCGCGGCCCGTGCGGTAGGCGTCGGCGATGTCGGCCGCGCTGCTGATGATCTGCGCGCCGCCCGGATAGTCCGGCCCCGGCACCAGGGCGAACAGCTCGTCGTCGGTCAGCTTGCCGTTGGCCTTGATCAATGCCACGCAGGCGTCGGCGACCTCGCGCAGGTTGTGGCTCGGGATCTCGGTCGCCAGGCCGACCGCGATGCCGCTGGCGCCGTTCAGCAAAGTGAACGGCAGCCTGGCCGGCAACAGCCGCGGCTCCTCGGTCGAGCCGTCGTAGTTCGGGATGAAGTCGACCGTGCCTTCGTCGATCTCGTCGAGCAGCAGGCTGGTGATGCGGGCCAGCCGCGCCTCGGTATAGCGCATCGCCGCGGCGCCGTCGCCATCGCGGCTGCCGAAGTTGCCCTGGCCGTCGACCAGCGGGTAGCGCTGCGAGAAATCCTGCGCCATGCGCACCAGCGCGTCGTAGGCGGCCTGGTCGCTGTGCGGATGGAAGCGGCCGAGCACGTCGCCGACCACGCGCGCACTCTTCACCGGCTTGGCGCCGACGGTGCCGTTGGCGCCGCCGAAGCCGAGCCCCATGCGCGACATCGAATAGAGGATGCGCCGCTGCACCGGCTTCTGGCCATCGCTGACATCCGGCAAGGCGCGGCCCTTGACCACGCTCAGCGCGTATTCGAGATAGGCGGTCTGGGCATAGTCGGCCAGCGTCAGCGCGCCATCGTCTTCGGGGCTCTGCAGATCGAGCGAAGGTTGGGAATCCATGGGAGAAAAAGAAGCGAAAAGAAGAAGTTTTCGAGGTTCAGGGCGCCACCGGGGCGCCGGGTTCAACGGCCGCCGGCGGCGGCAGGTCGGGCAATTCCGGCATCTGAGGCATGCGCGACCGGTCGGACGGCATGTTGCCACGTCCGAGGGCGCCGCCCTTGGGCACCGCCAGTTCCATGTGGATGCGGCCGGCCGACCTGCCGCCGCGCCCCAAGGCCGCCGAGGGCTTCAGGTACGCGTAGAGCTGCAGCACGGTCGTCACGTAGTTCTGGGTTTCGCGGTAGTTGGGAATCTTGTTGCCGGCACGCTGCACGGCGCCCTCGCCGGCGTTGTAGGCCGCCAGCGCGAGTTCGATCCGGCCCGGGAACATCGCGATCAGGTCGCGCAGGTAGCGCGATCCGGTGGCGATGTTGACGCGCGGATCGAAGAGCTTGGTTTCGATCGACGCCCGCTTGTCCGCCGCCACGCCGTAGCGCTGGGCGGTCGCCGGCATCACCTGCATCAGGCCGAGCGCGCCCTTGGGCGACACCGCCTGCGCATCGAAGCCGGATTCGGTCGCGATCAGGGCCTGCAGCAGCTCGTAGTCGATGTCGTGCTTGCGCGAGGCATCGCGCAGCGCCGACTTCGCCACCTTGTAGCCCGGCGATGCCTCGACCAGCGCCACCAGGGCCTGCGAGGCGCGCGGCGCCTTGCCGTCGGCGGCGCCCCCACGGCGCAGCGGCGCCAGGCCATTCGCCGTGTCGAAGCTCTGGCCGCCGCGAAAGAACAGCTGGTAGCGCTCGTCGAGCTTCTCGGCCGCGAAGTGGGCGCCGCCCTTCTCGTCGATGTAGCCGTAGATGTCGGCGGCGCAAACCGGTTGCGCGGCCAACCCCAGCGCCAATACGAACGCCGACATCGGGCTCAGAAGCAGTCCGGGAAGTCTCAACGAGATCACCATCGCGCACTATGACTTCGACCAGGGCTGCCATGAGTGGGCACTGCGTCACAAATTGTTTTCTCGAGGGCCGTCAACCGATCAGCGATGGGTCTGCCCCATCGCGCAGCGAAACCTTCCGTCATCGGTGATCCTTGCGCCGCGCGTCCAATTCGCGACGCGTGCGGGCCAACTCATCCGCCAACAATTGCTCATTCGGCAGCACCGTCAGGTATTCCGCCGCCAGAACCTTGTTCGGCAGTCCGTCCAGCGCGTAATGTGCCTCGGCCGTGCCCTTTTCTGCGCAAAGAATCAGCCCCACGGGTGGGTTTTCGCCAGGCTTCATCCAATGCGCGCGCGCATAGTTGAGATAGAGATGCATCTGCCCGGCATCGGCATAGCTGAACTTGCCGACTTTGAGGTCGATCACCAGCAGGCACCTGAGCCGGCGGTGAAAGAACAACAGATCGATGCGAAACCAGCTGTCGTCGATGCGCAGCCGGCGTTGGCGGCCGACGAAAGCGAAGTCATCGCCCAATTCCAGCAAGAAGTCGGCCAGATGCCTGGTCAACCCATCTTCGAGATCGGACTCGGAATATTCGTCCTTGAGATTCAGAAACTCCAGAACGAACGGGTCCTTGATGGCCTGCTCAGGCGTCATGAGGTCCCCAGGCTCGGCAACCTCGCCTTGCCGAAGCATGACCGCCTTGTCGCGCGACAGCGCGGCACGTTCGTAGAACTGACTGCCGATCTGTCGATCGAGCTGACGCACGCTCCAACCGCTGCGCAGGGATTCGGTCTCGTAAAAGGCGCGAGCCTGCTCGTTCTTGACCGAAAGCAAGCGAACGTACGCAGACCAAGGCAGCGGAAACACCTGAGCAAGCGCCGCCAGATCGGATTTCGCAGACGCTGTCTGCGAAATGTGCGAAGCAGGCCACGCGAGGTAGAACAGCCGCATCTGCTCGAGGTTCCGCTCCGAGAAGCCTCTGCCGAAACGCGAAGACAGATCGGCTGACAAGCGCTTGAGCAGGAACTGCCCGTAGGCCGCCCGATCCTGCCCGCCCTGTTCGAACTCGATGATGCACCGGCCGATCTCCCAGTCCGTCGCCGTCATCAACGCATTGACGCTGCGGGCCGCGGCGCGCCGGGCCATTTCCAGCAGCGCAACGATGTCGCCGTGGATGCCGCTATAGTCCACGCCGACCGGGCTTGGATCCGTCATTTCAGGTTGTACTGCAGGACGCTTCGCTAGATGTCAACTTCCACGTCGTCCGCGCGCAGCTCCATCAGTTCACGCCGCGCCGCCGCCTCGCCCTTGCCCATGAGCTTGGTGATCTCGCCCTCGGTGCCCTGGGTGTCGAAGCGCCCGAGCCGCACCTGCAGCAGCCGCCGCGTATCGGGGTTGAGCGTGGTTTCCCACAGCTGCTCGGCGTTCATCTCGCCCAGGCCCTTGAAGCGGCTGATGCTCCAGGCGCCCTCGCGCACGCCGTCCTTGCGCAGCTTGTCGAGGATCGCCGTGAGTTCGCCCTCGTCGAGCGCGTAGACCTTGGAGGCCGGCTTCTTGCCGCGCGCCGGCGCATCGACCCGGAACAGCGGCGGCTTCGCCACATACACGTGGCCGGCCTCGATCAGCTTGGGGAAATGGCGGAAGAACAGCGTCAGCAGGAGCACCTGGATGTGCGAGCCGTCGACGTCCGCATCGCTGAGGATGCAGACCTTGCCGTAGCGCAGGCCCGACATGTCGGGCGTGTCGTTGGGTCCGTGCGGATCGACGCCGACCGCCACCGAGATGTCGTGGATCTCGGTGTTGGCGAAGAGCCGGTCGCGTTCGACCTCCCAGGTGTTCAGCACCTTGCCGCGCAGCGGCAGGATGGCCTGGCTCTCCTTGTCGCGGCCCATCTTGGCGCTGCCACCGGCCGAGTCGCCCTCGACCAGGAAGACTTCGTTGTGCGCCGTGTCCTTGCTTTCGCAGTCGGTCAGCTTGCCGGGCAGCACGGCGACGCCGGAGCCCTTGCGCTTCTCGACCTTCTGGCCGGCCTTCTGCCGCGTCTGCGCGGCCTTGATGGCCAGTTCGGCCAGCTTGCGCCCGTAGTCGACGTGCTGGTTCAGCCACAGCTCGAGCGCCGGGCGCACGAAGCTCGACACCAGCCGCACCGCGTCGCGCGAGTTGAGTCGCTCCTTGATCTGGCCCTGGAACTGCGGGTCCAGCACCTTGGCCGACAGCACGTACGAGGCCCGCGCGAACACGTCCTCGGGCAGCAGCTTGACGCCCTTGGGCAGCAGCGAATGCAGCTCGATGAAGCTCTTGACCGCATTGAACAGGCCGTCGCGCAATCCGCTTTCGTGGGTGCCGCCGGCACTGGTCGGGATCAGGTTGACATAGCTCTCGCGCACCGGCTGGCCGTCCTCCGTGAAGGCGACGCACCAGTCGGCGCCCTCGCCTTCGGCGAAGTTGTCGGCGTTCTTGTCGGCATGGCCCGCGCCTTCGAACAGCGGGATCACCGGATCGCCGTTGAGCGTCTGCATGAGGTAGTCGCGCAGGCCGCCCTTGTAGAGCCAGGTCTGGGTCTCCTTGGTCTTTTCGACCACCAGCGTGACCGTGACGCCCGGCATCAGCACCGCCTTGCTGCGCAGCAGGTGGGTGAGTTCGTTGATCGGCAGCGCGGCGGATTCGAAATACTTCGGATCGGGCCAGGCGCGCACCGTGGTGCCCTGGCGGCGGTCGCGCGCGCCCTCGCCGTTCGAGGCCGCGGCGCTCTCCTGGGGCCGGACCTTGAGCTGCTCGACGACGTCGCCGGCCGAGAACGCGAGCTGCGCCACCGAGCCTTCGCGGTACGAGGTCACTTCGAGCCGGGTCGACAGCGCATTGGTCACCGACACGCCGACGCCGTGCAGGCCGCCCGAGAAGCTGTAGGCGCCGCCCGATCCCTTGTCGAACTTGCCGCCCGCGTGCAGCCGGGTGAACACCAGCTCGACCACCGGCGCCTTTTCTTCCGGATGCAGCCCGAACGGAATGCCGCGGCCGTCGTCCTCGACGCTGACCGAGCCGTCGGCGTGGAGCACGACCTTGATCTTCTTGCCATAGCCCGCGAGCGCCTCGTCGGCCGCGTTGTCGAGCACTTCCTGAATGATGTGCAGCGGGTTGTCGGTGCGGGTGTACATCCCCGGCCGCTGCTTGACGGGCTCGAGGCCCTTGAGGACGCGAATCGAGGATTCGCCGTAACTGCCTGGTTCCTTGCTTGCCATGGCGGCGGATTCTAGGCCCCCACGCTCCCCCACTTCGTGTGGGTCGCTGCCCCCCCGAGGGGGTGCGGTCCGCCTTGGGGCGGCCCGGCGGCGGACCAGGCCTTGGTTTCGGCCCGCCCACCGCCATCCGCGCCGCCCGCATCAAATAGGGCCAAAAATATCAACAATCCCGGTCCCCGGGTCGCCGACGCCGCTCACGGCTTTTGGGTACATTTTCTGCCATGACAACCACTTCCCAGCCGCTCAGCATCCAGCGGGTGCTCATCTGCGGCGCCCTCATCGTCACCCTGTCGATGGGCGTTCGCCATGGCTTCGGGCTGTGGCTGCAACCGATCACCCAGGACCAGGGCTGGACCCGGCAGGCCTTCTCGCTGGCGCTCGCGATCCAGAACCTTTCATGGGGCATCGTCGGCGTCTTCGCCGGCATGCTGGCCGACAAGTTCGGCGCGCTCAAGGTCATGGTCGGCGGTGCCGTCTTCTATGCGCTGGGGCTGGCCGGCATGGCGCTCTCGCACACGCCGCTGATGTTCGCCCTGACCGCCGGCGTCCTGATCGGCGCCGCCCAGGCCGGTACCACCTACGCGGTGATCTACGGCGTCATCGGGCGCCAGATCCCGGCCGAGCGCCGCTCCTGGGCGATGGGCGTCGCGGCCGCGGCCGGCTCCTTCGGCCAGTTCCTCATGGTGCCGGTCGAGGGCCAGCTGATCGCCCGGCTCGGCTGGCAGACCGCCCTGCTGGCGCTGGCGGCCCTGGCGCTGCTGATCATCCCGCTGGCCTTCTCCCTGCGCGAGCCGCGGCTCGCCGCCGCCAGCGGCAAGCGCGACCAGACCATCCTGCAAGCGGTCCAGGAAGCCTTCAAATACCCGAGCTTCGTGCTGCTGATGGCGGGCTACTTCGTCTGCGGCTTCCAGCTGGCGTTCATCGGCATCCACATGCCGAGCTACCTGCGCGACAAGGGGCTCTCGCCCGAGGTCGCCAGCTACGCGCTGGCCCTGATCGGCCTGTTCAACATCTTCGGCACCTACACCGCCGGCGCGCTCGGCGCCCGGCTGGCCAAGCGCAAGCTGCTGGCGGCCATCTACCTGAGCCGGGCAGCCGCCATCGCGCTGTTCCTGCTGGTGCCGCTGTCGCCGCTCACGGTCTATGTGTTCGCCGCGGCGATGGGCTTCCTGTGGCTCTCGACCGTGCCGTTGACCAGCGGCATCGTGGCCCAGATCTTCGGTGTCGCCCACCTCTCGATGCTGGGCGGCTTCGTCTTCCTGAGCCACCAGGTCGGCTCCTTCCTCGGCGTCTGGCTCGGCGGCTACCTGTACGACCGCCTGGGCAGCTACAACCTAGTCTGGTACCTCGCGATCGCGTTCGGCGTCATGGCGGCGCTGGTCAACCTGCCGGTCAAGGAAAGCGCGATCGCGCGGCCCCGGCTCCAGCCCGCCTGAGCCATGTCCAGGTCCACCCGCGATCGTCTGGTCCATGCCGCCTGGCTGGGCGCCGCTGCGCTGGCGCTGGCCGGCGTCTTCGCGCTCTATGTGCGCCCGACCTTCCTGGTCACGCTGGTCGACCAGATCTGGGCCTGCTTTTGAATCACGCCAGCCTCACCCCCTCGCCCTGGATCGTCCGCTGGTCTCACCTGCTGGCGCCCGGCGCCGGCGTGCTCGACGTGGCCTGCGGCAGCGGCCGCCACATGCGCTGGTTCGCCGAACGGGGCCATGCGGTGACCGGCGTCGACCGGTCGCCGGATGCGGTCGATGCCGCGGCGGCCTTCGGCCATGCCGTGCTGGCCGACATCGAGTCGGGGCCCTGGCCTTTCGAGGGCCAGCGCTTCGGCGCGGTGGTCGTCACCAACTACCTCTGGCGCCCGCGGCTGGCGGACATCGTCGCGGCGGTCGCGCCCGGCGGCGTTTTGCTCTATGAAACCTTCGCCGCGGGCAACGAGCAGGTGGGAAAGCCCTCCCGGCCCGATTTCCTGCTCCAGCCCGGCGAATTGCCGGCCGCCTGCGCCGGGCTGCGGGTGGTGGCGTACGAGGACGGCTTCCTGTGCGATCCCGAGCGTTTCGTCCAGCGGATCGCCGCCGTCCGCCCGCAGGCCGCCTCTGCAATGCCGCCCCGACATCTCCTCCAAGCCCCCTAGCGGGGCCCGCCCGTACCGGAGGACGGGCCCAGGTCAGTAGAATGGCTGCTTTTCGGGCAACCCACAAAGAGATTCCCTTGGAGCAACTGACAGGTAGCATCGTTGCGCTCGTCACGCCGATGCATGACGACGGCAGTGTCGACTATCCCGCCCTGCGCCGGCTGATCGACTGGCACATCGACGAAGGCACCGATTGTCTCGGCGTCGTCGGCACCACCGGCGAATCGCCGACGGTCGACGTCGAAGAGCACTGCGAGATCATCCGCGTCTCGGTCGAGCAGGCGCGCGGCCGCGTGCCCGTGATGGCCGGCTGCGGCGCGAACTCCACCAAGGAAGCGATCGAGCTCGCCAAATACGCCCGCGGCGTGGGCGCCGATTGCCAGCTCCAGGTCGTGCCCTACTACAACAAGCCGACCCAGGAAGGCCAGTACCAGCACTTCAAGGCGATCGCCGAAGCGGTGGGCGACCTGCCGACGGTGCTCTACAACGTGCCCGGGCGGACCGTCGCGGACATGGCGCACGACACCGTGCTGCGTCTGGCGCAGGTGCCCGGCATCATCGGCATCAAGGAAGCCACCGGCAACATCGAACGGGCCCAGTGGCTGATCCGCGAACTGCCGAAGAATTTCGCCGTCTATTCCGGTGACGACCCGACCGCGGTCGCGCTGATGCTGTGCGGCGGCCAGGGCAACATCAGCGTCACCGCCAACGTCGCGCCGCGCAAGATGCACGAGCTGTGCGTCGCGGCGATCGCCGGCGACGTCCGGCGGGCCATGCAGATCCAGTTCGAACTGATGCCGCTGCACCGCAACCTGTTCGTCGAACCGAATCCGATTCCCGTCAAGTGGGCGATGGCACGGCTGGGGCTGTGCGGCGGCGCGCTGCGGCTGCCGCTCACCGAACTCGCCGAAGGCGGCCGGCCGGCGGTCGAAGCCGCGCTGCGCGCCAGCGGCCTGCTCAAGGATTGACCCCACCTTTACAAGCCGGCGTTCGCGGACGCCGGCAACCTTTTGCCCGGAGCCCGCTCAGAGAGAGCGAGCGCGTGCCCACCGATAGAGCTCAACATTCCAAAAGGAAGTAGACGTTGAAAACAATTTCGCGATTCGCATTGCTGGCCCTGGTCGCCGGTCTCGCCGCCTGCTCGGCCCTCGAGAGCGAAAAAATCGACTACAAGAGCGCCGGCAAGGCCCCGACGCTCGAAGTCCCGCCCGATCTCACCCAGCTGTCGCGAGACAACCGCTACGCAGTGCCGGGCGGCGCGGTCACGGCCAACGCCTACCAGGCCGGCCTGGCCAATGCGCCCGGCCTGCCGACCGCGGTCAGCTCGGTCGGCGACGTCAAGATGGAGCGCGCCGGCACGCAGCGCTGGCTGGTCATCAACCGCCCGGCCGACCAGCTCTGGGAACCGGTGCGCGACTTCTGGCAAGAGAGCGGCTTCCTGCTGACCACCGACCAGCGCAATCTCGGCATCATGGAAACCGATTGGGCCGAGAACCGCGCCAAGCTGCCGCAGGACATCATCCGCGGCACCATCGGCAAGCTCATGGACTCGCTCTACTCGACCGGTGAACTCGACCGCTTCCGCACCCGCCTCGAACGCACCCCCAACGGCACCGAGATCTTCATCAGCCACCGCGGCATGGAAGAGGTCTACAGCAGCTCGCGCAAGGACCAGACGGTCTGGCAGCCGCGCGCCAGCGACCCCGAACTCGAAGCCGAATTCCTGCGCCGCCTGATGGTCAAGCTCGGCGTCTCGCAAGAACAGTCGAAGGTCATCGCCGCCGCCGGCGCCGCGCCGCAGACCGCCAAGGTCGCCAATGTCGGCGGCCAGCCGATGGTGCAGATCAACGACAACTTCGAGCGCGCATGGCGCCGCGTCGGCCTGGCGCTCGACCGCACCGGCTTCACGGTCGAAGACCGCGACCGCACCGCCGGCACCTACTTCGTGCGCTACGTGCCGCCGAATCCGAACAAGTCGGACCCGAGCTTCTTCTCCAAGCTGTTCAGCTCGGGCAAGACCGAGGCGCCGCTCAAGTTCCGCATCCTGGTCAAGGGCCAGGGCGAAACCAGCACGGTCTCGGTGCTGAACGAAGCCGGCGCGCCGGACAGCACGGCCAATGCGCAGCGCATCGTGCAGGTCATCGCCGACGACCTGAAGTAAGCCGGACCCGATGCTGCGCTTCCGCAGTCTGGGCAGCGGCAGCACCGGCAACGCCACGCTGGTCGAGGCGACGAGCGGCGGCCGCGTCACGCGGCTGCTGATCGACTGCGGCTTCGCGCTGCGCCACCTCGACGCGCGGCTGGCCGCCGCCGGCCTCGCGGCCGCCGATATCGACGCCGTCTTCATCACCCACGAGCATGGCGACCATATCGGCTGCGCGCGGGCCTTGTCGCGCCGTGAGCGGATCCCCGTGTGGATGAGCGAAGGCACCTGGCTGGCGACCGGCGCGCACGACTACGAGGGCCTGCTGCAGCTGGCGCGCGACGGCATCGACATCGAGGTCGGCGACCTCTGCATCCAGCCCTTCACGGTGCCGCACGACGCGCGCGAGCCGCTGCAGCTGCGCTGCACCGACGGCGCGCGCCACCTCGGCGTGCTCACCGACCTCGGCCATGCCACCCCGCACGTGCTGGCCCGCCTGATGGGCCTGGATGCCCTGCTGCTGGAGTTCAACCACGACAGCGACCTGCTGGCCGGTTCCGCCTACCCGCCTTTCCTCAAGCAGCGTGTCGGCGGCAACTACGGGCATCTGTCGAACAGCGCGGCCGGCGCCATCGCGCGCGCGGTGCACCACGGTGGCCTGCGCCACCTGCTGGCGGCGCACCTGAGCGAGCAGAACAACCGGCCCGACATCGTGCGCGAGGCGATGGCGGCGGCGCTGGGCGCCAGCGCCGACGAGATGCTCACGGCCACGGCAGCCGAAGGATCGCCCTGGCTCGACCTCTGAGCCCATGAAAAAGGCCGCCCGAGGGCGGCCCGCAACGAAATGCGCCCTGCCCTCAGGGCTTGGCCGGTGGCGTCTCGGCGTTCTTCTTCGCAGCCTCGGTCGCCGCATTGGCGGCATCGAGCGCGGACTGCGCATTGGGCGCCGGTGCCGGCGCAGGTGCGGGTGCCGGCGCGGCCGGCGGCGTCACGACGACGGGTGCCGGCGCGACGACCGCGGGCGGCTCATCCTTCTTTCCGCAGGCCGTCAGCGCGGCGGCAGCCATCAGGGCAGCGATCAACAGGGACTTCTTCATTGGGGACTCCTTTGGATGAAGACAGCAAGGAAAAAATTCTAGACCTGTCCTCCGGTCCCGCGCCCCGATCCGGTGCGATTCGCGGCTTTGGCTTACAAGCCCAGCGTGCTCGCCGGAAAGGCCGGCCGCGCATGCCGCAGGCATTCGTCGATCCGCTCGCGCAGTGCGCGCCGCGCCTCGGGCGTGCGCCCGCAGGTGCCGCGCACGTGTTCGAGGTCGACGCGATGCAGGAACCAGCCCGGCGTCCAGATAGCGCTGGGCACCGGCGGCAAGCCCGGACCCTGGCAGGCCCGAGCATCGATGATGTGGCTCCACATGCGCCGCCAGTGCACGAAGCGTGCATGTTCGCGCGCGAAGATGTCGAAACGCTGCGCCAGCAAGACCATGCTTCGGCCGGCCGCGGACCACGCCTGCAGCGCCTCGACGGTGCTGCGCTCGCCCAGCGGCCAGTCGACGAAGTCGGGGTCGGACAGCACGATCTCACGCCAGTTCTGGCGCGCCGCGGCGCCGAGCGCGGCCTGCAGATGGTCATGAAAAGCTCGGCGGCCGTCGAAGGCGCCGTCGGGCAGGTCGACCGCGGTCACGTCATCCGGCATGCAGCCACCCCGCCTCGCACCAGTCGCTCAGCAGGGCCAGCGCATCCTCGCTGGCCCCGGCCAGTTCGCGCGGCCCGAGTGCACGTTGGTCCGCGAGCTTGCGCATCAGCGTGGCGTCGCGGCCGCCGGCACGAAAGCTCTCGCCGTTGATGTAGAGGTGGCGCGCGTCGTAGAGCATGCGGGTGCGGCGATCCAGCATGACGGCGTTCCACTGCCCGGGCGCCTCGCCGGCATCGAACCAGACCGTCGGCTTCGGCTCGGTCATCGACTCGCCGAGCGCGCGGTCGATCACCTCGCCGTCGCGCACCGCGGCCAGCACCGCTTCGCGCGCAAAGGCCTGCAGCGCCGGCGGCATCGCGGCCGGGTTCGCGAGCGCGTCCTGCGTGGGGTCGCGGTAGTGCACGGCGGCCCTCGCCGGTTCGTCCTGGAGCGCGTCGGCATGGGCCTCGGCGATGCGCGCCAACAGGTCGGCCCCGAGCGGAGCGGCAGCCGGCGAGCGCAGGCCGATCGAGCAGGTCATGCAGTCGTCGCCGACCGCCACGCCGTCGTGCGCATAGCGCGGCGGCAGGTAGAGCATGTCGCCGGGCTCGAGCACGAAGCTCTGCTCGGCCTCGAAGTTCGAGAGGATCTTGAGCGGCACGCCGGGCTGCAGGCTCAAGTCGCGCTGTTTGCCGATCGACCAGCGGCGGCGCCCCTGAGCCTGGAGCAGGAACACGTCGTAGCTGTCGAAATGCGGACCGACGCCTCCGCCGTCGCTGGCGTAGCTGATCATCAGATCGTCGAGCCGGGCGTCGGGCACGAAACGGAACTGTTGCAACAGATCGTGAACCCCCTGATCATGCAGGTCGACGCCTTGCACCAGCAGGGTCCAGCCGGGTTGGTGCAGGCCCGGTAGCGCACGGCGCGCGAAGGGCCCGTGTTTCAGGGCCCAGCCGGACTTGCGATGGCGGACCAGGCGCGACTCGACCTCGTCGCGCGCCGCCAGGTCGAACAGCGCGGGCCGTGCGATCGGTGGCACCATGCCGGGCACGGCCTGGCGAACGAGCAGCGGCTTCTTCTGCCAGTGGCGTCGCATGAACTGGCGGGCGCTGAGGCCGCCGAGCAGAGGCAGGGGTAGATCAATCTCCATGGGAGAATTGTCCAATGGAAATCACTGAACAATGCGTGGTGGGACTGACCTGGACGCTGAAAGATACGCTGGGCGAAGTCCTTGACGTGCTAGACGACCCGGTGGAGTTCCTGGTCGGCGGCGGCGACCTCTTCGATGCCATCGAAGCCGCCCTGCTCGGCCACGAACCCGGCGCCCGGGTGCAATTGCAGCTCGAACCCGAACAGGCCTTTGGGGACTTCAACGACCAGTTGCTGTTCCTCGAGCCGCGCTCGCTGTTCCCGCCCGAAACCGAAGAAGGCATGACCTTCGACGGCGCGGCGCTGCCCAAGGGCGTCAACCCCGACATGCCCAAGGACGTGCTCTACACCGTGAGCGAGATCTACCCCGAGCACCTGGTGCTGGACGGCAACCATCCGCTGGCCGGCATCGCGATACGGCTCGACATGACCGTGAAATCGGTGCGCGACGCCACCGAGGACGAGGTCGGCCGCGGCACCGCAGGCACCGGCTTCTTCAAGATCCCGCCCTCCGCTCCGGGCAACGACCTGCTCCACTGAAGCTGTTTGCGGACGACAAAAAGCCGGGCATGCCCGGCTTTCTGCTTGGTCGCGCGGTCGCTCAGAAGCGGGAGATCTGGCCGTTGTCGATCCGCACGCGGTCGCCGATGCGCAGGTCGCCCGGGCTCGGCACGTCGAAGGCGCGGTAGCCGCCGTTGTCGGTCTGGACCGAGACACGATAGCTCTGGTAGGCGCGCGGCGCTCTGTTGTTCGACTCGACCGCATTGCCGATCAGGGCACCGCCCACGGCACCGGCAATGGTCGCGGCGGTGTTGCCGCGGCCGCTGCCGACCTGGTGGCCGAGCACGCCGCCGACCACGCCACCGGCCACCGCGCCGACGCCGCTCGGGGCCGCGCCCGCACTCTGGCTCTGGACGACCTCGATGTTGGCAACCCGGCCGTATTCCACATAGGGACCCTGCTGCACCGGCTGCGGCGCCTGATAGGGGTAGCTGGAGGTCTGGTAGACCGGCGCCGGCGCGACGCAGGCGGTCAAGGTGGCGAGTGCCAGCATCGAAGCGCTGACGGAAATGAATCGAAATGGGATCTTCATGATGTTGTGCTCCTCAAGCAAATCTATCTGTTCAACGCGGCACAGGTGCGCCGGATGACCTGAAACCGATCGTCGCCGATTGGAGCGCCGCGGCCATGGCCGGTTCCGGTCTTTACGTGTGAGCAACAAATGCCAAACGTTGAAGGCGCCGCCCTACAAGGCGGTGCAGGCGTCAATGCTTGCCGGTCGAACCGTAGCCGCCCTCACCCCGCTCGCTGGGCGGGAACTCGGCCACCACCTCGAACGTCGCCTGCACCACCGGCACGATCACCAGTTGCGCCAGCCGTTCCATGGGCTGCAGCACGAAGGGCGTGTCGCTGCGGTTCCAGGCGCTGATCTTCAGCTCGCCCTGGTAGTCGCTGTCGATCAGGCCGACCAGGTTGCCGAGCACGATGCCGTGCTTGTGGCCCAGGCCCGAGCGCGGCAGGATCAGCGCCGCGAAACCCGGGTCGGCCAGGTGGATGGCGATGCCGGTGCCCACCAGTTGCCAGCCATTGGGCTCCAGCGTGACCGGCGCGTCGAGGCAGGCCCGCAGGTCCAGCCCGGCGCTGCCGGGGGTGGCGTAGGCGGGCAGTTGGTCCTGCATGCGGGGATCGAGGATGCGAACGTCGACTTTCAATTCGTGTGACCTGTTGCGTGAGATGAAAACGAGCCGGCTCAACGCGAGCCGGCGGAAGGAAGGCGGGCCGCGATCTCGGCCACCAGGTCGCGCGCCAGCGTCAGCTTGGGGGCGCGCGGCAGTTCGCGCACACCCTGGGCGTCGACCAGCAGCAGGCTGTTGTCGTCCTGGCCGAAGGTGAGCGGGCCGATGTTGCCGACCAAGAGCGGGATGCCCTTGCGTTCGCGCTTGGCCTTGGCATGGGCCTCGAGATTCTCGCTCTCGGCGGCGAAGCCGACGCAGAACAGCTGGCCGGCCTTGGCGCGTGCGCCCTGGGCCACGGTCAGCAGGATGTCGTCGTTCTCGACGAAATGCAGCACCGGCGGCTTGCCGCTGCCGTCCTTCTTGATCTTCTGCGCGCTGTGCGACGCCGGGCGCCAGTCGGCGACCGCCGCGGTGGCGACGAAGACCGAAGCCGATTGCGTGGCCTGCAGCGTGGCGTCGAGCATGTCTCGGGCCGATTGAACGTCGACCCGGCGCACGCCGCGCGGCGTCGGCAGGTGCACCGGGCCAGCCACCAGCGTGACCTCGGCGCCGGCATCGTGCGCGGCCCGGGCGATGGCGAAGCCCATCTTCCCGGACGAATGGTTGGTGATGCCGCGGATCGGATCGAGCGCCTCGAAGGTCGGCCCGGCGGTGACCACGACCTGCTGGCCGGCCAGCACCTTGGGCTGGAATTGCGAGATCACTTCCTCGAGCAACTGCTGTGCCTCCAGCATGCGGCCGTCGCCGGTCTCGCCGCAGGCCTGCCAGCCGTTGCCGACGCCGAGCACGCGCGCGCCGTCTGCATCGACTTGGCGCAGATTGCGCTGGGTCGCGGGATGAACCCACATCTCCCGGTTCATGGCCGGAGCGATCAAGAGCGGCACCCGCTCGGCCGGCCGTGCGAGGCACAGCAGGCTCAGCAGTTCGTCCGAGCGCCCCTGCACCAGGCGGGCGATGAAATCGGCACTGGCGGGCGCCAGCAGGATCGCATCGGCCTCGCGGCTCAGGTTGATGTGCGGCATGTTGTTGGGTTCGCGCGCATCCCACTGCGAGCCGTAGACCGGGCGCCCCGAGAGCGCCTGCATCGTGACCGGCGTGATGAACTGCTCCGCCGCCTCGGTCATGACCACCTGCACCGTGGCGCCGGCCTTGACCAGCAGCCGGCACAACTCGGCCGACTTGTAGCAGGCGATGCCCCCCGTGAGCCCCAGAACGATGTGTTTTCCGCCAAGTTCTTCCATGGCCGGCAGTGTATCTGTCGCCCCCTGGCTGCGTCACTGCGTGACTTGCTGCCCCCCAAGGGGGTCGGCCGCTTGGGGCGGCCCTGCGCCGGCCGGGGGCACGGGGCGCCACCTATAATCCCTATTTCCCACTTCCCGGATCTGCGTCCGGAACTGGCATGACCAAATTCGTCTTCGTCACCGGCGGTGTGGTGTCTTCCCTGGGCAAGGGAATCGCCTCCGCCTCGCTCGCCGCCATCCTTGAATCGCGCGGCCTCAAAGTCACCCTCATCAAGCTCGATCCGTACATCAATGTCGACCCCGGCACGATGTCGCCGTTCCAGCATGGCGAGGTGTTCGTCACCGACGACGGCGCCGAAACCGACCTCGACCTCGGCCACTACGAGCGCTTCATCACGACGCGCATGCGCCGTGCCAACAATTTCACCACCGGCCAGATCTACAAGTCCGTGCTCGAAAAAGAGCGCCGCGGCGACTACCTCGGCAAGACGGTGCAGGTGATCCCGCACATCACCAACGAGATCCAGGAGTACGTCAAGCGCGGTGCCGGCATCGGCACCGCCCACGAGGTCGACGTCGCGATCGTCGAGATCGGCGGCACGGTCGGCGACATCGAGTCGCTGCCCTTCCTCGAGGCGGTGCGCCAGATGAGCCTGCGCATGGGCCCGAACAACTCGGCCTTCGTGCACCTGAGCTACGTGCCGTGGATCGCCGCGGCCGGCGAGCTCAAGACCAAGCCGACCCAGCACACGGCCAAGGAGCTGCGTGCCATCGGCATCCAGGCCGACGCCCTGCTGTGCCGCGCCGACCGCCCGATCCCCGACGACGAGCGGGCCAAGATCTCGCTGTTCTCGAACGTGCCCGAATGGGGCGTGATCTCGATGTGGGACGTCGACACCATCTACAAGGTGCCGCGCATGCTGCACGAGCAGGGCCTCGACGGGCTCATCTGCGACAAGCTGCGCATCAACACGCCGCCGGCCAAGCTCAAGCGCTGGGACGACCTGGTCTACGAGGTCGAACACCCGAAGAAGGAAGTCACCATCGCGATGGTCGGCAAGTACGTCGACCTGTCGGACAGCTACAAGTCGCTCAACGAGGCGCTGCGCCACGCCGGCATGAAGAACCATGCCCGCGTCAAGATCGACTACATCGACTCCGAGACCATCACGCCGCAAGACGTGGCCCGGCTCGGCAAGTACGACGCCATCCTGGTGCCGGGCGGTTTCGGCCAGCGCGGCGTCGAGGGCAAGATCGCTGCCGCCCGCTTCGCCCGCGAGACCAAAGTGCCCTACCTGGGCATCTGCCTGGGCATGCAGGTCGCGACCATCGAATACGCACGCAACGTGGCCGGACTCAAGGGCGCCAACAGCACCGAATTCGACCCCGAGACCCCGACCCCCGTGATCGCCCTGATCACCGAGTGGAAGGACAACGACGGCACGGTCAAGACCCGCGACGAGAAGTCCGACCTGGGCGGCACCATGCGCCTGGGCGCGCAGAGCTCCGATGTCGCGCCCGGCACGCTGGCCCACAGCATCTACGGCGACGTCGTGACCGAGCGCCACCGCCATCGCTACGAGGCCAACGTCAACTACCTGGACGAGCTGCGTCGCGCCGGCCTGGTGATCTCGGCGCTGACCCAGCGCGAGCACCTGACCGAGATCGTCGAGTTGCCGAACGACGTGCACCCCTGGTTCATGGGCGTGCAGTTCCACCCCGAGTTCAAGTCCACGCCCTGGGGCGGTCATCCGTTGTTCAATGCATTCATCGCCGCGGCACTCGAGCATCAAGGCGCGGACAAGAAGGCACTGAAGGTGGTCGCATGAAACTCTGCGGATTCGACATCGGGTTGGACAAGCCCTTCTTCCTGATCGCGGGACCCTGCGTCGTCGAGTCCGAGCAGCTTCAGATGGATACGGCCGGCACGCTCAAGGAGATCACCGCCGCGCTCGGCATCCCGTTCATCTTCAAGAGCAGCTTCGACAAGGCCAACCGCTCGTCGGGCACCAGCTTCCGCGGCCCGGGCCGCGACAAGGGCCTCGAAATCCTGGCCAAGGTCAAGCGCGAACTCGGCCTGCCGGTGCTGACCGACGTCCACACCGAAGAAGACATCACGGCGGCGGCGAAGGTGGTCGATGTTCTTCAGACGCCGGCCTTCCTGTGCCGCCAGACCGACTTCATTCGCGCAGTGGCGCAGTCGGGCAAGCCGGTCAACATCAAGAAGGGCCAGTTCCTCGCGCCGCACGACATGAGGAATGTCATCGACAAGGCGCGCGCGGCCGCCAAGGAAAAGGGCCTGCCCGAAGACAGCTTCATGGCCTGCGAACGCGGCGCCAGCTTCGGCTACAACAACCTGGTCTCGGACATGCGCTCGCTGGCGATCATGCGCGAGACCGGCGCCCCGGTGGTGTTCGATGCCACGCACTCGGTGCAGCTGCCGGGCGGCCAGGGCACCAGCTCGGGCGGCCAGCGCGAGATGGTGCCTGTGCTGTCGCGGGCCGCGGTCGCGGTCGGCGTCGCGGGACTCTTCATGGAGACCCATCCGGATCCCGCCAAGGCGCTGAGCGACGGCCCCAACGCCGTGCCGCTCAAGCACATGAAGGCGCTGCTCGAGACGCTGCTGGCGCTCGACCGTGTCACCAAGAAAAACGCATTCCTGGAGGACATCTTCCAACAATGACCAGTGCTTACATCATCGCCAACGTCGAGGTGACCAACCCGACGCAATACGAGGACTACAAGAAGTGGTCCTCCGAAGCCATGAAGGTCCATGGCGCCGAAGTCTGCGTGCGCGGCGGCCAGGTCGAGGTGCTCGAGGGCGACTGGCATCCCGAGCGCATCGTGATCCTCAAGTTTCCGAGCGTCGAGCAAGCGAAGAAATTCAACGACTCGCCCGAGTACGGCAAGGCGCGCGCGGCGCGTCAGGGCGCGGCGATCATGCGCATGATCGTCGTCCAAGGTATCTGAACCTAGAGAAAGAGCAAAGATGAGTGCAATCGTAGACATCGTCGGGCGCGAAATCCTCGACAGCCGCGGCAACCCCACCGTCGAATGCGACGTGCTGCTCGAATCGGGCACCATGGGCCGCGCGGCCGTGCCCTCGGGCGCATCGACCGGCTCGCGCGAAGCGATCGAGCTGCGCGACGGCGACAAGGGCCGCTACCTGGGCAAGGGCGTCCTCAAGGCGGTCGAGAACATCAACACCGAGATCTCCGAGTCGGTGCTCGGCCTCGACGCCAGCGAGCAGGCCTTCCTGGACCGCACGCTGCTCGACCTCGACGGCACCGAGAACAAGGCCCGCCTGGGCGCCAACGCCACCCTCGCGGTGTCGATGGCCGTGGCCCGCGCCGCGGCCGAAGAATCCGGCCTGCCGCTGTACCGCTATTTCGGCGGCATGGGCGGCATGCAGCTGCCGGTGCCGATGATGAACGTCATCAACGGCGGCGCCCACGCCAACAACAGCCTCGACCTGCAGGAGTTCATGATCATCCCCGTGGGCGCCAAGAGCTTCCGCGAATCGGTGCGCTATGGCGCCGAGGTGTTCCATGCGCTCAAGAAGATCCTCGGCGACCGCGGCATCAGCACGGCGGTCGGCGACGAAGGCGGCTTCGCCCCCAGCGTCGAAAGCCACGAGGCGGCCATCCAGCTGATCCTCGAAGCCATCGACAAGGCCGGCTATGTGGCCGGCGAGCAGATCGCCCTGGGCCTCGACTGCGCGGCCAGCGAGTTCTACAAGGACGGCAAGTACGTGCTGGCCGGCGAGAACCTCAGCCTCACGGCCGAGAGCTGGACCGACATGCTCGCAAGCTGGGTCGACAAGTACCCGATCATCAGCATCGAAGACGGCATGCACGAAGGCGACTGGGACGGCTGGAAGCACCTGACCGAGCGCCTCGGCAAGCGCGTGCAGCTGGTCGGCGACGACCTGTTCGTCACCAACACCAAGATCCTGCAAGAGGGCATCGACAAGGGCATCGCCAACTCGATCCTGATCAAGATCAACCAGATCGGCACCCTGACCGAGACCTTCGCCGCGATCGAGATGGCCAAGCGCGCCGGCTACACCGCCGTCATCAGCCACCGCTCGGGCGAGACCGAGGACAGCACCATCGCCGACATCGCGGTGGGCACCAATGCCGGCCAGATCAAGACCGGCTCGCTGTCGCGTTCGGACCGCATCGCCAAGTACAACCAGCTGCTGCGCATCGAGGAAGACCTCGGTGATGTCGCTTCGTACCCGGGCCGCGGCGCCTTCTACAACCTGCGCTGATCCTCCGGCGGACCGGCGCCATGCGCTCACGCATCGTACCGATCATCCTGGTCCTGCTGCTGCTGATCCTTCAGTGGCAGCTCTGGACCGGGCGCGGCAGCGTGCGCGACGTGGCGCAGCTGCAAGAGAAGCTGGCCGACCAGAAGGAGGCCAACGCCAAGGCGGCGATCAACAACGAGCGGCTCTCCGCCGAGGTCAACGACCTCAAGGAAGGGCTCGAGATGGTCGAGGAGCGGGCCCGCCAGGAGCTCGGCATGGTCAAGCCCAACGAAGTGTTCGTGCAGATCACGCACTGAGGGCCGGCGCGGCCGACCGCATGACGCCCGACCTCCCCGCAGGCAGCACGATCGCCCTGATCGGCGCCGACGGCACCGGCAAGACAGCGCTGGCGGGTGCGCTCGCGCAACGGCTGCGACAGCGAGGCATCGCGGTCGTCGACGGCCCGTCGATCCCCATGGCGCTGCCGCGCGGTTGCGCCTTCACGCTGCTGATGGGGCTGGATCTCCCTGTGGCCGACGCCGAAACCCTGCAGCGACGGGAGCAGGCGGACGCGCTGCTGCGCGCTGCGCTGGCCGCGGCCCGACTGCCTTTCGCCGTCGTTCACGGCCGCGGGCCCGAGCGCCTCGCCAGCGCCCTTCGGGCGCTCGGCCTCGGCAGCGCGGAGCCAAGCCGCAGCGCGGCCGCCTGGTCGTGCGAAAAGTGCTCCGACCCGGCGTGCGAGCATCGGCTGTTCACCGACCTGCTTCGCCGGCGGGCCGAAGCCGGCACCGATTCATGAAGACAACGGGGAAGACGCAATGAGTGACAAGATCCTGGTGTTCTACGGCTCGTACCGTTCGGACCGGATGGGCATCCGCCTGGCCGACTACCTGGTCGCCGGCCTCCGGGCGCGGGGCGCCGAGGCCGAACTGGTCGACGCCATGCAAGTCGGTCTGCCCATGCTCGACCGCATGTACAAGGAATACCCGAAAGGCAGCGCGCCGGCGCCCATGGAGGCCCTGGCCGAAAAGATCCGCAATGCCGACGCCTTCGTCTTCGTGACCGGCGAATACAACTGGGGCCCGCAACCCGGCCTCAAGAACCTGACGGACCACTTCCTCGAAGAGTGGTTCTGGCGCCCGGCCGCGGTCGCCAGCTATTCGGCCGGGCGCTTCTCGGGCGTTCGCTCGGGCACCGTGTGGCATTCGATCCTGTCCGAGATGGGCATGGTCGTCGTGTCGAGCACCCTCGCGGTCGGTCCGATCTCGCAGACGCTCGATGCCGACGCCAGGCCGACCGGCGGCGCGGGCGAAGCGCTCGATCGGTCGTTCGTGCGTTTCGCCGACGACCTGGCGTGGTGGACCGAGGCGGCGCGCGCGCAGCGGGCGAAGAAGGCGCCGCCGTACTAGCTGCCACCGGCCGCTGCAGCCGCTCCCGCACGTGACAGGATGTCAACGCTGTCCACCGGGGCCGCCGCCGGGACGTTAGGACTAACATGGGCGTTTTCGCGCCCCTTCCGGAGACTTCCTTGATCTTTCATCGCGCCGCATTCGCCAACCGGGTCGCTTCGGCCGCCGTCGTGGCCGCCGCCCTGTCGCTGGCCGCGGCCGCCCATGCCGAAGTCAATTTTTCGATCGGCGTCGGCGGCCCCGTCTATGAACAACCGGCGCCGGTCTACGTGAATCCGCCGCCGGTCTACTACCAGCCCGCCCCGCCCGTGTACTACCAGCCCGCGCCGCCGGTGTATTACCAGCCGGCGCCCCCGGCGTACTACCAGCCGCCGCCGCCGGCCTACTACCGCCCGGCGCAGCCCTACTATCCGCCGGCGTCCGCGGGACGTCCGAGGCTCAGCGACATGCAGCAGCGCGCGCTGGACAACTGCAGCCTGCTGGCCCCGCGCGAGCAGGGAAGGTGCCGGGCCACGGTCCTGTCGACCACCCGCTAGCGCCCTACTGAACCACCGCGCTTCCCGGCATCTGGTCGCCCGGCGCCGTGAAGATCTGCGCCGCATCGACCGCGTCGAAGCGGTACTGCTTGCCGCAGAAGTCGCACCCGACCTCGATCTCGCCGCGCTCGGCCAGGATGCCCTCGGCCTCCTCGATGCCGAGCCCGCGGATCATGTTGGCGACCCGCCCGCGACCGCAGGTGCAGGCGAAATGCGGTCCCAGCAGGCCGGCCTGCGGTTCGAAGCGCAACAGTTTTTCTTCCCAGAACAGCCGCCGCAGGATGGTGTCGACATCGAGCGTGAGCAGTTCTTCGCGGGTCAGGCTGGACGCCAGGATCGAGATCCGGTTGTAGTCCTCGTTGCGCCCGATCTGGTCCTCGTTGGCCTGGTCGTGGTCGCTGGCCGAAGTGCCTTCGAGATTGCCCTCGCCCTTGACCGGCAGGCGCTGGATGAGCAAGCCCGCGGCCACCTTGTCGTCAGCGGCCAGCACCAGCGTGGTGTCGAGCTGCTCGCTTTGCAGCATGTAGTGCTGCAGCACCTCGCTCAGGCGCCCGAGCTTCTCGCCCTGGTCGCCGAACAGCGGCACCACGCCCTGGTAGGGAGTGGCGCCCGGCAGCTTGTCCTTGGGGTCCAGCGTGATCGCGCAGCGCCCCTTGTTGCTGGCGTTCACCATCTCGGGCAGCCGGGCATCGGCCGGCAGGTCGCCGACCACCTTGGCGGTGGCGCGCAGGCTCAGGTCGGGCTTGGCCTCGGCCACCGCGATCTTGACCGGTCCGTCGCCGAAGATCTGCAGGATCAGCGCCCCGTTGAACTTGATGTTGGACTGCATCAGCGCAGCCGCCGCCGTCATCTCGCCCAGCAGTTCGGCCACCGGCGGCGGATAGGCGCCGGTGGTGGTGTTCGACGCCCGCCGCGCCAGGATTTCCTGCCAGGCGTCGGTCAGGCGGACGATCATGCCGCGCACCGGCATGCCGTCGAACAGGAACTTGTGCAACTCAGACATTGCGTGACACCCCCATGCGCCTTCGGCGCTCCCCCTCAAGGGGGCGCACCCAGTGGCCCGGCGAAGCCGGTTCCACGGGTGCCCTGGCCAGGGAAACGGGGAAGGAACAGGGAGTGAGCTTCATTCAGGCGATCTTCTTCAGGCCCTTCGCGAAGCGATGGGCGTTTTCAACATAGTGCTCGGCGCTCTGCCGCAGCTTGGCGGCGGCCGCATCGTCGAGCGTGCGAACCACCTTGGCCGGCGAGCCGATGATCAGCGAGTTGTCCGGAAACTCCTTGCCCTCGGTCACGACGCTGCCGGCGCCAACGATCGAATTGCGGCCGATCTTCGCGTTATTCAAGACCACCGCCTGGATCCCGATCAGCGAGTTGTCGCCGACGGTGCAGCCGTGCAGCATGACCTGGTGCCCCACCGTCACGTTGTCGCCGATGGTCAGCGGGCAGCCGACGTCGGCATGCAGCACCGACAGGTCCTGGATGTTGCTGTTGCGCCCGATGCTGAGCACCTCGGTGTCGCCACGTATCACGGCGCCGAACCAGACGCTGGCGTTCTCGGCCAGCTTGACGTTGCCGATGACCTGGGCGCTGTCGGCGACCCAGGCGCCGTCGGCCAGTTGCGGCGCCACGCCGTCGAGTTCGTAGAGGGCCATCGCGAGTGTCTCCAAATGAACGAAAACTAGAATTGTAGGGATGCATCCCCGTCTTGGCGCCCTGGCCGCGCTGCGCCTCACCGATCCAGAAGCCAAGGTGGCAGCCACGCGCGCGACCTTCGCCGGCCTCGGCGCGCAGCCGCTGGATCTGCGAGCGCTGCGCACCGGCAACGACGAGGGCGGCGTGCCCGGGCGGCCCGAGCGCCCGCTGCGAGTCTCGGCCACCGCGGTCGGGAAGCGCTCGCCGTTCACGCCCGAGGGGCGCGCCGCGCTGATCCATTCGATCTGCCACATCGAATTCAATGCGATCAACCTGGCGCTCGATGCGGCCTGGCGCTTCGACGGCATGCCCGAGGATTTCTACCGCGACTGGCTGCGCGTGGCCGACGAGGAGGCGCAGCACTTCACGCTGCTGCATGACCACCTGCAGGCGATGGGCCACCGCTACGGCGACTTCACCGGCCACGACGGGCTGTGGTCCATGTGCGAGAAAACCAGCGACGACATCGTGGCCCGGATGGCGCTCGTGCCGCGAACGCTCGAAGCGCGCGGCCTCGATGCCACGCCGCTGATCCAGGCCAAGCTGCGTCGCGTGAACACACCCGACGCGCTGGCGGCCTGCGCCATCCTCGACATCATCCTGCGCGACGAGATCGGCCACGTGGCGGTCGGCAATCGCTGGTACCGCTGGCTCTGCGAGCGCGACGGGCTCGATCCGATCGCGCACTACCGCGCGCTGTATCGCCGCCACGAGGCGCCGCGCCTGAAGGCGCCTTTCAATCTCGAGGCCCGGGCCCTCGCGGGCTTCAGCGACGAAGAACTCGGCGCGCTTCAGCAGCCTTGAAGGCGCTCAGGCCGGCCGCCGCGACACCACCAGCTTGGGCGAGAAGCGCTGCACCACCTCGCCCCGCTGGTTGAGGGTGTCGCAGCGCATCTGCACCATGCCGCGCTCGGGCTTCGAGCGCGATGGCGTCACCTCGACCACTTCGCTTTCGACATGCAGCACGTCACCCGGCCGGGTCGGCCGCGGCCAGCTCAGTTCGCCGCCCGAGCCGATCACGCCGTCGGCCAGCGGGATGCCACTGTCGACCAGCAGCCGCATCGTGATCGCGGCCGTGTGCCAGCCACTGGCCGCCAAGCCCTGGAAGAAGGTGCGCTTGGCCGCCTCGGGGTCCAGGTGGAAGGGCTGCGGGTCGAAGCGGGTCGCGAAGTCGATGATCTGCGCCTCGTCCAGCGCATGCTCGCCGCTGGTGAAGCGGTCGCCGGGCTTCAGGTCTTCGAGGTACAGCTTCGGGGCGTCGGTGGCGGGCATGTCGGTCTCCAATGTCGTTGCAGCGGCCGGTGTTCAGACCCGTTCGAGCACGGTCGCGATGCCCTGCCCGCCGCCGATGCACTGGGTGGCCAGCGCATAGCGGCCATTTTCACGCACCAGCAGCGATGCCGCCTTGCCGGTGATCCGGGCGCCGGTGGCACCCAGCGGATGGCCGATCGAGAGGCCGCCGCCGTCGAGGTTGACCTTGGCCGGGTCGAGCCCGAGATCGCGGATGCAGGCCAGCGCCTGGGACGAGAAGGCCTCGTTGATCTCGATCACGTCGAGGTCCGCCACCGCGAGACCGGCGCGCGCCAGCGCCTTGCGCGTGGCCGGGATGGGGCCGATGCCCATCACCGCCGGATCGACGCCGACCGACGCGAACGACCGGATCCGCGCCAGCGCCTGCAGGCCATGCCGGGCGGCGAAGGTGTCGCTCGTGACCAGCACCACGGCGGCGCCATCGGTCAGCGGCGACGAGGTGCCGGCCGTGACCACGCCGTCGGGCCGGAACGCCGGACGCAAGGCAGCCAGCGCCTCGGCCGAGGTCGTGGGCCGGATGCAGCCGTCGACCGTGACGCTGTCGCCGTTCGGCAGGGCGATGGCGACGATTTCGCCGGCCAGCCGGCCCTGCTCGCGCGCCTCGGCAGCCTTGCGGTGCGACTGCACAGCCAGCGCCTCCTGGTCGCCACGGCTCACGTTCCAGCGCTGTGCCACGTTCTCGGCGGTCTCGCCCATCGAGATATAGGCGTCGCTGCCGGCCAGCAGTTCGGGGTTGGGCGAGAAGTTGAAGCCGCCCTGGGGCACCATCGTCATCGATTCGACCCCGACGCACAGGAAGGCGTCGCCCATGCCGGCCTCGATCTGCGCGGCCGCGATGTGCACCGCCTGCATCGACGAGCCGCAGAAGCGGTTGACCGTCATGCCACCGACTTCGTGCGGCAAGCCGGCCAGCAGTCCGACGATGCGCGCCAGGTTGTTGCCCTGGGCCGCTTCGGGGTAGGCACAGCCGAGGATCACGTCCTCGATCAGCGCCGGGTCGAGATCGGTGCGCGCGAGCAGGCCGCCCACCACCTGCGCGGCCAGGGTGTCGGGCCGGACCTCCGCCAGCGCACCCTTGCGGGCGAAATGAAAGGGGGAACGGGCATATCCGGCGATGACGGCTTTCATGGACTTTTCTCCGATTGACTACCAACCAATAGGTAGTTTTGACTGACAAAAAAGAGGCACGCCTGGCGTGCCGCGACCCACGCTCGCGGCTCAGGCCGCCAGCAGTGACACCCTCAGTTGCTCGATGGCCTCGTCGAAATCGTCGACCCGCCCGGTCATGCGCGCCGAGAGCAGCGCGCCCTGGCAGACGGCGAACACGTAGGCCGCCGACGCCGCCGCGCGGCCGCCCGGCGACAAGGCACCCAGCACGCCGCTGAGCCACAGGATCTGCGTGCCGCGCAAGTCGCGCACGGCGCCCCGCAGTTCCTCGTCGATGCAGTCCCAGCCCGGCGCCAACGCGCCCGCCGGGCAGACACTCTCGCCGGCGCGCAGGCCGTTGCGGTACATCCGGAAGTAGGCCTCCAGCGCAGCCTGCGGCGTGCGCGGCTTGGCGGCCGTCCAATCCTTGAAGGCCTGGGTCGCGGTGCGCAGCACCTCGACGCCGAGCGCCTCCTTGGTCGGGAAGTGGTGATACAGGCTCGCCTTGCGGATGCCAACCTGGTCGGCCACGTCCTGGAAGCTGAAGCCGAGGTACGAACGGGTCTGGATCAGCTCCCGCGCGACCTGCAGGATCTGCTCGCGGGTGGTGGCACCGGCCAGGGTATTTGCTGCGATCATCTACCTACTATAAGGTAGGCGATCCAGGAAATCAAGCCGCGCCGGAAAGGGCTCAGTCCGACCGGATGCCCGCCGCCTTCACGATCTTGCCGTTGTTCGCGTACTCGCTCGCGATCTCGTCGGCGAAGGTGTCGGCCCGGCCACCGGTCGGCACGTTGTCGGTCGCCAGCAGCTTGGCGCGCAGGTCGGGGCTGGCCAGTGCCTTGTTGATCTCGACGTTGTACTTCTCGATCAGGATGGCCGGCGTGCCGGCCGGCGCGAAGACACCGAACTGCGACGACAGGTTGGCCGCCGGATAGCCCAGTTCGGCCAGCGTCGCGACCTTCGGCAGGGTCTCGAGCCGCGCCGGGGCGCCGACCGCCAGCGGCCGCAGCCTGCCGGTCTGGATCTGCGCCGAGACGGTCGGCCCGGCATTGGTCGACAGCACCTCGAACTGGCCGCCGAGCGCGTCGTTGAGCTGTTGGCCGCCGCCCTTGTACGGGATGTGGGTGATGTCGACCTGGGCCGCCGCGCGCAGCTGTTCGAGCACGATGTGGCCGAGCGATGCCTGTCCGGACGTGGCCCAGCGAACCGCGCCCGGACGCGCCCGGGCGTCGTCGAGCAGGCTGCGCAAGTCGCGCATGCCGGTCGCCGGCGTGGCCAGCAGCAGCACCGGCGAATACATCACGCTGGCGACCGGCGCGATGTCCTTGATCGGGTCGAAGGGCGAGCGGCCCAGGTGCGGGTTCAGCACCAGCGGGCTGATCGCCGAAAAGCCCAAGGTGGCGCCATCGGGTGCCGCCTTGGCGACCGCGTCCATGCCGATCGTGCCGCTGGCGCCGGCCTTGTTCTCGACCACCAGCGTGCTGCCGAGCTGGGCCGCCAGCTTGTCGGCCAGCGCCCGCGCGACCACGTCGCTGACGCCGCCCGAGGGATAGGCGACCACCAGCCGGATGGTCTTGGGAACCACCTGAGCCGGCGCGGCGACCGAGGCCAGCATCAGGCCCAGCGCCGCGACGAGCGCTGCAGGACGCAACTTCAGAGACATCGTGAAAACTCCTGGATTCATCCTGCGCATTGTCGTTTCAGCCTCGCGGGTGGTGCCGGGCGTGCATCTGCTTGAGCCGCTCGCGCGCCACGTGGGTGTAGATGGTGGTGGTCGAGATGTCGGCATGGCCCAGCAGCAGCTGGACCGCGCGCAGGTCGGCGCCATGGTTCAGCAGGTGGGTGGCGAAGGCATGCCGCAGCGTGTGGGGCGACAGCGGCACGTGGATGCCGGCCGCCAGGGTGTACTTCTTGACGATGATCCAGAACATCACGCGCGTCATGCCGGCGCCGCGGGCGGTCACGAACAGGTCGGGCGTCTGCTGACCGTCGAGGATCAGCGGCCGGGCATCGTGCAGGTAGCGCTCGATCCAGCGCCTGGCCTCGCCGCCGAAGGGCACCAGCCGCTCCTTGCTGCCCTTGCCGAGCACCCGGATCACGCCGTCGTTGAGACTCAGCTCGAACACCCTGAGCGACACCAGCTCGCTGACCCGCAGGCCGCTCGCATACATCAGCTCGAGCATCGCGCGGTCGCGCAGGCCCAGCGGCGTGTCGACCTCTGGCGCGGCCAGCAGGTCGTCGACCTGCTTCTCCGACAGGGTCTTGATCGCCCGCGGCATCTGCCGGGCCGGCGCCAGCCGCAGGCTCGGGTCGGCCGCGATGCGGTGCTCGCGCAGGGCCCATCGGTAGTAGCGCTTGAACACCGTGAGCCGACGGTTGGCCGAGGTCGCCTTGCCCCGGTCGGACAGGCGCGCGCCCATGTAGGCCTGGAGGTCGCTTTCCAATGCCGCGTTCAGCGGCTTGCCGCGCTGGGCATGCAGCCAGTGGGCGAACAGCGCGAGATCGCGCCGGTAGGCGGCCAGCGTGTTCTTCGACAGGCCGTCCTCGAGCCACAGCGCGTCGACGAAGTCGTCGATCTCGGGGGTCTCCGGGGGTGCTTCGATGGCCTCGCTCATGGCGTGCAAGATAACAAAAAAGAAAAAGCCGCCCGGATGCCGGGCGGCTTTGGCCTGAATGCAGCGAAATCAGTCGAGTTGCAGCTTTTGCTTGACGACGACCTGCTTGTAGACCTCGTATTCGGCCTTGATCTGGGCCGCGAACTGCTCGGGCGTGTTGGCCACGATCAGCGAGCCGGTGTCCTCGATGCGCTTGCGCACGGCCGGGTCCTCGACCGACTTCTTGACGCCGGCGTTGATCTTGTCGACCACCTCCTTCGGCAGGCCCTTGGGGCCCAGGATGCCGTAGTAGGCCATGCGGTTGACCGGCTCCAGGCCGACTTCCTTGAAGGTCGGCACGTTCGGCAGCGCGGCCAGGCGCTGCGGTGCCGACACCACGATCGGCACCAGCTTGCCGCTCTGGATGAACGGCAGCGCCGACGGGATGTTGTCGAACATGATCGCCACCTGCCCGGCCACCACGTCGTTCAGCGCCGGGCCGGCGCCGCGGTAGGGAATGTGCGTGACGTAGGTGTTGGTCAGGCTCTTGTAGAGCTCCATGAGCAGGTGGCCGATGCCGCCCGTGCCCGAGGACGCGTAGGAATACTTGCCGGGATTCTTCTTGAGTTCGGCCACGAACTCGGCGTAGTTCTTGGCCGGGAAGCTCGGGTGCACCGCGATGATGTTCGGCGTCGCCGCGATGTTGACGATCGGCGTGAAGTCGTTGATCGGGTCGTAAGGCGTCTTCGGGTTGATGGCCGGGTTGGCGGCGGTGCTGGACACCGTGGCCACGCCGAGCTTGTAGCCGTCCGGGGCGGCCCGCGCCGTTTCGGTGGCGCCCACGATGCCGCCGCCGCCGGCTTTGTTGATCACGATCACGCTCTGGCCGAGCGCCTTGCCGAGCGGCTCGGAAATGACGCGCGCCACGATGTCCGTGGTGCCGCCCGGCGCGAACGGCACCTGCAGTTCGATCGGCCGGGTCGGGTAGCCCTGCGCCCAGCTGGAACCGGCGAGCGCGAACAGCGCGGCAGCGCCTGCGAGCGCGCTCCATTGACGACGTTGCATTGAATAGCCTCCTCGGGCCGAGAAACGAAAAGGCGGATGCTAACGGGTGACGGCCGCCGCCCACCCCGTGGATAACCCATGGACGACACGGATATCCTCGAAGCGGTGAACTATGCCCAGCTCCTCTTCCCCGACTTCTCCCTCATCGCCTGTGGCTGGCTGCTGTGCCGCTACACCCCCCTTGACCGCCGCGTCTGGGACCAGGTCGAAAGCCTGGTCTACTACTTTCTTTTTCCGGTGCTGCTTTTCCACTCGATCGTGCGCAGCCCGCTCGACTTCGGCGCCACCTCGAACCTGCTGACCGCGGGCGTGGGCGTCGGCCTGTGTGGGATCGCGCTTTCCTATGCCCTGCCCTTCCTGCCCGGCATCGGCGCCCATATCGACCGCCGCGACCATGCCGCCAGCGCGCAGATCGCCTTCCGCTTCAATTCCTTCATCTGCCTCGCCCTGGCCGACCGGATCGCGGGGCCCGAGGGCCTGCTGATGATCGCGGTGCTGATCGGCGTCTGCGTGCCGATGTTCAACATCGCGGCGGTCTGGCCGATGACGCGGCACGCCCAGACCGGCCTGGCGCGCCAGCTGCTGCGCAACCCGCTGATCATCGCCACCGTCACCGGGCTCATCGCCAACCTGCTGGGGCTGGGCGTGCCGACCTGGCTCGAGCCGACGCTGTCGCGCATCGGCGCGGCCTCGCTGGCGCTGGGCCTGATGGCCGCCGGCGCCGGCATGCAGTTCGCGACGATCGCGCGCGGCAAGGTGCTGGCGCTGTCGGTGCTGACGATCCGGCACCTGCTGCTGCCCTTGATCGGCTGGTGGCTCGCGGTGGTGCTCAAGCTTCATCCGGCCCAGGCCGCGGTGCTGCTGACCTTCTCGGCCGTGCCGACCGCCTCGAGCGCCTATGTGCTGGCGGCGCGCATGGGCTACAACGGCCCCTACGTCGCCGGGCTGGTGACGCTGTCCACGCTGCTGGGCGTGGCCAGCCTGCCATTCGCGCTGGGGCTGATCCGCTAGGACCCGCTACGATGCAGCGATGCGCTACCCGCTCCTGGCCGTCCTTGCCGCATCGTCGCTGACGATAGCGGTCCAGGCGCAGGAGTACACCCGCTACCAGGGCAGCTGGAGCGGGCCCTTCCTGTTCTACGTGGCGCAGCAGGACACCGGCACCCAGGGATCGCCCGAGGTCTTCGCGGGCACGCTGCAGATCGAGATCGACGGCGCGGTGCGCGGCGCGGTGCCCGACGCGGCCTGCACCCTGGCGGGTTCGAGCATGGACTACATCACGCCGGCCAATGCCTCGATCGACCTGGTGGCGAGCGGCTGCCGCGATGCGCGGTTCAACGGCCACTTCGTCGGCAAGCTGATCCTCAACCCGCAGCTGAAGTACGCCTCGATCCGGCTCAGCTCGATGCGTTCGCTGGACGCCGGCACCGCCCAGATCTCGGCCATCATCCGGCACTGACCGCCAGCGCCCACGCCACGTGCTCGCGCACCAGCGCGCTGGCATCGTCGCTGCGGCTGGCCAGCGCGGCACGGGCGCCGGCGTCGCCGGCACGCAACGCGTTGCCGAGCGCCACCGCCACGTTGCGCAGCCAGCGCTCGTGGCCGATGCGGCGGATCGGGCTGCCTTCGGTGAATCGCAGGAAATCGGCCTCGGTCCAGGCGAACAGCTCGGCCAGCTGCCGGCCGGTGAGGCCGTCGCGGGCATCGAAATCGGGCAAGGCGCTTTTCTTCGCGAACTTGTTCCAGGGGCAGGCCAGCTGGCAGTCGTCGCAGCCGTAGATGCGGTTGCCGATCAGCGGCCGCAGCTCGAGCGGAATCGGCCCGGCATGCTCGATCGTCAGGTAGGAGATGCAGCGCCGGGCGTCGAGCCGGTGCGGCGCGACGATCGCGCGGGTCGGGCAGATGTCGATGCAGGCGCTGCAGCTGCCGCAGTGCGGCGTCACCGGCTCGCTCGGCGGCAGCGCCATGTCGACGTAGATCTCGCCGAGGAAGAACATCGAGCCGGCCTCGCGGTCGAGCACCAGCGTGTGCTTGCCGCGCCAGCCCTGGCCGCTGCGCGAGGCCAGCTCGGCCTCGAGCACCGGTGCCGAATCGGTGAAGGCGCGGTGGCCGAAGGGCCCGACCTCGTCGGCGATGCGCTCGGCCAGCTTCGCCAGCCGCGAGCGCAGCACCTTGTGGTAATCGCGGCCGCGGGCATAGAGCGAGACGATGCCTTCGGCGGGCCGCGCGAGCCGCGCGAATTCGATCGCCTGCCAGTCGTCCGGCGTCGCGCGCGGCAGGTAGTCCATGCGCGCCGTGATGACCGAGACCGTGCCCGGCACCAGCTCGGCCGGCCGCGCGCGGCGCGTGCCGTGGGCGGCCATGTAGTGCATGTCGCCGTGGAAGCCTTCGGCCAGCCATTGCATCAATCCGGCCTCGGCGCTCGACAGGTCGACACCGGCGATGCCGATTTGGGAGAATCCGAGCTCCCGGGCCAAGGCCTGAATCCTGTTGACGATTTGATGGCTGCCGATCACCTGCCGATTGTAGAAACGCACAGCGCGACCCAGGTCTGGCGCACCGAGGCCGACACCGAGGCCCTGGCGCTGGCGCTGGCGCGCTCGCCTGCGCTGCGCGACGCCTTCGTCTCGCTGCAGGGCGACCTCGGCGCCGGCAAGACCACCTTCGTACGCCACCTGCTGCGCGCGCTCGGCATCGCCGGGCGCATCAAGAGCCCGACCTACGCGGTGGTGGAGCCACACGAGGCACCCGATGGCCTAGCGATCTTCCATTTCGACTTCTATCGCTTCAGCGATCCGCGCGAATGGGAGGACGCCGGTTTCCGTGACATCTTCGCGGGCCCGGGCCTCAAGCTGGCCGAATGGCCCGAAAACGCGGCCGGGCGCATTCCTCTTGCGGACCTCGCTATTAAAATCGAAGCAATGACCGACGACACCCGCACCGTGACACTGCGCGCCCACACCGAGCGAGGCACGCGCCTGCTCGCGGCCACTGCATGAAGGCGAGCGGACTGAAGCGGCGCGTGCTGCTGCAAGGCGGCAGCGTGGCGCTGCTGCTGGGCCTGCACGAGATCGCCCGCGGTGCCACCATCATGGCGGTGCGGGTATGGCCCGCGGCCGACTACACCCGCGTCACGATCGAATCCGACGGCCGCCTCAGTTCGCAGCAGCTGGTGGTCGGCAGCCCGCCGCGGCTGGCGGTCGACATCACCGGCATCGAGCTCAATCCGGCCCTGCGCGAGCTGGTCGGCAAGATCAAGCCCGACGACCCCTTCATCAACGGCCTGCGCGTCGGCCAGTTCGCGCCCGGCGTGGTGCGCATCGTCTTCGACCTCAAGCAGGCGGTGGCGCCGCAGGTGTTCTCGCTGGCGCCGGTGGCAGCCTACCGCGACCGGCTGGTGCTCGACCTGTATCCGCAGCAGGCGACCGACCCGCTCGAGTCGCTGATCGCCGAACGCATGCGCGAGGCGCCCAAGGCGGCGCCCCCCGACGCGGCGACGGCATCGTCGCCGCCGCCCGCCGCCGGCCCGGTCGACCCGCTGGGCGACCTGATGGCCCAGCAGGCCGCGCGGCCGCTCTCGCGCGGCGCGCCGCAGGGTTCGCCGCCGCAGGTGTCGGTCTCGCAGGCCAATCGCCCCTCGGCCCCGGTCGGCCCGATGCCGATGCCGATGCCGCCCCTGGCCAGCGCGCCGCCGCCGGCCGAGCCAGCGACCCGGGGCGCGACCGCCAGCCAGACCGATCGCATCATCATCGTCGCGCTCGATCCGGGCCACGGTGGCGAAGACCCCGGCGCCATCGGCTCCAACGGCACGCGCGAGAAAGACATCGTGCTGCAGATCGCGCACCGGCTGCGGGCCCGCATCAACGCCAGCAGCGTCAACGGCAATCCGATGCGCGCCTTCCTCACCCGCGATGCCGACTTCTTCGTGCCGCTGGGCGTGCGCGTGCAGAAGGCGCGGCGGGTGCAGGCCGACCTCTTCGTCAGCATCCATGCCGATGCCTTCACCACGCCCGACGCGCGCGGCGCCAGCGTGTTCGCGCTGAGCCAGGGCGGCGCGTCGAGCAGCGCCGCGCGCTGGCTCGCCAACAAGGAGAACCAGGCCGACAAGGTCGGCGGCGTCAACGTCGGCAACCACGAGGTGCAGGTGCAGCGCGCGCTGCTCGACATGAGCACCACGGCGCAGATCAACGACAGCCTCAAGCTCGGCGGCGCGATGATCGGCGAGATCAAGGGCATCGGCGCACGGCTGCACAAGGGGCAGGTCGAGCAGGCCGGCTTCGCGGTGCTCAAGGCGCCCGACATCCCGAGCGTGCTGGTCGAGACCGCGTTCATCAGCAATCCCGAAGAAGAAGCCAAGCTGCGCAGCACCGCCTACCAGGAAGAGCTGGCCGATGCGCTGATGCGCGGCATCCAGCGCTACTTCGCGCAGAACCCGCCGCTGGCGCGCAGCCGGCAGCTGTAGCGCGGGGCGCCTACTCGGCCTCGATCCCGGCCGCCTTGACGATGCGGCCCCACTTCTGCGATTCGGCGGCCTGGAACTTCGCCAGCTCCTCGGGCGAGCTGGTGAAGACCTCGGTGCCGGTGGGTTCGTAGAACGCGGTCTTCGCGGCCTCGCTCCTTGCGGCCTTCACCAGCAGTTCATTGAGGCGCTTGACCACCGCGGGCGGGGTCTTCGCCGGGGCGTAGGCGGCGAACCAATAGCCCATCTCGTAGCCCTTCACGCCGGCCTCGGCGATGGTCGGCACATCGGGCTCCAGCGGCGAACGCTTGGCGCCCGAGACGCCCAGCGCGCGCAGCTTGCCGGCCTTGACCTGCGGCAGGCCGGTGGCGGTGTCGGTGATCATCATGTGGATCTGGCCGCCCAGCAGGTCTGTCACGGCCAGCGTGTTGCTCTTGTAGGGCACGTGCAGCAGCTGGATGCCGGCCATCTGCTGCAGCAGCTCGCCGGCCATGCGGCTCGACGAACTGCCGCTGCCGAAGCTGTACTTGCCCGGGTCCTTCTTCGCCAGCGCGATGAACTCGGCGACGCTCTTGGCCGGAAACGAGGGATTGACCACCATGATCTGCCCGCCCTTGCCGAGCGCGGCGACCGGCGCGTAGTCCTTCACCGGGTCGTAGGGCAGCTTCTTGAACAGGTGCTCGTTGGCCGCGTGGGTGGTGTTGGTGGTGATCAGCACGGTGTAGCCGTCGGCCGGGGCCTTGGCGACCTGCTGCGAGGCGATGAAGCCGCTGGCGCCGGCCTTGTTGTCGATCACCACCGGCTGCTTGGTCTCTGCCGTGATGCCGTTGCCCAGCGCGCGCGCGATCTGGTCGGTCGCGGTGCCGGCAGCGAACGGAACCACGAAGGTGATGGCCTTGTCGGGGAAGGCCTGGGCCTGGCCCAGCATGGGCGCAAGGGCCAGGGCGGCGGCGACCAGCACGGTTGGTTTGAGGCTTTTCATTGTCTGTCTCCGGGAAGTTGGAATGGTTCGAAAGCGAGAAGAATCAGTCACTCAGGGCGGCGCCTGGCCGACAAGCTCCCGGGCCAGCGACGGCGGCACCTCGATCGGCATGTCGAGCAGCAGGAAGGAGAGCGCCTTGCCGTGCGTGTCGAGGTTCAGCGCATCGTTGACGCCGCCGTCGAGCACGCCGTCGAGAACGAAGTTCATCGCCTGCAGCTTCGGCAGCAGGAAGCGCTGGACCCGGCTCGGCGAGCGATGGCGGAAGCAGGCCGCCACGCGCTCCGGCGTCAGCTGCGCCACCAGCAGCGGATACAGCGAGGGGTGCCAGGCGATGACGCTGATGTTGGAGCGGTCGCCCTTGTCGCCGGTGCGGCCGTGGGCGGCCCGGTAGAGCGGGACCGTGATGTCGTGGCTCATTGTGCTGGCTCCTCGAGCATTTCAAAACCCACCGGCACCGCCTCCCGCGGCAGCAGGCACGAGAGCGTGTTGAGCCGCGGCGTGAGCGTGGTGCGGACACCGCCGCCGCCGGCCGGCCCGCAGGTGTAGAGCGCCATGACCTCGCGCCCCAGCCGCTCGGCCTGGGCCCGCTCGGCATGGGTCGCGGCGACGCGCAGGCGGATGTCGCGCAAGCCCGAATCCGCGGTGGCGGCGAGCGCATGGCCGGCGTCGTCGCCCAGGATGCTGAGCGCGCCGATCAGGTCGACGCGCAACGCGAGGCCGTCGAGCCGCTGCCTCAGCACATCGGCCGCGAGCCGGGCGCGCGCCTCGGCGCGCGGGCCGGCATAGGAGATCTCGCCCTCGGCCAGCCAGCCGCCCTCATGGCAGACATTGACCTTGTAGTGGCTCGGCCGCGCATGGCCGCGCACGCCGCGCAGCGCCACCCGGTCGGGTCCCACCGCCTCGACTTCGGCTTCGGCGATGTCGGCCACGACGTCGGGTGTCAGGTAGCCGGCGGGATCGTGCACCTCGTAGAGCAACTGCTCCTTCACGGTGGCCTCGGTCACGAGGCCGCCGGTGCCACCCGCCTTGCCGATGACGCAGCGGCCGTCGGCATCGATCTCGGCGATCGGGAAGCCGACCTGCGCCAGGCCCGGCACGTCCTTGTAGCCCGGATCGGCGAAGTAGCCGCCGCACACCTGCGCGCCGCATTCCAGCAGATGGCCCGCCATCGTGGCGCGGCCGAGCTTGTCCCACTCGTCGCTGCGCCAGCCGAAGTGGGACATCGCCGGACCGACCGCGAGCGATGGATCGGCCACCCGGCCGCAGACCACCACCTGCGCCCCCGCGTCGAGCGCGGCGGCGATCGGCTCGGCACCGATGTAGGCGTTGGCACTGACCAGCCGGATGCCGTCCATGCGGTCGCCGAACTCACGCCGCAGCAGCGCGAGCTGCGCGGGCGCCGAGAGGTCGTCGCCCTGCACCACCGCGATCCTTGGCGGCGCGATGCCGAGCTCGCGCGCCAGCCGGGCGATGTGGCGGGCCGCGGCGCGCGGATGGGCGGCGCCGAAATTGCTCACTATGCGGATGCCATGCGCGAGGCAGCGCGCCAGCACCGGGCGCAGCATGGCGTCGAGCAGGGGCTCGTAGCCGGCCTCGGGGTCGGCGCGGCGGCGCAGCTGCGCCAGCGCCAGCGTGCGCTCGGCCAGGGTTTCGAAGATCAGGAAGGCGCGCTGGCCGGCGGGGCCTTGGGCCAGCCGCGCGATCAGCGTGTCGACGACCGGGCCGGCCGCGTCGGTGCGGTCGCCGGAGAAGCCGGCGGCACAGCCGATCAGGAGCGCGGGGTGGTCGATGCGGTTCATGGTGGTCGCACTTTAGTCCTGACAAAATCATCCGTGAAATCGAAAGTTCGGATAGATTCATCCAAGATTCAAATGAAACACCCGGACCTCTCCAGCCGACAGCTGCGCGCCTTCCTGACACTGGCCGACCAGCGCAATTTCACCCGTGCCGCCCAGGCCAGCCATTTGTCGCAGCCCGCCTTCAGCACCTTGATCCGCACGCTCGAAGAGGCGCTGGGCACCCGGCTGTTCGACCGCGACACGCGCAGCGTGCAGCTGACGCCCGAAGGCCGGCTGTTCGAAGGCCCGGCGCGGCGCCTGCTGGACGACATGGGCAGCGCGCTGGCCGACCTGGCCGACCACGTCGAACGACGCACGGGCCGGGTGCGGGTGGCGGCCCTGCCCTCGCTCGCGGCGGGCTGGCTGCCGGCGATCTTCAAGGAGTTCCAGCAGCGCTGGCCCGGCATCACGCTGGAACTCGACGACGCGCTGTCCGACGCCTGCATCGCGCTGCTGCGCGGCGGCCGGGTCGATTTCGCGCTTGCCGCCTCGGACGCGGGCACCGCATCGGCCAGCGACCTGGTGGCGCGCCGGCTCTGCAGCGATCGCTTCCACCTGGTCTGCCGCGCCGACCATCCGCTGGCCACCGAGCCGCGCCTGACCCTGAAGAAGCTCGCGCCCTGGCCCTTCATCCAGATGACGCGCAACAGCAGCGTGCGCCAGTCGATCGACGCGGTGCTGCACCCACTGCGGCTCAACGCCACCTTCGAGGTCGAGCATCTCGCGACCGTGATGGGGCTGGTCGAGGCCGGCCTGGGCATCAGCGCGGTGCCGGCGCTGACGCTGTTCCATTTCCGGCGCGAGACCCTGGCCACGCGGCCGCTGGTCCATGCGGCGCTGCAGCGCACGGTCCACATCGTGCGGCGGCGTGAAGGCAGCCTTTCGGTGGCGGCGCAGGCCCTGCACGACCTGATCGTCGCGCGGCTGGGCGGCCTCAAGCCCGGCTGAAGGGGCGCTTGTCGCGCACGTGGCGACCGCACATTCGGGCAAGACACCGGGGCCGGCTCCTACATGCGCAGCGCCGTTTCCTCGAACAATGAATCCACCCAATCACTGAAAGGTGGACATCATGAAGACGAGACTCTGGATCGTGGCCGCAGCGGCCACCGGCATCATGACCCTGGCCGGCTGCGCCGGCGGCCCCAACCAGCAACTCGGCACCGCGGGCGGCGCGGTCGGTGGCGCCTTGGTCGGCAATGCAATCGGCGGCAACACCGCGGCCACGGTCGGTGGCGCGGCGGTCGGCGGCCTGATCGGCAACCAGGTCGGCAAGAGCGTCGACGAGCGCAACTACCAGCGCCGCTACTACCCGCAGAACAGCTACTACCCGAACAACGGCCCAAGCTACTGAGCCGCCCGATCCTGGTGAACGAAAGGCGCGCCCACGGGTGCGCTTTTTCATGCGCCGTGCAACGGCACGTATAAACGCGGCATGAGACAACTGACATCGCTTTTCAGCGTCGCCGCGGCGCTCGTGCTCGGTGCATGCGGATCGCCCGCACGCGCTCCGGCAACCTCAGGCATCGCCGCGCCGTCGAGCACCGCCTGCCCTGCCGGCATGCCTGCCAATACACGCTGCTACAGCGGGCAGGACAGCGCCGGTGCCTTCTTCTGGGTCGCGATCCCCGCCGACTGGAACCGCGTGCTCGTGATGCACGCGCATGGCGGCCCCGAGCTCGGCGCACCGACGCTGGAGCGTGCCACCGAGGACCTGCAGCGCTGGGCCGTCACGGTCAAGGCCGGCTATGCCTGGGCCGGCTCGACCTACCGCCGCGCCGGCTACGGCGTCACGATGGCGGCCGAGGACACCGAGCGCCTGCGCGCCTGGTTCGTGCAGAACTTCGGCACCCCGCGGCGCACCATTCTCCACGGCCAGAGCTATGGCGCCGGCGTTGCCACCAAGGCGGCCGAGCTCTATGCCCGGGTCGACAGCGGCAAGGGCCCGTACGACGGCCTGCTGCTGACCAGCGGCGTGCTGGGCGGCGGCACCCAGGCCTACGACTACCGGCTCGACCTGCGCGTGGTCTATCAATACGTCTGCAACAACCATCCGTTGCCGACCGAGCCCGCCTACCCGCTCTGGCAAGGCCTGCCGCGCGACTCGACATTGGGCCGCGCCGAACTGGCGCGGCGCATCGACGCCTGCACCGGCGTGCGCAAGCCCGCCACCGAGCGCAGCGCGCAGCAAAGTGCCAACCTGCAGGCGATCCTCTCCACCGTCAAGATCCCGGAGCGCTCGCTGGTCGCCAACATGAACTGGTCGACCTTCCTGTTCCGCGACCTGGTGCAGGAGCGGCTCGACGGCGGCAATCCCTTCGGCAACATCGGCGCCGTCTACAGCGGCTCGCGCGACGACCCACTGCTCAACACCGCGGTGCTGCGCTATCGGGCCGACCCGGCGGCAGTGGCCAGGCTGGCGGCCGACAGCGACCCGACCGGCCGGGTCGACATTCCGACCTTGAGCCTGCATGCCATCGACGACCCGACGGCGTTCGTGGAACTCGAATCGGCCTACCGCACGGTGCGCGAACGCGCCGGCACGGCCGACTTGCTGGTACAGACCTTCAGCCGCGAATCGGAGCACAGCTATCTGAGCGATGCCGAATACCCGGCGCTGTTCGCTGCGCTGCTCGACTGGATCGACCACGGCACGAAGCCGACGCCGGCCGACGTCGCGGCCCGCTGCACGAGCTTCGAGCCGGCCTTCGGCAAGGGTTGCCGCATCGATCCGGCTTACGCGCCGCAGCCGCTGTCGGCGCGCGTGCCGGCGCGCCAGCGGCCGTAGCGAGACTTCAGCGGACGGCCGAAGTGCGGCGGGCGCGCCAGGCGCCGAACAGCGCGATCAGCCCCGGCACCAGGATCAGCGCCCAGATGACCTTCTCCAGGTTGTCCTTGACGATCGGAAGGTTGCCGAAGAAGAAGCCGATGGTGCACAGGCCCACCACCCACAGCAGCGCACCCGCGATGTTGAACAAGGTGAACTTGGTGCGCGTCATGTCGGCCACCCCCGCCACGAAGGGCGCGAAAGTGCGGATGAAGGGCAGGAAGCGGGCCGCGATGATGGTCACGCCGCCGTAGCGCTCATAGAACGCGTGCGCCTGGTCGAAGGCCCGGCGGTTGAAGAAGCGCGAGCTCTCCCACTGGAACACCTTGGGCCCGAAGAAGCGACCGATGCTGAAGTTGCACTGGTCGCCCAGGATCGCCGCCGCCAGCAGGATCGGCACCGCCAGTCCGAAGCTCATCAGGCCCGCGCCGCACAGCGCACCGACGATGAACAGCAGCGAATCGCCGGGCAGGAAGGGCATCACCACCAGCCCGGTCTCGACGAACACGATCAGGAACAGCAGCGCGTAGACCCAGGTGCCGTAGGCGATGACGAAGGCTTCGAGATGTTTGTCGACATGCAGGATGAAGTCGATGAGAAAGCTGATGATTTCCATGGCGCGCATTATCCCGGTGCGGCGCGACAGGCCCTTCTAGAATGTCCCCGTGAGTGCTCTCCCCTCTTCCCTCGCCCCTGCCGAGCGGCGCCCGATCCGCGAACTCCCCGACGAACTGATCAGCCAGATCGCGGCCGGTGAAGTGGTCGAGCGGCCGGCCTCCGTGGTGCGCGAACTGCTCGACAACGCGCTCGATGCCGGGGCCCGGCAGATCACGGTGCGGCTCTCGGCGGGCGGCGTGCGGCTGATTTCGGTCGAGGACGATGGCCTCGGCCTGCCGCGCGAAGAGTTGCCGCTGGCGCTGCGCCGCCACGCCACCAGCAAGATCGCCAGCCTGAACGACCTCGAGACCGTCGGCACGATGGGCTTTCGCGGCGAGGCGCTGGCCGCCATCAACGCGATCGCCGAGCTCAGCGTGCTGTCGCGCTTCAGCGGTGCCGACGGTGCCTTCGCGCTCGACGGCCGCACCGGCGAACTGCGCCCGGTGGCACGCGCCACGGGCACCACGGTCGAGGTCCGCGAATTGTTCTTCGCCACGCCGGCACGGCGCAAGTTCCTGAAGACCGATGCCACCGAACTGGCCCACTGCATCGAGGCGGTCCGTCGCCACGCGCTGGCACGCCCGGAGGTCGGCTTCTCGATCTGGCACGACGGCCGCCTGGTCGAGCAGTGGCGCGCCGCCACCGGGCGCGACCAGCGCCTGGCCGACACGCTCGGCGACGACTTCGTGAAGCACAGCGTCGTGGTCGAGCGCGAAGGCGGCCCGGTGCGGGTCAGCGGCCGCGCCGGCATTCCGGACGCGGCCCGCTCGCGCGCCGACCAGCAGTTCTTCTACGTCAACGGCCGCTTCGTGCGCGACAAGGTGCTGGCCCACGCGGTGCGCAGCGCCTACGAGGACGTGCTGCACGGCCAGCGCCAGCCGGTCTACGCGCTGTACCTCGAGATCGACCCGGCGCGGGTCGACGTCAACGTCCACCCGACCAAGATCGAGGTGCGCTTCCGCGACGGCCGCGAGGTGCACCAGGCGGTGCGCCACGCGATCGAGGACGCCCTGGCCGCACCGCGGGCCGGCGACGCGGTGGCGGCACCGGCCGAGCCGTTCTTCAAGCCCCGGCTGGCGCCGGCCTCGGCGTCGTGGACGCAGCCCGGCATGCAGTTCGGTGCCGAACGCGGGCTGGGCGACGCGGCGGCGATGTGGCCGGCCGAGCGGCGCGAAACACCCGCTGCGTTTCCGCAACCCGTTGTCGCCTCGGAGCGCGCTCCCGAGCTGGCGGCGCAGCCTGCAGGCGCCCAGCCTCGGTCCGAACCCGCCAGCGCCGAAGCCTGGCCCCTGGGCCGCGCCCTGGCCCAGTTGCAGGGCATCTACATCCTGGCCGAGAACAGCCAGGGGCTGGTCATCGTCGACATGCACGCCGCCCACGAGCGCATCGTGTACGAGCGCCTGAAGACCCAGCTCGACGGCGCGGCCATCAGCAGCCAGCCGCTGCTCATCCCCGCCACTTTCGCCGCCACCCCTCAGGAAGTGGCGACCGCCGAGGCCTGCGTGGCGGTGCTGCCCGCACTCGGACTCGAGATCACGCCGTTCTCGCCGCGCACCCTGGCGGTGCGCGCCGTGCCTGGCACCCTCGCCGACGGCGACCCGGTCGAGCTGGCGCGCAGCGTGCTGGCCGAACTGGCGCTCCACGACGCCAGCACCGTGGTCCAGCGGGCCCAGAACGAGTTGCTGTCCACCATGGCCTGCCACGGCGCGGTGCGCGCCAACCGCAAGCTGACGCTCGACGAAATGAACGCGCTGCTGCGCCAGATGGAGGCCACCGAGCGCTCCGACCAGTGCAACCACGGCCGGCCGACCTGGCGCCAGTTGTCGGTCCGCGAGCTCGACGCGCTCTTCCTGCGCGGGCGCTGAGCAAGCTTTTCCTCCGCTTACATTTCGCGGAAACAAGTCGGAAAGCAGCCAAAAGCGTTACAAATACTAGGGTTTACCGGGTCATCGACCCGGTCGGCACGACCGTTGCATAGGGTCTGTTGTTGAACTTTCGGGCTCACCGCCTGTCCTTCAGCCTTCTATGAAATCCTGGTCACTCGTCGCCTCCGCCACTGCCCTGGTCGCCCTGCTGGCCGGCGGCTGTTCGACCCTCGACGAGCGCCAGCGCGAATGGATCTTCCAGCCGAGCGACCGCAGCTGGGGCAATTCGGAAGCCATGAGCCAGGGCATGGACGACGTCTGGATCGATTTCAAGTCGTCGCTCACCGGCGAGCCAGCGCGCCTGCATGGCCTGTGGCTGGGCGGCGCGCCGGAATCGGCCGACACGCCGGTGCTGCTCTACCTGCACGGCGCACGCTACAACGTCGCCGGCTCGGCGCCGCGCATGCGCCGCATGCACGAACTGGGCTTCTCGGTGCTGGCCATCGACTACCGCGGCTTCGGCAAGAGTTCCGCCGGCCTGCCCTCGGAGGACTCGGCGCGCGAGGATGCGCTGGCGGCATGGACCTGGCTCGCCGCCCACCATCCGAAGCAGCGGCGCTACATCTTCGGCCACTCGCTCGGCGGCGCCATCGGCATCGACCTGGCCTCGCGCGTGAACGACGAGAGCGGCACCATCGTCGAAAGCACCTTCACCTCGATCGCCGACGTGGCCAGCAGCTTCAAGTGGGGCTGGCTGCCCGTCAGGCCCTTCATCACCCAGCGCTTCGAGGCCATCAGCAAGGTCAAGGACATCGGCGCCCCGCTGCTGGTGGTGCACGGCGCGGCCGACAGCCTGATCAACCCGACCCTGGGCCGCAAGCTCTACGACGCCGCGACCGTGCCGAAGATGTTCGTGCTGGTCGAGGGCGGCTCGCACCACAACGCCAATTCGATCGGCCAGGCGCAATACCGCGCGGCCCTGTCTCAGCTCTTTCGCATGAAGGAGCCCCCGACCGAGACGGCCGTCCAGGGCGGCGAAACGCCGATGCCGCCGGCGGCGCTGCCGTCGCCGCCGACACCCACGCCCGCGGAAACCACCGCGCTGCGCCCGCACCCACCCACGCCGGCGATCTGAGCCGCCTCGGCGGCGCGTTTGTTAACCTCGGGCGCATGCCGCCTCCTGCCGCCACGGCCCTTCCCCGCACCGCTCCGTCCAACTCGGGCGCCCTGCGCTACGTGGCGCTCGCCGGACCGACCGCCGCGGGCAAGACCGCGGCCGCCCTGGCGATCGCGCGCCGGCGGCCGGTCGAGATCGTCAGCGTCGACTCGGCGCTGGTCTACCGCGGGATGGACATCGGCACCGCCAAGCCCAGCGCGGCCGAGCGGGCCGAGGTGCCGCACCACCTGATCGACATCCGCGACCCGCGCGAGGCCTACAGCGCGGCCGCCTTCGTCGCCGACGCCCGGCGCCTGATCGCGGAAATCTCGGCGCGCGGCAAGCTGGCGCTGCTGGTGGGCGGCACGATGCTCTACTTCAAGGCGCTCGCCGACGGCCTCGACGCCATGCCCGCGGCCGACCCGGCGCTGCGGCGGCAGCTCGAGGCCGAGGCCGCAACGCTGGGCTGGCCCGCGATGCACGCGCGGCTGGCCGAGGTCGACGCGGTCACGGCAGCGCGGCTGTCGCCCAACGACGGCCAGCGCATACAGCGCGCGCTCGAGGTCTGGCATGCGAGCGGCCGAGCGCTCGCTAGCTTTCACGCCGCGACGCAGTCCGGCGGCGGAACGCCGGCCACCGCCCTGTTCTCGCTCGAGCCCACCGAGCGCGCCTGGCTGAATGCGCGCATCGAGGCCCGCTTCGACGCCATGCTCTCCGACGGCTTCATCGCGGAGGTGCAGGCGCTGCGCGCCCGCGGCGACCTGGTGGCCGACCTGCCGTCGATGCGCTGCGTGGGCTATCGCCAGACCTGGGAAGCGCTCGACGGCGCGTGGCCGATCACCGAACTGCGCGAGCGCGGCATCGCCGCCACGCGCCAGCTCGCCAAGCGCCAGATGACCTGGCTGCGCAGCATGCCGGGGCGCCATGTGATTGCGGCCGAGGCACCGGATGCGATCGCGCAGGTGGTCCGCCAGGTGCTCGAGATCGCATGACGCTGCGCATCACCGACCTGGGCAAGCGCTATGCAGAGACGCCGGTGTTCGAGCACGTCACGCTCGAGGTCGCCGACGGCGAGTTCGTGGCGATCGTCGGCGAGTCGGGCGTCGGCAAGTCGACCCTGCTCAACTGCATGGCCGGCCTCGACAGCTGGGACGCCGGCCGCGTGGTTCACGACGGCACCGACATCGGCACGCTCGACGCCGATGCGCGCGCGCTCTGGCGGCGCCGGCATGTCGGCTTCGTGTTCCAGGCCTTCCATGTGCTGCCGCACCTGGACGTGGCGCAGAACGTCGCGCTGCCGCTGATGCTGCTGGGGCGCAATGACCCGCCGCGGGTGGCCGGCATGCTCGACGCCGTCGGCCTCGCCGGCCTGGGCCCGCGCCTGCCGCAGCAATTGAGCGGCGGCCAGCTGCAGCGCGTCGCGATTGCCCGCGCCTTGATCCATGCGCCCGCGCTGCTGCTGGCCGACGAGCCCACCGGCAACCTCGACCCGGGCACCGCGGCGCGGGTGATGGACGTGCTGCTGGCCCAGACGCGCGCCCAGGGCGCGTCGCTGGTGCTGGTGACCCACTCCGAAACCGCGGCCGCGCGCGCCGACAGGGTGCTGCATTTGAGCGCTGAAGGGATTCGGGTCTGATTCGGCTTTCCTGGGTCGGGGCGGGCTCACGCCGACGGTGGTTCATCCTCGGCCAGCACGACACGGCGCCACCCGGTGCCCTCGGCACGCGCCCCTGCAAAGTGTTGTCGCGGATCAGGCAGCTCTAGCTACCCGCCAGCAGCGCAGCGTAGCGGCCCAGGTCGACATTGCCCCCGCTCACGATCACGCCGACCCGCTGTCCGCGGATCGCCTCGCCGGCTGCACAGGCTGCCGCGAAGGCCAGGCAGCCGGTCGGCTCCACCACCATCTTCATGCGCTCGGCAAAGAAGCGCATGCCGTCCACCAGCTGCGCGTCGCTGACCGTGAAGATGTCCGTGACGTCGCGCCGGATGATGCCGAAGGTGTATTCGCCCAGGTGCTGCGTCTGGGCGCCGTCGGCGATGGTCTTCGGCGTCTCGATGGTGACGATGCGGCCGGCCCGCAGCGACTGCTGGCCGTCGTTGCCGGCCTCGGGCTCGACCCCGAAGACCTTGCAGCCGGGCGACAGCGCGCGTGCCGACAGGGCCGAGCCGCTGGTCAGGCCACCGCCGCCGAGGCAGACGTAGAGCGCATCGAGCGCGCCGACTTCCTCGATCAGTTCCTTGGCCGCCGTGCCCTGGCCGGCGATCACGTCCGGATGGTCGTAGGGCGGGATCAGCGTCATGCCGCGCTCCGCCGCCAGCCGGCGGGTCAGGGCCTCGCGGTCTTCGGTGAAGCGGTCGTACTGCACCACCTCCGCGCCGTACTCGCGGGTCGCGGCGAGCTTGGCGGCGGGAGCGTCGTTCGGCATCACGATCACCGCCGGCATGCCCAGCAGGCGGGCCGACAGCGCCACCGCCTGCGCGTGGTTGCCGGACGAAAACGCGATGGCGCCGGCGCGGCGCTGCGCCGCATCGAACTTGGCAAGGGCATTGAACGCGCCGCGAAACTTGAAGGCGCCCATGCGCTGGAAGTTCTCGCACTTGAAGAAGAACTGCGCGCCCCAGCGCGCGTCGGCGGTGGCGGAGCGCAGCACCGGCGTGCGGTGCGCCTGCCCTTCGAGCCGCGCGGCCGCGGCGATCACGTCGTCGTAGGTCGGGAGTGTGTGCATGGCGGCGAGCTTACTGCGGCGGCGGCGGAAAAAAACGCGTCGCCTGCCGCACACTGTCGAAACGCGCCCCGCTGCGCCGTCATTGCAGTGAGCGATCCTGCTCTTGTGACTTTCCCGGAGGTTCCATGCAATACATGCTGATGTTCTACCAACCCCAGTCCGAGTTCGACCAGCGCGACGAGGCGGCGGCCCAGGCTTACCGTGCCGGCTGGATGGACTACGTGGGCGCGATCCGCCAGGCCGGCGTGGTGCAGAACGGCCACGGCCTGCACCCGCCGCTGACCGGCACCACGCTGCGCGTGCGCGGCGACAAGCGCCAGGTGCAGGACGGCCCCTTCGCCGACAGCAAGGAGCAGCTCGGCGGCTACTTCGTGATCGACGTCCCCGACCTCGACGCAGCCCTCGAATGGGCCGCGCGCGCGCCCTGCGCGAGCACCGGCGGCGTCGAGGTGCGCCCGGTGTTCACGGCCCCGACGATGTGACGGACGACCCGCTGCACGCAGCGCACGCGGCCGCCGAAGGCGCGGCCCGCCGGTCCTATGGCCGGCTGGTCGCCATCCTGTCGGCGCGCACCCGTGACATCGCGGCCTCGGAAGACGCGCTCGCCGATGCCTTCGCGCGGGCGCTCGAACGCTGGCCGGTCGACGGCGTGCCGGCGCAGCCGGAGGCCTGGCTGCTGCAGGTGGCGCGCCACCGGACGCTCGACGCCTGGCGGCATAGCCGGGTGCAGGACGAGGCCGCGCAGACCCTGCTGCTGCTGGCCGACGAGGTCGGCGACGACCCGGCCTTCAGCGAGACGGTGCCCGACGAACGGCTGCGCCTGTTCTTCGTCTGCGCCCATCCGGCCATCGATGCCGCGGCGCGCGCCCCGCTGATGCTGCAGACCGTGCTCGGGCTCGACGCCGCCCGCATGGCCGGCGCCTTCCTCAGTGCGCCGGCGACGCTGGGCCAGCGCCTGGTGCGGGCCAAGGCGCGCGTGCGGGCGGCCGGCATCCCCTTCGAATTCCCGCGCGCGCCCGACCTGCCGCAACGCCTTCAGGACGTGCTCGACGGCATCTACGCGGCCTACGGCACCGGCTGGGACGACGTCGACGGCGCCGATGCCTCGCAGCGCGGCCTCACGGCCGAGGCGATCGAACTCGGCCGCATCCTCTGCGGCCTGATGCCGGCCGAAGCGGAGCCACTGGGCCTGCTGGCCCTCATGCTGTTCTGCGAAAGCCGCGCCGCCGCCCGGCGCAGCGCCGACGGCGTCTACGTGCCGCTGGACGCGCAGGACATCGCGCGCTGGAACCGGCCGCTGCGCGACCAGGCCGAGCAGGCGCTGCGGCAGGCCGCCGCCCTCGGCGCCTTCGGCCCCTACCAGATCGAGGCCGCGATCCAGTCGGCTCACTGCGCGCGCCGTCTCGGTGCGCAGGTCCCCCCCGATGCCCTGGTGGCGCTCTACGACGGCCTGCTCGCCCTGCGCCCCAACACCGGCGCCCGGGTCAGCCGGGCCTGCGCGGTGGCCGAGGCCCGGGGGCCGGCCGCGGGCCTGCGCGAGCTCGATGCCATGCCGGCCGCCGAGATCGCGAGCTACCAGCCCTTCTGGGCCGCGCGCGCCCACCTGCTGGGCCGCGACGGCCAGGCCGCCGAGGCGCGCCTGGCCTATGCCCGTGCGGCCGGGCTGAGCGCCAGCCCCGCCGTGCGGGCCTGGCTGGCCGCCGCGTCGGAGCGGCTCTGACTTCGCCCAGCCGGCGCATCGCGCAGAATGAGCCGCGATGAAGGCCTTGCTGCTCACCTTCTCCTGGCAGGAGCTGCGCCACCACCCGTGGCGCAACGTGGCCGCGGTCGTCGCCGTCATGCTGGGCGTCGCGCTGGCCTTCTCGGTGCAGTTGATCAATGCCTCGGCGCTCGATGAATTCTCGAGTGCGGTGCGCTCGGTCAACGGCCAACCCGATCTCGAATTGCGCGCCGCCCAGGGCAGCTTCGACGAAGCCCTGCTCGGGCAGGTCGCGCGGCATCCGCAGGTCGCGCTGGCGAGCCCGGTGCTCGAGCTGCCCAGCGTCGCCCAGATCGGCGATCGCCGGCTGCCGCTGCGGGTCGTCGGCATCGACGCGCTGGCACTGCCGACCATCGCACCGGCCCTGATGCCAAGGCTGGCCGACGGCGCCGACCGGTTCTCGCTGTTCGCGCCCGGCCAGGTGTTTCTCAACGCCGCCGCGCGCAAGGCCACCGGCGACCAGGCCACCCAGCTGCAGCTGCGCGCCGGCACCCAATGGCACCCACTCCAGATCGCCGGCCAGGTTGCGGCCGGCGGCCCCGCGCTGGCCGTGATGGACATCGGCGCCGCGCAGGACCTGTTCGGCCGCGGCGGCCAGCTCACGCGCATCGACCTGCGGTTGGCACCGGGCACCGGGCACGCGGACTTCATCCGTTCGCTGCGGCAGTCGCCGGGCTGGCCAAGCGGCATCCAGGTCGCCGAACCGGGCGATGCCGCCGAACGCGTGAGCAACCTGTCGCGCGCCTACCGCGTCAACCTCACGGTTCTGGCCCTGGTGGCCCTGTTCACCGGCGCCTTCCTCGTGTTCTCGGTGCTCGCGCTCAGCGTCGCCAAGCGCGCGCAGCAGTTCGCGCTGCTCGGCGTGCTGGGCCTGACGCCGCGCGAGCGGCTGCGGCTGGTGCTGGCCGAATCGCTGGTGCTCGGGCTGATCGGCAGTGCGGCCGGCATCGCCCTCGGCGCGACCTTGGCCGAGCTGGCGCTCAAGCTGCTGGGCGGCGACCTGGGCGGCGGCTATTTCGATGGCGTCGCGCCGACCCTGCGATGGAGCGCGCCCGCGGCGCTGACCTACGGCGCACTGGGCGTGCTGGCGGCGGGCGTCGGCGGCTGGTGGCCGGCGCGCGCCGCCCAGGCGCTGCCCGAGGCGCAGACGCTCAAGGGCCTGGGCACCGCGGCGGCAGGCGGCGGGACGCACCGTGTCGCACTGCTGCTGATCGCCGCCGGCGGCGCGCTGGCCATGGCACCGGCGATCCACGGCATTCCGATCGCGGCCTATCTGTCGGTCGGCTTCCTGCTGGTCGGCGGCATCACGGCGCTGCCATGGCTGATCGCTTGTGTCTACGACCGCCTTGCGCCTTTGGCCGCGAATCGTTTACTGCCGCTGCTGGCGATCGAGCGCGCCCGCCGCATGCGCGGCACCGCCGCGGTGGCGGTCAGCGGCGTGGTCGCGAGCCTGAGCCTGGCGGTGGCCCTGACCGTGATGGTCGCGAGCTTCCGGGACTCGGTCACGCGCTGGCTCGATGTCGTGCTGCCGGCCGACCTGTACCTGCGCAGCGCCGCCGGGCCCGGCGGCGAGCCGGCCCTGTTCCCGCAGGCCTTCGTTCAGGCGCTGGCGCAACTGCCCGGCGTGGCCCGCACCGGCACGCTGCGCACGCGGCCCCTGCTGATCGATCCGTCGCGGCCCGCGGTGACGCTGATCGCGCGCAGCCTCGACACCGAGGTCGGGCGCTCGATGCCGCTGCTCGGCGCCGCCCTGCCGGTGCCCGCCGGGCAGACCGGCATCTACGTCAGCGAGGCGATGGTCGAGCTCTACGGCGCCCGGCCCGGCGCCGCCTTCGAGCCGCTGGCGCGCGCCTGGGGCCCGGTGCCCGGCGGCCGCCCACCGGTCTTCTTCGTTGCCGGCATCTGGCGCGACTACGTGCGGCAGTTCGGCGCCATCACCATGGACGCCCGCGACTTCGAGCGCCTGACCGGCGACGCCGGCGCCAGCGACGTCGCGCTGTGGCTGGCGCCCGGCGCGGCCGAGGGCCCGGTGCAGCAGGCGGTGCAGGCGCTGGCCGCCCGCGAGGCGGCGGCGGCCGAACCGGTCGAGATCTCGTCGGTGGCCCAGATCCGCGCCACCTCGCTGCGCATCTTCGACCGCAGCTTCGCGGTCACCTACTGGCTGCAGGCGGTCGCTATCGCGATCGGCCTGTTCGGCATCGCGGCCAGCTTCAGCGCCCAGGTGCTGGCGCGGCGCAAAGAATTCGGCCTGCTCGTGCACCTGGGCTTCACGCGGGCCCAGGTACTGGCGATCGTGGCCGGCGAAGGCGCGGCCTGGACCGCGATCGGCGCGGTCGCAGGCTTGCTGCTCGGGCTGGCGGTGTCGGTGGTTCTGGTTCACGTGGTCAACCCGCAGAGCTTCCACTGGACCATGGACCTGCTGCTGCCCTGGGCCCGGCTGGCCGCGCTGTGCGCCGCGGTGGTCGCCGCCGGCACGGTCACGGCCTGGCTGGCCGGCCGCGCCGCCGCTGGACGCGATGCGGTGCTGGCGGTCAAGGAGGACTGGTGAGCCGGTCCCCGATGCGTCCGGGCGGCGCCGCCGGGTGGTCGCGCCGCGCCCTGCTGCTCTCGGCGCTCGCGGCCCCCATGGCCTGGGCGCTGCCGGCGCGCACGCTGCAGTTCCCGCGCGACTACGGCAGCCACCCCGAGCTGCGCACCGAGTGGTGGTACATCACCGGCCATGCCCGCGCCGGTGCGCGCGAATTCGGCTTCCAGCTGACCTTCTTCCGCTCGCGAATCGATGCGACCCAAGCCATGCGTTCCGCCTTCGCGGCGAAGCAGTTGATCTTCGCGCACGCGGCCATCACCGATCTCGATGGCCGCAAGCTGTGGCACGACCAGCGCATCGCACGCGAAGGCTTCGGCATCGCATCCGCTTCCGAAGCCGACACCGACCTGCGCCTGCGCGACTGGTCCTTGCAGCGCGACGGCGGCGGCTATGCGGCGCGGCTGCCGGCCACCGGCTTCGCGATCGACCTGCGCTTCGCGCCCACCCAGCCGGTGCTGCTGCAGGGCAGCGCCGGCATGTCGCGCAAGGGGCCCGAGCCCGAACAGGCGAGCTACTACTACAGCGAGCCGCAACTCGCGGCCACGGGCAGCCTGACGGTGCAAGGGAAGCGCTTCGAGGTCCAGGGCCGCGCCTGGCTGGACCATGAATGGAGCGAGGCACTGATGCATCCCGAGGCCACGGGCTGGGACTGGATCGGGATGAACCTCTTCGACGGCGGCGCGTTAACCGCATTCCGCCTGCGGCGGCGCGACGGATCAGCCCTGTGGCACGGCGGCTCGCTGCGTACGGCCGACGGACGGCTGCAGGTGTTCGGGCCCGACGCGCTGCGCTTCGAGCCGCTGCACCGCTGGACCAGCCCGCGCACCCGCGCGGTCTATCCGACGCAATGGCGCATCCACACGCCGGCCGGTGTCTTCACGGTGCGCGCGCTGCTCGACGACCAGGAGCTCGACGGCCAGGGCTCGACCGGGACGGTGTACTGGGAAGGACTGAGCGAACTGCTCGATGCGGACGGCAAGCCGGTGGGGCGCGGCTACCTGGAGCTCACCGGGTATGCGCAGGCGTTGAAGCTCTGAGTTGTCAAGGCTTGGGGTGGGCTCACGGCGGTGGTTCTTCCTCGGCAGCACCCCACGGCGCTACCCGTGCCGAGGGCACCGGGTGGCCCCCGCAGCGAAGTAAAGGAGGAGCCGAAGGCGGGGGACATGAGAGAAGGGGGCCACCCGGTGCCCTCGGCACGCGCCCCAGACCACTGAACGGCGACCGCTCGGTCTGGCGCGACCACCTGGGGGTCTGATTCAGCCCTTCGCCACCCCGCGCCGCCGATCGATGAAGGCGATGATCTCGCCCATGATCCCGCGCCGGAAGGCCAGCACGCAGATCACGAAGATCAGGCCCGTGACCATGGTCACCGACTCGCCCAGCGTGTTGAACCAGTCGATGGTCGTGATGCGCGCCAGCAGGTGGCCCAGCTCGCCGATCTTGTTCTCGAGCAGCACCACCACCGCCGAGCCGACAAGCGGCCCCGACAAGGTGCCGAGGCCGCCGACCAAGGTCATCAGGATGACCTGGCCAGAGGCGCTCCAGTGCACGTCCGACAAGGTCGCGAAACCCAGCACCAGCGTCTTGAGCGAACCGGCGAGCCCCGACAGCGCGGCCGAGATCACGAAGGCCAGCAGCTTGAAGCGGCTGACGTCATAGCCCAGCGAGAGCGCGCGCGGCTCGTTCTCCTTGATGCCCTTCAGCACTTGGCCGAAAGGCGAATGGATGGTGCGCACGATCAGCAGGAAGGCGGCCACGACGATCACCAGCGTGACGTAGTACATCGTGAGGTCGTTCTGCAGGTCGATCAGACCGAAGAGCTTGCCGCGCGGCACGCCCTGCAGGCCGTCCTCGCCGCCGGTGAACTTGGCTTGCAGCGCGACGAAGAACACCATCTGCGCCAGCGCCAGCGTGATCATCGCGAAGTAGATGCCCTGGCGGCGGATCGCCAGCAGGCCGAAGATCCAGCCCAGGAAGGCGCCGGCCGCGGTGCCGGCGACGAGGCCGAGTTCGGGCGTCAGGCCCCAGACCTTCATCGCATGGCCGGCCACGTAGGCCGAGCCGCCGAGAAAGGCCGCATGGCCGAAGGACAGCAGGCCGGTGTAGCCCAGCAGCAGATTGAAGGCCGAGGCGAACAGCGCGAAGCACATCAGCTTCATCACGAACACCGGATAGGCGCCGACGAAAGGTGCGAGAACGAGGGCGACGAGCAGCAGCAGGTAGATGACTGTGGAGAGCTTTTTCATGGGGCTGCCGTCTTACTTCTCTTTGCCGAAGAGACCGGCCGGGCGGATGAGCAGCACGATGACCATGATCACGAAGACCACGGTGGAGGATGCCTCGGGGTAGAACACTTTGGTCAGGCCTTCGATCACGCCGAGCCCGAGCCCGGTCAGGATGGCGCCCATGATCGAGCCCATGCCGCCGATCACCACCACCGCGAACACGACGATGATGAGGTTCTGCCCCATCAGCGGCGAGACCTGGATCACCGGCGCCGCGAGCACGCCGGCGAAGGCAGCCAGTGCCACGCCGAAGCCGTAGGTCAGCGTGATCATCAGCGGCACGTTGACCCCGAAAGCCTCGACCAGCCGCGGGTTCTCGGTGCCGGCGCGCAGGTAGGCGCCGAGCCGTGTCTTCTCGATCACGAACCAGGTCGCGAAGCAGACCACCAGCGAGGCGACCACCACCCAGGCCCGGTAGTTTGGCAGGATCATGAAGCCGAGGTCGGTGGCGCTGGCCAGCGCGTCGGGCGTGTCGTAGGCCAGGCCCGAGACACCGTAGATCGAGCGGAACACGCCTTCGATCAGCAGCGTGAGGCCGAGCGTCAGCAAGAGGCCATAGAGGTGGTCGAGCTTGTAGATCCAGCGCAGCAGCAGCCGCTCGATGACGATGCCCAACAGCCCGACGATGATCGGCGCCACCGCCAGCATGACCCAGTAGTTGACGTCGAAGTAGTTCATCGCCATCCAGGTCAGCACTGCGCCCAGCATGAACAGCGCGCCGTGCGCAAAGTTGATGACGTTGAGCAGGCCGAAGATCACTGCGAGCCCGAGGCTCAGGATCGCGTAGAACGACCCGTTGACCAGCCCCAGGAGGAGCTGGCTCAACAAGGCAGGCAGTGATATTTGCATGACGGGACGATGACGATGAACGGATTCAGGAGCTCAGCTTATTTCCAGATGGCGCACTTGCTTTCGGCTTTGGTCGTGAAGACCTCTTCGCCCGGCAGCTTCGCGACCATCTTGTAGTAGTCCCACGGCTGCGTCGACTCGCTCGGGGACTTGACCTGCATCAGGTACATGTCGTGCACCATGCGGCCGTCGGCTCGGATCGAGCCCTTGGCGTAGAAGTCGTTGATCGGCATCTTCTTGAGCTCGGCCATCACCTTGTCGGCGTCGGTGCTCTTGGCCGCCTGCACCGCCTTCAGGTAGGTCGTCGTGGCCGAGTAGTCCGCGGCCTGGATGTCGGTCGGCATGCGCTTGGTCTTGTCGAAGAACTTCTTGCCGAAGGCGCGGGTTTCCTGGTTCAGGTTCCAGTCCCAGCTGGTCGTGAGCAGCAGGCCTTCGGTGTTCTTCAGGCCCAGGCTGTGGATGTCGGTGATGAAGACCAGCAGGCCGGCCAGCTTCATCGACTTGTTGATGCCGAACTCCTTCGCCGCCTTGATCGCGTTGATGGTGTCGCCGCTGGCGTTGGCCAGGCCCAGGATCTGGGCCTTCGAGTTCTGCGCCTGCAGCAGGAAGGACGAGAAATCCGACGCGTTGAGCGGATGCTTGACGCTGCCCACCACCGTGCCGCCCTTCTCCTTCACCACCTTGGCGGTGTCGGCCTCGAGGGCCGCGCCGAAGGCGTAGTCGGCCGTCAGGAAGTACCAGCTCTTGCCGCCTTGCGCCACCACCGCGCTGCCGGTGCCCTTGGCCAGCGCCACCGTGTCGTAGGCGTAGTGCACCGTGTACGGGCTGCACTGCTCGTTGGTGAGCGCCGAGCTGCCGGCACCGTTGACGATGAAGACGCGCTTCTTTTCCTGCGCCACCTTGGCCAGTGCCAGGCCAGTGCCCGAGTTCGTACCGCCGAACAGCATCGTCAGGTTGTCGGTGTCGATCCATTCGCGCGCCTTCGAAGCGGCGATGTCGGCCTTGTTCTGGTGGTCGGCCGTGACCAGTTCGATCGGCAGGCCGTTGACCTTGCCGCCGAAGTCGTCGATCGCCATCTGAATCGCCAGGGCGCCGTTCTTGCCCTCGACGTCGGCATACAGGCTGGACATGTCGGTGATGAAGCCGATCTTGACTTTCTCCTGTGCCTGAACGGCCCCGGTCGCGAAGGCGATGGCGAGGGAAACAGCAGAAAGCGCGATGGTTTTTTTCATGTTGGAGTCAAAGGGGTGAGTGAGGAAAATCGGGGAGACGGCGCGTCACTTCCAGAGCGCACACTTGGAATCGGCCTGGGCCGTGAAGACCTGGTCGCCGGGCAGCTTGGCGATGACCTTGAGGTAGTCCCAAGGCTGCTTCGAGTCGGCCGGCGACTTGACCTCGACCAGGTACATGTCGTGCACCATCCGGCCGTCCGGGCGGATCACGCCCTTGGCGTAGAAGTCGTTGATCGGCGTCTTCTTCAGTTCGGCCATCACCTTGTCGGCGTCGACGGTCTTGGCGGCCTGCACGGCCTTCAGGTAGGTCATGGTGGCCGAGTAGTCGGCCGCCTGGAGGTCGGTCGGCATGCGCTTGGTCTTGTCGAAGAAGCGCTTCGAGAACTTGCGCGTGTCGTCGTTCAGGTCCCAGTACCAGCTGGTGGTGTGGAGCAGGCCTTCGGTGTTCTTCAGGCCCAGGCTGTGGATGTCGCTCAGGAAGATCAGCAGGCCTGCCGTCTTCATGGTCTTGCCGATGCCGAATTCCTTCGCCGCCTTGATCGAGTTGATGGTGTCGCCGCCGGCATTGGCCAGGCCCAGGATCTGCGCCTTCGAGTTCTGCGCCTGCAGCAGGAAGGACGAGAAGTCCGAGGCATTGAGCGGCGCCCGCACCGCGCCCACCACGGTGCCACCCTTGGCCTTGATCACCGCCGTGGTGTCGGCTTCGAGCGCATGGCCGAAGGCGTAGTCGGCGGTCAGGAAGAACCAGCTCTTGCCGCCCCGGTCGACCACCGCGCCGCCGGTGCCCTTGGCCAGCGCCACCGTGTCGTAGGCGTAGTGCACCGTGTAGGGGCTGCATTGCTCGTTGGTCAGCGCCGAGGTGGCGGCGCCGTTGTTGAAATAGATCCGCTTCTTTTCCTGCGCCACCTTGGCGGTGGCCAGCGCGGTGCCGGAGTTGGTGCCGCCGAAGACCATCGTCACGCCGTTGGTGTCGATCCACTCGCGCGCTTTCGAGGCCGCGATGTCGGCCTTGTTCTGGTGGTCGGCGGTGAGCAGCTCGATCGGTTGGCCCAGCACCTTGCCGCCGAAGTCGTCGATCGCCATCTGGATGGCGAGCGCGCCGTTCTTGCCTTCGATATCGGCATAGAGGCTCGACATGTCGGTGACGAAGCCGATCTTGACCTTTTCCTGGGCCTGGGCAGCGCCGCAGGCGAGCGCCGTCGCGGCGACGGCCAGGGTCATTGCGCTGAACTGGTTCTTCATGAGAGTTCTCCGTTCAATCAACAGGTTGAGAAAAAAAGGGGATCAGACGCCGAGCAGCTCGTTGAGCACCGGCATCTTGGCTTCGAGCTCGGCGGCGCCGAACTTCTCGACGATCCGTCCGTGCTCCATCACGTAGAAGCGGTCGGCCAGCGGCGCGGCGAAGCGGAAGTTCTGCTCGACCATGACCACCGTGTAGCCCTTGCCGCGCAGCGTGTGGATCATGCGGGCCAGCGCCTGCACGATCACCGGCGCCAGGCCTTCGGAGATCTCGTCGAGCAGCAGCAGCCGGGCGCCGGTGCGCAGGATGCGCGCCACCGCCAGCATCTGCTGCTCGCCGCCCGAGAGCCGCGTGCCCTGGCTGTGGCGGCGCTCCGCCAGGTTCGGGAACATGGCGTAGATCTCGTCGACCGACATGCCCTTGTCGGCGCTCTTGAGCACCGGCGGCAAGAGCAGGTTCTCTTCGCACGACAGGCTCGCGAAGATGCCGCGCTCCTCGGGACAATAGCCGATGCCCTGGTGCGCGATGCGGTGCGTCGGCATGTGAATCGTCTCGGTGCCGTTGACCTTGATGCTGCCCTTGCGGGCGCCGGTGAGGCCGAGCACGGCGCGCATGGTGGTGGTGCGGCCGGCGCCGTTGCGGCCCAGCAGCGTGACCACCTCGCCGGGCTGCACCACCATGTCGACGCCGTGCAGAACGTGCGATTCACCGTACCAGGCCTGCAGGTCCTTGATTTCGAGTGCGGGGACTGCCATCAATGGGCTCCCTGCAGTTGGCCGTCGGTGGTGCCCATGTAGGCTTCCATCACCTGCGGGTTGCGCGACACCTCGGCGTACGGCCCCTCGGCCAGCACGGCGCCGCGCTGCAGCACCGTGATCGTGTCGGCGATGGTCGAGACCACGCTCATGTTGTGCTCCACCATCAGGATGGTGCGGCCGGCCGAGACCCGCTTGATGAGCTCGGCGACGCGGTGCACGTCCTCGTGGCCCATGCCCTGCGTGGGTTCGTCGAGCAGCATCAGCTCGGGCTCCATCGCCAGCGTGGTCGCGATCTCGAGCGCGCGCTTGCGGCCATAGGGAAGGTTAACGGTCAGCTCGTCGGCCAGGTCCTCGAGGCCGACTTCGGCCAGCAGCACGCGGGCCCGGGCATCGAGCGGCTTGAGCGACTTCTCGCTCTTCCAGAAATGGTAGGAGGTGCCGAGCGCGCGCTGCAGCCCGAGACGCACGTTCTCGAGCAATGTCAGGTGCGGGAACACAGCCGAGATCTGGAACGACCGGATGATGCCGCGCCGCGCGATCTGCGCCGGGCGCTCGCTGGTGATGTCCTGGCCGTTGAACAGGATGGTGCCGCTGGTCGGCTCGAGGAACTTGGTGAGCAGGTTGAAGCAGGTGGTCTTGCCGGCACCGTTGGGGCCGATCAACGCGTGGATCGAGCCCCGCACGACCCGGAGGTCTACCTTGCTGACCGCGGTGAAACCCTTGAATTCCTTGGTGAGCTGGCGCGTCTCGAGAATGATGTCGCTCATCTCGCGCGGTCACCCGTTGGCTGGCAGAAAAAATCGGTCATGCGGTCCATCTGAGCGCACCACCATGGTTGCGCGGACCGCATTGTTTGCAGCGGCGGCAAAACTTGCCTACTGGGGCAAATGCCTATGCTGCAACGCAACCTGAGGCCGGGCTGCGCCGGCCCGGAATCAGTGGGCGCCTGCCGCCGCGTCCGACGCGCCGGTTCCCTTCGCCGGCTTGGCGAGCCAGACCAGCGGGATCAGGAACAGGAACAGCATCGCCGAGCCGTAGAACACGTCGTTCGAAGCCAGCATGAAGGACTGCTGATCGACCAGGCGATTGATCTGCCCCAGCACCTGGTCGGCACTGAATCCGCTGGCGCCGAAGTTGGCGATCGCGCTGTTGGCGGCGGAGCTGCCGGTGTTGACCGACTCCACCAACTGCGCGTGGTGCAGCGCGGCCCGGTTTTCCCACAGCGTGGTCGCGGCCGAGGTGCCGATCGCGCCCGCGGTGATGCGCAGGAAGTTCGACAGGCCGGAGGCCGCGGGAATGCGGTCGGGCGGCAGGCCCGACAAGGTGATGGTCACCAGCGGGATGAAGAAGAAGGCCATCGCCACGCCCTGGATGATGGTCGGGATCATGATGGTCCAGAAATCAGCCTGGGTGTTGAAGTTCGAGCGCATCCACAGCACCAGCGCGAACACCAGGAACGAGAAGGTCGCGTAGCGGCGCGGGTCGACCTTGCCGACCGTGAGCCCGACGATCGGCGAGAAGATGATCGCCAGCATGCCCACCGGCGCCATGATCATGCCGGCCTGCGTCGCCGTGTAGCCCATGTACTGCTGCAGCCAAAGGGGCAGGATCACCACGTTGCCGAAGAAGAGGCCATAGGCCACCGCAGTCGCGAAGGCGCCCGACCAGAAGTTGCGGCGCTTGAACAGCGACAGGTCGACCACCGGGTGCTTGTCGGTCAGCTCCCAGATCAGGAAGAACGCGAAGCCGACCAGTGCGACGACGGCCAGGGTCAGGATCACGGCCGAGTGGAACCAGTCGAGCTCCTTGCCCTTGTCGAGCATCAGCTGCATCGCGCCGACCCAGACCACCAGCAATGCCAGCCCGATGCCGTCGATCGGCACCTTGCGCGTGGCGCTCTCGCGCTTGCGGTAGATGGCCCAAGTGATGCCCGCGGCCGCCAGCCCGACCGGAATGTTGATGTAGAAGATCCAGGGCCAGGAGATGTTGTCGGTGATCCAGCCACCGAGCAGCGGCCCCATCACCGGCGCGACCAGCGTGGTCATCGACCACATCGCCATCGCCAGGCCGGCCTTGGCCCGCGGATAGCTCGACAGCAGCAGCGTCTGCGACAGCGGGATCATCGGCCCGGCGACGAAACCCTGCAGCGCGCGGAAGGCGATCAGCATCGTCATGTTGGGCGCCAGGCCGCAAAGCCAGGAGCTGATGATGAACAGCAGCACGCTCGCCATGAACAGGCGCACCTGGCCGAAACGCTGCGTGAGCCAGCCCGTGAGCGGCACCGCGATGGCGTTGGCCACCGCGAAGCTGGTGATGACCCAGGTGCCCTGCGTCGAGCTGACGCCGAGGTCGCCGGCGATGGCCGGCAGCGACACGTTGGCGATCGACGTGTCGAGCACGTTCATGAAGGTCGCGGCCGAAAGCGCGATGGTTCCCCAGACGCGGGCGGAGCCCTCGAGCGGCTGGACCGGCGTGGGGGCGGTGGCGTTCGACATCGCGCGCGGTCGCCCGATCAGCCCGGATGAGCCTGCGAGGAGATCGGCGACACCGGCAGGCTGCTGGCCGCCGGCGGCTTCGGCGCCGGCTCATGGCCGAGGTTGGCGGCGATGATGCGCTGGACCACGGCGTCGGCGCCGCTGTCGAGCTGGCTGTAGACCTGGGTCTGGATCAGGGCACTGCCGCGCGGCGCATCGGCCAGCGACTTGCCGTCCTTCTTCGAGACATCGATCTCGGCGTCCATCGACAGGCCGACCCGCAGCGGATTGGCCTTGAGCTGCTCGGCATCGAGCGCGATGCGCACCGGCACCCGCTGCACCACCTTGATCCAGTTGCCGGTGGCGTTCTGTGCCGGCAGCAGCGCGAAGGCCGAACCGGTGCCGACGCCGAGGCCGGCCACGCGGCCGTCGTACTCGACCTTCTTGCCGTACAGGTCGGCGGTGAGCTTCACGGGCTGGTCGATGCGGATGTTGCGCAGCTGCACTTCCTTGAAATTGGCATCGACCCAGACCTGGTTCAGCGGCACGATCGACATCATCGGCGTGCCCGCGGCCACGCGCTGGCCAAGCTGCACGGTGCGCTTGGCGACATAGCCTTCGACCGGCGCCGGCATCGCGACGCGCTGGGTGGCCAGGTAGGCCTCGCGCACCCTGGCCGCCGCCGCGAGCACGCTCGGATGGCGCTCCACCGGCGTGCCGTCGGTCAGCGACTGGTTGGTGGTCAGCTGCTCGCGCGCCGACAGCACCGCGGCCTGGGCCGACGCCAGCTGGCTCTTGGCGTTGGCCAGCGCGGTCTCGGAGTGGTTCAGTTCTTCTTTCGACACCGCCCCGTTGCCGGCCAGGGCCTGGCGGCGCTTGAGGTCGTCCTGGGCGCGGGCGATATCGCTCTGCGCGCGCGCGATGTCGGCCTGGCGCAGCGTGACCTGGGCCGCCAGCGACGCGTTGTTGCCATACAGGGTGCGCGCCTGGCGCACCGCCTGGGCCAGCGCCGCCTCGGCCTGCTCGAACGCCACCTTGGCATCCGACGGGTCGAGTTGCACCAGCGGCTGGCCGGCCTTCACCAGGTCGGTGTCGTCGGCCATGATCGCCATCACGGTGCCGCTGATCTGCGGCGTGATCTGGATCACGTTGCCCTGCACGTAGGCGTTGTCGGTCGATTCGTAATGGCTCGCGACCAGCCACTCGTAGCCGCCCCAGGCGGCACCGGCCACGACCACGACGGCGGCCAGCGTGGTCAGCGCGCGGCGGCGCTTGTTGCTCGCGGCGGGGGCCTGCGCAACGGGTTCGGCAGACGCAGCGTTCGGGGTGTTGTTGCTGTTTTCCATGACAGTGTCTTTCGGATTCGGAGCGTTCGTTCGGGAGTGTTCAGGGGTGCCGGGGCGCGGGAGCGGCGGCGGCTGTGGTGGTGTCCGACGGCTGCCAGCCGCCGCCCAGGGCGCGCGCCAGGCCGACCTGGTTCTCGAGCGCACGGGCGGCGAGGTCGACGCCGTCGCGGCGCTGCGCCAGCACGGTGACTTCGGCCGTCAGCACGTCCAGGTAGTTGCCGAGTCCGGCGCTGTAGCGCTGCAGGCCGATGTCGTAGGCCGCCTCGGCCGCGTCCTGCGCCTCTTTCTGCTGGACTTGCTGGCGCGCCACGTACAGCACGCTCGAGAGCTGGTCGGCGACATCGCGCACGGCATCGATGACGGTGACGTTGTAGCTGTCGATCGCGGCGTCGAGGTCGGCCGACTTGCCGCGCAGGTTGGCACGCAGGCGGCCGCCTTCGAAGATCGGCAGCCGGATCGCGGGGCCCACGCCCCACTGCTGGCTGCCCGACTTCAGCAGGCTGTCGAAGCCGATGCTCTGGAAGCCGGCGAAGGCGATCAGGTTGACGTTCGGATAGAACTGGGTCCTGGCGTTGGCGACGTCGCTGGTCGCGGCTTCGACGCGCCAGCGGGCGGCGGCGATGTCGGCGCGCCGGCCCAGCAGGTCGGCCGGAATGCTCTGCTGCAGCGCCAGGTTCTTGAAGTTGCCGAGGCGCGGCGGCGTCAGCGCCTGGGTCGCACCGGGCTTGGCCACCAGCGCGTCGAGCGCGTGCTGCGCGATCGCGATCTGCTCGTTCAGGGCTTCGATCTGCTGGCGTGCTTCGGGCACGCTGCTCTCGCTCTGCTTCAGCTGCAGCCGCGTGTCGAGCCCGGCCGACACGCGATCGCGCACCAGCTTGAGGAGTTCTTCGCGCTGCGCCAGCGCGCGCTGGGCGACCACCATCCGGTCGTTCAGCCGCGCCCATTGCACGTAGCTGCGCGCGACATTGCTGGAGAGCAGCACCCGGGCCGCGTCGGCTTCGGCGGCGGCGGCGTTCGCGGTGCCCAGCGCCGCGTCGAGCGCGGTGCGGTTCTTGCCGAAGAAATCGATCTCCCAGCTGCCGCTGAGCTGGAGGTTGCCGCTTTCCTGGACCGAGCCGCCCAGCGGTGGCGGATAGATGTAGTTGTCGCTGAACTTCTGGCGCGTGAGATCGAGGCCGCCGTTGAGCTGCGGCTTGTCGGCGGCCTCGGTGTACGTCACCGAGGCCTGCGCGCGCGCCAGCCGGGCCAGGGCGACCTGCAGGCTGGGATTGCCCGCGATCGCCTGGTCGACCATCGCATTGAGCTGCGGATCGCCGAAGGCCAGCCACCATTGGCTGTCGAGCGCCGGCGCCGCCTGGGCAGCGGGCGCCGCAGTCAGGCCGAGGCTCTCCGCGGTCTGCATCTTGGGGCTCGAGGCGGTGGCGCCCATGTCGGCGCAGCCCGCGACGGCCAGCGCCAGCACGGCGGCGGCGATGGCGCTGGTACGGCGCAGGGCGCCCTCAGGAAGGAGTCGAGTCATTTTTCTTGTCCCCACGGGCCGACAGGGCCTGTGCGTTGTCGAGGATCCGGCGGAGGTAGCCCTTGAGCTGCTCCCACTCCTCGTTGCTGAAGCCAGCCAGGTGCTCGTTCTGCACGAGGCTGAGTATTTCGGGCACCTCCCGGGCCGCCGCGCGGCCTTCGTCGGTGAGTTCGATGTGGACCACGCGGCGGTCGGCCACCGAGCGCACGCGGCGGCACAGGCCCTTGGCCTCCAGGCGGTCGAGCAGGCGGGTCATGGCGCCGGTGTCGAGTTCGCATTCGCGCGCCAGTTCGGCCACGGTGGTGACCTTGCCCATGTGCAGCTTGTGCAGCGGCACCCACTGCGGATAGGTCGGTCCGGGATCGCACATGCGAAGTTCCACCGACTGGGCCACCGCGCTCAGGATGCGGCGCATCATGTAGCCGATGCTTTCTTCCGCGCGGTAGTTCTCGGCCTTGTAGAAAGCCGTGACCTCCGGCAATTCGCCGGGCGAAGGCAGCGCGGGGCGCGCTTCGGGGGTCTGGGATTCGGACATACCCGAATAGTACTTGCCTCGGCAATTACTGTCAAGGCGGCCTTTGGTGGGGCAAGGGTTCGCTAGAATGCTCGGGATATGGCCTCTTCTTCCCGTTCGCCCGCCAAAGGATCACCGAAATCCTTGTCGGGTCTGGCGCCCTTCCTGCGCCCCTATCGCACCCAGATCGTCCTGGCGGTGGTGTTCCTGGTGCTGGCCGCGGCGACCACGCTGGTGTTCCCGATCGCCCTGCGCAGCCTGATCGACGGCGGCCTGGTCAATCCCGACAAGGGTGCGCAGACGATGGCGCTGCGCGAGCATTTCGTCGCCCTGTTCGCGGTCGCGGTGGCGCTGGGGCTGTTCTCGGCGGCCCGCTTCTACACCGTCAGCTGGCTCGGCGAGCGTGTCACGGCCGACCTGCGCAACGCGGTCTACGCCCATGTGCTGCGCCAGAGCCCGGTGTTTTTCGAGACCACCCAGACCGGCGAGGTCCTGTCGCGCCTGACCGCCGACACGACACTGGTCCAGACCGTGGTCGGCTCCTCGCTCAGCATGGGGCTGCGCAACGCGGTCATGGGTGTGGGCGCCCTGGCCATCCTGGTCTGGACCAATCCCTACGTGATGGTCCAGGTGCTGGGCATCCTGGTGCTGGTGGTGCTGCCCAGCATGTGGTTCGGCCGCCGCGTGCGCAAGCTCTCGCGGGCCAGCCAGGACCGGGTGGCCGATTCCAGCGCGATCGCCGCCGAAGTGCTGAACGCGATTCCGGTGGTGCAGAGTTACACCGCCGAGGCCCGCGAAGCGGCCCGCTTCGACGCCTCCACCGACAGCGCCTTCCGCACCGCCGTGCGCCGCACGCGCGCGCGCTCGGTGCTCGTGGCCTTCATCATCATCGCCACCTCGGCGGCGCTGCTCTGGGGCCTCTACCAGGGCACCCAGGCGGTGCTGCGGGGCGACATCACGGCCGGCCACCTGGGGCAGACGGTGGTCTACGTGATCATCCTGGCGAGTGCCGCCGCGGTGCTCGGCGAGGTCTACGGCGACCTGCTGCGGGCCGCCGGCGCCACCGAGCGCCTGATGGAACTGCTGCATGCCAGGCCGGTGATCGTGTCGCCCGCCGAGCCGGCCCAGGCGCCGGTCCCGGCCGCTGGCAGCGCCTTGTCGCTGGAGGGCGTCGGCTTCCACTACCCGTCCCGGCCCGGCACCCCGGCGCTGCGCGATTTCGACCTGCGGATCGCCCCCGGCGAGACCGTGGCGCTGGTCGGATCGAGCGGCGCCGGCAAGAGCACGGTGTTCCAGCTGCTGCTGCGCTACTACGACCCCCAGTCCGGCCGGATCACCCTCGACGGCACGCCGCTTGCGGCGCTGTCCCTGGAGGCCTTGCGCGCCCGCATCGGCCTGGTGCCGCAGGATGCGGTGATCTTCTCCGCCAGCGCGCTCGAGAACATCCGCTACGGCCGGCCCGACGCCAGCGTCGAGGAAGTCCACGCCGCCGCCCGTGCCGCCTTCGCCGACGGTTTCCTGCGGGCCCTGCCCGAGGGCTACGACACCTTCCTGGGCGAGCGCGGCGTGCGGCTGTCGGGCGGCCAGCGCCAGCGCATCGCGATCGCGCGCGCGATGCTCAAGAACCCGCCGCTGCTGCTGCTCGACGAAGCGACCAGCGCGCTCGACGCCGAAAGCGAACGGATGGTGCAGGCTGCCCTCGAATCGGCCATGACGGGTCGCACCACGCTGGTCATCGCCCACCGCCTGGCGACCGTGCAGAAGGCCGACCGCATCGTGGTGCTGGACCACGGCGGCATCGTCGAACAGGGAACGCACGCCGCGCTGGTGGCGCAGAACGGGGTCTACGCGCGGCTGGCCGCCCTGCAATTCGCGGCGGAACCCCAGCCCGCCTGAGCGCCGCAGGCTACTGCAGCGTCTCCTTGAGGGCTGCCGGCAGGGGCAGCGTGAACACCGGAATACCCTCGTCAGCCAGCGAGCGTGCCTGTTCGGGCGTCGCCTGGCCGCGAATGCCGCGCTCCTCGGCTTCACCGTAGTGCATCTTGCGGGCTTCGTCGACGAAACGCTCGCCGACGTCCTCGGTCTGGGAAATCACCTCGCGCACCGCGCGCAGCCAGCGCGCCTCGGGCGAATCGGCGGCGGCCGGCAGCTTGGCCGGCGCGGCTTCCGCCGGCGGCCGGGCATTGGCGAGATTCAGCCGCGGCGCGGCCAGCAGCTTGGTGATCGCGGTGTCGCCGCACATCGGGCATTCCACCAGGCCGTCGGCAAGCTGGGTGTCGAATGCGTCCTGCGACGCAAACCACCCCTCGAAGCCGTGGCCATGGGCGCACTGGAGGTTGAGGACCTTCATGCGCCGATTATCAGGCGTTGGGCGACGACGCGCTGTGCCAGTCGAGCACCCATGCGCCCGACAGGACGTTCTGCAGCCAGAGCGTGCAGGTCAGCGTCTTGGCGTCCGACACCGTGCCGTCGCGGCACCAGTCCAGCAGTTGCTCGGCCGTGGCCGTGATGACGTCCAGGAACTCGCCATGGTCGAGTTGCCGGTCGCCCAGCGTCAGGCCGCGCGCGAAATAGACATGGATGATCTCGGTCGAATAGGCGACCGCCAGGTGCATCGCGCCGGCACGGGCCCATTCGCGGGCCGTGTAGCCGGTCTCTTCGAGCAGCTCGCGCTGGCCGCACAGCAGCGGGTCCTCGCCGGCATCGAGCTTGCCGGCGGGGAACTCGGTCATGACATGGCCGATCGGGTAGCGGTACTGGCGCTCGAGCACCAGCCGGCCGTCTTCGAGCAGCGGAATCACCACCACCGCGCCCGGATGCACCACGTATTCGCGGGTCGCGGTATGGCCGTCCGGCAGGCGCACCGTGTCGCGCTTGGCATGCAGGAAGTTGCCCTTGAACAGCTCTACGCTGGCGGTGCATTCTTCCTTGAGGTGCTTGTCGGTCATGTCAGTGAGGGTGCGGGTGCGCGTGGCGATGCTTCATGAGGTAGCGCCACGTGAAGCCCGGAAAGGCCAGCACGATGAACAGCGCCGCCGTGACGGCGTAGAACTCCCAGCCCTGCGGCGCGATCTGCCCGACCCGGCGCTCGAACAGCAGCCCGACGGCGCCGACCACGGCATAGAGCAGCACCAGTTCGGCCAGCCGGATGGCCAGCGACTTGGTGCGCCCCGCCAGCGGGACCAGGCCGAGCAGGCGCTCGTTCAGGAACGGCAGGTTGGCCGCCAGCAGCGCGAGCCCCAGCACCATCCAGACCGACGCGCTCTGGGACACGTCGCGCTCAGGTGGCCAGCGTGGCCACGATCGCGTTCGCGCACAGCGTCATGAGGCCGCCCGGCAGGATGCCGAGGATCAGGATCAGGGCGCCGTTGAGCGTCAGCACGGTGCGCACGTCGCGCGGCGCCGAGACGGTGCTCGCGGTGACCGGGGCGTCGAAGTACATGACCTTGACCACGCGGATGTAGTAGAACGCGCCGATCAGCGACATCACGACCGCGAACACCGCGAGGCCGATGTAGATGCCCTGGCCGGAGGCGATCAGCGCCTGCAGCACCGCCAGCTTGGCGTAGAAGCCGACCAGCGGCGGAATGCCGGCCAGCGAGAACATGGCGATCGCCATCACGCCGGCATACAGCGGGCTGCGCTGGTTGAGGCCGGCCAGGTCGGTGATCTCCTCGCTCTCGAAGCCTTCGCGCGCCAGCAGCAGGATGATGCCGAAGCTCGCCAGCGTGGTCAGCACGTAGGTGATGATGTAGAACATCGCCGCGCTGTAGGCGAACTGGGCGTTGTAGGTGTTGCCGTTGACCACGCCCGCCACCAGGCCGAGCAGCATGAAGCCCATCTGCGCGATGGTCGAGTAGGCCAGCATGCGCTTGAGGTTGGACTGGGCGATCGCGGCCAGGTTGCCGACCAGCAGCGAGGCGATGGCCAGCAGCGCCAGCATCTGCTGCCAGTCGATCGCCAGCGGCAGCAGGCCTTCGACCAGCAGGCGGATGATGATCGCGAAGGCGGCCAGTTCGGGCGCGGCGCCGATCATCAGCGTGACCGCGGTCGGCGCGCCCTGGTAGACGTCGGGCACCCACATGTGGAACGGAGCGGCACCGACCTTGAAGGCCAGGCCGGCGACGATGAAGACCAGGCCGAACACCAGCACCTGGTGGTTCACCTGACGGCTGGCGATCGCCTTGAACACCTCGTTGATGTCGAGCGAGCCGGTGGCGCCGTACATCATCGACAGGCCGTAGAGCAGGAAGCCGCTGGCCATCGCGCCGAGCACGAAGTACTTCATGGCGGCTTCGCTGGCGACCGCGTTGTCGCGGCGCAGCGCCACCAGCGCATAGCTCGAGAGCGTCAGCAGTTCGAGGCCGAGATAGATCAGCAGGAAGTTGCTGCCCGACATCATGACGAACATGCCCAGCAGCGCCAGCAGGCTCATCGTGAACATCTCGCCGCCCTGCAGCATGCCGCGGTCGCCCGCGTAGGGCCGGCCGTAGACCAGCGTGACCATCAGCGCCAGCGTCGCGAAGCACTTGAGCCAGTTGCCCATCGGGTCGCTCACGACCATGCCGCCGAAGCCGTAGATGGTCTTGCCCAGGGAGGCGTTGAAGCCGGTCAGCACCGCGACGATCGCGAGCGTGAGCAGGGTCAGGATGTAGGTGCCGGTGCGGCGCGGGCTGGTCGAGGCGAGATCGAGCAGCGCGATCACGCAGGTCATGATCAGCAGCACTACCTCGGGGTAGATCGTCATCCAGCTGAGTTTGTCAATCATCTTGTTTCTTACGGCAGCTTGGGCAGCTTGGAGATGGACACGTGCTGCAGCAGCCCGTCCACGGAGGCATTCATCACATCGGTGACGGGCTTCGGATACAGGCCCATCCACAGCACGGCGATCGCCAGCAGCGCCAGCATCAGGAATTCACGCGCATTGATGTCGCTGAGCTCCTTGACGTGGTCGTTGCCGACCGATCCCAGGTAGACCCGCTTGTACATCCACAGCGTGTAGGCGGCGCCGAAGATCAGCGCGGTCGCGGCACCGACGCCGAGCCAGAAGTTGGCCTTGACCGCGCCGAGGATCACCATCCATTCGCCGACGAAACCGGCGGTGGCCGGCAGCCCGCAGTTGGCCATCGCGAACAGCAGCGCGAAGGCGGCGAACTTGGGCATGGTGTTGACCACGCCGCCGTAGTCGGCGATCTGGCGCGAATGCACGCGGTCGTAGAGCACGCCGATGCAAAGGAACATCGCGCCCGAGACGAAGCCGTGGGCAATCATCTGGACGATGCCGCCGGCGACGCCGAGTTCGTTGAAGATGAAGAAGCCGAGCGTCACGAAGCCCATGTGGGCCACCGACGAATAGGCCACCAGCTTCTTCATGTCCTGCTGCACCAGCGCCACCAGGCCGACGTAGATCACCGCGATCAGCGACAGCGCGATCATGAGCCAGGCCCATTCGTGCGAGGCATCGGGCGCGATCGGCATCGAGAAGCGCAGGAAGCCGTAGGCGCCGAGCTTCAGCATGATCGCCGCCAGCACCGCGGAGCCGCCGGTGGGTGCCTCAACGTGCACGTCGGGCAACCAAGTATGGACCGGCCACATCGGCACCTTGACCGCGAAGGCCGAGAAGAAGGCGAAGAACAGGAAGGTCTGCGCCTGGCCCGACAGCGGCAGCTTGTGCCAGGTCAGGATGTCGAAGCTGCCGCCCGACTTGTTGTACAGGTAGATCAGCGCGACCAGCATCAGCAGCGAGCCGAGCAAGGTATAGATGAAGAACTTGAAGGCCGCGTAGATCTTGTTCGGACCGCCCCAGATACCGATGATCAGGTACATCGGGATCAGGGTGGCTTCGAAGAAGGTGTAGAACAGGATGCCGTCGAGCGCCGAGAAGGTGCCGATCATGAGCCCCGAGAGGATCAGGAAGGCGCCCATGTACTGGTTCACGCGCTCGGTGATGACCTCCCAGGCCGAGATCACGACGATCACGGTGATGAAGGCGGTCAGCAGCACCAGCCAGAACGAGATGCCGTCCAGGCCGACGTGGTAGTGGATATTGAAGCGCTCGATCCAGCGCTCCTTCTCGACGAACTGCATCGCCGCGGTGCCGTTCTGGAATCGCGACCAGAGCGGCAAGGTGACCAGGAAGCTCGCGACCGAACCGATCAGCGCAACCCAGCGCACGCCCCTGGCGTGTTCATCCCGACCGAAGGCCAACAGCACGACGCCGAAGGCGATCGGCATCCATATGGCAAGGCTCAACAAACCCATTTTTGTTTTTCTCCAGAGAGCCGCTTACCGCTTGAACCAGACGAAGTACGACATCAGGACGAAGATGCCGATCAGCATCGAGAAAGCGTAGTGATAGATAAAGCCCGTCTGCAGCCAGCGCACCGCACCTGCGATGCGGCCGACCAGCTTCCATGAGCCGTTGACGATGCCGCCGTCGATGATCCCCTGGTCGCCGCCCTTCCAGAGGCCGGTGCCGAGGGCGCGGGTGGCGCGGGCAATGACGTTCTCGTTGAACCAGTCCATGTAGTACTTGTTCTCGAGCAGGGTGTAGATCGGGCCGAAGGCGCGCTTGATCGCGGCCGGCAGGGCCGGGTTGACCAGGTACAGGTACCAGGCCACCACGACACCGGCGAGTGCGAGCCAGAACGGCGCTGCCGTCAGGCCGTGGAGGGCCATCGCCACCGGACCGTGGAAAGCCTCGGCCAGTTCCTTCATGGCTTCATGCTTGCTTGCGTCGACGTAGATCGCACCCTTGAAGAACTCGCCGAAAAGCAACGGCTCGATCGTCATGAAGCCGATCACGACCGACGGGATCGCCAGCGCGACCAGCGGCACCCAGACCACCCACGGCGACTCGTGCGGCTCGTGATGGTCGTCGTGGCCGTGACCGTGGTCGTCGTGGTGCGCGTCCGGGTTCTGGTCGAAGCGCTCCTTGCCGTGGAACACCATGAAATACATGCGGAACGAATAGAGCGCGGTGACGAACACGCTCGCCAGCACCGCGAAGTAGGCGAAGCCCGACCCCCACAGGTGGCTCTCGTGCACCGCTTCGATGATGCTGTCCTTCGAATAGAAGCCCGAGAAGAACGGCGTCCCGATCAGCGCCAGCGAGCCCACCAGCGAGGTGATCCAGGTGATCGGCATGTACTTGCGCACATTGCCCATCCAGCGCATGTCCTGGTTGTGGTGCATGCCGATGATCACCGAGCCGGCGCCGAGGAACAGCAGCGCCTTGAAGAAGGCGTGCGTCATCAGGTGGAACACGGCCACCGAATAGGCCGAGGCGCCGAGTGCCACGGTCATGTAGCCGAGCTGCGACAGCGTGGAATAGGCCACCACGCGCTTGATGTCGTTCTGGATGACGCCCAGGAAGCCCATGAACAGCGCGGTGATGCCGCCGATCACGAGGATGAAGCTCAGGGCCGTGTCGCTCAGTTCGAACAGCGGCGACATCCGCGCCACCATGAAGATGCCGGCCGTGACCATGGTCGCGGCGTGGATCAGGGCGGAGATCGGGGTCGGGCCTTCCATCGAGTCGGGCAGCCAGACGTGCAGCGGGAACTGCGCGCTCTTGCCCATGGCGCCGATGAACAGGCAGATGCAGGCCACCGTGAGCAGCATCCACTCGGTGCCCGGGAAGTTCAGCTTGGCCAGCGCGTCGGCCTTGCCGAAGACTTCGCCGTAGTTCAACGAGCCGGCGTAGGCGGCCAGCAAGCCGATGCCCAGGATGAAGCCGAAGTCGCCGACCCGGTTGACCAGGAAGGCCTTCATGTTGGCGAAGATCGCGGTCGGCCGGTTGTACCAGAAGCCGATCAGCAGGTAGGACACCAGGCCCACCGCCTCCCAGCCGAAGAACAGCTGGAGCATGTTGTTGCTCATGACGAGCATCAGCATCGAGAAGGTGAAGAGCGAGATGTAGGCGAAGAAGCGGTTGTAGCCGTCATCGTCCTGCATGTAGCCGATGGTGTAGATGTGGACCATCAGCGACACGAAGGTCACGACGCACATCATCATCGCGGTCAGGCCGTCGATCAGGAAGCCGACTTCCATCTTGAGGCCGCCGACCGTCATCCATTCGTAGATGGTGGCGTTGAAACGGGCACCGTCGTTGACCACGCTGTCGAGCGTCATCGCCGAAATGATGAAGGACACCAGCACGCCGAGGATGGTCAGCGAATGGGTGACGCGGCGGCCGATGTGGTTGCCGCCGAACTTCGTGCCGAACAGGCCGGCGACGACGGCGCCGACCAGTGGCGCCAGCGGAACGGCCAGCAGGGTGGATGCGGAAAGAGTAGCGCTCATGAGTAAACCTTCTTCAGCCCTTCAGCGCATTCAGCTCGTCGACGTTGATGTTCGACTTGTTGCGGAACAGCAGCACCAGCAGCGCCAGCCCGATGGCCGACTCGGCCGCCGCGACCGTCAGGATGAAGAACACGAAGACCTGCCCGTGCATGTCGCCGAGGAAATACGAGAAGGCGACGAAGTTCATGTTGACCGCGAGCAGCATCAGCTCGACGCACATGAGCAGCACGATCAGGTTCTTGCGGTTCAGGAAAATGCCGATGACCGACAGCGCGAAGAGCATCGCGCCTAGCGAAAGAAAGTGTCCGAGCGTGAGCGTCATGCCTTGGTCTCCGCTGCGGGCGCTGCTGGCTCCGCGGCCGGTTCGGCCTGTCGCGTGACGGGCATCTGGACGATGCGCACGCGGTCGCGCGCCTTGACGCGGACCTGGTCGGCCGGGTTCACGTACTTGCTGTCCTTGCGGGTGCGCAGGGTCAGCGCGATGGCGGCGATGATCGCCACCAGCAGGATCACGGCAGCGATTTCCAGCGGATAGAGGTATTGCGAATAGAGCAGCTTGCCGAGTTCGAGCGTGTTCGAGGTCTCTGGGCCCTGAATCGCCGACAGGGTCTTCGGCGAGGTCAGGCGGAAGCCGCCCATCAGCACTGCGGCCATTTCAAGCGCAATCAGCGCACCCACCCCGGCGGCCAGCGGGAAGTGCTTCCAGAAGCCCTCTCGCAGGCCTTCGACATTGATGTCCAGCATCATCACCACGAACAGGAACAGCACCATCACCGCCCCGACATAGACGAGGACCAGCGTGATGGCAAGGAACTCCGCGCGCAGCAGGAGCCAGATGGCCGATGCCTGGAAGAACGCCAGCACCAGGTAGAGCGCCGCATACACGGGGTTGCGCGCGGTGATGACGCGGAAGGCTGCAAACAGCAGCACCGCGGCAAACAGATAGAACAGACCGGTCTTGGCGTCCATGGATAGGATTCGTTTTCTTCGGGTTCAGCCAGCCGCTTCAGCGGTACTTGGCGTCCGCCGCCTTGTTGGCGGCGATTTCTTTTTCGTAGCGGTCGCCGACGGCGAGCAGCATGTCCTTGGTGAAGTACAGGTCGCCCCGCTTCTCGCCGTGGTACTCGAAGATGTGGGTTTCGACGATCGAGTCGACCGGGCAGCTTTCTTCGCAGAAGCCGCAGAAGATGCACTTGGTCAGGTCGATGTCGTAGCGCGTGGTGCGGCGCGAGCCGTCGTCGCGGACATCGGATTCGATCGTGATCGCGAGCGCCGGGCACACGGCCTCGCAGAGCTTGCAGGCGATGCAGCGCTCTTCGCCGTTCTCGTAGCGGCGCAGCGCATGCAGGCCGCGAAAGCGTGGCGACAGCGGCGTCTTCTCTTCCGGGAACTGGACGGTGATCTTGCGGCTGAAGGCGTACTTGCCGGTCAGCGCGAGGCCCTTGAACAGTTCCACCAGCATGAAGCTGGACAGGAAGTCCTTGAGCGAGAAAGGCGCGGAGGCGGTCGTGGAGGAGCGCGCAAGCGCGCTGGCAGAAGGCGCAGTCATGGCAGTTCCGGTTATTTCCAGATGTTGAAGGGGGTCTGCATCCAGGCGCCGACCACCACCAGCCACACCAAGGTGACCGGAATGAAGATCTTCCAGCCCAGCCGCATGATCTGGTCATAGCGGAAGCGCGGGAAGGTCGAACGGACCCAGAGGAACATCGTGACCACGCAGAAGGTCTTGATGCCGAGCCAGATCCAGCCCGGGATGAAGGCCAGGAAGTCGAACGGGGGCAGCCAGCCGCCGAGGAACAGCACCGCGCACAGGATCGAGACCAGCCACATGTTGGCGTACTCGGCCAGGAAGAACATCGCGAAGCTCATGCCCGAGTACTCGATCATGTGGCCGGCGACGATTTCCGATTCGCCTTCGACGACGTCGAAGGGGTGGCGGTTGGTTTCGGCCAGGCCCGAGATGAAGTAGACGACGAAGATCGGCAGCAGCGACAGCCAGTTCCACGACAGGAAGCCGATGCCCATCGAGGCGAAATGGCCCCTGCCCTGCCCCATCACGATGTCCGTCATGTTCAGGCTGGCCGACACCATCAGCACGACCACGAAGCAGAAGCCCATCGCGATTTCGTAGCTGACCATCTGGGCCGACGCGCGCAGCGCACCCAGGAAGGCGTACTTCGAGTTCGAGGCCCAGCCCGCGATGATCACGCCATAGACCTCGAGCGAGGTGATGGCCATGACGAACAGCAGGCCGGCGTTGATGTTGGCGAGCGCGACCTCGGGTCCGAATGGAATGACCGCCCAGGCGGCCAGCGCCGGCATGATGGTCATGATCGGGCCGAGCAGGAACAAGCCCTTGTTGGCCACCGTCGGGAGGATGATTTCCTTGGTCAGCAGCTTGAGCGCGTCGGCGATCGGCTGCAGCAGGCCCAGCGGGCCGATGCGGTTGGGGCCGATGCGGATCTGCGTGAAGCCGATGGCCTTGCGCTCCCAGAGCGTGAGGTAGGCGACCGCGCCCATCAGCGGGATCACGACGACGATGATCTTGATCAGGGTCCAGATCACCGGCCAGAGGAAGCCGGTCCACCAGCCGGCCGAGACCAGGCCGAGGCCGAAGCCGTGCAGCGCGTCGATCATGCCGACACCTCCTGCAGGGCCGCGGCCTGGCGGGCGTCGGCGGTGAGCTGCAGCGAAGGCGCGCGGCGCACGATCGAGTCGAGCTGGTAGATGCTCGCGACCACCGGGGCCGATTCGGCCGCGACGCCCATGTCGATCTCGGCGGCGGTGGCGTTGGACAGCTTTCCGGCCGCGACCTGGACCGGCGAGTCGATCTCGGCCAGCACGTCGGCGGTGGATTCGAAGGCGAAGCCCGGCAGGCCGAGCAGGTTCGCCAGCACGCGCAGCACCTTCCAGGCCGGACGCGCTTCGCCCTGCGGCTTGACGACCGCATGGAAGCTCTGCAGGCGGCCTTCGGCATTGACGAAGGTGCCCGGCGTTTCGGTGAACGGCGCGATCGGCAGCAGCACGTCGCTGAATTCGAGGTTGGCCTTGAACGGGCTCAGCGTGACGACCATCTGCGCGTGCGCGAGGCCTTCGATCGCGGCCTCGCCGGCGGCCGAGTCGAACACGGGTTCGGTGTTGAGCAGCAGCACGGCCTTGAGGCCGCCTGCGAGCATCTGGGCGGCGTTCAGGGCGCCGTCGCGCGGCAGCGCGCCGACCAGTTGCGCGCCGACCGTGTTGGCGGCTTCGGTCAGGTAGCCGACGCTGGCGCCAGTCTGGGCGCCGATCCAGTTGGCCAGCGCCAGCAGGCTGCCGGCGCGGGCGTGATGGGCCGCGGCATTGCCGAGCAGGATCGCCTTGCGTTCGCCGCCGAGCAGCGAGGCGGCCAGCGCCTTCGCGGCGTCGCTGGCGGCGCCGCTGAGGGCGACCGGTGCCTGGGCGCCTGTGCTTTCGGCGATGGCGCCCGCCAGTTCGACCAGCGCGTCGACCCATTGGTCGGCCGGCAGGGTGACGGCGTTGGCGATCGGCATGGCCCAGGCGTCGGCATCGGCCAGCAGTTCGGCCGAGGTGATGGCGCTCAGCGCCCCACCCTTGCGGACCGACTGGCGGATGCGCTGGGCGAACAGCGGATGGTCCTTGCGCAGGTTCGAGCCGACCACCAGCACGCGCTGCAGCTGCGACAGCGAAGCCACGGAAGTGCCGAGCCAGCGGATGCCTTCGGCGGCGCCGAACTCGGCGTTGCGCAGGCGGTAGTCGATGTTGCCGCTGCCCAGGCCGTGGGTCAGCAGCTTGGCCAGCTGCAGCTCTTCGAGCGTGCTGTGCGGGCTGGCGAGCGTGCCGATGCTCTTCGCGCCGTGGTCGGCCTTGATCTGCTTCAAGCCATTGGCGACGTATTCGAGCGCGGTCTGCCAGTCGACCTGCTGCCACTGGCCGCCCTGCTTCAGCATCGGCTGCGTCAGGCGCTCGGGGCCGTTGAGGGCCTCGTACGAGAAGCGGTCGCGGTCGGCGATCCAGCACTCGTTGACGTCTTCGTTCTCGAGCGGCACCACGCGCATCACGCGGTTGTTCTTGACCTGGACGATCAGGTTGGCACCGGTGGAGTCGTGCGGGCTGACCGACTTGCGGCGCGACAGCTCCCAGGTGCGGGCGCTGTAGCGGAATGGCTTGCTGGTGAGCGCGCCGACCGGGCAGATGTCGATCATGTTGCCCGACAGCTCGGAGTCGACCGAGTCGCCCAGGAAGGTCTCGATCTCGGAGTGCTCGCCGCGATGCGACATGCCGAGCTCCATCACGCCGGCCACTTCCTGGCCGAAGCGGACGCAGCGCGTGCAATGGATGCAGCGGCTCATCTCTTCCATGCTGATCAGCGGGCCGACGTCCTTGTGGAAGACGACGCGCTTTTCTTCCTCGTAGCGCGAGGAAGAGCCGCCGTAGCCCACGGCCAGGTCCTGCAGCTGGCATTCGCCGCCCTGGTCGCAGATCGGGCAATCGAGCGGGTGGTTGATCAGCAGGAACTCCATCACCGACTGCTGGGCCTTGATGGCCTTGTCGCTCTTGGTGCGGACGATCATGCCCTGCGTCACGGGGGTGGCGCAGGCCGGCATCGGCTTGGGCGCCTTCTCGACGTCGACCAGGCACATGCGGCAGTTGGCCGCGATGCTGAGTTTCTTGTGATAGCAGAAGTGCGGGATGTAGGTACCCGCCTTGTCGGCCGCATGCATGATCATGCTGCCTTCGACGATGTCGACCTTCTTGCCGTCGAGTTCGATTTCAACCATATGTTTTTCTTCTCGCGCTCGTCAGGCCCGGGCGGCCGTCTTCGGGACGTAGCCCGGGATCAGTGCCTCGAACTCGTGACGGAAGTGCTTGATCATGGCCCGCACCGGCATCGCGGCGGCATCGCCCAGCGCGCAGATGGTGCGGCCCTGGATGTTGTCGGCGACCGAGTTCAGCAGGTCCATGTCGGACGCCTTGCCATGGCCGTTGTGGATGCGGTCGACCACCCGCCAGAGCCAGCCCGTGCCCTCGCGGCAGGGCGTGCACTGGCCGCAGGATTCGTGCATGTAGAAATACGAGAGGCGCTTGAGCGACTCGACCATCGAGCGGCTGTCGTCCATCACGATGACCGCGCCCGAGCCCAGCATCGAGCCGGCCTTGGCGATGGAGTCGTAGTCCATCGTGCACTGCATCATGATGTCGGCCGGCAGCACCGGCGCCGACGATCCGCCCGGGATCACGGCCTTGAGCTGGCGGCCCTTGCGCACGCCGCCCGCGAGCTCGAGCAGCTTCGAGAACGGCGTGCCCATCGGCACTTCGTAGTTGCCGGGGAGCTCGACGTCACCGCTGACCGAGTAGATCTTGGTGCCGCCGTTGTTCGGCTTGCCGCACTCGAGGTAGGCCACGCCGCCGTTGTTGATGATCCACGGCACGGCCGCGAAGGTCTCGGTGTTGTTGATCGTGGTCGGCTTGCCGTAGAGGCCGAAGCTGGCCGGGAACGGCGGCTTGAAGCGCGGCTGGCCCTTCTTGCCTTCGAGCGATTCGAGCAGTGCGGTCTCTTCGCCGCAGATGTAGGCGCCGAAGCCGTGCGCCGCATGCAGCTGGAAGTTGTAGGCGCTGCCCATGATGCCGTCGCCGAGATAGCCGGCGGCGCGCGCCTCTTCGAGCGCCTCTTCAAAGCGGTCGTAGGTCTGGAAGATCTCGCCGTGGATGTAGTTGTAGCCCACGCTGATGCCCATCGCATAGGCGGCGATGGCCATGCCCTCGATCACGATGTGCGGATTGAACTGCAGGATGTCGCGGTCCTTGCAGGTGCCGGGCTCGCCCTCGTCCGAGTTGCAGACCAGGTACTTCTGGCCCGGGAACTGGCGCGGCATGAAGCTCCACTTGAGGCCGGTCGGGAATCCGGCGCCACCGCGGCCGCGCAGGCCCGAGGCCTTGACTTCGGCGATCACCTGGTCGGGCGTCAGGCCCTCGGTGAGGATCTTGCGCAGCGCCTTGTAGCCGCCGCGCGCCTCGTAGTCGGCCAGGCGCCAGTTGGTGCCGTTCAGGCCGGCATAGATCTGGGGCTCGATGTGGCGGTCGTGGAAGCAGGTCTGGACGCCAGTGGCCTGGAACTGCTGGAGTACTTGCTCGGGCGACATCATTGGGCTCCCTTTGCGGTGGCGCCGCGCAAGCCGTCGATCAGCTGGTCGAGCTTCTCGTTGCTCATGAAGCTGCACATGGTGCGGTCGTTGACCAGCATCACCGGCGAGTCGGCGCAGGCGCCGAGGCACTCGCTCTGCTGCAAGGTGAACATGCCGTCGGGCGTGGTCTCGCCCATGCGGATGCCGAGCTTCTGCTCGAGATGGGCCAGCGCCTTCGCGCCGTCGCGCAGCTGGCACGGCAGATTGGTGCAGACGTTGAGCTTGTACGCGCCCAGCGGCCGCTGGTTGTACATGTTGTAGAAGGTCGTGACCTCGTGCACCGCGATCGGGGCCATGCCGAGGTAGGCGGCGATCTCGCGCTCGCGCTGCTCGCTCACGAAGCCCTCGTCCTGCTGCACGATCGCCAGGCAGGCCATCACGGCCGACTGCTTGCCGGCCGGCGGGTACTTGGCGACCTCGCGGGCGAAACGCTCCAGCGTGGCGGCCGACAGCGCCGCTTGGCTGCCGTGGGAAGAAGTGTCGGAATGCATGGGAAGGCTCATCGATCGATCTCGCCGAACACGATGTCCATGGTGCCGATCACGGCGACAGCGTCGGCAATCATGTGGCCGCGCGCCATTTCGTCCAGGGCCGCCAGATGCGGGAAGCCCGGTGCGCGGATCTTCAGGCGGTAGGGCTTGTTGGCACCGTCGCTCACGAGGTAGATGCCGAACTCGCCCTTGGGATGCTCGACGGCGGCGTAGGCCTCGCCTTCGGGCACATGGAAACCTTCGGTGAAGAGCTTGAAGTGATGGATCAGCTCTTCCATGTTGGCCTTCATGGACTCGCGCGCCGGCGCCGCCACCTTGTGGTTGGCGGTGATCACCGGGCCCGGGTTGGCACGCAGCCAGGCCGAGCATTGCTGGATGATCTTGTTGGCCTGGCGCATCTCCTCGACGCGCACCAGGTAGCGGTCGTAGCAGTCGCCGGTGACGCCCACCGGGACGTCGAACTCCATGCGGTCGTAGACGTCGTAGGGCTGCTTCTTGCGCAGGTCCCAGGCGATGCCCGAGCCACGCAGCATCGGGCCGGTGAAGCCGAGGTTGAGCGCGCGCTCCGGCGACACCACGCCGATGCCCACGGTGCGCTGCTTCCAGATGCGGTTGTCGGTGAGCAGCGTCTCGTACTCGTCGACCATCTTCGGGAAGCGCTTGCAGAAGTCGTCGATGAAGTCGAGCAGCGAGCCCTGGCGATTCTCGTTGAGCCGCTCGATCGCCTTCGCGTTCTTGATCTTGCTGACCTTGTACTGCGGCATGACGTCCGGCAGGTCGCGGTAGACACCGCCCGGACGGAAGTAGGCCGCGTGCATGCGCGCACCCGACACCGCCTCGTACATGTCGAACAGGTCTTCGCGCTCGCGGAAGCAGTAGATGAGCATGTTCATCGCGCCGCAGTCGAGACCGTGCGCGCCGAGCCACAGCAGGTGGTTCAGCAGCCGGGTGATCTCGGCGAACATGACGCGGATGTATTGCGCCCGCAGCGGCACGTCGAGGCCCATGAGGCGCTCGATCGCGAGGCAGTACGCATGCTCGTTGCTCATCATCGACACGTAGTCGAGACGGTCCATGTAGGGCAGCGACTGGATGAAGGTGCGCGACTCGGCGAGCTTCTCGGTGGCGCGGTGCAGCAGGCCGATATGCGGGTCGGCGCGCTGGATGACTTCGCCGTCGAGCTCGAGCACGAGGCGCAGCACGCCGTGTGCTGCCGGATGCTGGGGACCGAAGTTCAGCGTGTAGTTCTTGATTTCGGCCATCAGTGCAATCCACCACCGTAGTTGTCTTCGCGGATCACGCGCGGCGTGATCTCGCGCGGCTCGATTGAGACCGGCTGGTAGATCACGCGCTTCTGTTCCGGGTCATAGCGCATCTCGACATGGCCCGACACCGGGAAATCCTTGCGGAACGGGTGGCCGATGAAGCCGTAGTCGGTCAGGATGCGGCGCAGGTCGTCGTGCCCCTCGAACACGATGCCGTAGAGGTCGAAGGCTTCGCGCTCGAACCAGCCGGCCGCGTTCCAGACGCTGGTCAGCGAATCGACGACCGGCAGGTCTTCGTTCGGCACGAACACCTTGAGGCGCACGCGCTGGTTGAGACTCACCGACAGCAGGTGCGAGACGACGCCGAAGCGCTCGCCTTGCCACTCGCCGTCGCGGTAGCCGGAGTAGTCCATGCCGCAGAGGTCGATCAGCTGCTCGAAGCGGCAGCCCGGCGCGTCACGCAGCAAGGTGGCGGCTTCGAGATAGTCGGCGGCACCCACCACCACCGTCACCTCGCCCAGCGCGAGCACGACGCTCTTCGCCTTGGAGCCAAGTGTTTCGGTGATCTGGGTCTGCAGCGCCTCGGGAGAAATGGCAAAGTCGGTCATGTCTCTCGCTCTTCAGGCGCGCGCGATCGTGTTGGTGCGGCGGATCTTCTGCTGGAGTTGGATGATTCCGTACAGAAGCGCCTCGGCGGTCGGCGGGCAGCCCGGCACATAGACGTCGACCGGCACGATGCGGTCGCAGCCGCGCACGACCGAATAGCTGTAGTGGTAGTAGCCACCGCCATTGGCGCACGAGCCCATCGACAGCACCCAGCGCGGCTCGGGCATCTGGTCGTAGACCTTGCGCAGCGCCGGCGCCATCTTGTTGCACAGCGTGCCGGCCACGATCATCAGATCGGACTGGCGCGGGCTGGGGCGGAACAGCATGCCGAAGCGGTCGATGTCGTAGCGGGCGGCGCCCGCGTGCATCATCTCCACGGCACAGCAGGCCAGACCGAAGGTCATGGGCCACAGTGATCCGGTCTTGGCCCAGTTCACCACCGAGTCGTAGGTGGTGGTGACGAAGCCTTCCTTCATGACGCCTTCAATGGCCATTTTGCGGATTCCTTGTCATTCCCAGTCGAGTGCGCCCTTTTTCCACTCGTAGGCGAAGCCCACGACGAGGATGGCCAGGAAAATCATCATGGCCCAGAAGCCGACGGCACCGACCTCCTTGAGCGCGATGGCCCAAGGAAAGAGAAAAGCGATTTCGAGGTCGAAAAGAATGAAGAGGATGGCGACCAGGTAGTACCGGACGTCAAACTTCATGCGCGCATCTTCGAAGGCTTCGAAGCCGCACTCGTAAGGGGAATTTTTAGCTGCGTCGGGCCGGTTGGGACCGAGGATGTAACCCAGAACCTGAGGCGCAACGCCGACTCCGACGCCGACCAGGATGAACAACAGGACGGGGAGGTAGGAATCGAGGTTCATCAGGGGGTTCTATCACCGCTTGCCACCGGCAGGAAGCAATATTCCTGCCGGTGATATTTGGTGCGGTCGGCGAGACTCGAACTCGCACAGCTTTCGCCACTACCCCCTCAAGATAGCGTGTCTACCAATTTCACCACGACCGCGGTTTTTGCTTGCCCGGATGGCATGAGGAACCTTGTGAGGCTTTGGCTTTCCGGTGCAGCTTTAGAGTTTACCCTGAAAAACGCCTGTTTTCACTCGACGAGCGAAGAGATCTCTACTTGTATCACTTGGCCGGGATCTGGCCCGCGCCGGCGGCGGGCGCAGCCGGTGCCGAGGCAGGCGCCGCCGGTGCGGGGGCAGCGCTGCCGGCCGGGATCTGGGCCGCCGAATCGACCGGCGCGGGGGCCGGGGCCGGAGCCACGGGCGCGCCGATCGCCGCGCGTTCGAGCAGGCTGCCGCCGCCCGCCGGGCGGGCATGGCCGAAGTAGGCCAGCAGCAAGGTGCACGCAAAGAACACGGCGGCCAGCACCGCGGTGGTGCGCGACAGGAAGTTCGCGCTGCCGCTGGCCCCGAACAGGCTGCCGGCGCTGCCGCTGCCGAAGGCCGCGCCCATGTCGGCGCCCTTGCCGTGCTGGACCAGGATCAGCCCGATCATCGCGAGAGCGGTGAGCATCTGCACGCCCACCAGGATATTGAGGACCACGTTCATTCGATCTAACTCCTAAATTTGTCTTCCGGCCGCGCGTTCAGCGGGCCGCTGCAATGATCTGCAGGAAATCGGGGGCCTTCAGGGACGCGCCGCCGATGAGGCCGCCGTCGATGTCGGCTTCGGCCAGCAGCTCGGCCGCATTGGCCGCGTTCATGCTGCCGCCGTAAAGGATGCGGATGCCGGCGGCGTGCTCGCTCGCCGCATGGTGCAGCTGGGCGCGCAGCACCGCATGCACGGCCTGCGCCTGCGCCGGCGTGGCGGTCTTGCCGGTGCCGATGGCCCACACCGGCTCGTAGGCCACCACGATCTCGCTGATGCAATGGCCGTTGACGTGGATCACGGCGGCCAGCTGGCGCTTGACGACCTCTTCGGTGCGCCCTGCGTCGCGTTCCGCCAGGGTCTCGCCGACGCAGACGATCGGCGTGATGCCGTTGGCCAGGGCGATGGCGGTCTTGGCCGCCACGACCTCGTCGGTCTCGCCGTGGTACTGGCGCCGCTCGGAGTGCCCGACGATCGCGTAACGCACGCCGAAATCCTTCAGCATCGCCGCCGATTGCTCGCCGGTGAAGGCGCCCTGCGGCTGCGCCGAGAGGTCCTGCGCGCCGAGCGCGATCGGCGAACCCGCCACCAGCGACTGCACCTGCGCCAGGTAAGGCGCCGGCACGCAGACCGCGACTTCGCAACCCGGGGCGCCCACGCCCGCCAGCAAGGCCTTCAGCAGCGCCTCGTTGGCAGCCAGGCTGCCGTTCATCTTCCAGTTGCCTGCGATCAGCTTCTTCTTGGTCGTCATGTCTTTGTTGTTCACCAGGTCAGCACGATCTTGCCGATGTGCTGATTCGATTCCATCAGGACGTGGGCCTGCGCGGCGCCGCTGGGCTCCCCGGCCGCGGCGAAGCGGCTGTGGATGATCGGCTTGACCGCGCCGCTCTCGAGCAGCGGCCAGACGCGCTCGCGCAGCGCCTTCGCGATCGCGCCCTTGAACGCGACCGGCCGCGGCCGCAGGGTCGAGCCGGTGATGGTCAGGCGGCGGCGCAGCACCAGGCCGGCGTTGATCTCGGCCTTGACACCGCCCTGCACCGCGATGATCACCAGCCGGCCGTCTTCGGCCAGGCAGTCGATCTCGCGCGCCACGTAGCCGCCGGCCACCATGTCGAGGATGACGTCGACGCCCTTGCCGCCGGTGAGGCGCTTGGTCTCTTCGGCGAAATCGGCCGTCTTGTAGTTGATCGCGTGGTCGGCGCCGAGCTTCAGGCAGGCCTCGCACTTGTCGTCGCTGCCGGCGGTCGCGATCACGGTGGCGCCGAGCGCCTTGGCGAGCTGGATCGCGGTGACGCCGATGCCGCTGGTGCCGCCCTGGATCAGCAGGGTCTCGCCCTTCTGCAGGCGGCCGCGCTCGAAGACGTTGCTCCAGACCGTGAAGAAGGTCTCGGGCAGCGTGGCCGCCTCGACGTCGCTCCAGCCCTTGGGCACCGGCAGGCACTGGGCCACCGGTGCGACGCACAGTTCGGCGTACCCGCCGCCGGCGACCAGCGCGCAGACGTGGTCGCCGATCTTGAAGCCGGCCTCGGCCAGCGCCTTCTCGTCGCCGGCGACGATCTCGCCCGCGACTTCGAGTCCGGGCAGGTCGGAGGCGCCCGGCGGCACCGGGTAGTTGCCGGTCCGCTGCAGCACGTCGGGGCGGTTGACACCGCTCGCGGCCACACGGATCAGCAATTCGCCCGCGCCGGCAACCGGCGCAGGACGTTCCACCATGCGCAGCACCTCGGGGGCGCCGAACGATGTGATCTCAATGGCTTTCATGGTCTCTTTCCGGGTAGCGGCCGCCGCGCAGAACGCGGGCGGCACGCGGTCCAGCGCGATGGCGTCGCCGCCATCGCGGCTCCATCAGGCCTGGCCGTCGCCGCGGTTCGATTCCTGAACCGGCTGCTGCTCGGCCACCTGCTCCACGGCTTGCTCGCCGCCGCGCTCGTTGTTCTCGAAACGCGGTGCGCGCTCGGCGCGCGGCGGACGATCGCCGCCGCGGTCGCCGCGGTCCGAACGCTCGCGGCGCTCGCCACCACGGTCGCCGCGGTCGCCGCGGTCTTCGCGCGGCGGGCGCTCGCTGAATTCCATGCCGGCCGGACGCTCGGTCAGGGCCTTCATGGACAGCTTGACGCGGCCCTTCTCGTCGGTCTCGAGCACCTTGACCTTGACGATCTGGCCTTCGCTCAGGTAGTCGGTGACCTTCTCGACGCGCTCGTGCGCGATCTGGCTGATATGCAGCAGGCCGTCCTTGCCGGGCAGCAGGTTGATCAGCGCGCCGAAGTCCAGGATCTTGGTGACCGGGCCTTCGTAGACCTTGCCGATTTCGACTTCGGCGGTGATCTGCTCGATGCGCTTCTTGGCGGCTTCGGCCTTCTCCGGATCGGTCGAGGCGATCGTGATGGTGCCGTCTTCGTCGATGTTGATCGTGGTGCCGGTTTCTTCCTGCAGGCCGCGGATCACCGAGCCGCCCTTGCCGATCACGTCGCGGATCTTCTCGGGGTTGATCTTGAGCGTGGTCAGGCGCGGGGCGAAGGTCGACACCTCGGCCTTGGCTTCGCCCATCGCCTCTTGCATCTTGCCGAGGATGTGCATGCGCGCTTCCTTGGCCTGAGCCAGGGCGACCTGCATGATTTCCTTGGTGATGCCCTGGATCTTGATGTCCATCTGCAGCGCGGTGATGCCGTTGGTCGTGCCGGCCACCTTGAAGTCCATGTCACCCAGGTGATCTTCGTCGCCCAGGATGTCGGTCAGCACGGCGAAGCGGTTGTCTTCCTTGATCAGGCCCATGGCGATGCCGGCCACGTGGGCCTTCATCGGCACGCCGGCGTCCATCATCGACAGGCAGCCGCCGCAGACCGAAGCCATCGACGAGGAGCCGTTCGATTCGGTGATCTCGGACACCACGCGGATCGTGTACGGGAACTCTTCCTTGTTCGGCAGCACCGCGACCAGCGCGCGCTTGGCGAGGCGGCCGTGGCCGACTTCGCGGCGCTTGGTCGAACCCATGCGGCCGACTTCGCCGGTGGCGAAGGGAGGCATGTTGTAGTGGAACAGGAAGCGGTCTTCGTACTCGCCCATCAGCGCGTCGATGCGCTGCGCGTCGCGTTCGGTGCCGAGCGTGGTGACCACCAGCGCCTGGGTCTCGCCGCGCGTGAACAGCGCCGAGCCGTGGGTGCGCGGCAGCACGCCGTTGCGGATCTCGATCGGGCGCACGGTGCGGGTGTCGCGGCCGTCGATGCGGGGCTCGCCCGACAGGATCTGGCTGCGGACGATCTTCGATTCGATCGCGAACAGCAGGTCGTTGACCTTGCCGGCATCGAAGGGTTCGCCGCTTTCCTTCAGCGCGTTCATCACGCTCGCGTTGGCTTCGCGCAGGGCCTGGGTGCGGGCCTGCTTGCTGCGGATCTGGTAGACCGCGCGCAGCTTTTCTTCGGCCAGGCCCTTGACCTTGGCAACGAAGGCTTCGTCTTCGGCCGGCGGCTGCCAGTCCCAGACCGGCTTGCCGGCGTCGCGCACCAGTTCGTGGATCGCGTTGATCGCGATGTTGGCTTGTTCATGGCCGAACACCACGCCGCCGAGCATGATTTCTTCGCTCAGCTGCAGGGCTTCGGACTCGACCATCAGCACGGCGGCTTCGGTGCCGGCGACGACCAGGTCCATCTGCGAATCCTTGCGGGCGGTCTGGCCCGGGTTCAGCACGTACTGGCCGTTGATGTAGCCCACGCGGGCGGCACCGATCGGGCCGCTGAACGGGATGCCGGAGATCGACAGCGCGGCGCTGACGCCGATCATGGCGGCGATGTCGGCGTCGACTTCGGGGTTGAGCGACAGCGTGTGGATGACCACGTGGACTTCGTTCAGGAAGCCTTCGGGGAACAGCGGGCGGATCGGGCGATCGATCAGGCGGCTGGTCAGCGTTTCGTGTTCGCTGGGCTTGGCTTCGCGCTTGAAGAAGCTGCCGGGGATCTTGCCGGCGGCGTAGGTCTTCTCGATGTAGTCGACGGTCAGCGGGAAGAAGTCCTGGCCGGGCTTGGCCGACTTGGAGGCGACCACGGTGGCCAGCACCACGGTGCCTTCGATGTCCACGGTCACGGCACCGCTGGCCTGCCGGGCGATCTCGCCGGTTTCCAGAACGACGGTCTTGCCGCCCCATTGGAAGGACTTGGTGACTTTGTTGAAGAGGCTCATGTTGTGCTCCTGTTTGGATGGCGGCGACCTGTGACGACCACGGGCCCCGCGGGGGCTGGAGCGCTTGTCAGAACACGATGCCATTCCAGGGAAGCTCGGGGAGAACCTCTCTGGAATGACACAGCTTCGCTCTGTTTTTGCGGCTCCGAAGTAAAAAACGCCTGAGCTAGCGGACTAACCCAGGCGTTTTTGCATGCGATTCGACTTACTTGCGCAGGCCCAGCTTGGCGATCAGCGCGGTGTAGCGGTCGGCGTCCTTGGACTTGAGGTAGTCCAGCAGCTTGCGGCGGCGGCTCACCATGCGCAGCAGGCCGCGGCGACCGTGGTGGTCCTTGGCGTGCGTCTTGAAGTGAGGCGTGAGCTCGTTGATGCGGGCGGTCAGCAGTGCGACTTGCACTTCCGGGCTGCCGGTATCGTTGGCGGCGCGGGCGTTGTCCTTGACAACTTCGGCCTTGATGGAGGCTGCGATCATTGTGTTTCCTTCGTTCCGATCCCGAGATTCAATTCTTCGGGATGTTTGACTTGCGATGGGCGCTGGAACTGCACCCACCGTGCGCTTGCGACATGCAAAGCTTTGGAATTATATACCGGAAGGCTTTTTCGCCCCGTTCTGCGCCGCCAGCCAGCGCTTGAGTCGCTCGACCCCCTCGACCAGCCGGCCGGGGTCCTTCGAGGCGAAGCACCAGCGCAGCCAGCCCTGGGCTTCCGGGGCGAAGGCGTTGCCGGGCGCCAGGCCGAGGCCGGCCTCGACCACCAGGCGCTTGGCGACTTCGAGCGAATCGCCGAAGCCCTCGAGCTGGAAGAAGGCGTACATGCCGCCGCGCGCCGGCGCGACCTTGACGCCGGGCACATCGGCCAGCAGCGGCAGCAGCGTGTCTCGGCAGGCCTTGAGGTGGGCGACGATCTTCGGCGTGATCTCGTCGCCGTGCGCCAGCGCCGCGATGCCTGCGCGCTGGGTGAAGACGCTGGCGCAGGAAGTATTGAACTCGATCAGCTTGCCCATGCCGTCCATCAGGTCCGGCGGCAGGACCAGCCAGCCGAGCCGCCAGCCGGTCATCAGGAAGCTCTTGCTGAAGCTGTGGGCGACCACCAGCCGGTCGTCGGCGCCCGCGATATCAAGGAAGCTCGGCGCGCAGCCGTTGGGCGTCGGTTCGTAGTACAGCCGCTCGTAGACCTCGTCGGCCAGGATCCAGGTGCCGGTGCCGCGGCAATGCTCGAGGATCGCCTGCTGCTCGGCGCGCGTGAGCGTCCAGCCGGTCGGGTTGTTCGGTGCGTTGACGATCAAGAGCTTGGTGGCCGGCGTGACGGCGGTGCGCAGCGCGTCCAGGTCGAGCGTCCACTGCCCTGCCCTCGGCACCAGCGGCACGCAACGCACCGTGGCGCCGAGGATCGCAGGCTGCGCCGTGAGGTTGGGCCACACCGGCGTGACCGCCACCACCTCGTCGCCGGCGTCGACCAGCGCCTGCACCGCCAGCATCAGCGCGCTGACGCCGCCCGAGGTGATCGCGATGCGCGAGGCCTCGATCTTCGGATGCAGCCCGCTCATGTAGGCGGCCACGGCTTCGCGCAGCTCGGGCAGACCCAGGTTGTGGGCGTAGAAGGTCTCGCCGCGCTGCAGCGACTCGATCGCGGCCTGGCGGATGACCTCGGGCGTGACCTCGTCGCTCTCGCCGAACCAGAAGGCCAGCACGTCGCTGCGGCCGAGGCCGGCATTGGCCACCTCGCGGATCTTGGAGGCCTCGAGGTTTTGAATCGCTTCTCGCATGATCAACTTCCTTGCAATCAGATGGACGCAGTATCTTCAAGGCCGGCGCAGCCAGGCCGGCCGTTGGGGGAACCCTGGGGGCGAGCAACAAGTTCAGGGGCGCTGCATCTTGCAGCTCGTTGGCATTTCGGCGCGGCTGGCGGGAATCGACTTGATGACCCGGAAGCCGTAGCCCGAGCCCTCGACGTCGAACTTGACGCCGGGGGCGCCCTGCCGGTCCATGACGCCGACCACCAGCGGCTGCTGGAACTGGTGGTCCGCGGCGCGCATGTGGCCGCGCTGGCCGGCCAGGGTGACATCGGCCTTCTCGAGGGCGCGCGCCACGGCGACGGTGTCGACGCTGCCGGCCCGCTCGATGGCCTGCGCCAGCGCCTCGACGAGCAGTTGCATGCGCATGTGGACGTAGTCGTCCGAAGGCTTCGGGAAGCGGGTGCGGAAGTCGCGGTAGAAGGCCTCGCTCTGCGGCGTCTGCACGTTCGGCAGCCAGTCGGCCACCGCCACCACGCGCCCGATGCCGGCATCGCCGATGGCCGCCGGCGCGCCCAGGGCATTGCCGTAGAAGGTGTAGAAGCTGCCGTTGAAGCCAGCCTCGCGCGCGGCCTTCACGAGCAGCGTCAGGTCGTTGCCCCAGTTGCCGGTGATGACGCCCTGCGCGCCGCTGGCCATGATCTTGCTCGCGTAGGGCGCGAAGTCCTTCACACGGCCCATCGGATGCAGTTCGTCGCCGACGATCTGGACGTCCGGCCGCAGGCCCGCGAGCTGCCGCCGCGATTCGCGCAGCACCGACTGGCCGAAGCTGTAGTCCTGGCCGATCAGGTAGACGCGCTGCAGCGACTTGTCTTCCTGAAGCACCTGCATCAGCGCCGTGACCCGCATGTCGGCATGGGCGTCGAAGCGAAAGTGCCAGAAGCTGCAGCGCTCGTTGGTGAGCACCGGATCGACCGCCGAGTAGTTGAGGAACAGCACGCGCCGCGATGGGTCGCGCTCGTTGTTCTTGTCGATGGCGTCGATCAGCGCCGACGCCGTGGCCGACGAGTTGCCCTGCAGCACGATGCGCGCGCCGTCGTCCATCGCGGCCCGCAGCGCCGAGAGCGCCTCTTCGTTCTGCCCCTTGCTGTCGTAGCGATCGAGCTGCAGCATGCGCGCGCCGCCCGGCAGCTTGACGCCGCCGCGGGCGTTGACCCGTTCGACCGCCCACAGCAGGTTGCGGAACACGGCCTCGCCGGTGTTGGCGAAAGGGCCGCTCATGCTTTCGATCAGGGCCAGCCGGATCGGGGGCGCCGATTGCGCCAGGGCCGCCGGGAGAGCCGGCGCGCATAGCGCCAGAGCGGCCAATTTCAAGGCGTGGCGACGCCAAATAAAGTTGGAAGGCATTGTCTTGAATCCCCTGTTGCAGCGCCTAGATGCGATGGCATGCGGCACTTGTCTTGTTGAACGCCGCGCAGTGTAAGGGACACACATTCTTGTCCCGGAAGCCATCCCTCAGCCCAGGAGTCTCATCATGTTTTTCGCCCCCGCAGTCCGCACCGCCCGCTTCGTTCCGCGCACCTACGACCGCAGCCTCGAGCGCTTCGTCAACCAGGCCTTCTCGGGTGCGCAGCGTTCGCTCAACGTCGAGCAGGACGAAAAGACCTGGACCCTCACGCTCGACGTGCCCGGCCTGTCGCGCGACGACCTGACGATCGGCATCGAAGGCGCCGTGGTCCGCATCGAAAGCAAGGCCGAAGCCAAGCGCCAGATCAAGGCCGCCTACGAGCTGCCGCAGGACATCGACGTCGCCGCCAGCGAGGCCAAGCTCGAGAACGGCGTGCTGAGCCTGAAGCTGGGCAAGCAGGTGCCGGTGAGCAACGTCGCCCAGCTCGCGATCAACTGAGCCTCGCGATGCATGCGCCCGGTTCGACCCGGGCGCAATACCCTCCAATGGACGGGCCGGTAACTTTCTGTTGCTGGCCCTGTCATGTTTCTGGCTGACAATAAGTGCCAAATACGTCACGTTCTGTGACGTATTTTTCAATGCTTTCTTCTTAATTAGCGTCCGAATCGTCGAGTTCTGCGGTGGCAGCAGGTGGCGGGCGCCCGACGAAGCGCCATGAAAACGCACTTGAAGTTTGCCAAGAACAACGCCCGGGCCGATACCCTGCTGGTCTTCCTGCCTGGCGCTTTTCTGAAGCCCGAGGAGTTCGAGCGCGAGGGCTTCGTCAACGCTGTCCGGGAGCGCGAGTTCGCGGCCGACGCCCTGCTGGTGGACGCCGACGTCTCCTACTACTACGACCAGACCTTCATCGAGCGGCTGCACCACGACGTGCTGGAGCCGCAGCGCGCGCTGGGCTACCGGTCGATCTGGCTGGTGGGCATCTCGATCGGCGGCTTCGGCGCCCTGATCCACGAACTGGCGAAGCCGGGCGCGGTCGACGGCATCGTCGCCCTGGCGCCCTACCTGGGCCGGCGGCCGATCGGCGCCGAGATCCACAAGGCCGGCGGCCTGCGGGCCTGGAAGGCACCCGAGGGGCCGCCGCCGGACGAGGAAGTCGACCGCAAGCTGTGGCCCTGGCTGCAGCAGTACGCGTCGCCGCAGAAGGCCGCCCAGCTGCCGCCGCTGTACCTCGGCTACGGGCTCAGCGACCGCTTCGCCTCCAACCACCAGCTGCTGGCCGACGCGCTGCCGCCCGGCCATGTCTTCACCACCGAAGGCGGCCACGACTGGCCGCAATGGTCGCAGCTGTGGCGCAAGATGCTCGACGTGCTGCCGCTGCCTTCGATGGCGCGCAGCGAGCTCAGGCGTCCGGCGGCGACGCCAATGGCCATCGCGGCCTGACGTCGAAGGCGTAGTGCCCGGTCGGCGCCTGGACGCCGGCCTGCAGCCGCATCGCCGCCGCCATCGCGATCATCGCGCCGTTGTCGGTGCACAGGTGCAGCTCCGGATAGTGCACGCGCACGCCGCGCCTGGCGCAGGCGGCATCGAGCTGCTGGCGCAGCACCCGGTTGGCGCCCACCCCGCCCGCGACCACGAAGCGGTCGAGCCCGGTCTGCTCGATCGCCGCCAGCGACTTCTTGAGCAGCACCTCGACGATCGCGGCCTGCGTCGAGGCGGCCAGGTCGGGCTTGCGGGCCTCCAGCTGGTCGCCCAGCTTCTTGGCCTGGGTCAGCACCGCGGTCTTCAGACCGGCGAAGGAAAAGTCGAGGTTGCCGCTGTGCAGCAGCGGACGCGGCAGCTTGAAGGCCTCGGCATCGCCCTGCTCCGCCAGCTTGGCGAGCCAGGGGCCGCCGGGATAAGGCAGGCCCATGAGCTTGGCGCTCTTGTCGAAGGCCTCGCCGGCGGCGTCGTCGATGGTTTCGCCGAGCAGCGCGTAGCGCCCGACCCCGTCGACCCGCATCAGCTGCGTATGGCCGCCGGACACCAGCAGTGCGACGAAGGGGAATTCGGGCGGATCGGCGCTCAGGAACGGCGACAGCAGGTGGCCTTCGAGGTGGTGCACGCCGAGCACCGGCTTGTCGAGCGCCGCGCCGAGCGCGCAGGCCACGCCGGCGCCGACCAGCAGCGCCCCCGCCAGGCCGGGACCGCGGGTGTAGGCGACGACGTCGACGTCGGACAGGCGCCGGCCGGCCTCTTCGAACACCGCTTCGGTCAGCGGCAGGACGCGGCGGATGTGGTCGCGGCTGGCGAGCTCGGGCACCACGCCGCCGTAGGCCTGGTGCATCGCGATCTGGCTGTGCAGCGCGTGCGCGGCCAGCCGCGGCAGGCCGTCGTCCACGGTCTCGACCAGCGCCACGCCGGTTTCATCGCAGGAGGATTCGATTCCCAGTACATGCATCCGTCGAGTGTAGGCGGCGCCCTGTTCCGGGGCACGGATGTTGCTGCATTCCCCTGGAACGGCCCCCGGGCCTCGAGAACACCCCGATGAAATCCGGATTGAGCTTCCTGGTCGGCGCCCTGCGCTGCGAAATCGACGAGCTGGAGCAGCTCGCGCGAACCAGCGAGCTGGTGGCGACGATCGGCCGGCTGGTCCATGCCCTGCAGCGCGAACGCGGCATCTCGAACGTGCTGCTGGCGTCGCGCGGCCAGCGCTTCGTCGCGCAGCGCGACGCCCAGATCGCCGAATGCCTGCGGCAGGAGCAGGCCGTGCGCCTGGCCTTCGACCAGCTCGACGCCGCCGACGGCCGCATCGGCAACGGTGCGCGGCTGTTCAGCCGGATCGCCTGGGTGCTGCCGGGGATGGACGCCCTGGCCGGGCTGCGCCAGCGGATCGGCGCGCAGGATATCGATGCCGCGCAGTCGACCGCCGCCTTCGGCAAGCTGATCGCCGGCCTGATCGCGGTGGTGTTCGAGGCCGCCGACGGCGCGACCGACCCGGAGATCTCGCGCCTCCTGGTCGCACTGTTCAACTTCATGCAGGGCAAGGAGTTCGCGGGCCAGGAGCGGGCCTGCGGCGCCGCGGCCTTCGCCTCGGGCCGCAACGACGGCGCCCGCCAGCAGCAATGGCTGCACCTGATCGCTTCGCAGGAGCATTGCTTCGCGCTGTTCGCAGACTTCGCTGCGCCCGGCCTGGCCGAGGTGTGGGGCTCGGTGCAGGCGGCGGCGCAGCTGGCCGAACTGGAGCGGCTGCGCCGCATCGCCTGCGCAGCGCCCGCCGGCGTGGCGCTCGACAGCGAGCTGAGCCCGGCCTGGTTCGACTGCTGCACCCGCCGCATCGACGCCATGCAGGCGGTCGAGGAGCGCCTGGCGGCCGACCTGCGCGGGCTCTGCCTGCACAAGACCACGCAGGCCCGCAGCGAACTGCAGGCCCACGAAGCCCTGCTGGCCAGCCTGCAGGTTGGAAACGGCGTGGAAACGGCGGATTTTTTTCTCGACGCGCCGGCGACGCCGGATGCACCGGCCGGCGGCGCGCCCTACGGCCGGCAGCTCGAGCGCTCGATCCTCGACATGGTGCAGGAGCAGTCGCGCCGGCTGCAGGCGATGGGCGACGAGCTCGACACCGTGCGCGCCGCCCTCAACGAGCGCAAGCTGGTCGAGCGCGCCAAGGGACTGCTGATGGCGCACCGCCGCATCCGCGAGGAGGAGGCCCACAAGATGCTGCGCCAGACCGCGATGAACCAGGGCCGGCGCCTGGTCGAGGTCGCCGAATCGGTGCTTGCCATGGCCGAGTACCTGCCCGTCGACAAGGCGCCCTGAGTGCATCGGCGGCCCGCAATGGTGCACTGCACAAGCACTTCGCGACGGCAGGCCTCTTGCGGAATCCGCGCCACGGCGAGCATTGACGGGTATTCAACGCTCCTCTTTTCATAGCAACCAGCAATTGGCACGCCGCTTGCTGTCTCCCAGTCCATAGACCGACGAAGGTCTTCAGGCAGGCGGCATCCAACGGCGGGTGCGGCCCACCGAACCGGACAAAGGCGTCCTTATCCCGCAGGGGCTCGTTTTCGAGCGGCCCGTGCGTGGTGAGGGCGCCTTTTCGTTTTTCCGAACCGCTTTTTTCACTTCCCGGAGTACGACCCATGACCGATGCGCTGAAACCCACACTGAGTCGCCGCCGAGTGCTGCAGGCCGCCGCCGCGGGCGTGGCCGGGCTCGACCCCGCGCTGCGTGCCGCCGTCTGGGCCCAGGGCTCCGACAAGCCCGAGAAGGAAGAAGTCAAGATCGGCTTCATCCCGCTGACCGACTGCGCCAGCGTGGTGATGGCCTCGGTGCTGGGCATCGACAAGAAGTACGGCGTCAAGATCGTGCCGAGCAAGGAGGCCAGCTGGGCCGGCGTGCGCGACAAGCTGGTGAACGGCGAACTGGATTTCGCCCACGTGCTGTACGGCCTGGTCTACGGCGTGCACCTGGGCATCGGCGGCCCGAAGAAGGACATGGCGGTGCTCATGACCCTCAACAACAACGGGCAAGCCATCACGCTGTCGAAGAAGCTGGCCGACAAGGGGGCGGTCGACGGCGCATCGCTGGCCAAGGTGATGGGCAAGGAAAAAGCCGAATACACCTTCGCCCAGACCTTCCCCACCGGCACCCACGCGATGTGGCTGTACTACTGGATGGCGGCCAACGGCATCAACCCGCTGAAGGACGCCAAGGTCATCACCGTGCCGCCGCCGCAGATGGTGGCCAACATGCGCGTGGGCAACATGGACGGTTTTTGCGTCGGTGAGCCCTGGGGCCAGCGCGCGATCATGGACGGCATCGGCATCACGGCGATCACCAGCCAGGACATCTGGAAGGACCATCCCGAGAAGGTGCTCGGCACCACCGGCGACTTCGTGAAGAAGTATCCGAACACCGCGCGCGCCGTGACCGCCGCGATCCTCGAGGCCGGCAAGTGGATCGACGCCGGCCTGCAGAACAAGAACAAGATGGCCGAGACCATCGCCGACAAGAGCTACGTCAACACCAGCGTGGACGCGATCAACCAGCGCATCCTGGGGCGCTACACCAACGGCCTCGGCAAGAACTGGGACGACCCCAACTACATGAAGTTCTACGCCGACGGCGCGGTCTCCTATCCGTACCTGTCGGACGGCATGTGGTTCCTGACCCAGCACAAGCGCTGGGGCCTGCTGAAGGAGCATCCGGACTACCTGCAGGTGGCGACCCAGATCAACCAGATCGACATCTACAAACAGGCCGCCGCCGCGGCCAAGACGCCGGTGCCGAAGGAAACGATGCGCAGCAGCAAGCTGTTCGACGGCGTCGTCTGGGACGGCAAGAACCCGAAGCAGTACGCCGATTCGTTCAAGGTCCATGCCTGAGGAGCCCACCATGGTCAGTGCCGTCTTCCATTCCCCCCTCGATGCTCACGCGGCCTTGCCGCCGGCGGCAAAAGCCGTCGCCCGCCCGGCCGCCGCGGCTGCGCCGGTCGCGCTCCAACCGATGCCGCGCGTGCCGCGCGATTTCCGCGCCGTCTGGCTGCGCGTGCTGCCGCCGGTGCTCGGCTTCGCGCTGCTGGTCCTGGTCTGGGAACTGGTGGCGCTGAAGAGCACCACCGGCTTCCCGTCGCCGCTCGCCACCTGGCAGCAGGCGCTGACCGTGTTCAGCGACCCGTTCTACAGCAAGGGCCCGAACGACCAGGGCGTGGGCTGGAACGTGCTCTCGTCGCTGCAGCGGGTGGCGCTGGGCTTCGGGCTGGCGGCCGCGGTCGGCATCCCGGCCGGCTTCGCGATCGGGCGCTTCGAGTTTCTCTCTCGCATGTTCAATCCGCTGATCAGCCTGCTGCGGCCGGTGTCGCCGCTGGCCTGGCTGCCGATCGGCCTGCTGGTATTCAAGGGCGCCAACCCGGCCGCCATCTGGACCATCTTCATCTGCTCGATCTGGCCGATGATCATCAACACCGCGGTCGGCGTGCAGCGCGTGCCGAGCGACTACATGAACGTCGCCCGCGTGCTGAACCTCAGCGAATGGAAGATCTTCACCAAGATCCTGTTCCCCGCCGTGCTGCCCTACATGCTGACCGGCGTGCGGCTGGCGGTCGGCACCGCCTGGCTGGTGATCGTCGCGGCCGAGATGCTGACCGGCGGCGTCGGCATCGGCTTCTGGGTCTGGGACGAGTGGAACAACCTCAACGTCGCCAACATCATCATCGCGATCTTCGTCATCGGCATCGTTGGTCTGGTGCTCGAGTTCGCGCTCGTCAAGATCGCCACCGCATTCACGTTCGAAGAGGTCAAGCAATGAACGACGACAGCAAGTACATCGCGATCGAAGGCGTCGAGCAGCGTTTCAAGACCGCCAAGGGCAGCTTCCTGGCGCTGCGCGACATCCACCTGAACGTCGCCAAGGGCGAGTTCATCACGCTGATCGGCCACTCGGGCTGCGGCAAGTCGACGCTGCTGAACCTCATCGCCGGCCTGACCACGCCGACGCAGGGCGTGCTGCTGTGCGCCAACCGCGAGATCAAGGGCCCGGGGCCGGAGCGTGCGGTGGTGTTCCAGAACCACTCGCTGCTGCCCTGGCTGACCTGCCACGAGAACGTCTACCTGGCGGTCGAGCGGGTGTTCGCGGCGACCGAGAACAAGGCGCAGCTCAAGGCCCGCACCGAGGCGGCGCTGGCGCTGGTGGGCCTCACGCCGGCGGCGCAGAAGCGGCCCGGCGAGATCTCGGGCGGCATGAAGCAGCGCGTGGGCATCGCGCGGGCGCTGTCGATGGAACCCAAGGTGCTGCTGATGGACGAGCCCTTCGGCGCCCTCGATGCGCTGACCCGCGCCAAGCTGCAGGACGAACTGCTGGCGATCGTGCAGAAGACCCGCAGCACCGTCGTGATGGTGACGCACGATGTCGACGAGGCGGTGCTGCTGTCGGACCGCATCGTGATGCTGACCAACGGTCCGGCCGCCACCATCGGCGAAGTGCTGGCGGTCGACATTCAGCGGCCGCGCAACCGCGTGGCGCTGGCCGAGGATCCGGTCTACGTGCATGCGCGCAAGGCCGTGATCGACTTCCTGTACACGCGCCAGGCGCACGTGGAAAAAGTCGCCGCCTGAATCAAACACCCGGCACCGGGACTCAGGACATGATGACCTGCAGGCTGTGCTCGTATGCGGCGGTGAGCTGCTCGAAGGTGTCGACCAGCGCGTCGCTGGCGCGCACCAGCGACGCCCGGCCCTCGGCGCTGTCGAGGGCCCGCACGCCACCCAGCAGGTGCAGCCATTCGTCGCGCGCGACCGCCAGCGCGGCACGGATCTCGGGCGAGCTCAGCGGCGCGGCTTCGAGCTCCCGCAGCGCGGCCTCGAACTCGTCCATCGTCGTCGCCATCCGGTCCTGCGACGGCGCCGCCAGCAGTGCCTCCTTGGCGAGCCGCTGGGCCCGCATGCGCTGCCGGCCGCAGAGGTTGACGATCCGCAGCGCCCGCCGGGCGCCGGAGGCTTCGAGCGCCTCGGTCAGCGCCTCGGCGGCCCGCAGCAGGGCCTCGGCCCGGGCATCGATCGCATCGAGCGCCGCCGCCGCCGGCCGCGCCGCGAGGGCCGTTTCCAGTTCCTGCCAGGCGCCGCGCACCCGGTCCAGCGCCGCGGTGGCGGGCGCGCCGAGCGCCAGGGCGGCGAGATGATCCAGGTTGTGCTTCACCCGCTCGGTGGACTGCGTGCGCAGCACCCGGGCGCGCCGCACGTCGATGCCGGCCAGGGCTTGTGCCGCAACCCGCACCAGCCGCTGCGACAGCATGCGCAGCTGGCCGGCGCGGTTGATCGCATCGGCCCACTGCGCGGCCTCGAGCACCGAGCGCGAGACTTCGCCCAGCCGCAGGTTGGCATGCATGGCGGCGCCGCGCAGCAGGCCGAAGGCCTCGTCCTCGCCGATGCCGCGGGCCGACATCAGCAGGCCCTTGGCCCGGTCGACCCACTTGCGCTCATCGAGGCGGGTGCGCAGCGCCTCGAGTTCGCTGCGCAGCGCGACCTCGCGCTGCCAGCGGGCATCGGCACGCGCGTTCAGCGCTGCCAGGGCCGGTGCGTCGATGCGATCGGCCGGCGCCCAGGCGTGCACGCCGAGCGCCACCAGCTGCGCATGGGCCGCATCGTCGAGCGGCGCGCTGACGAGTCCAATGGCGCAGGGCGGCAGGCCCGACCAGGCCCGCAGCGCATCGAGCAACGGTTCAGGCACCAAGCCTGGCAGCCAGATCAGGACCTGTCGTGGTGCCGACGCCTCGATCTGGCGCACCAGATCGCCGCAGGCGACCGCGACGAAACCGTGGGCCAGCGCCAAGTCGAGGGCCGCGGGCAGCGCATGGGAAGCGCTTTCGGGAGGAGGAACAACGAGAAATCGGGTCACGGTCGCAATCGGAAACAGATGCACAGCATAGGCCAGCCAACGCTCAAGTTACTGGCACGTCTTTTGCGTAATTCAGGGTGCGGTGTAACGAAGCACCGCTTTGGTGAAGCGGCAGGTTCCTGCCCGCCGTCCGGCAGCGACAAGGCCGGACACACCCTTCAGGTTGCCGGCTGCCGCCGCTGCCACACCTTCCCAACCCCGCCCGACGACACGGCCCGCTCCCGGCCGGGCCGCGGCATTTCGCATGGACTGCCATGACCAGCTTCAAGACGTTTCTGAAAACAGGCCACGGCCCGACGCTGTTCGCGGCCTTTCTCTATTTCTCTTTCTCGTGCTGCATCTGGGTGCTGAACGGCGCCATGGCGCCCTTCATCGGCGAGACCTTCGATCTCTCGCCGGCGCAGAAGGGGCTGATGCTGTCGGTGCCGATCATCGCCGGCGCGCTGATGCGCTTTCCGCTCGGCATCCTGTCGCAGTACATCGGCCGCAAGAACGCGACGCTGGTCGAGATGGGCCTGATCGCGGTGGCGATGCTGTTCGGCTTCTTCTTCGTGAAGAGCTTCAACGACCTGCTCGCGATGGGCGTGCTGCTGGGCATCGCGGGCGCCAGCTTCGGCGTCGCGCTGTCGCTCGGCTCGGGCTGGTTCCCGCCGCAGCACAAGGGCCTGGCGATGGGCCTGGTCGGCGCCGGCAATGTCGGCACCGCGGTGTCGGTGCTGGTGGCGCCGCCGCTGGCGCAATGGCTGGGCTGGCAGGCGGTGTACGGCGTCGCCGCCGGTGCCATCCTGGTGCCGATGGTCGTCATGATCGTGTTCGCCAAGGAGCCGCCGGACATCGACAGCCATGCCAGTTTCCGTGAGCACATCGCCTGCCTGTTCGAGAAGGACGGCTGGGTCTTCAGCCTGATCTACGGCGTGACCTTCGGCGGCTTCATCGGCCTCACGACCTTCCTGCCGTCCTACTACTACGACCAGTTCGGCGTCAGCAAGGTGCAGGCGGGGCAGCTCACCATGCTGGCCGCCTTCATGGGTGCCGCGGTGCGCGTCGTCGGCGGCTGGATCTCCGACCGCTGGGGCGGTGTCAACACGCTGACCCTGGTGCTGACGGTGGTGGCCGGCGGCCTGGTGCTGGTGGGTATCTCGTCGTCCTCGCTGGTGCTCACCACGCTGCTGCTGATCGCCTGCTTCGCGGCGCTGGGTGCGGGCAACGGCGCGCTGTTCCAGCTGGTGCCGCTGCGCTGGCCGGCCAGCACCGCGGTGGCGGGCTCGATGATCGGCGAGATCGGCGCCCTCGGCGGCGGCCTGGTGCCCAACGCGATGGGCCTGTCCAAGCAGTACCTCGGCAGCTACACCTGGGGCTTCGTCTTCTTCGCGCTGCTGTCGCTGGTGATGCTCGGCGTGATGCGCGTGATGCAGATCCGCTGGACCCGTACCTGGGCCGAGAAAGGCGGTCGTGCACGGGTCGCGGCCTCTCCCTCGGCGGTCAAGTACGCCGCCCCGCGCAAGACGGCGCGCCAGCGCTGAAGAGGCCGCTCATCATGTCAACGCGGCAAGAAGAGCAGCCACAGCACGAGCAGTGCGTTGAGCAACAGCGACACCGCCAGCGCGATCTTGACCAGCGCGGCCGGATCGCGGCGGATCAGCGGCGTGTGGCCGGGCGGACCGACGGGACGCGACGCCCCGCGCTCCAGCGCCAGCACCAGCTCCTCGGCGGTCTCGAAGCGCTGGCGCGGATCGCGCGCCACCGCCTTGCACACCAGGTGGTCGAGCCAGACGGGAACGTCGGGCCGGATGCGCGAGAGCGCGGCCGGGTCGCGCCGGTAGCGCGCCAGCTGGTAGGGCTCGATCTCGCCATAAGGCAGTCGTCCCGCCAGCCACTGGTAGAGCGTGACGCCGAGCGCGAACAGGTCGCTGCCGGCATCGGCGTCGGCACCCTGCCACTGCTCGGGGTTGATGTAGCTCGGCGTGCCGGCGTGCAGCTCGCGCTGGGCCTCGCCCTCGCGCCCGGACAACGCGACGCCCAGGTCGAGGATGCGCCAGCGGCCGTCCTCGCCCAGGTGCAGGTTGCCGGGCTTGATGTCGCGGTGCACCACCCCCTGACGGTGCAGCCGGCCAAGAGCCTTGGCGATCGCGATGGCCGCGCCGATCACCTCGGAAGTGGCGCCCCGCGGGACCGACTTCTGCAGCTGTTCGAGCGTGCGGCCGCCATGCCAGTCGAACACGAGGTAGAGCGCGCTGGCGTCCTCGGCGCGTTCGTGCACGCGGACAAAGCCGCTGTCTGCGCGGGCGCTGACGCGCAGGCCCAGCCAGGCCTCGTGCGCCAGCATGGCGCGCTCCTCGGGATCGCCGGCGCGCGAGGGATGCAGCGTCTTGATCGCGACCAGCTCCCGCGTGACCGGATGGCGCGCCTGGTAGAGCAGGTGCACGCCGGTGTCGGCCACGCGCGCCGTGATGGCGTAGCCGTCGAGCATGTCGCCGACCTTCAGCGCCGGCGGCGGCGCCAGCCGACGGACGTCGCCGAGCTCGTCGTCGAGCTGGCGCGCGTCGAGGCCGATCACGCGGATCACCAGCGCGGTGGCGTTGTCGCGCGAACCGGCCGCGAGCGCCGCCCGCACCAGCGCCTCGCTGCCCTGCAGCGCCGTGCCCTGCAGCGCGAAGCGCGCCAGCTGCTGCGCCTTCAGTGCGCCATGCACGCCATCGGAGGTCAGCACGAAGCAATCGCCGACACGCACGTCGCCCTGTGCGTAGTCGACCCGCACCTGGTCATCGAGGCCGATCGCCCGGGTCAGGCGGCTGCGCAGGTCCGGATGCTCGAAGGCGTGGTCCTGGGTCAGCGGCACGGCCGGCTCGCCGGCGTCGCGCACCTGCCAGGCGCGCGTGTCGCCGACGTGCGCCAGCGTGTAGCTCTGGCCGTGCAATACCAGCGCGGTCAAGGTGGTGAGCGCGGTGCCACCGCCCTGCCGGCGCCGGTTGTGGTCGGCCAGCCAAGCGTTCTGGGCGCCGATCAGCCGGTCCAGGGCCGCGGTCGGCTCCCAGGTGTCGGGCGTTGCGAAGTAGTCGGCCAGCAGGCCCATCACGGTGGTCTGTGCCGCCTCCAGGCCATGGCCGCCGGTGGACACGCCGTCGGCGATGGCGGCGATCAGCCCGCGCGCCTCCTCGCCCGGCGGCGCGTGCACGGTGCCGGCGAAGTCCTCGTTGACGTCGCGCGGCCCGCGCTGGCTGCTGTAGCCGATGTCCACTTCAAAGCTCATGGCGCGATTCTCCACGCGCGCCGCGGGCGGCTCGCTTGATTCGAATCCACGAAAGAGGTCCACCCCATGAAGAAGATGAAACTCGTGATGGTCGGCAACGGCATGGCCGGCGTGCGCACGCTCGAGGAACTGCTCAAGATCGAGCCCGAGCTCTATGACATCACCGTGTTCGGCGCCGAGCCGCATCCGAACTACAACCGCATCCTGCTGTCGCCGGTGCTGGCCGGCGAGCAGACCGTGGACGAGATCGTCCTCAACAGCTGGGAGTGGTACGCCGACAACCACATCACGCTGCATGCCGGCAAGAAGGTGGTCGAGATCGACCGGGTCAGGCGCATCGTGCGCGCCGACGACGGCACCGAGGCCGACTACGACCGGCTGCTGCTGTGCACCGGCTCCAACCCCTTCATGCTGCCGGTGCCCGGCAAGGACCTGAAAGGCGTGATCGCCTACCGCGACATCGCCGACACCGACTACATGATCGAGACCGCCCGCACGCACAAGAACGCGGTCGTGATCGGCGGCGGCCTGCTGGGCCTGGAGGCGGCCAACGGCCTGATGCTGCGCGGCATGACCGTGACCGTGGTGCACGTGATGCCCTGGCTGATGGAGCGCCAGCTCGACGACGTCGCGGGCAAGCTGCTGCAGAAGTCGCTGGAAGACCGGGGGCTGAAGTTCATGATGGGCGCGCAGACGCAGGAGCTGGTCGGCGGACCCGACGGCCGGGTCACCGCGATCCGCTTCAAGGATGGCACCGAGGTGGCGGCCGACCTGGTCGTGATGGCGGTCGGCATCCGGCCCAACACCGAGCTGGCGGAGAAGGCCCGGCTGCATGTCAACCGCGGCATCGTGGTGACCGACACCCTGCAGACCGTGACCGACGCCCGCATCTACTCGGTCGGCGAATGCGCGGCGCATCGGGGCATCGCCTACGGCCTCGTGGCGCCGCTGTTCGAGCAGGCCAAGGTGGCAGCCAACCACCTGGCGCAGTTCGGCATCGGCCGCTACCTGGGCTCGCTGACCTCGACCAAGCTCAAGGTCACCGGCATCGACCTGTTCTCGGCCGGCGAATTCATGGGTGGCGAAGGCACGGAAGAGATCGTCATGAGCGACCCCTTCGGCGGCGTCTACAAGAAGCTGGTGATCAAGGACGACAAGCTGGTCGGCGCCTGCCTCTACGGCGACACGGTCGACGGCAGCTGGTACTTCAAGCTCTTGCGAGACGGCCGCAGCGTGCACGACATCCGCGACAAGCTGATGTTCGGCGAATCGAACATCGGCGACACCGGCCACGAGGGCCACAGCAAGGCGGCCTCGATGCCCGACGATGCCGAAGTCTGCGGCTGCAATGGCGTCAACAAGGGAACGATCTGCAAGGCGATCAAGGACCGCGGCCTGTTCACGCTGGAAGAGGTCAAGAAGCACACCAAGGCCAGCGCCTCGTGCGGCTCGTGCACCGGGCTGGTCGAGCAGATCCTGATGTTCACGGCCGGCGGCGACTACTCCGCCACGCCGAAGAAGAAGGCGGTCTGCGCCTGCACCGACGTCAGCCACCAGGACGTGCGCGAAGCGATCCGCAAGCAACACTACCTGACGCACGACGAGGTCTATCGCAACCTCGGCTGGCGCACGCCCAACGGCTGCGCCAGCTGCCGCCCGGCCGTCAACTACTACCTGATCTCGACCTGGCCCAAGGAGGCGAAGGACGATCCGCAGAGCCGCTTCATCAACGAGCGCAGCCACGCCAACATCCAGAAGGACGGCACCTACTCGGTGATCCCGCGCATGTGGGGCGGCCACACCACGCCCGACGAGCTGCGCCGCATCGCGGATGCCGCCGACAAATACAAGATCCCGACCGTCAAGGTCACGGGCGGGCAGCGCATCGACCTGCTGGGCGTGAAGAAGGAAGACCTGGAGAACGTCTGGAAGGACATCGGCATGCCCTCGGGCTTTGCCTACGCCAAATCGCTGCGCACGGTGAAGACCTGCGTCGGCAGCGAGTGGTGCCGCTTCGGCACCCAGGACTCGACCCAGCTGGGCAAGGACCTGGAACGCGCGCTGTGGGCGATGTACTCGCCGCACAAGGTCAAGCTGGCGGTCTCGGGCTGCCCGCGCAACTGCGCCGAATCGGGCATCAAGGACGTCGGCGTGATCGGCGTCGACTCGGGCTGGGAGATCTATGTCGGCGGCAACGGCGGCATCAAGACCGAGGTGGCGCACTTCCTGGTCAAGGTGAAGAGCGCCGAGGAAGTGATGGCCTACGCCGGCGCCTTCCTGCAGCTGTACCGCGAGGAAGGCTGGTACCTGGAGCGCACCGTGCACTACATCGGACGGGTCGGCCTCGACCACGTGAAGAAGCGGATCCTCGAAGACGCCGAGGGCCGCAAGGCGCTCTGGGAACGGCTGCAGTTCGCGCTCGACGGCGAACCCGATCCGTGGTTCGAGTCGAGCCAGGCGTCGGTCGATGTCCGGCAGTTCACGCCGGTGGCGGTGGTCGGCGCGCTGCCGCAGACCGTTTGACAAGGAGCACGGTCATGAGCCAATGGACAGCCATCTGCCGCGTCGACGACATCCCGGTGCTGGGCGCACGGCGCGTGGCGCGGCCCGTGGGCATCGACGTCGCGGTGTTCCGCAATGCCGAGAACCAGGTCTTCGCCCTGCTCGACCGCTGCCCCCACAAGGGCGGCCCGCTGAGCCAGGGCATCGTCTTCGGCACCAGCGTGGCCTGCCCGCTGCACAACTGGGCGATCGGGCTCGACGACGGCTGCGCGAAGTCGCCCGACGAAGGCTGCACGCCGCGCTTCGCGGTCAAGGTGGCGGACGGCGTGGTGCACCTGGACAGCGCGGAACTGGCCGGCCATGCCACCGGGCTCGAACGCCCGGTCGCCGGCCCGAAGCGCCCGGTCGCAGCTTGAGAAGCGCCATGAACCAGACACGCTCCACCTGCCCGTACTGTGGCGTCGGTTGCGGCGTGATCATCGAATCCGATGGCGCGCAGATCACCGGCGTGCGCGGCGACCCCGAGCATCCCGCCAACTTCGGCCGCCTGTGCACCAAGGGCTCGACCCTGCACCTCACGGCCAGCGCCGCGGTCACGATGCAGACGCGCCTGCTGCGGCCCATGCAGCGCGCCTCGCGAGGCTCGGCGCCCGAGCCGATCGGCTGGGACGGCGCGCTCGACCTCGCGGTCCGGAAGTTCGCCCAGGTGATCCGCGACCACGGCCCGGATGCCGTGGGCTTCTATGTCTCGGGCCAGTTGCTGACCGAGGACTACTACGTCTTCAACAAACTCGCCAAGGGCCTGATCGGCACCAACAACATCGACACCAACTCGCGCCTGTGCATGAGCAGCGCGGTGGCCGGCTACAAGCAGACGCTCGGCGCCGACGCGCCGCCGGCCTGCTATGACGACCTCAAGTCCGCCGACTGCCTGTTCATCGTCGGCAGCAACGCGGCCTGGGCGCATCCGATCCTGTTTCGCCGCATCGAGGACGCCAAGGCCGCCAACCCGGCGCTGAAGATCATCGTGGCCGATCCGCGCCGCACCGACACGGCGGAGATCGCCGACCTGTTCCTGCCGATCCAGCCCGGCACCGACGTGATGCTGTTCAACGGCATGCTGCACCTGATGCTCTGGGAAGGCTGGACCGATGCCCGCTACATCGCCGCGCACACCACGGGCTTCGATGCGCTCAAGGCCACCGTGCGCGACTGCACGCCCGACCGCGTGGCGCAGATCTGCGGCATCGCCAAGGACGACCTGCTGCAGGCCGCGCGGCTGTTCGCGACTTCGGCGGCGACCTTGAGCCTCTACTGCCAGGGCCTCAACCAGTCGTCCTCGGGCACCGCCAAGAACGCGGCGCTCATCAACCTGCACCTGGCCACCGCGCAGATCGGCAAGCCCGGGGCCGGTCCGTTCTCGCTGACCGGGCAGCCGAACGCGATGGGCGGCCGCGAAGTCGGCGGCCTGGCCAACCTGCTGTCGGCCCACCGCGATCTCGCCAACCCCGCGCACCGGGCCGAAGTCGCAGCCCTGTGGGGCGTGCCGGAGGTGCCGGCGAAGGCCGGCAAGACCGCGGTCGAGATGTTCCAGGCGGCGGCCGACGGCGAGATCCGGGCCCTCTGGATCGCTTGCACCAACCCGGCGCAGTCGATGCCCGACCAGTCGACGGTGCGCCGTGCGCTCCAGCGCTGCGAGTTCGTGGTGGTGCAGGAGGCCTTCTCGACCACCGCTACCTGCGACTACGCCGACCTCCTGCTGCCGGCCACCACCTGGGGCGAGAAGGAAGGCACGGTCACCAACAGCGAGCGCCGGATCTCGCGCGTGCGCCCGGCGGTGGCGGCGCCGGGGCAGGCGCGCAGCGACTGGGCGATCGGCGTGGACTTCGCGCGCCGGCTCGAAGCGCGCCTCGCGCGCGGCCACTTGCCGGCCACCCTCTTTCCCTACGCCAACGCCGAATCGGTCTGGAACGAGCACCGCGAGAGCACCCGCGGACGCGACCTCGACATCACCGGCATGAGCTACGCGATGCTGGACGCGGCGCCGCAGCAATGGCCGCTGCGCGAGGGCGAAGCGTCCGGCCGTGCACGGCTCTACGAAGATGGCGTGTTCCCGACACCCGATGGCCGGGCCCGCTTCGTCGACACGCCCTACAAGCCGGTGGCCGAGGCCCGCGAGGCGCGCTATCCGTTCTCGCTCAACACCGGCCGGCTGCGCGACCAGTGGCACGGCATGAGCCGCACCGGCACGCTGGGCCGGCTGTTCGGCCACGTGGCCGAGCCGAGCGTGCAGATGCACCCGCAGGACATGGCGCGCCGCCAGCTGGCCGAAGGCGACCTCGTGCACGTGACGTCGCGCCGCGGCTCGATCGTGCTGCCGCTCGCCGCCAGCACGGAAGTCGGCCTGTCCCAGGCCTTCATCGCGATGCACTGGGGCGGCGAGTACCTGAGCGGCAGCTCGAGCACGGGCGAACGGCTGGCTGGCGTCAACGCACTCACCACGCCAAGCTACTGCCCCGACTCGAAGCAGCCGGAACTCAAGCATGCGGCAGTCAAGATCCTCAAGGCCGAGCTGCCCTGGTCGCTGCTCGCTGCCGCCTGGCTGCCCCAGGATGCGGCGCTGAACACCGCCGGCGCACTGCGCGCGCTGATGCAGAGCTTTCCCTTCGCCAGCTGCGTGCCCTTCGGCACCGGCGGCGCGCTCGAAGGCGGCGCGGCCGAGCGCACCGGCATCCTGTTCCGTGCCGCCGGCTACGAGGCTCCGCCCGACGCCGTGCTGGCGCAGATCGAGGACCTGCTGGCGCTCGGCGGCGCCGACACGCTGCGCTACGCCGATGCCCGGCGCGGCCAGCGGCGCGCCGTGCGGCTGGCACGCGACGGCGTCGACGCCCGGCTCGAAGGCTTCCTGCTCGGCGGCGACACCCGCGCCGAAGCCTGGATCAAGGCCCTGCTGCAGGACCGCCTGCCGGCCCAGGCCTACGGCCGCCAGCTGCTGCGCCCCGGCGCCACGGCACCGGCCGGCGTGGCCGCGCGCGGCAAGGTCGTGTGCAGCTGCTTCGGCGTCACGCAGACCGCGATCGAGGCGCAGCTGGCGAGCGGCCCGGGCGACGAGACCGAAGGCCTGGCCGCGCTGCAGGGCGCGCTCAAGTGCGGCACCAACTGCGGCTCCTGCCTGCCCGAACTCAAGCGCATGGTGCGGGCCGGCGTCGCGGGGCATAAGCCCACTGCCCAACCGGCATAAGGCATGCGGGACAATCCGGCACCCATGGGAATCAGTCACTACATCAAGGAAATCGGCCGCGGCGCCCGCGGCGCGAAGCCGCTCGCCCGCGAGCAGGCCGCGGACCTGTTCGGCCAGGTGCTGGACGGCAGCATCACCGACCTCGAGATGGGCGCCTTCTGCCTGGCGATGCGGATCAAGGGCGAGACGCCCGAAGAGCTGGCCGGCTTCCTCGATGCCACCCATGCCCGGCTGGCGCGCTTCCCGGCCGGCGAGCGGCCGCTGGTCGTGCTGCCGAGCTACAACGGCGCCCGCCGGCTGCCGGTGCTGACGCCGCTGCTGGCGCTGCTGCTGGCGCGCGAGGGGCTGCCGGTGCTGGTGCACGGCGCGGCCACCGAATCGACCCGGGTGCTGGCGTCCAGCGTGCTGGCCGCGCTCGACGTGCCGGCGCTGGCGGCGATCCGCCCGATCGCCGGCGGCGAGGCGGTGTTCGCGCCGACCGCGCTGCTGAGCCCCGGGCTCAAGCGCCTGCTCGACGTGCGCCGCGTGGTCGGCCTGCGCAACCCGGGCCACAGCGTGGTCAAGCTGATGCAGCCCGCCCTCGGCGACTGCGTGGTGATCGGCAGCTACACCCATCCCGAATACGCGCGCTCGATGGCCGCCACCTTCGAGCTCACCGGCATGACCGCGCTGCTGTCGCGCGGCCTCGAGGGCGAAAGCGCAGCCGACCCGCGCCGCACCGCACAGGTCGACGGCTTCGTGCGCGGGCAGCGCATCGCGCTGCAGGCGCAGCAGCCCGGCACCCAGGCCGAGGTGCCCGGCCTGCCGAGCGAGATCGACGTCGAGACCACGGCCACCTACACCCGGCACGTGCTGGCTGGCGAGCTGCCGGTGCCCGACGCGCTGGCGCAGCAGGTGGCGCACATCCTTCAACTGGCGCAGCGCGCGCAAGAGACACGCGCAGCCCACACCGCGGAGATCCCATGAGCCATCTTTCCCTCCAAGGCAGCTGCACCCTGGTGGGCGCCGGTCCCGGCGACCCCGAGCTGCTGACCCTCAAGGCGGTCAAGGCGATCCAGGCCGCGACCGTGCTGCTGGTCGACGACCTGGTCAACGACGAGATCCTGGCCTATGCCCGGCCCGGCGCCCGGATCGTCCACGTCGGCAAGCGCGGCGGCTGCCGCAGCACGCCGCAAGCCTTCATCGAGCGGCTGATGATCACCGCGGTGCAGGAAGGCGAGACCGTGGTCCGCCTGAAAGGCGGCGATCCCTTCATCTTCGGCCGCGGCGGCGAGGAGGTCGAGCACCTGCGCGAGCACGGCATCGAGGTCCGGGTCGTCAACGGCATCACGGCCGGCCTGGCCGCGGTCACGGCGCTGGGCGTGCCCCTGACCCACCGCGACCATGCACAGGGCGTGGTGTTCGTCACCGGCCATGCCAAGACCGGCCACGCCGCCGGCGAACACCCGACCGACTGGCGCCAGCTGGCGGCCACCGCCCGCGACGCCCGCCTGACGCTGGTGATCTACATGGGCGTCGCCGGCGTCGCCCACATCCAGGACGAGCTGCTGCACGGGCTGCCCGGCGACACCCCGGTCGCCGTCATCCAGCACGCCAGCCTGCCGCAGCAGCGCCACATCGCGACCACCCTGGCGCGGCTGCGCGTCGACATCGCGGGCGCGGCCATGGCCAGCCCGTCGGTGATCGTGGTCGGCGACGTGCTGCGCGGCCTGGCGGCGGCCGGCGTCCCGTCGGCCCGCTTCGGCACCTGAGACCGGCCCGTTGGACAGCTTCGACGTCGTCGTCATCGGCGCAGGCGCCGCCGGCCTCTTCTGCGCCGGCGTGGCGGGCCAGCGCGGCCTGAAGGTGCTGCTGCTCGACCATGGCGAGCGCATCGCCGAGAAGATCCGCATCTCGGGCGGCGGCCGCGCCAACTTCACCAACCGCGACCTCGACGTCCGCGCACCCCAACGCCACTTCATCGGCGACAACCCGAACTTCTGCCGCTCCGCGCTGTCGCGCTACACGCCGCAGCAGTTCATCGCGCTGGTCCAGCGCCACGGCATCGCCTTCCACGAGAAGCACAAGGGCCAGCTGTTCTGCGACGGTCCGTCGCAGCAGATCATCGACATGCTGCTGGCCGAATGCGCAGCCGGCGGCGTGACCCACTGGCAGCCCTGCAGCGTCGGCGCCGTCTCGTGGTCGGACGACGGCGGCTATGCGATCCAGACCGGCCGCGGCGCCGTGCGCACGCCCCGCCTGGTGGTCGCGACCGGGGGCCTCTCGATCCCGCAGATCGGCGCCAGCGACTTCGGCTACCGGATCGCCACCCAGTTCGGCCTGCGCGTCATCACGCCGCGGCCGGCGCTGGTACCGCTGACCTTCGGCGGCGAGGCCTGGGAACCGTATGCGGGGCTGGCCGGGCTGGCGCTGCCGGTGCAGATCGAGACCGGCAGCAAGAAGGAGCGCATGGCGTTCCATGAAGACCTGCTGTTCACCCACCGCGGCCTGTCGGGTCCTGCGGTGCTGCAGATCTCGAGCTACTGGAAGCCCGGCGCGCCCCTGACCCTCGACTTCGCGCCCGGCACCGACGTCGCGGCGGCGCTGTCCGAGGCCAAGCAGCGCTCCCGCAAGCGGATCGGCAACGAGCTGGCGGCCTGGGTGCCGTCCCGGCTGGCCGACGCCTGGGTCGGCCAGGACGCCGCCCTGCAGCGCCCGATCAACGAGGCCGCCGACCGGGCGCTGGCGGCGCTGGCCGAGCGCATCGCGCGCTGGCAGATCACGCCCAGCGGCACCGAGGGCTACAAGAAGGCCGAGGTCACGGCCGGCGGCGTCGACACCCGCGACCTGTCCTCCCAGACCCTGGAATCGAAGCAGCCGGGACTCTATTTCATCGGCGAGGTGGTCGATGTCACTGGCTGGCTCGGCGGCTACAACTTCCAGTGGGCCTGGGCCAGTGCGCACGCCTGCGCCCAGGCGCTGGCGGCGCAATCCAAAGCTGACGCTATAATGTCGGGCTAACTTCGGCCTCCCCTCAACGGCCCACCCCATTTTTCAGTTGAGGAACCCCGGCCCGGGGCCTCGATCTCCCCAGGCCAATTGAACCAACCGATTCCTAAATGACCACCATCCGCGTAAAAGAAAACGAGCCCTTCGACGTCGCACTGCGCCGCTTCAAGCGCACCATCGAAAAGCTCGGCCTGCTGACCGACCTGCGTGCCCGGGAGTTCTACGAAAAGCCGACCGCCGAGCGCAAGCGCAAGAAGGCCGCGGCCGTCAAGCGCCACTACAAGCGCGTGCGCAGCATGCAGCTCCCCAAGAAGCTGTACTAAGCACCCGCAGCGTTGGCCACAGGCCACCGCCCGGTTCAATCCGGATCGAGCCGCGCCAGGGACACCCTGCCGCGGCTTTTGTTTGTCGCTCCATCAAAGAAAGCCAGCCATGAGCCTCAAGAACCAGATCACCGAAGACATGAAGACCGCGATGCGCGCCAAGGACGCCGAGCGCCTGGGCACCATCCGCCTGCTGCTCGCCGCCCTCAAGCAGAAGGAAGTCGACGAGCGCATCGAACTCGATGACGCGATGGTGGTCGCGATCGTCGACAAGCTGGTCAAGCAGCGCAAGGACTCGGTCGCCGCCTTCACCCAGGGCGGCCGCACCGACCTGGCCGACAAGGAAGCGGCCGAGATCAAGGTGCTCGAGGTCTACCTGCCGCAGCGCATGAGCGCCGACGAGGTGGCGGTCGAGGTCCGGGCGATCGTCGCCGAACTCGGCGCCAAGGGCCCGGGCGACATGGGCAAGGTGATGGGCGCGGTCAAGGCCAGGCTGGCCGGCAAGGCCGACATGGGCCAGGTCAGCGCCGCCGTCAAGGCGGCACTGGCCAGCGCCTGAGCATGAAGTCGCGCCCGGTCCTCAAGGCCTGCGCCTGCCTGGTCGACGCCCAGGGCCGGCTGCTGGTGTTCCACCATCCCGAGGACCGCGGCATGCAGCTGCCCAAGGGCACGATCGAGCCCGGCGAAGCGCCCGAGGACGCGGTGCGGCGCGAACTGCTGGAAGAGTCGGGGGTCGACTACGCGGGGCCGCTGGAGCCGCTGGGCACCATCGACCGCTACTGCGAGGCCGGCATCGAAGGCAACAAGCACCGCCATCCGCAGCTGTGGCACCTGTTCCTGATGCGCATCGAACACCCGCTGCCCGAAACCTTCGACCATGTCGCAATGGGAAGCCCGGAAGAAGACGGGTTGGTGTTCAGCTTCAGCTGGCTGACGCCGGACGCGTCGCTGGAGGACTTTGCCGCGCCCTACGTCCGGGTGATCGAAAAAGTCCGCGCCGCGCTCGCCGCCTGAGCGCCGGCCCGGGTGCCGTTCTACCAGTTGGCTTCGCGCTCCGGGGTGGCCGAGATGTGGTGGATCGACAGGTCGGCGCCGTCGTACTCCTCCTCCTGCGACAGCCGCAGCCCCAGCGTGGCCTGCAGCACGCCGTAGACCGCTGCGCCGGCGACCAGCGCCCAGGCGACCCCGATCGCTACCCCGACCAGCTGGGCCCAGAGGTTCACCCCGCCGATGCCGCCGAGCGCCCGGCTGCCGAAGATCCCGGCCGCGATGCCGCCCCAGGTTCCGCAGAGGCCGTGCAGCGGCCAGACGCCGAGCACGTCGTCGATCTTCCACTTGTTCTGCGTCAGGGTGAACATCTTCACGAAGATCGCGCCGGCCACGCCTCCCACCACCAGCGCGCCGATCGGGTGCATCAGGTCGGAGCCGGCGCAGACCGCCACCAGGCCCGCCAGCGGCCCGTTGTAGACGAAGCCGGGGTCGTTCCTGCCCAACGCCAGCGCCACCAGCGTGCCGCCGACCATCGCCATCAGCGAATTGACCGCCACCAGGCCCGAGATCTTGTCGATCGTCTGGGCGCTCATCACGTTGAAGCCGAACCAGCCCACGCACAGGACCCAGGCGCCGAGGGCCAGGAACGGGATGTTCGAGGGCGGGTGCGCGCTCAGCGAGCCGTCGCCCCGGTAGCGGTTGCGGCGCGCCCCCAGCAGCAGCACCGCCGGCAGCGCCAGCCAGCCGCCCATCGCATGGACCACCACCGAGCCGGCGAAGTCGTGGAACTCGTTGCCCGTGACCCGGGCCAGCCAGTCCTGGATGCCGAAGGCCCGGTTCCAGGCGATGCCCTCGTAGAGCGGATACACCAGGCCCACGATGACGGCCGTGGCGATCAGCTGCGGCCAGAACTTCGCGCGCTCCGCGATGCCGCCCGAGATGATGGCCGGGATCGCCGCGGCGAAGGTGAGCAGGAAGAAGAAGCGCACCAGCTCGAAGCCGCTGCCGGCCGCCAGTTGCTCGGCGCCGACAAAGAAGTGCGTGCCGTAGGCGACGCCGAAGCCGACGAGGAAATAGACGATGGTCGAGACCGAGAAGTCGACCAGGATCTTGACCAGCGCATTGACCTGGTTCTTCTTGCGCACGGTGCCGAGTTCGAGAAAGGCAAAACCCGCATGCATCGACAACACCATGATGGCGCCAAGGAGAAGAAAGAGCGCGTTCGTGCCCCGAGTGAGTGCATCCATTGGAGATTGGCTTTGATATTTGCTTGGAGATGGTGCGTCGACGCCGGATGGCCCGGCTGACGCACCGATCGAAAGCAAAAATGGTGCCAAATCCGCCTCACTGCGGTGCCTTCTTGTCCAAATCGCTGCATCCCGCACCGACATGGAAAGCGCGCTGGCTCAAAGGCCGGCGCAGCCAGGCCCGTTGGTGAAACACCGCGGAACTGGCTTTGCCAGGCCGCAGGTGTTGCCCCCGGTGGGGGGCTGAGGAGCCGCGGCTCCAAGCCTGCCTGCGCAGGCTTGGACGGCTCCGAAGGGCCGCTGCCTCTGGCAGCGACTCGAGCGCCCGGACACGAAGTGCCGGGCAACCTGGGGGCGAGCCGGTTACGCCCCCGCGACCTTCATGCGATTGACCAGCAGAGAACCCGTCGTCTTCGCCCCGTAGTTGTACGCATCCGCGCCCACCGCCTCGATGCCCATCAGCATGTCCTTGAGGTTGCCGGCGATCGTGATCTCCTGCACCGGGAACGCGATCCGGCCCTTCTCGACCCAGAAGCCGCTGGCGCCGCGCGAATAGTCGCCCGTCACGTAGTTGACGCCCTGCCCCATCAACTCGATCACCAGCAGGCCGGTGCCCAGCTTTTCGAGCATGGCATCGAGGTCGTCGCCCTTCTTCGTCAGGCGGGAGGTCAGCGTGAGGTTGTGCGAGCCGCCGGCATTGCCGGTGGTCTTCATGCCCAGCTTGCGCGCCGAGTAGGTACTGAGGAAATAGCCCTCGAGCCGTCCGGCGTCGACCACCTTGCGCTTGCGCGTCACGACGCCCTCGTCGTCGAAGGGCGAGCTGCCCTTGCCGCGCAGCAGATGCGGGTCTTCGACCACGTCGATGTGCTTGGGCAGCACCTTCTTGCCGAGCGAATCGAGCAGGAAGGTGCTTTTGCGATACAGCGCACCGCCGCTGGTGGCCTGCACCAGCCCGCCCAGCAGTCCGGCCGCCAGCGGCGACTCGAACAGCACCGGGCATTCGGTGGTCTTGATCTTGCGCGACTTGAGGCGGCTCAGGGCCCGCTCGGCGGCATAGCGGCCCACGGCCACCGGGCTCGCCAGCTCGTCGGCCGAGCGCATCGAGCTGTACCAGGCGTCGCGCTGCATGTCGTCGCCCTTGCCGGCGATCGGCGCCACCGAGATCGAATGGCGCGAGCTGGCATAGCCGCCGCGGAAGCCGCGGGTGTGGGCGCTGAAGAAATGGCTTTGCTGCGCCGAGACCCCGGCACCTTCGCTGTTGGTGATGCGCTTGTCGGTCGACAGGGCCGCGGCCTCGCACTCCAGCGCCAGCTGGGCGGCCTGTTCGCTCGTGACGTCCCAGGGGTGGAACAGGTCGAGGTCCGGCTGCTCCTTGGCGATATCAGCCTCGTCGGGCAGGCCGCTGACCGGGTCCTCGGCCGTGAAGCGGGCGATGTCGTAGGCCGCCTGCACGGTCTGGGCGATCGCCGCCTCGGAGAAGTCGGAGGTGCTGGCATTGCCGCGGCGGTGGCCCACGTAGACCGTGACGCCGAGCGACTTGTCGCGGTTGCGCTCGACGTTCTCGAGCTCGCCCTTGCGCACCGAGACGCTCAGGCCGCAGCCCTCGGACGCCTCCGCGCCGGCATCGGTCGCTCCGAGCTTCTTGGCATGGGCCAAGGCCGAATCGACCAGGTTTTCGAAGAAAGGACGGCTGTAGGCGAAGCCGGAGTCGGCGCGCGAGGAAGATGTGGTCATGTGTTGGCTATGATACTTGCGCCCCCTGTTCCCGATGGTGCGGCCAACGATTGCATCTATGTCCCGCAAACCCAAAAAAGGCTACTTCGTCCGTGGCGAGTTCGTGGCCGAAGGCAGCGAACTCGATCTGGAGCTCAAGCGCGAGCTCAAGGGCACCGACGCCGCCAGCAAGACCGACCTCAAACGCGAGAGCGCCGAACTGCAGGCGCTGGGCGAAGCCCTGCTCGGCCTGCGCGCCGGCCTGTTCGACACGCTCGACCTGGGCGACAAGCTCAAGGACGCCATTGCCGACGCCAAGCGCATCACCAACTTCGAGGGCAAGCGGCGCCAGATGCAGTTCATCGGCAAGCTGATGCGCGGCCTCGACGCCGAGGTGCTCGACGCGGTCCGCGCCGCCCTGGCCGAGCAGGACCGCCTGCCGGCCGAAGAAACCGCGGCGCTGCACGAAGCCGAGCGCTGGCGCGACCGGCTGATCGCCGACAACGACGCCCTCGGCGGCTGGATCGAGACCCACCCGGCCACCGATGCCCAGCAACTGCGCGCCCTGGTGCGCCAGGCCCGCAAGGACATCAAGGCCGGCCCGGCGGGCGAGGCGCCGCGGCAGGGCAAGGCCTACCGCGAGGTGTTCCAGATCGTGCGCGCCCAGCTGCGCGTGCATGGCACGGCCGACCTCGCCGACGAGGCGGCCGAGCAGGCGCGCGAGGACGACGCATGACGGCGTTCGATCCGGTCCGCATCGGCATCGTCTCGGTCAGCGACCGCGCTTCCAGCGGCGTCTACGAAGACAAGGGTCTGCCGGCTCTCAAGGACTGGCTGCAGCGCGCCCTGCGCAATCCGATCAGCTTCGAATCGCGGCTGATCCCCGACGAGCAGGCCGGCATCAGCACGGCACTGATCGCGCTGGTCGACGCCGGCTGCTCGCTGGTGCTGACCACCGGCGGCACCGGCCCGGCCCTGCGCGACGTCACGCCGGAAGCCACGCTGGCCGTGGCCCACAAGGAAATGCCGGGCTTTGGCGAGCAGATGCGGCAAGTCAGCCTGCACTTCGTGCCGACCGCGATCCTGTCGCGCCAGGTCGCGGTGATCCGCGAGCGCAGCCTGATCATCAACCTGCCGGGCCAGCCGAAGGCAATCGCCGAGACGCTCGAAGGACTGCGCAACGCCGACGGCACGCAGGCGGTGCCGGGCATCTTCGCCGCGGTGCCCTACTGCGTCGACCTGATCGGCGGGCCGTACCTGGAGACCGACGACGCGGTCTGCAAGGCGTTTCGGCCGAAGTCGGCGATCCGGTCTGTCTAGTCTGTCGAGGACAGAGCAAAGACTCCTTCTCAGTTCTCGTTCTGTCCCGCAAGGTCTGAGCAGGTCGACGACAGGATTAATACTGCTGCGCAGGTTCTTGATCCAGTCCCATAACGGTGTTGGCGCAAGCCGATGACTAAAAGACGGGGAAGAGGGAGCGCATGGTTACAACAACGACGGGCAGCGCGCTGCTGCCGCGCATCGAGGGGGGCATCCAGGTGCTGCGCGGGCTGAAGGTGATGATCGACGCTGATCTGGCCGAGCTCTACGGCGTGCCGACCAAGGCGCTGAACCAAGCCGTCAAGCGCAATGCAGCACGCTTTCCGCCGGACTTCATGTTCCACTCGACGCCGCCGAGAAGGCCGAGGTGGTCACAACCTGTGACCACCTCTCGAAGCTGAAGTTCTCGAGGACGCTGCCATTCGCGTTCACGGAGTTCGGCGCGGTGGCCCTGGCCAACGTGCTGGCCTCGGCACAGGCTGTAGAGATGGGCATCTACGTGGTGCGCGCTTTCGTGCGGCTGCGGCAAGCGGCGAGCTTGCATGAGGATTTGGCCAGGCGACTGGCCGAGATCGAGGAGAAGACAGAGCGGCTGGAGCTATCGCACGACATGTTCAGCCGCAACACGCGCAATCAACTGCGCCAATTGTTCGAGGCCATGCGTGCTCTGACGGTGCCTCCCGAGCCGCCCAAACGGCCTTTCGGGTTCATGCCGCCCGAAGAGAAGAAGACACCGAAGGCGCGCAGCAAGAAATAGTCGATCGAATCGAGCTGCATCGACAAGAAAGCCACCCGGACTCCCCGCCAGCACCAAGTTCCGGACAGCGCAAAAAACTGCTACGCAGTTTCTTGGTCTGTCCCGCAAGGTCTCAGGAGAGCGTATACGCCGTCTTCACGACAGTGAAGAACTCCTGCGCATACCTGCCCTGCTCGCGCGGCCCGTAGCTCGACCCCTTGCGCCCGCCGAAGGGCACGTGGTAGTCCACCCCCGCCGTCGGCAGGTTGACCATCACCATGCCCGCCTGGCTGTGGCGCTTGAAATGCGTCGCGTACTTCAGCGAGGTAGTTGCGATGCCCGCCGACAGGCCGAACTCGGTGTCGTTGGCCGTGGCCAGCGCCTCCTCGTAGTTCTTCACCCGGATCACGCTCGCCACCGGCCCGAAGATCTCTTCCTTGTTGATGCGCATCGACGCCGCCGACTCGCTGAACAGCGCCGGCGACATGTAGTAGCCGTCGGTGTCGAGCTTCAACCGCTCGCCGCCCGCGGCCAGCGTGGCGCCCTCGCCCTTGCCGATCGCGATGTACTCCAGGTCCTGGTCGAGCTGCGACTTCGACGACACCGGCCCGATGTCGGTGCCCTGCGCCAGCGCATCGCCGACCTTGATCTTCGCCATCCGCGCCTTCATCGCCTCGATGAACTTCGGATAGATGCCTTCGGTCACGATCAGCCGGCTCGACGCCGTGCAGCGCTGGCCGGTCGAATAGAAGGCGCTCTGCACGCTGAGCTCCACCGCCTGGTTCAGGTCGGCATCGTCCAGCACCACCTGCGGGTTCTTGCCGCCCATCTCGAGCTGCACCTTCTTGTGGTTGGTCGCGCACTGGATGGCGATGCTGCGGCCCACGCCGACCGAGCCGGTGAAGCTGATCGCGTGGATGCCCGGGTGGTTGACCAGCGCATCGCCGATCACGCTGCCGCGGCCCATCACCAGGTTGAACACGCCCGCCGGAATTCCCGAGCGGCTGATGATCTCGGCCAGCGCCCAGGCGCAGCCCGGCACCAGGTCGGCCGGCTTCATCACCACGCAGTTGCCGAAGGCCAGCGCCGGGGCGATCTTCCAGGCCGGGATGGCGATCGGGAAATTCCACGGCGTGATCAGGCCGACCACGCCCACCGGCTCGCGCGTGATCTCGATGCCGATGCCGGGCCGCACCGACGGCAGCACCTCGCCCGACAGGCGCAGGCATTCGCCGGCGAAGAACTTGAAGATCTGCGCGGCGCGGGTCGCTTCGCCGATGCCTTCGGCCTTGGTCTTGCCCTCTTCGCGCGCCAGCAGCGTGCCGAGCTCTTCCTTGCGCGCCAGGATCTCGTTGCCGATCTTGTCCAGCGCCTCGGAGCGCGCCTGGATGCCGCCGGTCGACCAGGCCGGAAAGGCGGCGGTGGCGGCCGCGACCGCGGCGTCGACCTGGGCCGCGTCGCCTTGCGCGTACTGGCCCAGCACGTCGCCGAGATTGCTCGGGTTGACGTTCGGGCTGTAGCTGGCGGCCGCGCGCCATTCGCCATTGATGAGGTTGTCGAAGTTCTGCATGGCAGGGTCCTTGGAAATCGGGGTGGGGAAAGGCAGCTTACTGCGGCGGGCGCACCGCCTGGCGGGCCAGCAGCTTCCAGTCGCCGCCCGGGCCCTGTTGCTGCCAGACGCCGAGGATCTTGATGCTGACCTTGCCGGGCTTGCCGGAGTCGTTGGTGTCGGCCGTGAGCGTATGGCGCACGATCGCGACGTTGTCGATGACCTTGATGGTCTGCTCGGTGATCGCGATGGTCACGAAGTCCGACTTGCCGTCCATCAGGTCGCTGATGAAGCTGGTCTTGGTGTCGACCTTGCCGCCCGAGTGGCCGTAGCTCAGGTCGTCGGCCACCAGCGCATTGAGCGCCGCGGGCGTCGGGTCGATCATCGCCACGCGCAGCTTCTCTGCCGCGGCGGCGACTGCCGGCGACTTGGCCGCCTCGTTGCCACGCATTGTGGTGCAGCCGGCGAAGGCCGCGGTGGCGGCAGCGATCAAGACCAGTTTCTTCAGCATTTTTGTTGTCTCCTGTTGTTGTGATTGCAAGCGCTTGGGAAATTACTGGGGGCCGAGCTTGTCGATCAGCGCGGCCAGGGCCTGGTACTCGTCCGCCTTGAGCTCGGTCAGCGGCGTGCGCACCGGACCGGCATCATGGCCGACGATCTTCGCGCCGGCCTTCACGATGCTGACCGCGTAGCCCTGGCCCTTGTTGCGGATGTCCAGGTAGGGCATGAAAAAGTCCTTCAGCAGGCGGTGCTGCGTCGCGATGTCGTCCTTGGCCACCGCATGGTAGAAATCCATCGCGGTCTTCGGAATGAAGTTGAACACGGCCGACGAATACACCGGCGTGCCGAGCGCCTTGTAGGCCGCCGCATAGACCTCGGCGGTCGGCAGGCCGCCCAGGTAGGCGAAGCGGTCACCCATGCGCAGGTGGATCGAGCTCATCAGTTCGATGTCGCCGATGCCGTCCTTGAAGCCGACCAGGTTCGGGCAGCGCTCGGCCAGCTTCTCGAGCGTGTCGGGGTAGAGCTTGCTCTGGCCGCGGTTGTAGACGATGACGCCGAACTTCACGCTCTTGCAGACCGCCTCGACATGCGCCGCCAGGCCTTCCTGGCCGGCTTCGGTGAGGTAGTGCGGCAGCAGCAGCACGCCATGGGCGCCGGCCTTCTCGGCCGCCTGTGCGCACTGGATCGCGAAGCGCGTCGGGCCGCCGGCGCCAGCGATGATCGGCACCACGCCGCGACAGGTGTCGACCGCGGTCTGGATGATGCCGGGGTACTCGTCGCCGGTCAGCGAGAAGAATTCACCGGTGCCGCCGGCCGCGAACAGCGCGCTCGCGCCGTAGGGCGCCAGCCATTCGAGGCGCTTCTCGTAGCTCTTCTTGTCGAAGTCGCCATTGCGGTCGAAATCGGTGAGCGGGAAGGACAGCAGGCCGGAGCCCATGATGGTCTTGAGTTCTTGAGGCGTCATTTTTTGGAAGGACAGGGTGGTGGAAAGGGAGAGGTCAGGCCGCCGCCGGGCCGCTCCCAAGGCGGCCTGCGGCCCCCTCGGGGGGCAGCGACCACACGAAGTGAGCGAGCGTGGGGGTCATTCAGTCCAGCTTGATCTGGGCGGCGTTCACGACCTTGGCCCAGCGGGCGCGTTCCTTCTCGAAGAACTGGTCCTGCTCGGTGGGCGTCATGGTCACGACTTCGGCGCCCTGCCCGGCCAGCCGCGAGCGGATGTCGGGCGTGCGGATGATCGCGATCAGTTCCTTGTTGAGGCGCTGCACCAGCGCCTCGGGCGTGCCGCGCGGCACCAGGATGCCTTGCCAGGTCCCGGATTCGAAGCCGGGCACGCCCTGCTCGGCAATGGTCGGCACATCGCCGATCAGCGGCATGCGCGTGGGCTTGGACACGCCCAGCACCTTGAGCTTGCCGCTCTGCACATGCGGCAGCGTCGCCAGCATGCCATTCATCAGCACCTGGGTCTGGCCGGCGACGGTGTCCTGCACCGCCTGCACGCCACCCTTGTAGGGCACGTAGACCCAGCGGGCGCCGCTCGCGCGCTCGAGCGCGACGCCGGCCAGGTGCGGCGCACTGCCGGTGGCGGTGACCGCGAAATTGAGGTCGGACTTCTTCGACAGCGCGACCAGTTCCTTCAGGTTGTTGGCCGGCACCGACGGATGCACCACCAGCAGGTGCGGCGAGTAGGCCAGCATGGTCACGCCGCGCAGGTCCTTGGCGGGATCGAAGGACAGTTTCGTGTAGACCGAGGGGCTGATCGCCAGCGCGCCGACGTCGCAAAGCAGCAGCGTGTAGCCGTCGGGCTGGGCCTTTGACACCAGGTCGGCGCCGAGATTGCCATTGGCGCCGGCACGGTTCTCGACGATCACCGAGGTCTTCAGCGCTTCGGCCAGCGGTACGCTGATCGAGCGGGCGATGATGTCGGACGACCCGCCGGGCGGGTACGGCACGACGATGCGGATCGGCTTCGAGGGCCAGGCGTCGGCGGCCTGTGCGGCACCACCGGCGGCCAGCAGTCCGCTGCCGAGTGCACCTAGTACCAGATGGCGTCGATTCAAGCGCATGGGTTTGTCTCCAGGGTCGTTGGGGAATGAGAGTCGCATGGTAGCGATGTCGTCAGTCATCGTACAACTAGATCCGACAGATGTCCAGCAAAAGACCTGCGCCGCCGCTCAGGCCGCCGGCGCCTGCCCTGCGGCCGCGGTCTCGGCGTCGAGCCGGGCCGCTTCCTGGGCGAGGCGAAGCCGTTCGCGGCTGTTGGTGAGATGGATGCGCATCGCCGCGCGCGCCGACTCGGCGTCGCGGCGCGCGATCGCCGCGTAGATTTCCTCGTGCTCGCGGTTCACGCGGCTCAGGTATTCGCCGCGCCGGTCGTGATTGCGGATGGCGGTGATCCGGGTGCGCGGAATGATCGTGGTGCCGAGGTGGCTCATGATGTCCGCGAAGTAGGGATTACCGGTCGCCTGCGCAATCTGCAGGTGGAAGCGGAAATCGGGCGCCACGGTATCGCCGGCGGTCGTCACGTTGTGTTCGAAGTCGTCGAGCGCCTGCCGCATGGCGGCCAGCTGTCCCTCGGTGCGGCGGGTCGCGGCCAGGCCTGCGGACTCGGTCTCCAGGCTGATGCGCAGCTCGAGCACTGCGAGCACGTCGACCGAGGTCGCGATGTCCGAGGCCTCGAGCCGGAACATGCCGGCGGCGCGCGGCTGCAGCACGAAGGTGCCGATGCCGTGGTGGGTCTCGACCAGCCCGCCTGCCTGCAGCTTGGAGAGCGCCTCGCGCACCACGGTGCGACTCACGCCGTAGGTCTGCATGATGGCCGACTCGGTCGGCAGTTTGTCGCCCGGGCGCAATTGCTGGCTGCGGATCTTGTCGCCGAGGTCGTCGACCAAGCCATGCGCCAGGCCCCGCACCCTGCGGCGCGGAGGAGCGCCGCCGGCTTCGGTGGTTGCGGTAGACCCCGTTGACAGGTTCGACATGGCGTGATGATAATCGCCTCCACGTTGTACGACAACCGATAACTTACGACCACCGACAGAGACACGAATGAGCGCCGCTTCCGCTTCCGCCACCCCTTCCTCCCCCGTCCTCCAAGTCGGCCGCCTCCTCCTGACCGGCGCCGCCGGCGGCCTGGGCAAGGTCCTGCGCGAACGCCTGCGTCCCTATGCGGGCGTGCTGCGCCTCTCCGACATCGCATCGCTGTCAGCGGCCGAAGGCCCGCACGAGGAAGTCGTCGCCTGCGACCTGTCCGACAAGCAGGCGGTCGATGCGCTGGTGGCCGGCTGCGACGCCATCGTGCATCTGGGCGGCGTGTCGGTGGAACGGCCCTTCGAGGAGATCCTCGAGGCCAACATCAAGGGCGTGTTCCATATCTACGAGGCGGCCCGCCGGCACGGCGTGAAGCGCGTGGTGTTCGCCAGCTCCAACCACGTGATCGGCTTCTACAAGCAGGACGAGCACCTCGACGCGCACGTCCAGCGCCGGCCCGACGGCTACTACGGCCTGTCGAAGTCCTTCGGCGAGGACGTGGCCCAGTTCTACTTCGACCGCTGGGGCATCGAGACCGTGAGCATCCGCATCGGCTCCTCGTTCCCCGAGCCCCTCAACCGCCGCATGATGAGCACCTGGCTCAGCTACCGCGACCTGACCACGCTGATCGAGAAGTCGCTGTTCACGCCGGGCGTCGGGCACACGGTGGTCTACGGCGTGTCGGCCAACCGCGACGTCTGGTGGGACAACTCGGGCGCCGCCGTCCTCGGCTACGCGCCGCAAGACACGTCCGAAGTCTTTCGCGACAAGGTCGAGCAGCAGCCACCGGTCGCATCCACCGACCCCAACGCCATCTACCAGGGCGGCGCCTTCACCGCCCAGGGTCCGTTCGGAGACTGAGCGCCATGGGGAGCCAAGCCGAACTCGTGGTCGACGCGCGCTGCGGCACGGGCGAGAGCCCGGTGTGGTCGGTGGCGGAGTCCGCCTTGTACTGGGTCGACATTCCCGGCCGCGCGCTGCACCGCTGGTCGGGGGCCGGCCACACGCAGTGGGCCAGCGACGAAATGCCGGCCTGCATCGCGCCGCGTGCCGACCTGCCGGGCAGCTGGATCGCCGGCATGGAGAGCGGCCTGTTCTCGCTCACGCCGCAGGACGGCGGCACGCTCGCTGCCACCCGGCTCGCCGAGGTGTCGCACGCGCGGCCCGGCATGCGTTTCAACGACGGCCGCTGCGACCGCCAGGGCCGCTTCTGGGCCGGCACGATGCTGATGGACATGGCTGCGGGCGCCCGCGTCGGCCGGCTCTACCGCCACGACAAGGGCAGCCTCGCGCCGTCGCTGCAGCTCGACGACCTGATCGTGCCGAACGGACTCGCCTTCAGCCCCGACGGCCGCACGATGTACCTGTCGGACTCGCATCCCGGCGTGCAGACGATCTGGGCCTTCGATTACGACACCGCCACCGGCACGCCATCGAAGCGCCGCGTGTTCGTGGACATGAATCCCCTGCCCGGCCGTCCCGACGGCGCCGCTGTCGATGCCGACGGCTGCTACTGGATCTGCGGCAACGACGCCGGCCAAGTGCACCGCTTCACGCCCGAGGGACGGCTCGACCGCTCGCTCGAGGTGCCGGTCAAGAAGCCGGCGATGTGCGCCTTCGGCGGCCCCAAGCTCGACACCCTGTTCGTCACCTCGATCCGCCCGGGCGGCGACCTGTCGGACCAGCCGCTGGCCGGCGGCGTGTTCGCGCTGCGGCCGGGCACGCAGGGCATTCCGGAGCCGGCCTTCGGCGGCTGAACCGATCGCTTTCAATTTTTCACGACAACCACCAGCAAGAGGAAGACAAATGAAGTTCAACAAGCACGCACTCATCGTCGCCATCGCGGCCGGCGTGACCGCGATGGCCGCACAGGCCACCGAGTTCCGGTCGGCCGACATCCACCCCGATGACTACCCGACCGTGACCGCGGTCAAGTTCATGGGCGAACGGCTCAAGGAGCTGTCCGGCGGCAAGGACACCATCAAGGTGTTCAACAACAGCGCCCTGGGCAGCGAGAAGGACACCATCGAGCAGACCAAGATCGGCGCGCTGCAGATGGTGCGCGTGAACATCGCGCCCATGAACAACATCTGCCCCGAGACGCAGGTGCCGACGATGCCCTTCCTGTTCCGCTCGGTCGACCATCTGCACAAGGTGCTGGACGGCCCGATCGGCGAGGAAATCCTCAAGTCCTGCGAGAAGCAGGGCTTCATCGGCCTGGCCTACTACGACAGCGGTGCGCGCTCGATGTTCACGGCCAAGAAGCCGGTGCGCAGCTTCGCCGACATGAAGGGCCAGAAGGTCCGCGTGCAGCAGTCCGACCTGTGGGTCTCGATGCTCGAGGCGATGGGCGCCAACGCCACGCCGATGCCGATGGGCGAGGTCTACACCGGCCTCAAGACCGGCCTGATCGACGCCGCCGAGAACAACTACCCGACCTATGAAAGCTCGCGCGCCTTCGAGGTCGCCAAGTACTACACCAAGACCGAGCACTCGATGGCCCCCGAGATGCTGCTGTTCTCCAAGCGCGCGTGGGACAAGCTGACGCCGCAGGAGCAGGGCTGGCTGCGCCAGGCCGCCAAGGAGTCGGTGCCCTACATGCGCAAGCAGTGGGAAGAGCGCGAAGTGAAGTCGCTCGCGACCGTCAAGGCCGGCGGCGCCGAGATCATCGACATCGACAAGGCCCCGTTCCAGGCCGCGATGAAGCCGGTGTACGACAAGTTCATCGTCGACGCCAAGCTCAAGGACCTCGTCAAGCGCGTGCAGGACACGAAGTAATCGTCTGAGCCCGGCCGCCCTCCCCCGCACGCGGGAGGGCGTCGCCAACCCACATCATCATGTACACGAAAATCTGCCGCACGCTGGCTCGCGCCTGCATGTGGCTGGGCATCTTCGGCCTCGTCGCGGTGATCTGCGCCGTGAGCTGGCAGGTGTTCGGCCGCTACGTCCTCAACAACACCCCCACTTGGGCCGAGAGCCTGGCGCTGCTGCTGGTGCTCTACGTCACCATGCTCGGCGTCGCCGTCGGCGTGCGCGATGCGGGCCACATCGGCCTCGAGTCCTTCCTGGTGCTGGCGCCCGACTGGCTGCGCCTCAAGATGGAATTCCTGATCCACTTCCTGATCCTGCTGTTCGGCGCCGCGATGGCCTGGAACTGCGCCTCGCTGGCCGAATCGGTCTGGGGCTACCGCCTTCCCACGCTGTGGATCTCCGAAGGCTGGAAATACGTGCCGGCCGCGGTGTCCGGCGTCCTCATCGTGATGTTCTCGATCGAACACATCATCGCGCTCGCCCAAGGCCGCGAAGTCGAACCCGCCTGGGGCTGAGCCATGACCATTCCTCTCCTGATCCTCTGCATCTCCTTCACGGTCTTCCTGCTGCTGGGCGTGCCGGTGGCGTTCTCCATCGGCCTGTCGGCCCTGTCCACCCTGCTCTACGAAGGCCTGCCGCTGGAAGTCGGCTTCCAGCAGATGACCTCCGGCATGGGGATCTTCTCGTTCCTCGCGATCCCGTTCTTCATCTTCGCCGGCGAGCTGATGCTCTACGGCGGCATCGCCGACCGCATCGTCAACTTCGCGCGCAACCTCGTGGGCCACGTGCGCGGCGGCCTGGGCATGTCGAACGTGGTGGCCTGCACCTTGTTCGGCGGCGTCTCGGGCTCGCCCGTGGCCGACGTCTCGGCCATGGGCGCCGTGATGATTCCGATGATGAAGAAGGAGGGCTATCACGCCGACTACGCGGTCAACGTGACGACCCACGCGGCCCTGGTCGGCGCCCTGATGCCGACCAGCCACAACCTGATCATCTATTCGCTCGCGGCGGGCGGCAAGGTGTCGATCGCGGCGCTGATCCTCGCGGCACTGCTGCCCGCGGCGGTGCTGACCATCAGCAACCTGGCGGCGGCCTATCTGGTGGCGGTCAAGCGCGGCTATCCGGCCGGCAGCTTCCCGGGCTGGCAGATCGTGGCCCGCTCGTTCGCGGCCGCGCTGCCGGGCCTGTTCATCGTCGTGCTGATCCTCGGCGGCATCCTGTCGGGCGTCTTCACCGCGACCGAATCGGCCGCCGTGGCCGTGCTCTATGCGCTGGCCCTGACGATCCTGGTCTACCGCACGCTGAAGTGGGAGCACTTCATCAAGGCGGCGGCGAAGGCGGTCCGCACCACGGGCGTGATCCTGCTGCTGATCGGCATCTCGAGCACATTCGGCTATCTGATCAGCCTCTACGGCGTGGCCGAACTCACCGGGCAGATGCTGTCGCAGGTCACGACCACGCCGTGGATGATCTTCCTGCTGATCAACATCATCCTGTTCGTGCTGGGCACCTTCCTGGACATGGCGGCGACCATCCTGCTGTGCACGCCGATCTTCCTGCCGATCGCGCAGCAGTACGGCATGACCTCGGTGCAATTCGGCGTCGTGATGCTGATCAATTGCGCGCTGGGCCTCAACACCCCGCCGGTGGGCACCACCCAGTTCGTCGGCTGCGCGATCGGGGGGGTCTCGGTCGGCACCGTGATGAAGACCATCTGGCCCTTCTATGGCGCGCTGATCTTCGCGCTCGGCGTCGTCACCTTCGTGCCGGCCTTCTCGACCTGGCTGCCGAGCCTGTTCATGGTGGTCAAGTAAAGGAGCGCACATGTCCGGAACCGTCAGGCCGCCGCTCACCATCCTCATGCACGCGCGCGACAACGTCGCGATCGTGGCCAACGACGGCGGCCTGGCGGCCGGCACCGTGTTCGCCTCGGGCCTCACGCTGCGCGA
>NZ_JASZYL010000029.1:0-28573 GCF_030316985.1 Variovorax sp. J31P179 | reverse complement strand
GCTCGCCGCGCAAGGTCGCCTTGGACTGTCGCCTCAGTTCGGCGTCGGCCGGGTGGCCTCGGCGCGCATTTGCACCGGATTGGGCATCGAGGAGATGACCTTGCTGTTGACCGGGCGCTTGCTGCTTTCTTCCCTCGATCCGTGGGGTTGGGGCCCACGGCTTTTTGTGCCAGTGGCGCCTTCATCATCGCGCCGTCGACGATGTGCCTCGTCAACCTGGGCAGAGAAGGTGTGGAAGGCCCAGCAGGACGGATCCGTGGCATCGACGACTGGGCCGTTCGAGATGGTCCGAGCATGCCCCTCGACGCTCACGCGGGCACATCCGCGCGGTCTTCTCATGGACCGAGATGGCCGGCCTGTCATGCCAGGCAACCGCGGCAACTACACCTCGCGGCATTTCGACGAAACGGAAGGCGCGCTGGACCTCTTCGGCTATGGATGCTGGCCGCGCAGTTGGCGGTCTTATAGAGGAAGAACTGAAGGACGTTCGCGAGGGCTTCGGCCCTCCCCTGGACGGGATCGATCAGGAGGCGTCTACCCAATCGATCGGCATGACTTGGCGCCAAGCCGGAGAGGCGCTTGGTCTGTGGGTTCCATCGGCGGTCGAGCCGAGCGAAAGCAACATCATCCTGAACCCCGATCACCCGGCATTCCTGCAGGTGGTGGTCACGGTCGAGCGCAACCCGTTCGAGTTCGACGATCGCATGTTTCCCTCAGCCGCCTCTTCTTCCGGATCCAAGCCCCGGGCGCAGCGGAGTGGCGGCGCTTGCTTTCGTGCGAGCGGCGCGATGCAACACCGCCGGTGCCCTTGAGGGCCCTACATGAGTTCACGCCTGGCGTGATGGATGAACAATTACGCTAACGCGGCAGCCCGCCTCGGTCGAGGTCTACCGCGACATGTGGGGCACCTTCACCGCCTGGTGCCTGGGCCAGTCACCGGCCGTCACCCTGGCGTCGCTTGACCTGCGCGATCTGCAGGCTTTCCAGGCGGCGCGCTTCGGGCGCAAGAGCTCTGACATGTCGCTCTCCCCCCGGCATGCGCTTCGGCTGGTGCGCCTCGTCGATCGGGTCCTGCGCCACCATGCGGCGCAGACCGGCGAGCCGCCGAATACGGCGGCTTCCGACTGGCTGGCCGACCATCCCGAGGTTCGGTATGCGGAGGCTGCCCATGCCGATCCCCTGCCCGAGTTCCTTTCGGTGGCCGAGGCGAAGCATCTGATCACGTTCCTGTCGGACGCGCGACCGCGGCCGGGGCTTTCAGGTGCACGGCGCGACAGTCACGCCGCCTTCACCTGGCAGGAGCTTCGCAATCGGTGCGCGGTCGCCCTGCAGTTGGGCGGTGGCTTGACGCCGGGCGATGTCCGCGCCCTCACCCTCGCGTCGCCGATCGCGAGGGGCGGCCGCGTTCGCGACAGGCCCTGGAAGGTCTCCGTGCCGGGCGATGGGAATTCCGCTGCGCGCGAAACGCCGATCGCGCCCTGGGCCGGCGAGCTGCTGCAGCACTGGCTGCAGGTGCGGGCGGAAGCCCGCATCGAGGGAGAGTTTCTGTTTCCGTCAACGCGCACGGGCAAGCAGTGGCACAAGGAGTCGCACTACAAATGCGCCAAGAAAGTGCTGGAGGATGCCGGCATCGACAGCCGCGAGGGCGGTTCGTTCCGCCTGCGGCACACCTTCGCCCTGCGACAACTGCGCCGGGGCTTCGAGCCCGAGACGGTGGCGGCCTGGCTGGGCGTCGAGCCCGAGGTCATGGGTCGGTACCGACGCGTGGTGGCAACGCCGATCGATGTGGTCTGACCCCGGGGACGCAGCACGGTGGCGACTGCCGACCGCGCTCGGGTTTCAGCGGCCCTGGCTGAGCCTTTCCCGCCCTTGGAGTGTCAGGAACTGGCCGCCTTGCGGATCGGCCGTGACCAACCCGTTCGACTTCAGTCGGGCGGGAACCCTGATCTGGTCGGTGGCCACCCGCCGGGTGTTGGCCTCGAGCAGCGCCTCGAGGGTGTGCCACTGTTCGTCGTTGAGCCGGATCTTCGTCATGGTTGCGTCCCTCCTGCCGCGTCTTGGAACCCGGGCAGACTTTGCCAAGTGATTGTCGGCGGTGATGTGCGTTTACACACAGAAATTCGCTGCTGACCGGCTTTCAATTCGCCGGCATCGCGTCCAGGCGCATGGCCGAATCGGCCAAGCCTTCCAGGATGCCGTCCGCCACCCGTGCAGGGAAATCGCCTGGCAAGCTCGCAGTCACCTCCTCGACCACGTCCAGCGTGCGATCGAGGATGTCTTCGATGATGGCCTCGGCCGTGGGGGCGTAGTAGCACTGAGCCGCCATGGCGTTGAAGTGCCGACGCTGCACGTCCTTCATGAGGCAGTGCCGGTTCTTGCCCGCGACCGCCATGGCCAGCTTGGCCCTGTGCCACTTGAGCGGGTTGGGGTCCTTTCCCGCCGCGGGCCAGATGGACATGACGTCGTAGAGCGGCGTCATGCGGTACAGGCCACCGGCGAGCAGGTGGAGGCTGAAGTTCTTGGCGTGCCTGTCCGGTGCGGCCAGCATCCAGAAGAGGATCTGGGCGGTCAGCAGCGTGCGCAGGTCGTCCTGGGCGGACTCCGAGTTCCTGAGCACCTGGGCGAGACGCTGCACTTCCGGCCCGCCGTCGGCCTCGTACTTGAGATGAGGCGATACGCCGAGGGCCTGACAGAAGTCTTCCTGGGGCAGCCGCAAGTACCAGCTGCCGCTGGCATGCAACTGGCGGTCGAAGCGCTTCACGCTCAGCACGCGCTGGTTGCCGAAGGTCTTGATCTCCGTCTCCGCCACCGGCAGGCCGTAGGCCCGAAGGATGGCCAGGCACAGCCATTCGTTCTCGACCGAAGTCTGGAGGTCGATCCTCCTGTTCCCGACAAGGCCGAGCGGGAGCTTGAGGATGTGCGTGGTCGGCGTCGACCCGTGCGGTCGCAACCACTGGCCGTCGTGCCACAGCAGCGCGGTCTTTTCCTGGGCACCCGCCAGCGAGATGCGGAAGTCGTCATCGTCCAGGGGGTGCCCTGGATGCGATGGACGCCCTCTGGGACTTCATCTTCCGGGAGAAGCTGCACCGCACCCGCGCAATCCCGCCCGATGGCCTGCAGCAGATCGAACGGCTCCAGCGAAGCGGTCTTGAACCGGGTCGCGATGCGCTTTCGCATCACGTCGCTGTCCGGAAGCAGGTTGTCGAAGTAGTTCTTTGACGCGGTCACCCTTGAGAAGGGCGTTCCCGTCGACCCCGAAGGGAAGCGACAAGGACAGCGGGCGGCCAACTGCCGAGTCCATCCAGCCCTGGTCGTACTGGAGCTCCACGGGACCGCGCGTGGGAATGCGCCAGGTGCCCACCCTGACGCCATTGGCCCACACGGACAGCGCTTGCGCATGCGTCTTTCTTCCCATGGACCTACCACTCCGCGGCCGCAGGGGGGCCGGCGCGGTCCAGCACCTTGATGCGAAGCTCGTACAGGCCGGTCAGCGCGAGCAGCTGCTCGACCGTCAAGGAGGACGGGTCCGTTTCCAGCACGCTCAACCGGCTCTGGCTGAGGCCGATCCGCGCACCAGCCTCGGCCTGTGTCAGCCGCTTGGCTCTGCGCGCGCTCGCCAGAAGGTGACCGAGTGTTGCATTAGAAAGGAACTGTTCCATGGTGAATACCCGCGTGACAGATATTTGCATCATATGCTTCTCGCACATAAACGCACCATATCCGCATAGCGCATTTTGTTCCGATATGCACCGGGGCATTTGGTCGTTGACGAGCCAGTGACAAGGGGCAATCGAAACACCGACGGCAATGCCAATCCATGTCCTAAGAACCCAATGGATCGATGCGATTCAATCGAATTGGCGCGAGACCACATTTGCACAATGCCTGTCGAGGTGATCCACTCAATGGCACTCTGAAGTACTCAAGTCAGCGCGAATTACCTTGTTTCGAGCTTGGAGTGGCAGAATCACTGTTAGCGAAGGAGATACTTCGCACCTGAACTACGAAAGCAAGCAATGGCACAAACCTACAAGCAGATCCAGAAGCAGATCGAACAGTTGCAAAAGCAGGCCGACGCGTTGCGTGACAGCGAGGTCAAGGGCGTGGTTGACCGCATCAAGGTCGCGATTGCGCACTACGGGCTGACCGCCGCCCATCTGGGCCTTGACTCCGTGTCGAGCAAGGGGGCCAGGAAGAAGGCGCCAAGGTCCTCCTCCCAGTTCAGCGACGGCGCGGGCAATGTCTGGTCGGGCCGTGGCCCGCGTCCGCGTTGGCTTCGTGATGCGCTGGCCGCGGGCAGGTCGATCGACGAATTCCGGGCGGGTCCGAGCACGAAGTCGAAGCTGGCCTCCGCAATTGACAGCCTGGAAGCTGTAAAGCCGGCAGCCAAGGCGAAGAAGGCCAAGCGCGCACCATCGAAGGTCACCTACAGCGATGACGCCGGCAATTCGTGGACCGGCCGCGGTCCGAAGCCCCGTTGGCTGAAGGCTCAATTGGACAGTGGCAAGACACTTCAGGATTTCGCGAAATAGCAAGCGCTGAAGCACCACATCTATGTTTTCGCGCGGAAGCCATGGTTTTGCTTCAACGCCGAAAACGTCAAGAAAGAGAAGGCAAAGCCAAGTGCTGCGCCGGTATTTCCCGCGGCTGGCAAGTCCGACGCCGCGACTGGAACGAAAGAAGCCGTGCTGACCCGCACGACCAATCCGAGCGTCGAAACGGATCCGTAAAAGCGGTACGAGCAGTTGGTTGCCGAAGAGCGAAGAAAGACGCCGCTGCGGAGAAATTTGCGTTGGCCACAACGCCCCGCCGAAGGAATGGACGACCTACAGGTATCAGACTGGGCAGACCATCCGTACGCCTATTTTCTTGACCGAAGAGCAGGCACCCGCTTGGCTCGCCGAGCGCGCAAAGGCAAGGGCGCCCTGCATCAACGTCAAGCTCAGACATGGCCAAAGAATCAGCCGTCGAATGCCGCGAAGGTGCTTGGATGTCACGTCCTCTACTTTGCCCGGCCTTCGGCACGCCGAACATTGGTGCTACACCGGAGAACTTCTCATCCAGTAGTTCGTCCCCGGCGAGAGCGCGGAATCAAGCGGCGAGCATCGGCTCGTACGTGCGCGCCGGCATGCGCCAGTCGATGGCTTCCAGCAGCATGGAGAGCTGCGCTGGCGTGAGCGACACGCTGCCGGACGTGGCTTGCGGCCACACGAATCGACACCGCTCGAGGCGCTTGGGCTTGGCCCGCAGCATCAGTCCTTGACCATCGAACCACAGGACCTTCAGGATGTCGCCGCGCTTGCCGCGGAAGACGAAGACGTGGCCGCAGAACGGATTCGCTGCAAGCGCGGTCTGCACCATGGCGGCCAAGCCATCGAAGCCCTTCCTCATGTCGGTGTGGCCCGCCACGATCCACACGCGAGTGTTCGAGGGAAGGCCGATCACGTGCGCCGCGCCAACACGTCCAGCACGACGCCCAGTCGTTGCGCATCGACCTCACCATGCAAGCGAACACGTGCGCCGTGGATCTCAATCTCGATGATCTGGGGCTTTGGCGGTGCACACGGCAGCGACGGGCTTACCGGGGACGCCGTCTGCAGCCTCACCGGCAACAACGCCGGACCGGCAGCGCGTCCTTGAGCCCCATGCAGAACGATCCAACGACGCAAGAGGTTTGCAATGACGCCGTTCGTCATGGCCGTAGCGGCAACTGACGCCCCGGGCACCAAGCACCGCCGAACGAGATCTGCCTTGAACGCATTGGCGTACAGGCGCTTGCCATTGCTGAGCACGCGCACCACGCCGGTCGGCAAATGCTCTGTGTGCTCTCTCTCAGGGTTTCCATGCTGCGTCCACTACTCATGCCAATGGACGCAAGCGTGCTGCGGTCTCTTGGTCAGTTCAAGAGGGTGCTGAGGCCGCGCTTACGACGCTCTCGCTTGACGCACTTCTCAACGAAAGCCAGGCAGCGTCGACAGTTCAAGGACGAGACCGGCACGGTGTATATCGCCGTCCGGCCGAAGCTCGTCAATGCAGCGCTCGACGCGCTCACGGCTGCTGACCGTGCAGAGTACCTGGCAGAGCGAGAACAATCAGAACGCATACCAAGGTCTTGTGTTCTGACCCACAGATGGAGCCGAAACACCGCGAAGTCCCCGTAAACCTTCACCTGAGCAGGTCGTGACGTCCTTGATGTGAGACTTTACGGGGAGCTGAACACGAGCAAGATCGCTTTTTGCCGTCGAAACGAAAACTAAACGCCCTCTTTTGGCACAGGTGGTACCGAGACACCGCGAAGTCCGCAAACCCTCACCTGAGCGGGTCGATCGGCGGCGGTTGTTCATCGAAAAAGCGTCTCGGAGGGCGCTCCGTGCGGGTTTCAAGCGGCGGGGGTCTGGGGCGACTTGGTCCTGTCGGCCTCTGCCCTGACTAGACCTCGACCACAAATCCTGGGTTGAAACTCTGGTTCTCAAACTCCCCGTGCCAGTTCAAGTAGCCACGCGGGTTCGAGATCACGCGGCAACCGTCCACCTCGTAGTCAAAGCTGTCATGCGTGTGCCCGTGGACCCACAACACCGGGACCTCAAAGAACTCGGGCAACATCTCGTTGACGAAGCCGCCAGAGGACCAGTCCTCGGCATACCTCGGTGCCAGCGACTTGCGATGAGGTGCATGGTGGGTCACCACGACCGTTGGCCCATTGAACGGCTCGGCGAGCTTCCTGCGAAGCCAAGAGCGTTGCCGCCGGTGAATCAGCAAGGTATCCATCGGAACCAGGCGCCGGGAACCACGCGAGTTCGATGTGTGCGCGTCATCGACTCGGATTGCTGAGTAGTCGGCAAGGTAGCGCGAGCTCTCCGTCATCGAGCGGTACCGATCAGACAGCATCCGCACTGGTTGTCCCGGGAAGCCCGGGTTGTCGATGCGCAACGCAAAGTCCGTCCACAACGTACAGCCGAGGAAGCGGGCGCCGGCGATCACCACCTCGTCACAGTCGAGGAAGTGAACGCCCTGCTCTTTCGCTTGGCGGCGCATCGCCGCCTCCTCCTCATCAAGCACAGACTCGTAGTACTCGTGGTTGCCTGCGATCTGGACGACGGGCTTGTCCGCAAAGCGCGCTGGGTCCCGGAGCCAGCGCGCGACCGCGCGACCGGGCGCCACGATATCGCCCGCCAGGATGGCCACGTCGTAGTCAAGATCCTTCGGTACCTCGAAGGACTCGAACTCAGCATGAAGATCAGAAAGGATCAGAAGCTTCATCTTCGATCAGTGCGCGTCATCGATGGCCGCGGCGAGGACACGCTCGATCGCGGTACCTCTTTCGAGAGCCACTCGCGGCGTCAAGCCTTCCAGCGCAGGCGCCGGCGTCTCAAGGAAGACGAGGATCAGCCACGGCTCGTGCGTGCCCAGCGATCCGCCAATGAGTTGAATTGCTGACCAGACAGACGGCTCGAACTGCCAGCGGGGAATCCTCAGCGTTCCGTCGGAACCGGCAAGCCCAATACACCGGCCGCCACTGATCCACGTGGCGATCGTCGAAGCATCCACGTTGAGGAGCGAGACAGCCTCTGTGACGGTGATCATGTCGACCGCTCGCAAGCGTTCGCGACGGTACTTCTGCCCCCCGCGAAGCAAGGCTTCTGTCTCTGCGACTGTAGCGTAGAGATCTTTAGTCACTTCAGAGGTCCATCTTTGCAATCTGGCAATTGGAGCACCAGACCGGGATCAAAGGTCTGGTTCTCCGTTCTGCCACTCCAGCTAACATAGCCGCGGGGGTTGCACACGATACGGCATGAGCGGACGCGGTAGTCAAAGCTCTGGTGTGTGTGCCCGTGCACCCAAAGCACCGGCACGTCAAAGAACGTCTCGGGCAGTTCGTTGACGAAGGCGCCTGACACCCAGTCCTCGGCGTAGCGCTTCGCAAGCGAGCCACGATGCGGTGGATGGTGCGTGACGACCACGGTGGGCCCAGCGAACGGTTCCGCGAGTTTCTCGCTCAACCAGGTTCGCTGCCCTTGATGAATCCTGAGCGTGTCTTCCGCCCTCAGCTTCCGACCTTGACGGCTGCGCCACGTGTCCGGCTCCGCGAGTTCATCGGCCGTCCGGATCAGGCTGTAGTCGTTCAGAAGATTGGTCGCTCTCCTCATCGCCAGCGCCGCATCTCGACGTAGACCTCCGGGTGTTTCGACCGCCAGATCGAAGTCCGTCCAGAGCGTGCAGCCGAGGAAGCGAACACCTTCGATCACGATCTCGCCGCCATCGAGCAGGTGCACCTGGCCGCCGGTCGCCGCGGTTCGGGCCTCCGACTGGGCCAGATCCATTCGGCTGTCGTAGTACTCGTGGTTCCCGGAAACGTAGATCACCGGCTTGCTGGCGAAGCGAGCCTCAGCCCACTCGACGGCACGCCGACCGGGCGAATGGATGTCTCCTGCGAGGATCACGACGTCAAATTCGCGTACCGGCGGAGGCTCGAAGGGCTCAAACTCGAGATGGAGGTCGGACAGGATCAGAAGCTTCACGCTAAAAGTCGTTGTCGAGATCGGTGCGTTCGGATGGCGCCGCCAAGCGGAAAGTCGCACGAAATTGTTCAAGCACCTCGGGTGGCAGACCCAGCCATTCCTCGATGGGAGTTCCCCGCTCGAACAACGCCAACAGCTCCGTAAACGTCGGGTAATTAATCAACGCCGCACGTGCAAGCTGCTGAACATGGTCCGATAGACGCCCTCCGAAGAGTTCGTAATGGTCATAGGGCCGGAACCAATCGCACCGAGCAACTTGTCCGCTTCGATCAAGGAACGGTAGCGGTCCTCGGGCGTCACAGACCGAGGGTGATAGCGCTCGCAAAGGCGGATGTTCTCGCGATCCTCATCGGTGAAATGAGGACGTAGCGGGTCTGTCGGGGTTTCGTTCATCTCAGCTCCTTCTCGCAGATTTGCTGCGCACATCACACATCGACCACGAGCGCTGGGTCGAACTGCTCGTTCTCCGGTGGCTGGCTTGCAGACAGGTAGCCTCGTGGATTCGACAGCACCCGGCAGTTGCCGACGCGATAGTCGAAACTGGTATGGGTATGCCCGTGGACCCAAAGCACCGGGACCTTGAAGAACTCTTCAGGCAGCTCACTGACAAACGCACCAGAACACCAGTCGTCCGCATAGCGCGCAGCCAATGATTGCCTGTGCGGCGCGTGGTGCGTCACCACGACGGTGGGGCCGACGAAGGGCTCCGCCAGTTTTGTGGCCAACCACTGTCGTTGAGCTCGGTGGAACGCGAGCGTGTCCTCGGGCGTAAGGAGTCGATGGTCGCGCTCGCCGCCTGGGTCGAGAAGGTAGCGGCCGGTTGCACCCACAAGTTCCTGGGCCGACATCTCGGTACGGATCACACGGTAGTCCGACAACCTGCGTCGAGATGTCCCAAGCGACCGGGGCACATGTGAATAGGGTCCGATGTGCGAATCGATGCGCAGCGCGAAGTCGGTCCACAGCGTGCAACCGAGGAAGCGCACATCATAGATCACGACTTCGCTGCAGTCCAGCGCATGGACCTTCGAATCTCTGGCAGCTTGGTTCATCTCTGAAGCGACAGATTGGACAACGCCTCCGTAGAACTCGTGATTGCCAAGCACGTAGATCACTCCTTTGGCGCAGGGAAACGTCGATGCCCTCTTCGCCCAGTGGCTTGCGCTCGCAGCCGGCACCGCGATGTCGCCGGCTATGATCGCGACGTCGTAGCCATCAGTCGGCGGAACGAAGGGGTGCCCGAACTCAAGGTGTAGGTCGGACAGAATCAGCAGTCTCATGGGACAGACCTTTCAAAGTGAGCCCGCAAGGCAGCTTCCGCTTGATCGTCGAAGCCGATGAATGAACCACAGACGACCAAGTGGTGCTTGTAGTCATCGAACTGCCACTCGGCGTCGTCAAGCGCCACCCATGGGTCGCCGACTGCATCGTGAAGTTGCAACCAAGCGATGATCTCCCCTTCTCGATGAGCGAACCGATGAGGAACACCGAACCCGCTGTGGGGCGTCGCGCCGAGAATCCGAGCCCGAATGTCCTCGGAGAATGGCCTCAACAGCGTCTTGTACGCGAGCTTCTCGCGCCAACTCGAACTGATGACAATCTTGACGTGAGGAAATTGGCGCAGCAACGCCTCCAGGCGGGGCAGGAAGCAGAAGTCCGTGGAACCGTCGGGATGACTCGCGTCTCCCTCCGGGTGCAGCACACCGTCGAAGTCGAGGAACAGGATCACGTCCCTCCCCTTTCGTCGAGCGGCCATGCCAGGCGTGCGCCGGTGGCAAGGTCCACGGCGCGTGATCCTGTCGTTGGGAAATTGCTCATGTCGATCACGCTACTTGAGCGGCCTCCCAAACAGAACCCATGTGCCCTTGAGGCCCATCGTTTTCCATGCGGTGCACGAGGCAGAGCGACGCCCAGGGCCGCGGTCGTTGTTGATCTCCGACGGCGCGCCACAGACGATGCATGAGGATCTGAGCTTCAACTCGACCTGCAGAACGAGTTCGTTGATCGCGAACACCAACGAATCTACCGGTTCATTCGATCCGACTTCTTGCCTGTGCACCTCCGTCGGGCGGTGGATGAGCGTCGCGACACGCCCTTTCCCCTCCATCCGATAGGCGAAACTCGGCGAGCCGAACTTCTCTCGCAGTCTCGTCCAACGAAACCCCCTCTTATCAGCACCCAGAAGGGCATCGATGTCAGCGCAGGTATTCGCCACGGCCGGCAACCAACCATGAAAGGAGACATAGGCACGACGACGGTCCTCCCCTTCGAGCGGGAACATATACAGGAAGCGCGCCTGCAAAGCACACGGCGTGTTGTCATTCGAATGCATGTTCAACTCCTGACCACAACAACTGGGTTTTCGTCGCTGCCACCGTCCTTCGGCTTGCGCGACGTCGTCGGGACCGCTCCACTTGATTTCGGCATGTCGAAGTCGCGGTCCTCAAAATGACGGCGCCCTTCGTAGGCGGCCGCGCCCAAGGCCCGCTCGATGGCCATTCGGATCTGCCGCGGCGTCATCCACGCGAGGCGGCAGACTTGCAAATCCGTTGGGCGGGCAAACGCCATACGAACCTCTTTCAACGGCACTAAGCGTTCAATCGTCGCCTCGAAGATGCTGTGCGCGAGCACCAGGCGCCCGTCGATGTCCGGTTCCTCGATGACGAATTCGAGGAAGCGCGAGCGCACCGGTTCACTGATGCGATCAGCATTGTTGGCCGTGGCTACGTAGACGACATGACTCGCATCGAACTCGAAGTCGACACTGACGTCCTTCACCTTCGACGCTGTGATCGGTTCGAGCAAGGTAAGCAACGCATCCACAGGGCGGTAGTTGTTGCCGCCAAGCGCGCCCTTGTCCAACTCATCAAGCAAAACGACTGGGTTCGCCTTCTTGCCGAGTACGACGAGTTCCCAAAGCGCGCCGACGGCCGAGTTCGCCCAATGCCGCTCCGACCCACGCAAGGCGGAGTTGGACTGCGGATTGTCAAACGGCTGCCTGTGGACCGTGGTCTGCAGGACCTCTGCAAGGCGATGGGTGAAATGCGTCTTGCCGACCCCGGGCGCGCCAAGGAGCAGGATCGGCTGAGGCGTTGCGGGTCGGCCCGACAGATCAGCGAGTGCCATGGTGCGCTGGATGGCGCCTACAACCGGCGAAAAGTTCGGCATCTCAGCAGCGAGTCGCTCGAGATCTTTCCGCCAGGTTCCGGTCCGAGCGATTGAGCGCCACGGCCCGTTGGCCATGGCCTTGGCAAAGTGCTGAAGGTCTCTCGTGATGATCTCTCGCTCAACAGCGGAGGGGTGCTTTTTTAGCGAGTTGAACCGCTCGCGCGCCGCATCCCAGTCGAAGACTGAAACGCTATCCTTCGGTGCCGGCGGCAGTTCGTCGGGAATCGTCAATGCCTGAGCCGCCTGAAATGGGGTGAGGTTTCGAGCAACTGAGCTTGGTGGCGGCGCTGGAGAATTGCGCAATGCCTCGTCTAGCCTTGCTCGTTGTGCAGCATCTGCTTCGGCTCTCTTGCGGGCGACCTCTTCGCGCAATAGGCGATCGCGTTCGAACTCTTCAATCTCGAGTCGTTCCAGCAACCAGGTCGGAACGAGCAGTTCAGCAGGCGCATCGAGGCCGCCAGCAACTCTGTGAAGGGAGTATCCGGGGAGATTCTTGCTTTGCTTCTTCTTGCTGACCATTCGGGGCTCCTGGCGGAGCCGAATCGGTCAGCTCCTTAAGACGGGGAAACGAGGGAGGGAAGAGGCGAAATCGCCGCTACTTTCCGCATCGAGGCACGGGTCGACGAACCCGTGCAAATCGTCATACGCGCGGCCCAGCGCGCGTCGGTATCGACGCGATTGCTGGTGGCGGTTGAGGAGGTCAACATGACGAGATCGCTGGTCTTCAAGAGGAAGTGTTCTCGATCTTAGCGGCAGCATCGGTAGCGACGCAATACTTGGCGTCACGAAATTCCAACAAAGCCCCGGCCTTCGCGCACGCAGACTTTGTCGAACCGGGTCGAAGTCTGATGCAGCATTCGACCAGCTTCCCGAGGGCATCCCTCGCGCACGCAGACTTGGTCGAAAGTTGGTCGAAGTCTGATGCAGCGCTCGACCAGCTTCCCGAGGGCATCCCTCGCGCACGCGGACTTGGTCGAAAGCTGGTCGAAGTCTGATGCAGCGCTCGACCAGCTTCCCGAAGGCATGCGTCTGCAAGCTGCGCATGCAATTGACGATCCGAAGTGCCAACCTTGGCCTGGTTCGCACTCACGAGTTCGTAGAGCTTCGTGCTGCTGTCTGGAGCAGCTTGGATGAGCTCTCGACGTCATCGGACAGGTCGGCAGCACGCTTGCGCATGTCGCGCAGGTACATCGCCCGGACGCTGGCGCCTAGGCCCGGGTTGCCGGTCTCCTCGGCCTTCTTCGCTGCCGCGGCCCGCGCATCGTCGTAGCGGTCGCGCAGCATGCGCGCTGTCACCCTGTTGCCGCCTGGGGTCGACAGCAGCATCAGGTGGGTTGCGTGGATCGCCCGGCGCCGCGCCAGCAGTTCGGGCAGCACCGCCGACAGGGAGACGTCGAAATCGGCGTCCTTGCCGGTCTTGCGGGCCGACAGGCGCAGCAGATCGCCGGCCGGCAGCAGCACGGTGCGGGCGTCCGTCAGGCGCATGCCGGTGGCGCTGGCGATGTCCATTCAGTCGCGCAGCACTTGGTCCCCCTCGGCGTAGACGGCATTGAAGAGCGTGTCGGTCACCTCGAATAGGCGCGGGTTCTCGGGATTTTTCCAGTTCTTGACGCCCTCGGCCGGCCAGTGCAGCTTCGTCAGGCCCCAGAGCCGGGCCTTGCCCCAGACGACGGAGAGGAGCGACATCTCGCGGTTGCCCTGGACAGTGGCCCGCTTGGGCGGCGACGTGTCGCCGTTGCGCTTCTTCACCATCCGGCGCGCCAGGTACTCGACGAGGATGGGCAGGGTGACCTCCTCCCAGATCATGCCGCCGAAGACCGCCTCGATGCGCACCAGCTGGCGACCGTAGTTGCGCCGAGTCTCTGGGTCGGCGTATTCGGGCAGTTCCCTCTCGCGCCAGCGGTCGAAGGCCTCCTGCAGGCGCCCGACCACCCGGGGCTTGTGCTCGTGCAGCTCCCGCCATTTCTCGATCGCGACGGCATAGTCGGTGCCCAGCGGGATGTCGGCTTTCCCGTCCGGGCGCATGTCGTAGAACCAGTACGTGTACACCTGGCCCGCGCCGCCCTTGCGGACGTGCGTGCGCAGGCGCGGGTACTTGGTCACCTTAGGCATTCATCGCGCTCCAGTTCGGCCCCGAGGACGAGCGCAGCGGCCAGCCCTCCAGCCAGGCGCGGACGTGCTCACGCGAGACGATAACGCGCTTCCGGTCGACCTTGTGCGGGATGCCCTGCTCGGTGAGCCACTCGTCCTGCTTGCCAGCCTGGGCGCGGTCGGTGCGCGTCGTCGACCTGAAACCGACCTTCGGCGAGTGCTCTGAACAGTGGGTCTTCGACTTTGTCGGGGCCATCTTCGGCGCCTACGACGCAGAGGCCGGCAAGCAGCTGATCCGGGAGTTCTTCCTCCTGATCAGCAAGAAGAACACGAAATCGACCATCGCCGCCGGCATCATGCTGACGGCGGTGATACTGTGCTGGCGCGAGGAAGAGGAACACCTGATCCTGGCGCCGACCAAGGAGGTCGCGGACAACAGTTTCAAGCCGGCGGCCGGCATGGTTCGGGCCGACGAGGAGCTTTCAGCCCTGTTCCATGTGCAGGACCACATCCGGACGATCACGCATCGCGTGTCGCGCGCGTCGCTCAAGGTGGTGGCCGCGGACACTTACACGGTGTCCGGAAAGAAGTCCGGGAAGATCCTGGTCGACGAACACTGGCTGTTCGGCACTCGGAGCAACGCCGAGGGCATGTTCATGGAGGCCACGGGCGGCCAGGGCAACTACCTGTGGGGCATGACCGCACCGTCGAACCTCATGGCCGGCGCCGTGGGCACCCTGTTGGGCTACCCGGTCGTCACCGACGACTTCATGCCCGATACCGGCGCCAACGCCTTGCCGCATCGATGACCTGCCCGATGTCTTCAAGTTCGACGTCTTCGATGGCGCGTACAACTCCGGGGTATCGCAGTCGGTCAAGTGGCTGCAGCGCGCAGTCGGCGCGACGGATGACGGTCAGATCGGGCCGGCGACGATCGCCGCGGCTCAGTCGGCTACGCCTCTGGCTATTGCTCGGTACAACGGGCAGCGACTGCAGTTCATGACGGACCTTGGCACGTTCGGGCAGTTCGGCAAGGGATGGGCTCGGCGCATCGCGTGCAACCTTTCGGCACTGGGGGCGTGATGGAGTGGCAAGCTCTGCTCGAGACAGTGGCGCCCTGGATCGGAACGGCCATCGGCGGCCCGCTCGGCGGCATGGCGCTGTCGGCCGCAGCCAGTGCCCTCGGCATCTCCGACAAGACCGCGGAGGGGCTAAAGGCGGCCTTGGCCGGCACGACGCGCAAATGCTGGCGCTCAAGAAGGCGGATCAGGACTTCGCCTTGCAGATGCAGGCGCTCGGGTTCAAGAGCGAGGCGGATCTCGAGGCGATTGCCGCGGGGGACCGCGACAGCGCCCGCAGGATGCAGGTGGCCGCCGTGTCGATCGTGCCGGCGCTGCTGACCTGCTTCGTGGTCGGCGCGTTTACGGCGACGCTGATCCTGCTGCTCAAGTTCGACGTGCCGGCGACGAATCGCGACATCGTCGTCTACATGATCGGCCAGCTCTCGGGCGGCTTCACCAGCGCGCTGGCGTTCTGGCTTGGGACGACCCGGGACAGTGCGCGCAAGACGGAGCTTCTCGCCGCCTCGCCGCTGGCCACCAAGTAGTTGCAGGCCAGCGGACATGCTCGCGTTCCTTGGCGACGGCCTCCAGAACGGCATCTATCACCAAGTCCTGGTAGATTGCAGGCTTTGCTGCGGTCAAGGACGATCTGCTCCGCGACCCGGACCGTGGTCGGGATCAAACGCTCCGCCTGGACCCGACTCGCCACCGAATCCCGGCGGCCTTGGTGCGCCAGGCGGCGGGAAAGGTCGGCGGGATCCATAAGCGGGCGCCTGACCATAGTAGGGATCGGAGCGCCCCTGGTAGTAAGGTCTGGGGTAGTACCCTTGCCCCCGGGAGTACGTGCCGTTGATGTAAACGGAAGGTGCTCCGACCACGGCCTGGCCGGGCTCCACGTAGTAAGGCTGGGAATACGCCGGGCTACCGTAGTAGGGGCCCGTAGGCACAGCGACGCAACCGCTGAGCATGGTGATGCCACCGATCGCGATGCAAGTTCCAATGAGACGCATTTTGTTCATAAGGGACTCCAGGTCGTTGACTACTACCTGACCAACGCTGCGCAGCGGGCCCTGTTGACAGGGCTTGCTGGAATCCGCGTATCGCGCAGGTAAAGCCTTGTCCAGCATCTACCCGACCCTGCCACCCCCTAGCTAGAGAGGGGGCAGGCTCAAGTCCTGACGCGCTATGCTGGCCTCATGTCCTTCTACGAGCCCAACGGCATCCTGGCCAAGATCCCCGAAGAGCTGATCAGCCGGGCCGGCCAGACGCTTCCTGCGCCTGATGCCAGCAGAGCTGCACGCCGAAATTGATGTCCCGGACATCGGCCTTGTCCGGGTTCGATACCGGCTGATGAGCAGCCGCCACCACAAGCACACCAACTGGTTCTGGGCGGCTTTCTTTGCAGAGTTGATCAACTAGCGCTTGCTCGCCGCGGTCTTGGTCGGCGTGGCGGGTTTCCTCGCGGGCGCGCGCTTGGCCGGTTTCCGCGGCATGTCGACGAAGGACTCAATGAGGCGGACGTGGTGCGCTCGGTCGACGGCGTTTCCTACACCGTGCGAGCGGGTCGCACGCTTGGCGTGGTCGGCGAATCAGGCTGCGGCAAGAGCGTGACCGCGCTGTCGATCCTGCGGCTGGTGCCGACGCCGCCCGGGCGTCACATGGGCGCCGTCCGACTGCGCGGCACCGACCTGATGCAGCTGGGCGAGCGCGAGATGCGTCAGATCCGCGGCAACCGCATCTCGATGATCTTCCAGGAGCCGATGACCTCGCTGAACCCGGTGCTCACCGTGGGCCGGCAGATCGCCGAGACGGTGCAACTGCACCAGAAGGCCAGCCGCGCCGATGCGATGAAGCGCGCGGTCGAGATGCTGCGCGTGGTGCAGATCCCCGAGCCCGAGCGGCGCGTGAACGAGTACCCGCACCAACTCTCGGGCGGCATGCGCCAGCGCGTCATGATCGCGCTGGCCCTGGCCTGCAACCCCGAAGTGCTGATCGCCGACGAGCCGACGACGGCGCTGGACGTGACGATCCAGGCGCAGATCCTCGATCTCATCAAGCGGCTTCAGAAGGAGCTGGGCATGGGCGTGGTGATGATCACGCACGACCTCGGCGTGGTGGCCGAGAGCTGCGACCGCGTGGTCGTGATGTATGCCGGCAGGAAGGTCGAGGAAGCCGACGTGACCGACCTGTTCGACCGGCCGCTGCATCCCTATACGCGCGCGCTGATGGCCTCGATGCCCGGATTGAACACCGCGAGCACGCGGCTCACCGAGATTCCGGGGCTGGTGCCGGCCGCGCACGAGCTGGGACGCGGTTGCGCCTTCGCGGCGCGCTGCAACCAGGCGCGCGAGCGCTGCCGCGTGGAGACGCCGCGGCTGGCGCGGCAGGGCGGCGACCATGTGGTGGCCTGCTTTGCCGTCGAGGAACAATGGGCCGATGCGGCCGGAGCGATGACATGACGACCGCGGCCCCGCTGCTCGAGGTGCGCGATCTGCGCAAGCACTACATCTCTCCCAAGCGCTGGCTGCGGCCCGCGAAGCCGGCGATCCAGGCGGTCGACGGCGTGTCGTTTTCGGTCGCGCGCGGCGAGACGCTCTCGCTGGTCGGCGAATCCGGCTGCGGCAAGACGACCACGGCCAAGTCGGTGCTGCGGCTGGTCGAACCCAGCGCAGGCTCGGTGCGGCTCAACGGCGAGGAGCTGCTGACGCTCCCGGCGAACGAGATGCGCCTGCGCCGTCGCCAGCTGCAGATCATCTTCCAGGACCCGTATGCCTCGCTGAACCCGCGCCTGACGGCCGGCGACATCGTGGCCGAGCCGCTGCGCAACTTCGACATGGACGACGCGGCCGAGCGGCGCGAGCGCGTGCAGTGGCTGTTCTCGCGCGTCGGCCTGCGGCCCGAGGCGGTAAAGAAGTTTCCGCATGAGTTCTCGGGCGGCCAGCGGCAGCGACTGGGCATTGCGCGCGCGCTGGCGCTGAACCCGAAGCTGATCGTCTGCGACGAGCCGGTGTCGGCGCTGGACGTGTCGGTGCAGGCGCAGGTGGTGAACCTGCTGATGGATCTGCAGGCCGAACTGGGCATCGCCTACCTGTTCGTCGCGCACGACCTAGCGGTGGTGCGCCACATCAGCCATCGCGTGGCGGTGATGTACCTCGGCCACATCGTGGAGATCGCGGACCGCGACACGCTGTTCTCGACGCCGCTGCACCCCTACACCGAGATCCTGCTGTCGGCCGTGCCCGTGCCGAATCCGCGCACGCCGGCGCGCCGCATCCTGCTGCAAGGCGATCCGCCGAGCCCCGCCAATCCGCCTTCGGGGTGCCGCTTCCACACGCGCTGCCCGATGGCGCAGGCCGTGTGCAAGGAGAAGACGCCCGAACTGACCGAGCGGCCCTCGTCGTCCAACGGCGGCCACTGGGTGGCCTGCCACTTTCGTTGAACAAGGAATCCCCATGTCCGCCACTCCGACCCACTACGACCTCCTGATCCGCGGCGGCACCGTGATCGACGGCACCAGGGCGCCGCGTTTCGATGCCGACATCGGCATCCTGAACGGCCGCATCGCCGCCATCGGCCAGCTCGCGGGCCACACGGCCGACCAGACCCTGGACGCCGCGGGCCGCATCGTCGCGCCCGGCTTCATCGACTCGCACACGCACGACGACCAGGCCGTGCTGTCGCAGGCGCAGATGCCCTTCAAGGTGTCTCAGGGCGTGACCACGGTGGTGGCGGGCAACTGCGGCATCAGCGCGGCGCCGCTGCGCGCCGACATGGACCTGCCGATGCCGTTGAGCCTGCTCGACTCCCCGGCCGAAGGCCGCTTCACGACCTTCGCAGCGTACCTCGATGCGCTGCGCGCCACGCCCTCGTCGGTGAACGTGGCGGCGATGGTCGGCCATTCGACCTTGCGCGCCGTGGTCATGTCCGACCTCGACCGGCCCGCGAACGATACGGAGATCGCAGCCATGCAGGCGCTGGTCGAGGAAGCCATGCAGGCCGGCGCGATCGGCCTGTCGACCGGCACCTTCTATCCGCCCGCCGTGAAGGCCACGACCGAGGAGATCATCGAGGTCGGCCGCCCGCTCACGGCGCGCAAGGCGCTCTACGTGACGCACATGCGCGACGAAAGCGACCGCGTGATGGAGTCGCTCGAAGAGACCTTCCACATCGGCCGCGCGCTCGGCATCCCGGTGGTGGTGTCGCACCACAAGGTTCAGAACGTGCAGAACTTCGGCAAGACCAAAGTCACGCTGCCCTTCATCAAGGAAGCGATGCAGCACCAGTGCATCGGACTCGACTGCTACCCGTACGCGGCCGGCTCCACCATGATCCGCACCGACCGCGGGATGATGGAAGGCCGCGTGCTGATCGCCTCGAGCGTGCCGCACCCCGAGTGCGCAGGCCGCGACCTGAAGGACATCGCGACCGAATGGGGCGTGTCGGGCGAAGATGCGGCACGGCGGCTTCAGCCCGGCAGCGCGATCTATTTCATGATGGACGAGGACGACGTGCAGCGCGTCCTCGCGTTCGACGAGACCATGATCGGCTCGGACGGCATTCCGCACGGCGAGAAGCCGCATCCGCGGCTGTGGGGCACCTTCCCGCGTGTGCTGGGCCACTACAGCCGCGACATCGGCCTGTTCCCTCTGGAGACGGCGGTGTGGAAGATGACCGGGCTCACGGCGCGCAGCTTCGGCCTGCACGAGCGCGGCACGCTGAAGCCGGGCCACCACGCCGATGTGGTGATCTTCAACCCCGCGACGGTGCGCGACCGCGCGAACTATGAAACGCCGACGCGGCCGGCCGAAGGCATTGACGCGGTGATCGTGAATGGCGTCGTCACTTGGCAGCACGGCGTGCACAGCGGGGCACGCAACGGACAGGTGATCGCGCGCAAGGACGACGAGGAAGCAGAATGAATATCGAACGTTACCCGACTCCCCTGCCTGTTCCGTTCTCGAAGGCCGTGCGTGCAGGTGGCTTTCTTTTCCTCTCGGGCGTGCTCGCGATGGATGCGCAGTCCAACATCGTCGAGGGCGGCATCCAGGCCCAGACGAAGACCGTGTTAGAACGCGTGGCCCTCACGCTCGGCGAATGCGGCGCGCGCATGAGCGACGTGGTGCGCGTCACCGTGTGGCTTGCGGACCTGGGCGAGTTCGCCGCGTTCAACGAGGAATACGCGAAGCATTTCGCGGGTGCCCTGCCCACGCGCTCGACCGTGCAGGCCGAGCTCTACAAAGGAGCGCGTGTCGAGATCGAGGTACAGGCCTGGGTGGACTGATATGAGGCGCGCTACTCGGGCGTGGCCACGTTCCGCTGCGCCTCAGGCGGCCCGATGCCGGCTGCTGGGTCAGGTCGATGGGACTCGCATAGACGACGACAACGCTGTCGCTTTGCTGGCCCGCTATGGAGAGCATCACAATCCTGGGGGTGTGCGGTGCAGCAAAGTAAGCTTTGGAGATGGAAGCCGGAGCATCTTCTCGACAGGAGGTCCTGCGGCTGCGCGCAGTGCTGCGCAGCATCAGCCCGCTGATCTGGCGGCGACTTCTGGTGCGCGGCGATACCAGCGTCGCCCGGCTTCACCGGATCCTGCAGGTCGCGTTCGGCTGGCAGGACATGCACCTTCATCGCTTCGAGATTTGCGGTCGCGAGTACGGAGTCCATCAGGAAGGCGGCGTGTTCTTCGACACCGACGCGCACGAAGTCCCGATCGGACAACTGAAGCTGCGGCGCCTTGAGCGATTCCCTACGAATACGACTTCGGCGATCTGTGGGTGCACGACCTGCGCATCGAGACGACCTTGCCGCTGGATCCCAAGCTGGTGTACCCGGTATGCATCGCAGGCCGGCGCGCCGCACCCCCAGAGGATTGCGGCGGTCCGCATGCGTTCATGGCCACTCGGTTCGAGTACACCCTGATCGGCGAGAGCAGGTCCCGCCAAGAGTTCGAGGATCTTCTCGACGATGAGGTGGACGACGAGGAATGGGCCATCTTGCGCCACTACCACCCCGACCGCTTCGATCGGCGCGCCGTGAACAGAAGGCTCGCCGCGTTGGCTGCGCCATCACAGGAAAGGTGGGTCCCATGAGAGCCATCGTTCAGATTCGCATTGAGGGCGCCGCGTCGCGCCCCTTCACCGTGCCACTTCACACCATCGATCGTCGATGTGACCAGGTGCAGAACGTCGGACTCGCCCTGGGCGACACCAAGACCATCCTCGCAACCCTTCAGCAAGCGTTTGTCTAAGAGCAGCTGGATGGCTACCTGTCCGACCGCAGGGCCTGTCCGCATTGTGCCAAGCCGCGCGCGGTCAAAGGCTACCACCCGCTACGCTTTCGCACCGCCTTCGGGGAAATCGACTTGCGCAGCCCCCGTTGGCGCCGCTGCCGCTTCGAGCAATCCCGGGAGGCTACGTTCTCTCCGCTCAGCGAACTGCTGACGGTGCACACGACCCCAGAACTGACATACCTGTAGGCCAAGTGGGCCGCGCAAGTCTCCTTCGCAGCGGTCGGTGCGCTGTTGCATGATGTGTTGCCCGTCGACCAGGGGTGCATCCGGAAGCGATTCGTCGGCACGTTCTGGACACCGCGGAGCGACTCGAAGCGCAGCTCGGCCCGGAGCAGTTCACCTACGACGGCGGCTCCCAGCGCGAGATCGAAGCCTCGCCGGAACCTGCCGCTCCCATCACGGTGGGGCTGGACGGAGGCTACATTCGAGGTCGCGATCGCCTGCCGGGTGCCAACGGATGCTTGGAGGTCATCGCCGGAAAGAGCATCCCGCACGAAGGTGCGGCGAAAGTCTTCGCCTTCGTTCATCGGATAGACCGCAAACCGAAGCGGAGGCTGCGCGCCGTGCTCGAGTCGCAAGGCATTCTCCCCCGACAGCACATCACGTTCCTGTGTGACGGCGGCGACACCGTGCGCGAGCTTGGCGCCTTCCTGCATCCGCGATCCGAGCACGTTCTGGATTGGTTCCACGTGGCCATGCGCATCGAGCAGCTCTTGCAAACGGCACGCGGCTGGCAAGGCTCGGAGAAGGAAAACCTCCTCAAGGGCTCCGAACGCGTCAAATGGTTCCTGTGGCATGGAAACGCGATCCGCGCCGACGAAACCTTGTACGACCTGGTCGAGGAAGTCGAAGGCGTGCTCGAGCAGGACAGGCAAGCTGGGCGGCCGCCTTCGGTCGTGCTCAAGAAACTTGATCGGGCGCTGGGTGAATTCGCGACCTACGTCGACAACAACGCCGGCGCCATCGTCAACTACGGAGAGCGGTACCGGTGCGGGGAGCGCATTGCAACCGGCTTCGTTGAATCCGCGGTCAACCAGGTGATCTCCAAGCGGTTCGTGAAAAAGCAGCAGATCCGCTGGACGCCGCGCGGCGCGCATCTGCTCCTCCAGGTTCGCACCCAGGTCCTCAATGACGAGCTACGCGCATCCTTCGAGAGGTGGTATCCGGGTTTCGGAGCTCAGGATCAAGCGCCGCTCGCGGCGTAGGCGGTGGAGCAAGGATCCTGCACTGCACACCCCCCAGGATTGTGATGCTCTCCTTGCTGGAGCGCTCCATGAAATCCGCTGACAAAGTGCCGTCTTCCAAAGTACCCAAGGTGTCGAAGGCCTTGATGCCGTTGAAGCTGCTCGACCCCGGCCAACTGTCTGGCATGGCCGAGGAAGCCGCCCAGGACTTGATGGCCGAGGGCGAATCCGACAACACCCGGCTGGCGTACCGCGCCGCCAGGCGCTACTGGGCCGCCTGGTTCGGCGCGCGCTACGGGCGGCAGATGGCGCTGCCGGTCGCAGTCCCCGTGGTCGTCCAGTTCATCGTCGACCACGCTCAGCGCTCGACCAAGGCCGGCCTCGAGCACCAGCTGCCGCCCGAGATCGACCAGGCGCTGGTGGAAGCCGGCTTCAAGGGAAAACTGGGCGCGCCGGCCCTGAACACCCTGATGCACCGGATTTCCGTGCTCTCGATGGCGCACCACGTTTCCAAGCAAACTAATCCATGCGTGGACCCCGCGGTCAAGGCGCTGCTGAGCAAGACCAGAAAAGCCTACGCCAAGCGCAACGCCCTGCCCCACAAGCAACGTGCGCTCACGAAAGAGCCGCTCGAGGCGGTGCTGGAGACTTGCGACGACTCGCTCAAGGGCAAGCGCGACCGTGCCCTCCTCCTCTTCGCCTGGGCCTCGGGCGGGCGCCGACGCTCGGAAGTCTCTGAGGCTGTGTTCGAGAACCTGCACCGTGGTGATGAGGGCGCCTATCTGTACACGCTGGCGAGCTCGAAGACGAACCACAACGGGAAGATCCGCCCGGAAGACGTGAAGCCGGTGATCGGATCGGCCGCCGTGGCGCTCGAGGCCTGGCTCAAAGCCAGCGGCATCAACTCGGGCCCCCTCTTCCGACGCATCCTCAAGAACGGCAAGCTAGGCACCGACGGGCTCTCCGGGACGGCGGTGCGGGACATTGTGAAGGCGCGGTGTGCGCTCGCAGGGGTGGGAGAGGATTTCTCGGCCCACTCGCTGCGGTCGGGGTTCGTGACCGAGGCGGGTCGGCAGAACATGCCGTTGCAGGAGACGATGGCGATGACCGGTCATCGAAGCACGGACACCGTTGCGGGTACTTCCGCACTGGAGCCGCCCAGGTGAGCGCGGTGGCAAGGATGATGGACTCGGGCAAGCAGAAGTCCGACAAAGCTTGAGCGGCGCTATGTGCCCGGAGATGTCCGGTGTTCAACGCCGAAGCTGGCGGAGCCAAGCGTCGACAGAGACGTTAGACCGATAATCGAATCAGTCCATTTGTGCGCGCCATCGGGCCTCGCAGGGTCGAGGCCGGGAAGCAAGAGCCGTTCGGCGCGAACGCCAACCGATGGTGACAAACATGAGCATTCCAGTCGAATTGCAAAACCTGGCGGAGGTCATGACGCGGTACCGCTTTGCCTACCTGCTGACCGCCAGCGCGCATGGCGCCCCGCATGCGGTCGCAGTGGTGCCGAGGCTGGAAGGTAGCGTATTGGTGATTGACGGCATCGGCCGCCGCACACGCGACAACCTGATCCAGCAGCCCGCCGTCGGGCTCATCTGGCCGCCGCGGGAGGAGTCCGATTACTCCCTGATCGTCGACGGGCAAGCAGCCCCGGATGGCGAACTCCTGCGGATCACGCCGAGCCGAGCGGTGCTGCATCGACCCGCGCGCCGACCCGACCCGACCGAACAGGGGGCCTGCGGATCGGATTGCGTAGAACTGAAGGTGCCAACCGTTGCTACAGACGTCGGCCTCCCCTGATTCCGGTGCCGCCGCAGCGCCGTTCGCCGCGGGCACGGTCCATCGATGCAACTCCAGCCGCGACGGCTCCAGCCTCGAACTCGGATAGCGGGCCTGCAAGAAGGGGTGCTCGTACTTTCAGTCCGGAATGACACGGTCTTCCCGGAAATCTTCTCTGAAATCAGTGACTTGCGAATCCGGTCTATGCGCGAAAACTAGTCAACGTGCAACTCCTTGTCGCACAACGACTTTTCGACTCGAAGCGCACTGATTTGCAAGAAAAGTACGATCACCCCTACCCGGAGTGGCTGTTCGGCAACTTCAACCGTTCCGCCATCCGCGCGATCGTTCGCGGTTCGAGGCACGGCCTGGAGCGCACCGGTCCGGCCGGCTTGGCAACACGCGGCGCACCTTGTTCCGACGAGGCTAGCGCGACAAACCGCGTTCCATCATCATCTCTTCGCCCTAATGCAGGTCGAGGTCGACACAAAGGCGATCAGAACCTTCGGTGAATTCACTCGACTTGCATCGTCGCGCGGCCTGAGCCGCACGATCATCAGTCCACCGCTTCTGGGTCGCGATGATGCCCAGCGGATACCCGCGCCGATCCAGCGACTGGCGCAGGACGATCCGGCTGGCGAAGCGCTCGATGCCGATGTCGTCTTCCAGCATCTTTTCCATCAGCTCCTGAAAATAGCCCACGCCGGGCGCCACGATCTTCAGCAGGTAGTCGTAGCCGCCGCTGACGTTGTAGCACTCGACGATCTCCTCGTACTTCCCGGCAGCTGCCTCGAATTTGCGGAAATCATCTGGTCGGTGGCTGCTGATGGTGACCTCCGAGAACACGATGACGTACTCCCCCAGCTTTTCCAGCGCGATGTCGGCGCTGTAGCCCCGGATCAGTCCGGTCTCCTGCAGCCGCTTGGTGCGCAGAAGACACGGGCTGGGGTTGAGGCCTATCGACTCGGCCAGATCGACGTTCGAGCAGCGCCCCTCCCGCTGCAGATTTACCATGATCTTGAGGTCGAACCGGTCGAACGCAACTGCTGATCTCATGGGGCGATCGTACTGTCAAGTCGATTCCGGCGACTAGCGCCGCGCCTGGGTGAGCGATTCGTCGAGGGCCTCGATCACCATGCCGGCCTGCTCCGCCGAGAGCACCAGCGGCGGACGGATCTTGAGCACGTTGTGTCCCTGGGCGCAGGCGCTGAGCAGCACGCCTTTGTCGCGCATCAGGTTGACCACCCGGCTGGTGAGGCCGCGGTCCGGCGCCCGCGTCGTCCGGTCCGACACGAGCTCGACGCCGACGAAGAGCCCTGTCCCCCGTACGTCGCCGATGGCCTCGTGCTTAGCGACGAGCCCGGCGATGCCGTCGAGCAGCACCTTGCCGATCTTGGCTGCATGTGGCGCCAGTCGGTCCCGTTCAATGGTCTCCAGCACTGCCAGGGCCGCTGCGCACGAGACCGTGTTGCCGGCGAAGGTGTTGAAGTAGCGGGACTTCTTGCCGAATTCTGCCAGCGCGTCGGCTGTCGCGAGGAGGCCCGCGATCGGCTGGCCGTTGCCCATCGGCTTGCCCAGGGTGACGATGTCGGGAACGAGGCCGTGGCGCTGGAAGCCCCACATGTGCTCGCCGGTGCGGCCGAAGCCGGGCTGCACCTCGTCGGCGATGAACAGGCCGCCAACGCGCTTGATCGCCTCGACGGCTCCCTCCAGGAAGCCCGCAGGCTCGGGCAGGATGCCGTCGCTGGTGAAGAGCGAATCGACGATCAAGGCTGCTGGCTTGATGCCGTGGCGCTGCAGGTCGGCGATGGCCGCCTCGACGTCGCGCGTGAAGCGCTCGCCGAGGTCCGCGCCTTCGGCGTGGTACTTGCGCGGCGCCGGCACCAGGCGAACGTGCGGACCGAGGTCGACGCTCACGCCCAGCGACGGCGAGAACTGCGACACGGCGTCGGTGATGCCGTGGTAGGCCGTGTCGGTGACGATCACACCCGTACCGCCGGTGCGCACCTTGGCGATGCGATAGGCCAGGTCATTGGCCTCGCTGCCGGTGCAAGTCAGCATCAGGTGGGCCAGGTCGGTGCCGGGCACGCTGGCGAGCAGGCGCTCGGCCAGCTCGAGGATGGTGTCGTGCAGGTAGCGCGTGTTGGTCGCGAGCGTGTTCACCTGGCGGCAGATCGCCTCGGTCACCGCAGGGTGACAGTGACCGAGCGAGGTGACGTTGTTGTAGACGTCGAGGTAGCGGCGGCCTTGCGGGTCGATCAGCCAAACGCCATCACCCCGAACGATGTGCAGCGGGTGTTCGTACATCAGCCGGTAGGCCGGGCCGAGTAGCGCATTGCGCCGCTCGATCATGGCCTCGGTGGCGGTCCCGACGTTGGCACGGCCTGGGATGTAGGCGTTGACCATGTTGAAGTCAGCGGTGGCTTTCATGAGAAGGTTCCGTTTCGTTTTGGGGTCAATAAGCGGTCGCGTGCGTCGTGGCGGGAGAGGTCTGCCATCTGCGACAGCGCCTCCCAGGCCGCGGGGTTGTGGCGCATGATGTAGGCGCGGTTTTCTGGGTAGCGTAGGGCGCGCCACTCCGAGATCAACGCCGTGATGAGGTGGCGCGTCGCCATGAGGTCGGCGACGACGTCCTGCTCCAGCTCGGTCAGCGGCAGGACGGCCTGGTAGGCGCCGACGAACTGCGCCGGTCCCTCAAACGGGTCGGCGCTGCCGGTCATGTGGAAGGCGGCAGCCGTCGCCATCTCGCCGACCAGTGGCGCATGCAGCATGTCGCCGAAGTCGATGATGCCGGTGATGCGCGCCTGGTCGTTCGGCGCGACCAGCACGTTGTAGAGGTGGTAGTCATTGTGGATCACCTGCGCCCTCAACGACGCGAGGCGGGGCAGCACATGGTCGGTGAAGCGTGTCATGAACGACTGGGCCAGCGCGCGGCGTGGTTTTTCGACCAGGCTGTCGAACTGCACGGTCAGACGGTGCGCGGCCGACACGTTCCACAGCAGGTCGTGCGTAGCCGCAGGGTGAGTGAAGCCTTGCAGGGCGAGGTCCAGTTCGGCGAGCCCCTTGCCCATCGCCGCGCGCTGAGCGGCGGTGCGCGGTGTCTCCCGGATCTGGATGCCTTCCAGGTAGCTCAGCATGCGCACGGTGGTGCGGGTGCCGTCGGCGAGCTCCACGGTGTCACGCGGGCGGCCGTCCAGCGTCCGCACGACGCGGGGGACCGGCTGGCTGGGCGACGTGCGGGCGATGTGCTCAAGGGCGGCGATCTGGAAATCCACCAGCGACAACGGCTCGGAGGGGTTGCTGATCTTGAACACGTAGCGCGTACCGTCAGCGGACTCCACGGCGCAATTCTGGTCGCGCTCGCCAGCCAGCGACTTCACACTGCCGTCGATCCCATAGAGGCGCGCCACGAGCGCCTGCACCTCGGCTGGCGCCAGGTCGGGCGCTGCCGTGCTCAGCGCAGCGGCCTCGCTTGGGTGGACCTCAGGCGTCGCGCCCTGAGGTCCCAGGTGGGGGTCAAGCATGAGCATCAGAGTCCGAGCAGTGCAGGAAGCTGACGAACGTCAGTCAAGCGGCTCACGCCGTATTCGGTCGACGTAGGCTCGTGACCGACCCCGGTCGATGAAGGCTTTGGCCATGAAGCCCAGGTCGGACGCCGTCATCAGGTCATATCGGAAGCTCGACGAGACATGCATCATCTGGCCGGGCCCACAGCCGAGCTGGTCGAACATGTATTCGAAGGCTTGCGTGCGTGGCTTGTACGCGCGTGCTTCCTCGGCCGTGTAGACCGCGTGGAAAGGGGCCTTCAGGTGTGCGACGCTGTGAGGGATGAGGTCGACCATCGAGTTCGACAGGATCACCAGCGGCACGCGCGGTGCGATCGCCTCCAGCACCTCGACCACGTTCGGGTGCGGCTGCCAGGTCGGCACCGCGTCGTATAGAGAGCGCGTATCCGATGCCAGGCATTCGATGCCGTGCGCCTTGCAGGCACGTTGGATCGAGTTCCCCACTACGTCGTAAAAGGGCTTCCAGTCGCCCAGTACCTCGTCGAGGCGATAGGCCTTGAAACTGTTCAGGAAGGCCGACATCCGGTCGGCCGACACGCGGTCCTTGAACAGGACTTTTGCTGTTGGGCCCATCTCGAAGTTGATGAGCGTTCCATAGCAATCGAAGCCGATGAATTTTGGTTTGAATATCATGGGATGACCCGCTGCGTTGAGATGGAATAAGTCTAGGGTTGCTCCCCTGACAGGAGATGCCATATCGCAGTGAAACCCGCGCAGTTTCTTTTTCAATCTGCAGGGGGCTTGGCATTTTCGAGTGGTGCTTTTCGCGAATGCCAGATGAGCGTGGCCGGAACTAAATGAATAGGGAAACGCTGATCAATAGGTCGCTGCGGGCACGGCCCGTGCATGCGTGAAGACATCGCAAGTCACAGCACCACCGAGATGAACCAACGCAGTTTTGCCAGCGCCGAGT
>NZ_JASZYL010000028.1:0-28979 GCF_030316985.1 Variovorax sp. J31P179 | reverse complement strand
CTTCACTGGGAAGCCGCTGCAGTTCGCGTTTTCTGCGGAGCCTTCGATTATGACACAGTTTTTTCGACTTCGTCAACCTCGAGAGGCTTTTTCTCTCCCGCCAGTCACTTCAATCAACTCGCAACCCAGAAGCTGCTTCGTCGCCGTCGTTTTCAGCGGAGCCTTCGATTATGACACAGTTTTTAGAACCAGATCAAGACCGAAGGGCCTTTTTTCTCTACCGATCGTTTCGGGGTGGTGATGCTTCCCGAGGGAGGCTCAACCACCGAGTCGCCTCAGCAGAGCCATCGATTATGGCACGGTTTCGAGGGTTTCCCCTTGCCTCCCCAAACTTTTCGCAGACCTACTGCCGGGCCGTCCGTATGTTGGCAGGCAGCGCCTGCGGCCAGCTGGTGCGGAAGGGATTGATGTCCAGGCCGCCGCGCCGCGTGTAGCGCGCATAGACAGCCAGCTGGGTGGGCTGGCAGCGCTTCCAGATGTCCGTGAAGATGCGCTCGGCGCAGGGCTCGTGGAATTCGTTGTGGTTGCGGAAGCTCACTATATAAGCGAGCAGTCCGGCCTGGTCGATGGGCGGGCCGTTGTAGCGGATCTGCACGCTGCCCCAATCCGGCTGGCCGGTCACCAGGCAGTTGCTCTTGAGCAGCCGGCTGGTCAGGGTCTCGGTCACAGGGGGCTGGGTCAGGTCGGCGGACAGCAGTTCGGGCGCCGGCTGGTAGTGCGAGCACTCGATGTCCAGGCGGTCGAGGTCGAGGCCGTCGAGTTCATGCACCGGCTCCAGGTCGAAGGCATCGGGCGCCAGCAGCCTGACGCCGATGCCCGCCGTGCGATCGCTGCCGCGCCACACGGCTTCGCCGAGGTCGGTCCGCAGGCGATCCCGCACCGCCTGGGCATCCGCGAACACGGTACTGTTGAAGCTGTTCAGGTAGAGCTTGAAGGACTTGCTCTCGATGATGTTGGGCGTTTCGCAGGGAATCGTGAAATGCGCGATCGCCAGCTGCGGCTTGCCGCGCGGGTTGAGCCAGCTCAGTTCGAAGGCGGTCCAGAGGTCGGCGCCGAAGAAGGGCAGCTTGTCGCTGGCGATGCCCATCGCGTCGCGCTGGGCCGCCCGCGGGATCGGAAACAGCAGGCTGGCGTCGTACTGGTCGACGTAGGCGGATGCGCGGCCGAGCTGCGACTGCTCCGGGGTGTTGTCCAGGCTCATGAGCGGCTCTCGGCGTTGTCCAGAAAAGGAAGAATGTGATGCATGAGAAGTTCGACCACCGGCGGCGGCAGGTCGTGCCCCATGCCCGGGATCGAGACGAAGCGGGCACCGGGTATGCGCTGCGCCGAATCCCGCCCACAGGCGATCGGCACCAGGGTGTCGGCCTCGCCGTGCAGCACCAGCGCCGGACTGGCGATGCGCGGCAGCAATTCGGCGCGGTCGCGGTCGGCGACGATCGCGAGCATCTGCCGCACCACGCCGGCTGGCCGGTAGGCGCGGTGCATGTAGCGCCGGATGCGCTCGGCGACCACCTGGTCGTCCTGCGGGTAGGCCGGGCTCTGGATAAGCCGCACCATCCCCATGCTGTGTGCCACCAGCGCCGCCTCGGTGCGGCTCGGCGGACGCCGCAGCAGGGCGGCAGCGACGTCGGGACGCGGGCCCGGCAGCTGGCGGGCGCCGCTCGAACTCATGATGCTGACCAGGCTCGCGGTGCGCTGCGGCGCGCTGGCCGCCAGGCGCTGGGCGATCATGCCGCCCATCGAGGCGCCGATCACGTGGGCGCGTGCTATGCCCAGTGCATCAAGCACGCCCAGCGAATCATCGGCCATGTCCTGCAGGCTGTAGGCCGAGCGCACCGGCAACCCGATGCGGCGGCGCACGCTCTGCCATAGCAGGTTGCCGGCACCGGCTTCGTCGAAACCCTGGCTCAGGCCGATGTCGCGGTTGTCGTGGCGCACGACCCGGTAACCGGCGTCGACCAGCGCCTGCACGAAATCGTCGGGCCAGCCGATCAGCTGCATGCCGAGCCCCATGACCAGCAGCGCCACCGGCCGCCCCTCCCCGCCGCTGTCCTCGACCTCGATCTCGATCCCGTTGGCTTTGATCTTCATGGTGCCTGCGTCAGATGAATTCGCGTTCGCGCAGCCACTTGGTCGCGACCCACTTTTCGCCGGACAGCACGGGCGCACCGCCGTGCAGGGTCCGGGTCGAGGGGTCGGGCTTGTCGTAGCTGAAGAAGACGCCGGTGCCGCGCTTGGGCGCGACCTCGAGGCCGACGTCGGGGAAGGTCGTGCCGCCGCCCTGTCCGGGTTCCTGCAAGTACATCACCAGGGTGGCCACGCGCTGCCCGCCGCGGCGCAGGATGGTCGGCGTGCCGGGCTCGCCCGGATCGAAATAGTCGTAGTGCGGGCGGTACTGGGCGCCCGGCGCGTAGCGCAGGATCTGCAGCCCCTCACCGAACTCGATCGGCCAATTCAGCAGCGCCGCGATGCGCTGCTCGAGCCGGGCGACGATGGCGTTCTCGCCGCGCTCGAAGAACATGCCGTCGCTGGTTCGATCGACGTTGAAGGCTTCACCGCCGGTCTGCGTCTCGACCGTGAGCGAGCGCGCGAGGCGCAGGCGGGCGGCGGCGATCAGGCCCTCGCATTCCTCGTCGGACAGCAGGTCCCCGAACACGATGACGCGCGGAAGGCGCATGGTCTGGAGCACCTGCACGCGGCGGTCGCCGGCGTCGATGTACAGCGGAGAACTCGACAGGTCCGGGCCCGGCAGGCCGGCGGTCGATGCCTCGGCCGGCAAGGGCTCGGCGACCGGGACGACCGCGGCCTGCCTCTCGATGCCCTGCAGGGCGAGATCGATCGCGGCGTCCTGCCAGCCGGAGGTCCGCATCGCAGCACGCAGGCTGGGCACCGAATGGCCGGCCGCGAGCTGCGCCACGATCCATTCGCGGAGTTCGGGGCTGATCGCCTGGCCCGTGCTCATGCCGGCCTCCGGCGGAACACCATCCGATCCGGCCTCGACGCGGTGGCGTCGAAGGCATAGCCCTCGAGGTCGAATCGCTCCAGCGCCTGGGGCGTGGCCGCCTTGTGCAGCACCGCCCAGCGCGCCATCAGGCCGCGTGCCCGCTTGGCGAAGAAGCTGATGATCTTGTAGCGCCCCGGATCGGCCTTGGCGCCGGTGCCGGCCTTCCATTCCTCGAAGATGCACTCGACCACGCGGGCCTTGAGCACGCGCCGGTCGACCGACTTGAAGTACTCCTGGGAGGCCAGGTTGATCACCACCGGCGTGCGATCGGCCACCAGCCGCTCGTTGAGATGCTCCGCGATGCGCGGACCCCAGAAGGCATAGAGATCCTTGCCATGGCGGTTGGCGAGCTGGGTGCCCATTTCCAGCCGGTAGGGCTGCAGCAGGTCGAGCGGGCGCAGCACGCCGTAGAGTCCGCTCAGGATGCAGACGTGGTCCTGGGCCCAGGCCAGCTGCCTGGCGTCGAGGGACTTGGCGTCGAGCCCGCCGTAGACGTCGCCGTCGAAGGCCAGCGCGGCCTGCTTGGCGTTCTTCGCGCTGCCCCTGGACGCCCAGGCCGCGTAGCGCGCCACGTTGAGCGCCGACAGCTTGTCCGACAGGTGCATGAGCTCGGCGATCTGCTGCGGGGATTTCTCGCGCAGGATCCGGATCAGCTCGGCCGCGGGGCTCCTCGGGCCCTCGAAACGCGCCTGCGTGGCGGGAACGGCGTCCGGGACCGGGGTGTCGTAGTCGAGCGATTTGGCAGGGGAAAGCAGAAACAGCATGGCCGAATTATCGATCGCCGGGCCAACCGGCGCGACCCGGTATAGAGTGCGCCTGCAATCCCCACCCCATTCAGCTGGAGACCCGAGATGAAGCTTGCCCGCCTCTTTCGTACCGGTGCGTTCGTGCTGGTCGCCGCCTGCGCCGGTACCGCGCTCTGGCATCCGCCCGCTGCCCACGCCACGGCGCCGCTCGCCAAGGAGCAGGCGCCGGGCTTCTACCGGCTGATGGTGGGCGATTTCCAGGTCACGGCCCTGTCGGACGGGACGGTCGCGCTGCCGGTCGATCAGTTGCTGACCCGCACCACGCCCGCCCAGGTGAAGAAGATCCTGGCCCGCTCCCACCTGGAGAGCCCGCTGGAGACCTCGGTCAATGGCTACCTGATCAATACCGGCAGCAAGCTGGTGCTGGTGGACACTGGCGCCGCGGCCCTCTTCGGCCCCACGCTGGGCAAGCTGGTAGCGAACCTCAAGGCCGCCGGCTACCAGCCCGAGCAGGTCGACGAGGTCTATATCACCCACCTGCACCCCGACCACGTCGGCGGCCTGCTGGCGGGCGACAAGCCGGCCTTCCCGAACGCCACGGTGCGCGCCGACCGGCACGATGCCGACTACTGGCTCAGCCAGTCCAACATGGACCAGGCGCCGGCCGACGCCAAGGACTTCTTCAAGGGCGCGATGGCGTCCCTCAACCCCTACATCGCGGCCGGCAAGTTCAAGCCCTTCGACGGCGACACCGAACTGGTCCCCGGCATCCGGGCCCAGGCGGCCCGCGGGCATACGGCCGGCCACAGCATCTTCATCGCAGAAAGCAAGGGCCAGAAGATCGTCTTCTGGGGTGATCTGATGCACGTGGCGGCCGTGCAGTTCGAGAACCCTTCGGTGACGATCCAGTTCGACACCGACTCCAAGGCCGCGGCCAAGGAACGGCGCAAGGCGTTCGCCGACGCGGCACACCACGGCTACCTCGTGGCCGGGGCGCACCTGGCCTTCCCGGGCATCGGCCGCCTGCGGGCCCAGGGGGCGGGCTACGTCTGGTTGCCGGTGAACTACGCGCCGCCCCAGTGACGCGCCCGCGCAGTCGAATAAAATCCCCTGACCTTCACCCCCACAAGCGGCATCCTGCGGGATGCCGCTCGTCTTTGCAAACGCCATGAGCGACACCCTGCCCCAACCCGGCCTCGAGAGCCTTTCCAAATCCTTCGAACCCGTTGCCATCGAGGCGCACTGGGGTCCCGAATGGGAGCGCCGCGGCTATGCCGCCGCCGGCTACCGCGGCACGCAGAAGCCCAAGGATGGCGCGCCCTCGTTCGCGATCCAGCTGCCGCCGCCGAACGTGACCGGCACGCTGCACATGGGCCACGCGTTCAACCAGACCATCATGGACAGCCTGGCGCGCTACCACCGCATGGCCGGCGCCAACACGCTGTGGGTGCCGGGCACCGACCACGCGGGCATCGCGACCCAGATCGTGGTCGAGCGCCAGCTGCAGGAGCAGAAGCTCAGCCGCCACGACCTCGGGCGCAAGAACTTCGTCGCCCGGGTCTGGGAGTGGAAGCAGCAGTCCGGCAACACCATCACCAACCAGATGCGCCGCATGGGCGACACGGTGGACTGGAGCCGCGAATACTTCACCATGGACGACGACCTGTCGAAGGTCGTCACCCAGACCTTCGTGCAGCTCTATGAAGAGGGCCTGATCTACCGCGGCAAGCGGCTGGTCAACTGGGACCCTGTGCTCAAGACGGCGGTCAGCGACCTCGAAGTCGAGAGCGAGGAAGAAGACGGCTTCCTGTGGCACATCGCCTATCCGCTCGAGGACGGTTCGGGCACGCTCACGGTCGCGACCACCCGGCCCGAGACCATGCTCGGCGACACCGCGGTCATGGTCCACCCGGAGGACGAGCGCTACAAGCACCTGATCGGCCAGCGCGTCAGGCTGCCGCTGGCCGACCGGCTGATCCCGGTGATCGCCGACGACTACGTCGACAAGGAGTTCGGCACCGGTGTCGTCAAGGTCACGCCGGCGCACGACCCGAACGACTACGCGGTGGGCCAGCGGCACAAGCTCGAAAGCATTTGCGTGCTGACGCTGGACGCCACCATCAACGACAACGCGCCCGAAAAGTACCGCGGGCTCGACCGCTTCGTGGCGCGCAAGGCGGTGGTGGCCGATCTCGAGGCGCTGGGCCTGCTGGTCGAGACGAAGAAGCACAAGCTGATGGTGCCGCGCTGCGCCCGCACCGGCGCGGTGGTCGAGCCGATGCTGACCGACCAGTGGTTCGTCGCCATGACCAAGCCCGACGCCAGCGGCCAGTCGATCGCGCAGAAGGCGATCGAAGCCGTGAGTTCGGGCGAAGTCAGCTTCGTGCCCGAGAACTGGGTCAACACCTACAACCACTGGATGGAGAACATCCAGGACTGGACCATCTCGCGCCAGCTCTGGTGGGGTCACCAGATCCCGGCCTGGTACGACGCCGAGGGCAAGGTCTACGTGGCGCGCAGCGAAGAAGAGGCGCAGGCCCAGGCACCCGGCAAGACGCTCACGCGCGACGAGGACGTGCTCGACACCTGGTATTCGTCGGCGCTGATTCCGTTCTCGTCGCTGGGCTGGCCCGAGAAGACGCCGGAACTCGACCTCTACCTGCCATCCACCGTGCTGGTCACGGGCTACGACATCATCTTCTTCTGGGTCGCCCGGATGATCATGATGACCAAGCACTTCACGGGCAAGGTGCCTTTCAGGCACGTCTACATCCACGGCCTGGTGCGCGATTCGCACGGCAAGAAGATGAGCAAGTCCGAAGGCAACGTGCTCGACCCGGTCGACCTGATCGACGGCATCGCACTGCCCGAACTGCTCGACAAGCGCACCCAGGGCCTGCGCAAGCCCGAGACCGCGCCCGCGGTGCGCAAGAACACGCAGAAAGAATTCCCGGACGGCATCCCGGCCTTCGGCGCCGACGCGCTGCGCTTCACCTTCGCCTCGCTGGCCTCGCTGGGCCGCAGCATCAATTTCGACGCCAAGCGCTGCGAGGGCTATCGCAACTTCTGCAACAAGCTCTGGAACGCGACCCGCTTCGTGCTGATGAACTGCGAGGGCCAGGACTGCGGCCTGCGCGAGCACACCAAGGAAGAATGCGCGGTCGGCGGTCCGGCCCACGGCTACCTCCAGTTCAGCCAGGCCGACCGCTGGATCAGCTCGAAGCTGCAGCGCGTCGAGGCCGAGGTGGCCAAGGGCTTCGAGGAGTACCGGCTCGACAACGTGGCCAATGCGATCTACCAGTTCGCCTGGGACGAGTTCTGCGACTGGTACCTGGAAATCGCCAAGGTGCAGATCCAGCAAGGCGACGCGGCGCAGCAGCGCGCCACGCGGCGCACGCTGATCCGCACGCTCGAGGCCCTGCTGCGGCTGGCGCATCCGGTGATCCCCTTCATCACCGAAGCGCTGTGGCAGAAGGTCGCGCCGGTGGCCGGCCGCGAGGGCGAGTCCGTGATGATCGCCGCCTACCCGAAGAGCCAGCCCGAGAAGATCGACGAAGCCGCCGAGGCCCACGTGGCCCGGCTCAAGTCGCTGGTCGATGCCTGCCGCACGCTGCGCGGCGAGATGAACGTCTCGCCCGCCACGCGAATGCCGCTCTACGCCGTGGCCGACGATGCCGCGAGCAGCGCCTTCCTGCGCGATGCGGCACCGGTGCTGCAGGCGCTGGCCAAGCTCAAGGAAGTCAAGGTGTTCGACGACGCCGCGGCCTGGTCGGCCGCCGCCGAGGCGGCCCCGGTGGCGGTGGTCGGGGACGTGCGCATCTGCCTGCACATGGAAATCGACAAGGCCGCGGAAAAGGTCCGCATCGGCAAGGAGCTTGCGCGAATCGAGGGCGAGATCGCCAAGGTCAATGCCAAACTCGGCAACGAAGCCTTCGTCGCCAAGGCGCCTCCCGCGGTGATCGACCAGGAGCGCAAGCGGCTGACGGACTTCAGTGCCACGCTCGAACGGCTGCGCGACCAGCTTGTCCGCCTCGGCTGACAGACTGGCTGCAGCCGAGGCCTTTAGTATTGGGGTCGGTACCTCCGGGTGCCCTCCCGCCCTCCCTTTCATCCTTCAGATCGACGAAAGCCCATGTCCCAAACTTCGACGCGCATTCGCAAGGCCGTGTTTCCCGTAGCAGGCTTTGGCACCCGATTCCTGCCGGCCACCAAGGCCCAGCCCAAGGAAATGCTGCCGGTGGTGGACAAGCCACTGATCCAGTACGCGGTCGAGGAAGCCTATGCCGCCGGCATCCGCGACATGATCTTCGTCACCGGACGCAACAAGCGCGCGATCGAGGACCACTACGACACCGCCTACGAACTCGAGTCGCAGCTCGAGGCCAGCGGCAAGACCGCATTGCTCGAAATCGCCCGCTCGGTGATGCCCGAGGACATGACCTGCTCCTATGTGCGCCAGCCCCGCATGCTGGGCCTGGGCCACGCGGTGCTGTGCGCCGAGCACCTGGTCGGCGACGAACCCTTCGCAGTCCTGTTGGCCGATGACCTGATGGTCGGTCCCGACAACGGCGAGCCGGTGCTGGCGCAGATGACGCGAGTCTTCGATCGCCTTGGCGGCTCGTTGCTGGCGGTGCAGGAAGTCCCGCTGGAACATGTCAAGCGCTATGGCATCGTCGCTGGCGAGGCAGTCGAGGACGGCCTGGTCAAGGTCAGCCGCATGGTCGAAAAGCCCAAGCCCGAGGAAGCGCCCTCGCGCCTGGGCGTCGCCGGCCGCTACATCCTCACACCCGGCGTCTTCGCCGAGATCCGCAACCAGCCCAAGGGCGCCGGCGGGGAGATCCAGCTGACCGACGGCATCGCCGCGCTCATGAAGAAGGAATCGGTCCACGCCTACGCCTACAAGGGCACGCGCTACGACTGCGGCAGCAAGGAGGGCTTCCTGCAGGCCACCGTCGAACTGGCCCTGGCACACCCGGAGGTGGGCGCGTCGTTCCGCGACTACCTCAAGAGCCTGGCGCTCTAGCCGCCTCGAACAGCGGCTCGAGGAAGCGAACGACTTCCTCGTCGCCGATCGGCGTCAGCGGCAAGCCGAAATCAACGATCAGCTGCTGTACCAGCGATCGCGCCCACAGCGTGTTGATCGCGACGCCGCTGTGGTCGTCCGACAGGGTCGAATTGTGCGGATCATCGCCCACGGAGTGCGTCACCCGGATGCGGGGCCCGATGGCGATCGTCCGGTAATCCGGCTTGCCGGCCGGCGTGCGGGTGCCCATCAGGGCCGCCAGCCACGCGCCGAAGTCGGCGAAAGCGATTCGAGGATCGCCCGCACCGATCCCGCGAATGGCGCCGTTGACCAGGGCGAGCGCGGCCCTGAAGTTGGCGGTTTCCTCGGCGGTCTGCCACCGATCTACATACAGGGGATCGTCCGCTTCCCCGGACAGGCCGACCAGCACGATGCGCGCCGCCGGATGGGCGCCGTGGATCAGCGCGACCGCCCGTCCGATTTCGCGCGCGCAGTGTTCGGCGACGGCGCGCAGTGCCGGCGCCGACGGGTCCTTGGCCGCCAGATCCACATGGGGCGTGAAGTCGTTGCTGCCGATCCGGATCACGACGACGCCGCCGCGCCAGCGCTCGGGCTGCTTGTTCATCAGCGCCACCAGCCGGGGGGCCTGGCGGATCCGATTGCCCATCAGGTGCTCGCAGGCGGCCCCCGTGACGGCGAAGTTGTAGAGGTAGTCTTCCTTCCTCGGCACGCGATGCCCGTTCAGGCCCACCAGCTCGCGCAGCCGGGCGACGCGGTTGCGCGACCCCCAGCGCACCCAGGGCCCGAGATCGATTTCGTCCGGACGCAGGCGGGCGAGGGCCTCGGTCCACTGGAGGGTCAGCGGACGAAAGACACCGCCGCGCTCGTTCGGCGCGACGAACACGAGTCTGTCCTGGTAGGAGTGGCCGCCTGAATCGCCCAGCACCGCCAGCGAAACGGCGCCTGCTGCGGGAGGCGCCGAACCGGTCATGCGTCGACCGTCGTTCGCGTGAGCCCCACCTCGTTCTCGAGCAGGCGCTGCACCGCGGGAAGATCGGCATCGAACCAGTCGTCTTCGTGGTTTTCGTTGCCGCACAGGAAGAAGTGACGCTGTCCCAGCCCGCAGGCCAGCGAATGGAAGTAGTTGCCGGCCACGCTCGTCGAGTAGAGGGCCACCAGGTCGATGTCGCCCGAGAAGAAGATGGTGCCGAGGCCGGCGCCGTGCGGTCCCAAGACGATCTCCGCGCGGTGGAACAGCGCCACCTGTTCTTCGAACGGGAGCTTTTCCAGCTGGACGCTGCGAAAGCCGTAGCCCTCGAGAAGCTCGACCAGCGCGTCTTCGTTGCGCACCCGGCGATGCCCGGCGTTGCGCCGGCTGATGTAGAGCCGCTCGGTCTTCTCGTGGGTGGCCGGCAGGCCGATGCGCTTGAAGATGGGGGCCCGTATGGCCTCGTAGTATTCCTTCGGCAGCACGCCCATGCACAGGCCCGAGGCCACGGACGCCCAGATGAACCGCTCCGGCTGGATCCACGGATCTGCTTCGGCGTCCAGGTAGACGAGCTTGAAGTTCGGCGGCAGGACGCTCTCCAGCGTGAAGCGCTGGAAGCCGAGCGCCGTCGACGGCATGCACACGGTCAGCGGCTGGCCGGCCATCGCCAGCTCGAGCGAGCGGATCTTGGGCAGGCAGTCGATCATCCAGTGCCAGAAGTTCTCGGAGTTGCAGTAGGCCAGGGTGGTCCAGGCGCCCTCGACCCGCCGCACCGTGGCGGGCCGGCGCTGGCGAAAGGGCGGATAGAGGAAGCGCCGATGCTCCATGCCCTTGTCGGCGATCAGCTTGAAGTCCTTGGTGCAGACCATGCCGCTGCGCACGAAGACGTTGGCGTCGGGAATCTCGCAGACGAACACGTCGGGCCGATCGAACCACCCGTCCTTGTAGTACTGGGCGACACGGGTGAACGGATCCTTTTCGCCGGCGCCGATCCTGACCCGCTCCGCCGGCAGCATCACGCGCAGGTTGCGCACTCCGCCCCCCCGCGCGGCTTCTTCTTCGGGCAGGACGTAGCGACCGATGAACTTCCCGGGCAGGAGCGCGACCTTGGCATCGATCGCCAGATTGCGAAGGCGATGGACCTGCGCACGGGCGCCCGGAAAGACCTTCAGGATCAGATCGCGGACCGTGCCCTTGACCTGACGAAGCACCGCGGTGGCCATCTCAGCGACGCCGCAGCACGTGGATGAAGTCGCTGCCAACCGTCTGCTGGTCGACCAGGTCGTTGCCCGTCTGCCGGGCGAAGGCCTGGAAGTCGCGCACTGATCCGGCGTCGGTCGACACCACCCTCAGCAACTCGCCGCTGTGCATCTCGTTGAGCGACTTCTTGGCCTTCAGGATGGGCAAGGGACAATTGAGGCCGCGGGTGTCGAGTTCTTTGTGGATCTGCATGGCCGTTCCTTGAGACTGCGAAGATTCTAGGAGGTTGGCCGCGGCCATTCCATGAATTGGGGCTCGTGCCCGCGGGTGCGCAGCCAATCGGCCAGCCCATAGCCGGTGCCAGCCGGCCAGCAGCGCAGGTCGGGCAGGTCATAGAGCCGGTAGTCCACCAGTTCGGGCGAGAGCGACACCTCGCCGTCGGCCACGGCGTGGTAGACGATGATGACCTGGTTCATGCGCTGGAAGTCGTAGACCCCGACCAGGTTCAGCTCGCTCGCGTCGAGGTTGGTTTCTTCCTTGATTTCGCGCGCGATGCCCTCCTGCGGCGTCTCGCCGGCCTCCATGAAGCCGGTGATCAGGGCATAGGCCTTGTGGGCCCAGGCGGCGTTGCGGGCCAGCAGCACCTGGCCGCGGTATTCGATGATGGCGGCCAGCACCGGCGTCGGGTTGTTCCAGTGGGTCCAGCCGCAGGCCGGGCAGCGCAATCGCGACTTCGGGCCGCCGTCCTCGGCGAGTTCGATGGAGGCCAGCGGCGTGGCGCAGTCGGGGCAGAACTTGGGATGGGGCATGGGTCTCAGGCGGGGAAGACGCCGGTGGAAAGGTAGCGGTCGCCGCGGTCGCACACCACGAAGACGATCGTCGCATTCTCGACCGTGCGGGCGATCTCGAGCGCCACCCACAACGCGCCGGCGGCCGAGATGCCGCCGAAGATGCCCTCTTCGCGCGCCAGCCGGCGGCACATCTCCTCGGCGTTGTCCTGGCTCACGTTGACCACCTGGTCGACCCGGCTCGGGTCGTAGATCTTCGGCAGGTACTCCTGGGGCCACTTGCGGATGCCCGGGATGCGCGAGCCTTCGTCGGGCTGGGCGCCGACGATGCGCACCGCCGGGTTCTTTTCCTTCAGGAACCGCGACACGCCGGTGATGGTGCCGGTGGTGCCCATCGCGCTCACGAAATGAGTGACGCGCCCGCCGGTGTCGGCCCAGATCTCGGGCCCGGTGGTCTCGTAGTGGATGCGCGGATTGTCGGGATTGGCGAACTGATCGAGCACCCGGCCCTTGCCCTGCTGCATCATCTGCTCGGCGAGATCGCGCGCGTATTCCATGCCGCCGCTCTTCGGGGTCAGCATCAGTTCGGCGCCGAAGGCCTTCATGGTCTGGGCGCGCTCGACCGACAGGTCCTCCGGCATGATCAGCACCATGCGGTAGCCCTTGATCGCCGCCGCCATCGCGAGCGCGATGCCGGTGTTGCCGGAGGTGGCCTCGATCAGGGTGTCGCCGGGCTTGATCTCGCCGCGCTCCTCGGCCCGCTTGATCATCGACAAGGCCGGTCGGTCCTTGACCGAGCCGGCCGGATTGTTGCCTTCGAGCTTGCCCAGGATCACGTTGCCCCGTTGGGCGTTGGCCGCGGCGTCGATGCGCTGCAGCGCGACCAGCGGCGTCTTTCCAATCGCGTCTTCAATCGTCGGATATTGCATGGGGCCACTGTGCCATAATTTTGGGCTGCCTTCCTTCCGTGCCCGGGTGGTGAAATTGGTAGACGCAGGGGACTCAAAATCCCCCGCCGCAAGGCGTGCCGGTTCGATTCCGGCCCCGGGCACCACGTGTTCAGGCGCGCTGGTCAGGTTCGATCAAGGGGTTGGCGCCATCATGACGCCCTCCTCCGACCCTCCAAGGTCTTGCCCGCTTCGGCGGGCTTTTTCTTGGGCGCGACCGGCCCGCACGGGCCCGCAGTGAAAGACAAGACAACCGCCGGCATCGAGGAACCGTCCTGAACGGGCGGGTGCCGAAGCCACCTCTACCAGCGCCGGGCGGTCGTCCATACCGAGTATGCGGCGCGAATCTGACGCCTGCATGAAGCCCCCCGGCAGAAGGGTTTCTGTTCGAGCGGCGCAGGACGGCTCAGGCCGGCGCCTCGACGCCGGCCGCGGGCCGCCGGTCGCGCGTCACCCAGTTGAACAGCGGCGTCGCCATCAGCGTCGTGAAGATCGCCATCAGCACCAGGATCGAGAACAGGCCCGGCAGGATGACGCCGGCCTGCAGGCCGATGTTGATGATGATCAGCTCCATCAGGCCGCGGGCATTCATCAGGGAACCGATCGCGAGCGCATCGCGCTGGCTCTCGCCGGCCGCCCGCGCCGCGGCCCAGCAGGCGATGCCCTTGCCGCAGAACGAAGCCGCGAGGATGGCGATGGCACCGAGCAGGATGCCGGGCTCGAACAGCACCGCCAGCCGGGTGTTGAGGCCGGAATAGGTGAAGAACAACGGCAGCAGGAAGATGACGACGAAGGGCTGCAGCTGTTCGCGCAGCTTCTCGGTCAGCGCACCGCGCGGCAGCGCCGCCCCGAGCAGGAAGCCGCCGAAGACCGCGTGGATGCCGATGGCGTCCATGGCAAAGGCGCTCAGGCAGAACAGCACCAGCACCACGGCCAGCAGCGACGAACTCAGCGGCGCGTCCGGGCGCACGTGCGCGGCCAGCCGCTTGAGCAGCCGCGAGCCCACGAAGACCATGAACAGCGCATAGGCCACGCCGCCGCCGATCGCGGCATAGGCGCCGCCCCAGGCACCGCCGAAGCTGGCCAGCACCACCGCCAGGATGCACCAGGCCGCGGCATCGTCGACCGCGCCCGCCGTCAATGCCAGGGTGCCGAGCGAGGTCCCGGCGAGGCCGCGTTCGTGGATGATCCGCGCCAGCATGGGAAAGGCGGTGATGGCGATCGCCGCACCGAGGAACAGCGCGGCCTCCAGCGGCTTGGCGCGGGCCGAGAACAGGCCCGGGATCTCGTGCAGCCACGGCGCCAGCGCGAAGGCCAGCACGAACGGCACCAGGATGCCCGCCGCCGACACCGAAGCCGCGCTGCGGATACGGCTCTTGAAATGGTCGGCCCGGAATTCGGTGCCGACCAGGAACATGTACAGGCCGACGCCGAGCTGGCCGCCCACGTAGAGCATGGACAGCGTTTCCTTCGGGAAAAGGGCGCGCTGCAATTCGGGAAAGAAAAGCCCGAACAAGGACGGCCCGAGCATCACGCCGGCAATCATCTCCCCCACCACCTGGGGCTGGCCGACCCAGCGTGCCAGCCGGCCCACGAGCTGGCAGATCGCGATGATGGCGGCGACCTGGAGAAAGAAATAGACGGAGAGCTGGGTCGTGGGCATCGCCCGATTCTGCCTTGCCGCGGTGCCTGCCCTGCTGCCCGATGTTTCAGCCCGACGCGAGCCCCGCCGCCACCGTCGGATAGCGCAGCCGCAGCCGCAGCTCGCGCTTCAGCCGGGTGTTGTCGAGCCGCCTCGATTCACCCATGAAGCTCAGCAGCGACAAGGGCAGCTGTGCCTGCGCCTCGTCGCGGGCGATCCGGGGCGGCAGCGGCAGGCCGTAGAGGCGGGCGGCCAGGTCGATGTAGTCGCCCATCTTGATCTCGCTGTCGTCGCTCGCATGGAACGCGCGCTGCGGGCCGCCGCGCCACAGCGCAGCCACGCAGGCGCGGGCCAGGTCGTCGGCATGGATGTGGTTGGTGTAGACGTCGTCCTCGGCCCGCAGCACCGGGGTGCCGCGGCGCAGCCGTTCGCGCGGCGTGCCGCCTTCGCGGTCGGGCGCGTAAATGCCCGGAATGCGCAGGATCCGCACCGCGACGCCGGCACGGCCCAGCCAGCGCACGGTGCGCTCGGCATCGACGCGGCGGTGCGCGCGCGGCGTCTCGGGCCGCAGCACGCGCGTCTCCGCGACCAGGGCGCCGCCGCAATCGCCGTAGACACCGCTGGTCGAGCCATACACGAAGGCCGACGGCAGCGACCGCAGGCGCAGGGCGCGCGCCAGCGCCAGCGTGCGGGCATCGCGCCACCATTGGGCACCCTCCTCCACGCGCGCCGGCGGCGCCAGGTGCAGCACCCGGGTGGCAAGCCCCGCCAGCCGGCGCAGCGATGCCGGTTGGTCCAGGTCGGCCACGATCGGGGTCAGGCCGGCCTGCCGCAGCTGCGGCACGCGCGCGGGCGACGAGGTCAGCGCGATCAGCCGCAGCCGGCCCCGCAGCAGCCCGGCCGCGCGCATCCCGACGTCGCCGCAACCGACCACCAGTACGCGCTCGCGCCGGAAGCGTGAAGGCCTCGCCCCGAGGGGGCTGTTGATTGAGGGCAAAATCCGTTCTCCCTTTTGAGCAGAAAACGAAGAATACCCATGACCAGCGCAGCGCCGAGCGAGGCGGGCTTCCAGATCACGGTCGAACCGAGCGGACGCCATTTCACCGCCCTGGCCGACGAGACCATCCTCGCGGCCGGTATTCGCCAAGGCATCGGCCTCCCCTATGGCTGCAAGGACGGCGCCTGCGGCTCCTGCAAATGCAAGAAGCTGTCGGGCATGGTCACCCTGGGCCCGCACCAGAGCAAGGCGCTCAGCGCCGAGGAACAGCTCGCCGGCTACGTGCTGACCTGCTGCGCCCGCGCCGAGAGCGACGTGGTGCTCGAATCGCGCCAGGTGACCGAGGCCGGCGCCTTTCCGATCCGCAAGATGCCGGTGCGGGTGCAGGCGCTCGCCAGGCAGTCGCACGACGTGGTCCAGCTGCGCCTGCAGCTGCCGGCCGGCGAGCCCTTGCAGTTCCACGCCGGCCAGTACGTGGAGTTCATCCTGCGCGACGGCGCGCGGCGCAGCTACTCGATGGCCAACGCGCCCCACACGCTGCAGCAGCCCGGCACCGGCCTCGAGCTGCACATCCGCCACCTGCCCGGCGGCAAGTTCACCGACCATGTCTTCGGCACGATGAAGGAAAAGGAAATCCTGCGCATCGAGGGCCCCTACGGCAGCTTCTTCCTGCGCGAGGACTCCGACAAGCCGCTGATCCTGCTGGCCTCCGGCACCGGCTTCGCGCCGATCAAGGCACTGCTGGAGCACATGAAGTTCAAGGGCATCGAACGCCCGGCGACGCTCTACTGGGGCGGCCGGCGGCCAGAGGACCTCTACATGGACGACTGGGTGCGGGCCCAGCTGCAGCAGATGCCGCAGCTGCGTTACGTGCCCGTGGTCTCCAACGCGGTGCCCGAGGACGACTGGCGCGGCCGCACCGGCTTCGTCCACCGGGCGGTGCTGGAGGACTTCGACGACCTGTCGGGCCACCAGGTCTATGCCTGCGGCGCGCCGGTGGTGGTCGATTCCGCCAAGCAGGACTACGTCGCGCAGCGCGGCCTGCCCGAAGAAGAGTTCTATGCCGACGCCTTCACGACCGAGGCCGACAAGGCCCTGCCTTGAGGACCTGACACAAAAACCGATGGAATCCATGAAAGCCAGACACTTCCTCCTGACCCTCCTGTCGACCGCCGCCCTGCTGGCCGCCGGTACGGCGAGCGCCCAGCAACGGCCGATCCGGCTGATCGTCCCCTACGCCGCGGGCGGCCCGATCGACGTCACGGCGCGGGTCCTGGCCGAGCGCGTCAAGGACTCCCTGGGCACCGTCATCATCGACAACAAGCCGGGTGCGGGCGGCAACATCGGTGCCGATGCGGTGGCCAAGGCGGCCCCCGACGGCCTGACCATCGGCATCGCGGCCACGGCCACGAACGCGGTCAATCCCTGGCTCTACGCCAAGATGCCCTTCAACGCCGCCACCGATTTCGCGCCGGTGACGCAGATGGTGCGCGTGCCCAACGTGCTGGTGATGAACGCCGACACCGCGCAGCGGCTCAAGATCAACACCCTGGCCGACCTGATCGCCTACGCCAAGGCCAACCCCGGCAAGCTCAACTACGGCAGCGGCGGCAACGGCAGCGCCGGCCACCTGGCGGGCGAGATGTTCAAGAAGGAAGCCGGCATCTTCGCGGTGCACATCCCGTACAACGGCGGCAACCCGGCGCAGCTCGCGCTGCTGTCGGGCCAGGTCGACTTCAATCTCGACAACCTCGCGACGGCGGCGCCGAACATCCGCTCGGGCAAGCTGAAGGCGATCGCGGTGACGACGGCGCAGCGCAGCAGCGCGCTGCCCGAGGTGCCGACGGTGGCCGACACGCTGAAGGGCTTCTCGATCGACACCTGGTGGGGCCTGGTCGCACCGGCGGGCACACCGCCCGAGGTGGTCGCCAAGCTCAACCACGCCTTCGTCGCCGCGCTCGACTCGCCCGACACCAAGACCCGCTTCGCGACGCTGCTGGCCGAACCCGTGGCCAGCACGCCGGATCAGTTCGGCGCCTTCATGAAGAACGAGCTGGCCAAGTACGAAAAGGTCGTCAAGGCCACCGGCGCCAAGGTGGACTGATCACTCGCCGAGGTAGGCGGCCCGCACCTTCGGGTCGCTCAGCATCACCTTGGCGTCGCCGCTCATGGTGATCAGGCCCGACTCCATCACGTAGCCGCGATCGGCCAGCTGCAGCGCGCGGCTGGCGTTCTGCTCGACCAGCAGCACCGTGACGCCCTGGTCGTAGACCTGCTTCACGACTTCGAAGATCTTGTCGACCATGATCGGCGACAGGCCCATCGACGGCTCGTCGAGCAGCAGCACCTTGGGCCGCGCCATCAGCGCACGGCCCATCGCCAGCATCTGCTGCTCGCCGCCCGACATGGTGCCGGCCAGCTGCGTGGCCCGCTCCTTCAGCCGCGGGAAGGTCGAAAACACGCGCTCGATGTCCTTCGCGATCTCGACCTTGTCCTTGCGGATGTAGGCGCCGATCTGCAGGTTCTCGGTGATCGTCATGCGCGTGAAGACGCCGCGCCCCTCGGGCACCATCACCAGGCCCTCGCCGACCAGGTCCCAGGCGCCACGGCCCTTGATGCTCTTGCCGAGGAATTCGATGTCGCCGCCGAGGAAAGGCAGCGTGCCGGTGATGGCCTTCATGGTGGTGGTCTTGCCGGCGCCGTTGGAGCCGATCAGCGACACCAGTTCGCCCTCGCGGACCTCGAAGTCGATGCCCTTGACGGCCTGGATGCCGCCGTAGGCGACCTTCACGCCGCTCACCTTCAGTAGGGTCTGTGCCATCTCAGTGTCCTCCCGTGCCGAGGTAGGCCTCGATCACCTTTTCGTTCTTCTGCACGTCGGCGGGCGTGCCCTCCGCGATCTGCTTGCCGTAGTCGAGCACCGTCACGCGGTCGCACAGGCCCATCACCAGCTTCACGTCGTGCTCGATCAAAAGGATGGTGCGGTTGTCCTTGCGGATGCGGTCGATCAGCTCGCGCAGCATCACCTTCTCGGTCGCGTTCATGCCGGCGGCGGGCTCGTCGAGCGCGATCAGCTGCGGATCGGTGGCGAGTGCGCGGGCGATCTCGAGCCGCCGCTGGTCGCCGTACGAGAGCGTGCGGGCCTTGTAGTCGGCGAACTTGCCGATGCCGACGTACTCGAGCAGTTCATGCGCGCGCTCGGTGATCGCGGCCTCCTCGGCCTTGAATCCCGGCGGGCGGAAGATCGCGCCGAAGACGCCCGAATGGGTGCGCACGTGGCGTCCCACCATCACGTTCTCGAGCGCGGTCATTTCCGCGAACAGCCGGATGTTCTGGAAGGTGCGCGCGATGCCGGCCTTGGCGACCTCATGGACCGCGGTCGGCTGGTAGGGCTTGCCGGCCAGCTCGAAGCTGCCGCTGTCGGGCGTGTAGAGCCCGGTGATCACGTTGAAGAAGGTGGTCTTGCCGGCGCCGTTGGGGCCGATCAGGCCATAGACCTGGCCGCGCAGGATCTTGATGCCGACGTCGGAGAGGGCCTGCAGGCCGCCGAAGCGCTTGGAGATGCCGCGGACGTCGAGGATGGTTTCAGTCATGTTGCGTCCCTGGCTCACGGATTGATCGACATCGGACGCGAGGCGGCACCGGGCACTTCATCGGCCGGCGTCTCGACGCCGGGCGCGGCCGCGGGCATGCCCGAGACGGGCTGGGTGCCTCGACGCGCCAGCGACTTCCCATGTTCGGGCGTGGGCCAGAGGCCGCGCGGACGCACCAGCATGATGATGATCATCGCCAGCGCGATGAACAGCTGGCGCAGGATCGAGGCGTCGAGCCGGCCGCCGGTCATCGACTGCAGCGGCGCGGCCACGTAGCGCAGCACCTCGGGCAGCGCGGCCAGCAGGACGGCGCCCAGGATCACGCCGGGCAGGTGGCCGATGCCGCCGAGCACCACCATCGCGACGATCATCACCGACTCCATCAGGCTGAAGGACTCGGGCGACACGAAGCCCTGGAACGACGCGAACATCGCGCCGGAGACGCCGCCGAAGCTGGCCCCCATCGCGAAGGCCAGCAGCTTCATGTTGCGGGTGTTGATGCCCATCGCCTTGGCCGCGATCTCGTCCTCGCGGATCGCCATCCAGGCGCGGCCGATGCGCGAGACCTGCAGCCGATGCGAAATCATGATGGTGAAGATCACCAGCGCCAGGAACAGGTAGTAGTACAGCGTCACCGAGGAGAGGGTGAAGCCGTCGAACTTCAGGGACTTGCCCAGGTTCAGGCCCCAGAAATGGATCGGGTCGATGGCGGTGATGCCCTTCGGTCCATTGGTGAGGTTGATCGGGTGGTCCAGGTTGTTCAGGAACACGCGGATGATCTCGCCGAAGCCGAGCGTCACGATCGCCAGGTAGTCGCCGCGCAGCTTGAGCGTGGGTGCGCCCAGCAATGCGCCGAACAACGCCGCCAGGCCGAGCGCCGCGGGGACCACCAGCAGCAGCGAACTGTGCAGCCCGTTCGGGAACATGGCCTTGACGGCCGGGAAGGTGTCGGTCAGGTGCGGCGACCCCAGCAGCGCGTACAGGTAGGCGCCGATGGCGAAGAAGGCCACGTAGCCCAGGTCGAGCAGGCCCGCGTAGCCGACCACGATGTTGAGGCCGAGCGCCAGCATCACGTAGAGCAGGGCGATGTCGGCGATCCGGACCCAGGCATTGCCCTGGCTCTGCAGCAGCAGCGGCAGCACCAGCACCGCGAGCATGCCGAACGCGTACAGGAGGGTGTTCTTGCTGTTCTTCATGGTTCGGTCCTCAGGCGCGGTCCGCCACTCGCTCGCCGAGCAGGCCCGAAGGCCGCAGCGTGAGCATAATGATCAGAACGATGAAGGCGAAGATGTCGCTGTAGTGGCTGCCCAGCACATCCCCGGTCAGGGCGCCGATGTAGCCCGATCCGATGGCCTCGATCAGCCCCAGCAGGATGCCGCCGACCACCGCCCCGGCGAGGTTGCCGATGCCGCCGAACACGGCCGCCGTGAAGGCCTTGAGCCCCGGTATGAAGCCCATCGCGTGCTGCGCGATGCCGTAGTTCGAGGCATACATCACGCCCGCCACCGCCGCCAGCACGGCGCCGATGATGAAGGTGGCGGAGATCACCATGTCGGGGCGGATGCCCATCAGCGCGGCCACCCGCGGGTTCTCCGCCGTGGCGCGCATCGCGCGCCCCAGCTTGGTGTAGTTGACCAGCCAGCTGAGGACCGCCAGGCAGATCGCGGTCACCGCGAGGATCATCACCTGGGTCGGCGAGATCACTGCGCCGCCGACATGAATCGGCGTGGTCGACAGCAGGTTCGGATAGGCCTTGTTGGTCGGCTTCCAGATGATCATCGCCAGCGTCTGCAGCAGGATCGACATGCCGATCGCGGTGATCAGCGGCGCCAGCTTGGGACTGTTGCGCAGCGGCCGGTAGGCCACCTTCTCGATGACGAAGTTGAGCGTGGCGGCGACCACGCAGGCGATCAGCAGTGCGATGAGCAGGATCAGCCAGCCCGGCGTGCCGGGCATCGATTCCTGCATGAGCCCGATGATGCTCCAGCTGGTCAGTGCCCCGACCATGAGCACTTCGCCGTGGGCGAAATTGATGAGGTTGATGATGCCGTACACCATGGTATAGCCCAAGGCTATCAAGGCGTACATGCTGCCCAGAACCAGACCGTTGATGATCTGCTGCAGCAAGATGTCCATAACGAGAATCCCTTTTTTTGTGTTGACGCCCTCGAGAGGCGCCCGGCTGACCCTGGCGCTCTGGTTGGAACGCTGAGGTTTCACTTAGCAAAAAACCCGCCAGCATGTGACGACGGCGGGTTTGTGGCGGGATTGTAATTTCGCCCGAACGCCGTTCTGGTGCGGTTTCGACGGGGTTTTCCCGCTGGCGCGCGCTGGAAGTGCGTCAATGTGCGCGCAGCGCGCAAGGGAGTATCGACCAACTGACCGGGTTGGTCAGCTGGCCGCGTCCGTATTGCGCTTTCGTAGCTCGCGCAGCTTTTCCGCAATGCGGATTTCGAGTCCGCGCTCCACCGGGCGGTAGAAGGGTGGCGCATCGAGGCCCTCGGGCAGGTAGGTCTCGCCGGCTGCGAAGCCGCCCTCCTCGTCGTGCGCGTAGCGATAGCCCTTGCCGTAGTCGAGCTGCTTCATGAGCCGGGTCGGGGCGTTGCGCAGATGCATGGGCACCGGCCGGGTGCCGTCCGACTTGATGAAGGCCTTGACCTCGTTGTAGGCCTTGTAGACCGCGTTCGATTTCGGCGCCACGGCCAGGTAGACCACGCACTGGGCCAGCGCCAGCTCACCCTCGGGGCTGCCCAGCCGCTCGTAGACCTCGGCCGCATCGAGCGCCAGCCGCAGCGCGCGGGGGTCGGCCAGGCCGATGTCCTCGCTCGCCATGCGAACCAGCCGGCGCGCCATGTAGCGCGGATCGGCGCCGCCGTCGAGCATGCGAACGAACCAGTACAGCGCGGCATCTGGATCGCTGCCGCGCACCGATTTGTGCAGCGCGGAGATGGTGTCGTAGAACTGCTCGCCTCCCTTGTCGTAGCGGCGCAGCCGCTCGCCGAGCACCCGCAGCAGCCAGGCATCGGTGATGGCGTCGAGTTTCTCGGCGCCGGCGGCGACCGCCAGCGTCTCGAGCGTGTTGAGCAGGCGCCGGGCGTCGCCGTCGGCGTATGCGACCAGCCGGTCGACCGCCTCGGCGTCGATCGCCGGCACCGCCTGGATGGCCTGGGCCCGCTCGACGATCTGCTGCAGGTCGGCTTCGCCGAGCGGCTGCAGCACGTACACCGCGGCCCGCGACAGCAGGGCCGAGTTGACCTCGAAGGACGGGTTCTCGGTGGTGGCGCCGATGAATGTGAACAGGCCCGACTCGACATGCGGCAGGAAGGCGTCCTGCTGGCTCTTGTTGAAGCGATGCACCTCATCGACGAACACGATGGTGCGGCGCTGCTCCAGCCCGTCGCGCGCGGAGGTGGCGCGCTCCACCGCCTCGCGGATGTCCTTCACGCCGCCGAGCACCGCGCTGATGCTCAGGAACTGGGCATCGAAGGCATCGGCCATCAGGCGCGCGATCGTCGTCTTGCCGACGCCGGGCGGGCCCCACAGGATGCACGAGTGCGGCTGGCCCGATTCGAAGGCGATGCGCAGCGGCATGCCCGCACCGAGCAGGTGCTGCTGGCCGATGACCTCCCCCAGCGTCCGGGGGCGCAGTCGTTCGGCGAGGGGCGGGAGGTTGGAGGTGGCCATCCGCGGCCGGCGCTACTGGCGGATCACGTCGGCACCGCTCGGCACCTTGAACTGGAAGGTCGAGGGCGGCAGCGACGGATTGACCTCGACCTTGCCGAACTTCAGCACCGAGCGCTGGCCGAAACTGTCGAGGATCTCGAGCGCGGACAGGGCCTCGCCCTGGAAACCGATCTGCACGCTCTGCAACTGGCCGTCCTTGCTCTTGGGCGTGGCCTTGACCCACTGCAGGCCGTCGCGATCGGCTGCGCCCTCGAGCGTGAAGTCGGCCTGCAGGGCCCGCAGGTCGGGCGCGGCGGCGATCAGCGCGGCCGGCGTCGAGCCCAGGGCCTGCGCCTGCTTGCGCTGCGTGACCTGGTTCAGGTCGGCGTCGTAGAGCCAGAGCGTCTGGCCGTCGGCGACGATGTTCTGCACGAAGGGCTTCTGGTAGTCGAACCTGAACTTGCCCGGACGCTGGAACGCGAAGCTGCCGGTCGACACCTTGGGCCGTGACTCCTGGCCGTCCTTGGGCGGCGCAGTGACGGTTTGCGTGAACTCGGCACGGCCGGACTTCACCGTCTTGACGAAGGCCTCCAGGCTTTCGAGGCCGCCCGCCCAGGCGCCGCCGGCCAGCAAGGCCAGCGCCGCACCCGCTATCAATTTCTTCATCTGGACTCCGTTCACTCGGCCCGGGCCGGCACCAGTATCTCGCGCTGGCCGCTGCCGCTCATGGCGCTCACCAGGCCGGCGTTCTCCATGTCCTCGACCAGCCGCGCGGCCCGGTTGTAGCCGATCTTCAAGTGGCGCTGCACCAGCGAGATGCTGGCCTTGCGGTGCTTGAGCACGACCTCGACCGCCTGGTCGTACATCGGGTCCTTCTCGCCGCCGCCATCGCCGCCGCCTTCGCCCAGCAGATCGCCGTCGCCATCGACCGTACCGCCTTCGAGCACGCCTTCGATGTAGTCCGGCTCCCCTTGCGACTTGAGGTAGGCGACCACGCGGTGCACTTCCTCGTCGCTCACGAAGGCGCCGTGCACGCGCACCGGCAGCCCGGTGCCGCTCGGCATGTAGAGCATGTCGCCCATGCCGAGCAGCGCCTCGGCACCCATCTGGTCGAGGATGGTGCGCGAGTCGATCTTGCTCGACACCTGGAAGGCGATGCGGGTCGGGATATTGGCCTTGATGAGGCCGGTGATCACGTCGACGCTGGGCCGCTGGGTCGCCAGGATCAGGTGGATGCCGGCCGCCCGCGCCTTCTGCGCCAGGCGGGCGATCAGTTCCTCGATCTTCTTGCCGACCACCATCATCAGGTCGGCCAGTTCGTCGATCACCACCACGATGTGGGGTTCGCGGGCCAGCGGCTCGGGGCTGTCGGGCGTCAGGCTGAAGGGGTTGTAGATGAACTCCTCGCGCGCCTTGGCCTCGTCGATCTTCTGGTTGTAGCCGGCCAGGTTGCGCACCCCCAGCTTGCTCATCAGCTTGTAGCGGCGCTCCATCTCGGCCACGCACCAGTTCAGGCCGTGGGCCGCCTGCCGCATGTCGGTGACGACCGGCGCCAGCAGGTGCGGGATGCCTTCGTAGACCGACATCTCGAGCATCTTCGGATCGATCATCAGCAGGCGCACGTCGCGCGCCTCGGCCTTGTACAAGAGGCTCAGGATCATCGCGTTGATGCCGACCGACTTGCCCGAGCCGGTGGTGCCGGCGACCAGCACGTGCGGCATCTTGGCCAGGTCGGCCACCACCGGATTGCCGATGATGTCCTTGCCCAGGCCCATCGTGAGCATCGACTTGCCCTCGTTGTAGACCTGCGATCCGAGGATCTCGCTGAGCCTGATCGACTGCCGCTTGGCATTCGGCAGCTCGAGCGCCATGTAGTTCTTGCCGGGAATGGTCTCGACCACGCGGATCGACACCAGCGACAGCGAACGCGCCAGGTCCTTCGCGAGGCCCACGATCTGCGAGCCCTTGACGCCGGTGGCGGGCTCGATCTCATAGCGGGTGATCACCGGACCCGGCGAAGCCAGCACCACGCGGACCTCGACGCCGAAGTCCTTGAGCTTCTTCTCGATCATGCGCGAGGTCATCTCGAGCGTGTCGGGCGACACCGTTTCCTGGCGCGCCTGCGCGGCATCGAGCAGGTCGACCTGCGGCAGCTTGCTGTCGGGCAACTCGCGGAAAAGCGGCTTCTGGCGTTCCTTCGCCACCCGGTCGCTCTTCGGCACCTCGGCCAGGGCCGGCTCGATCTGGACGGGCGGCGACGGCGCGCGCCGCTTGGGCCGCGGCAGAATGCGCAGCTCTTCGTCGGGCACCTCGGGTTCGGGCCCGCTGTCGAAAGCCGACAGTTCCTCGCGCTCGCGCACCGCCTGCTTGCCCATGGCGATGTCCTGGGCGATCTCGCGCTTCTCGCGCCGCGACTCGAACAGCGAATACAGGCGCGAGCCGATGCGCTCGGCGATCTGGCCCCAGGAAAAACGGAACACCAGGGCCGAGCCGATGACGCCGCCGGCGATCGCGATCAGCGCCGAGCCGGTGAAGCCCATCCACTTCACGCTGGCCGGGCCGACCAGGTAGCCGAGCACCCCGCCGCCGTGACCCGGCAGCCGGAATTCGAGCCGATAGAGGCGCGACCATTCGAGCATGGCGCTGGCGCACAGCAGCAGGATCAGGCCGAACCAGAAGGCCAGGCGACTGCGATTGAAGGGCCCGCGCGGCGCTTGCTCGGCCGCGGCGGCCTCGCCGCCGCGCATCCATCCGGCCAGCGAGGACAGCCAGACCCGCAGCCCAGCCGCCAGGCACCACCAGACCGAATAGCCGGCCAGGAAGTAGCTGGCATCGGCCAGCCAGGCGCCGATGCGGCCGCCCCAGTTCTTGACCTCGCCCCCGGTGCCCGAAGTCGACCAGGCGGCATCCGACGGCGTGAAGCTCAGCATCGCGAGCAGCCAGAACAGCAGCACGACGAAACCGGCGATCAGCGTGATCTCGTGGGCGAAGCGCATTGCGCGCAGCCGGACCGGCTGCGGCTCGCCGGCCGCGGAGTTTTGAAGGGTATTGAGCGAATAAGTCATGAAAGGCAGGCCGTCCGGCCCGCGACGGCGGGCAGGAGATCCGGCAACACTACAACGAAAACGCCCACGGCCGCGTTGTCAGGGCCGGCGACGTTGTGGCCGGCGCGCTGCGGCGCCGCCGGCCTGACTGTCAGGTGAGCGATGAGAGCCGTTCCTTGACGATCATCGAGCCATCGACCTGGGTCTGGACGAAGCCGCGCTCCTCCAGGTCCTTCATGACGCGGCTGACCATCTCGCGCGACGCGCCGACCATCTTGGCCAGGTCCTGGCGCGAGATCTTGTCGCGCACCTTGAGGTTGCCCTCGCCGTCGTCGACCGCGAACTCGAGCAGCGAACGCGCCACCCGGCCGTAGACATCCATCAGTGCCAGCGATTCGATCTTGCGGTCGGCATGGCGCAGGCGCGACACCAGGCCGCGCATGATGTTGTAGGACATCGAGGAGTTCTCGGGCAGGCAGCGCGCGAAGGCGTCCCGGCCGAGCATCAGCACGTCGGTCTGGATCTCGGTGCGCACCGTGGCCGAATGCGGCTCGTCGTCGATCATGCTCATCTCGCCGACATAGTCGCCCGGATGCAAGGTCGCCAGGATGACTTCCCGGCCCCGGCTGTCGGTGCTCATGACGCGGGCCCGGCCGGTCAGGATGATGTAGAGCGCATCCGACTTCTTGCCCTGTTCGACCACGACCTCGGCGCGCTTGAAGCGCTTCTTGACGATCGCGTCCGCGATGCTTGCGGACTGGGCGGGCGTCAGCGCTGCGAACAAAGGCACGCGACGGAGCAACTCAAGATTGGACAACATCGACATTCATCAATCCCCGAAACGGCGCAATTGCATCACCGATGGATTCATACAATCGCCCCCATTGAAAGGAGCCACCGGCCGGCCTTGAACCGAACGGTGATACTCCATATCTATCAAACACCCTGAAAATGTACACGCTGCTGCAGCGCCAATCCTAGGTTTTCTACTCATGTCATCCCCTCGCCACGCTAAGGTCCTCATTCTCGGCTCCGGCCCGGCCGGCTACACCGCGGCAGTCTACGCGGCGCGCGCCAATCTCGAACCGATGCTGATCACCGGCATGGCCCAGGGCGGCCAGCTCATGACCACCACCGAAGTGGACAACTGGCCGGCCGACGTCCACGGCGTGCAGGGTCCCGACCTGATGCAGCGCTTCCTGGAGCACGCCGAGCGCTTCAAGACCGAGATCGTCTTCGACCACATCAGCAAGGTCGACTTCAGCCAGCGCCCCTTCACCCTCACCGGCGACAGCGGCGTCTACACCTGCGACGCGCTGATCATCGCCACCGGCGCCTCGGCCAAGTACCTGGGGCTCGATTCCGAGCAGCATTTCATGGGCCGCGGCGTCTCGGGCTGCGCCACCTGCGACGGCTTCTTCTACCGCGAGCAGGAAGTCTGCGTGATCGGTGGCGGCAACACCGCGGTCGAGGAGGCGCTGTACCTGTCGAATATCGCCAGCAAGGTCACGCTGGTGCACCGGCGCGACAAGTTCCGAGCCGAGCCGATCCTGATCGACAAGCTGCACGCCAAGGTGGCCGAGGGCAAGATCGAGCTCAAGGTGCACAACACGCTGGAGCAGGTGCTCGGCGACGACTCGGGCGTGACCGGCATCCGGCTCAAGAACACCCAGACCGGCGCCACCGAGGACTTGCAGCTCAAGGGCTGTTTCATCGCCATCGGCCACCACCCGAACACCGACATCTTCCAGGGCCAGCTCGAGATGAAGGACGGCTACATCCTCACCCGCTCGGGCCTTCAGGGCTTCGCGACCATGACCAGCGTGCCCGGCGTGTTCGCGGCCGGCGACGTGCAGGACCATGTCTACCGCCAGGCCATCACCAGCGCCGGGACCGGCTGCATGGCCGCCCTCGACGCCCAGCGCTTTCTCGAGCAGGAGTAAGCGGCAGACGGCCTCACTGGAGCCGAGGGGGCGATTGGGCTATAATCCAAGGCTTTGCCGAAATTGACCCATGTGGTCGGGGCGGCAAGCCGGGGTACCGCCACCCGTTTTCTGGCGAGGTCAAGCTGCAAACCACCCACGCAACCCTGCTGCGTTGCCTTGGTGCCAGCTGTTCAAGAAAGAGTGTCCAACATGGCACGCGTCTGCGAAGTCACGGGCAAGGGCCCGATGGTCGGAAACAATGTTTCCCACGCCAACAACAAAACCAAGCGCCGGTTCCTGCCGAACCTGCAATACCGTCGTTTCTGGGTCGAAACGGAAAACCGCTGGGTTCGCCTGCGGGTTTCGAGCGCTGCCCTGCGCCTGATCGACAAGAACGGCATCGACGCCGTGCTCGCAGACCTGCGTGCACGCGGCCAAGCTTAAGGAGCTGAATCATGGCAACGAGCAAAGGCGGACGCGAGAAGATCAAGCTGGAATCCACCGCGGGTACCGGCCATTTCTACACGACCAGCAAGAACAAGAAGACGATGCCTGAAAAGATGTCGATCATGAAGTTCGACCCGAAGGCACGAAAGCACGTCGAATACAAGGAAATCAAGCTGAAGTAATTCGGCGCTTTTCCATAAAAAAACCCGCTGCGATCCAGCGGGTTTTTTGTTGCCCGTCAATTTGCGAAGGCAAGAAAAAGCCGGCTCGAAAGCCGGCTTTTCAGTGGGGGCGCAGCAGTGTCAGGCGCGGGCTGCACGCAGGCGGGTCGAGAACTCGCGCAGGCCGGCGATGCCGCTGGCCTCGGCGCGGTGGCACCAGGCGGCCAGGTCGGCCGCCAGCTGTTCGCGCGAGTTCGAGGTGTTGAGCCACAACTGGCGCAGCTCTTCGCGCATGGTCACCATCTTGTCGAGCACCGGGTGGGCCGCGCGGGCCTGGACCAGGTTCGAGCGCGCAGCAGCCGGCACCTTGTCGTCGTCGCGGTGCAGCCAGGTCTTGGCCGCCTTCAGTACCGACAGGTCGGCGCCCTTGGCCTTGAGCTGCGCCAGCTCTTCGCGGGTGGCACGGCGCATTTCGCGTGCATAGCCGGCCATGACTTCATAGCGGTTGGCGATCACGGCCTCGAGGGTCTTCTCGTTGGCCACCGGCACCACGTCGCCCAACTGCATCTTGGGCGGCAGCTTCTTGACCTTGGCCCAGCCGATCTTCTGCATCAGGCTGATGTAGACCCAGCCGATGTCGAACTCGTACTTCTTGACCGAGAACTTGGCTGAGGTCGGGTAGGTGTGGTGGTTGTTGTGAAGCTCTTCGCCGCCGATGATGATCCCCCAGGGGATCAGGTTGGTGCTGGCGTCGGTGGCTTCGAAATTGCGGTAGCCCCAGAAATGGCCGATGCCGTTGACGACGCCGGCG
>NZ_JASZYL010000027.1:0-37614 GCF_030316985.1 Variovorax sp. J31P179 | reverse complement strand
GCGCAAAACGCCCGGCGGGCAGACCTCACGGCGCGACGTTGACCGAAATCGCGACCCATCGCGTCGTGATGTCTTCAGATCCGACGACGTCGTTCATTGATCAGCATCTCCATAGAGCACTCCGACACCTTCGGCGGATGCCTTCCAAGCCGCCGCACATGGTTTAGCGCTTGGCGAACATTGGCGCGGTGAAGGGACACCCAGCGCTGGAAGCACGAATCGGCATCCGGCTGATCGACCGTCCCAGCCGAAGGATGGTCCTCCCCGATGAAGGCGATCTGGTCGCATCGCACGGGGCGATCGTGCCCGATGCAATGGAGGCGCTGTCCGAGGCATTGGGCAATCGCAAGAAGGCCGTCAGCGGGCATCTGCGCATAGCCGCCCAGCATGGCTTCGGCCGGCTGCATGTCGCACCCGTGGGGTCGCCCGAAACGGGTGCCCAACATGGCGACGATGCGGCGGCAGGAACGTCCGCTCCAACCGGACGCAACACCCCAGCCCTGCCATCGCCCACTCGCGCACTCGCCCCACTCGCAAAGTCGCTCCACCAACTGGTCCTTGCTGCCCGGCCGTCCAGCGCGATGCAGCAGCACCTCGAGCAGGCTAAGCTCCCGGGCCGACAGCTCCACTCTCCTGCCTGCCGTCCAGCGTGGTCTAGCGGCTAGCCTTGTCGTAGACCAGCGGGGCATGCCTGATTGCGTTGCCCGAGACGCCCATGCCGCGCCGCGAGAGCGCGTACGCGCGCCTTGAGCTCCAAGTTGATGGGCTCGGCATATGCAGTCGTCGGCGCCATTGTCCAGGCTCTTGACGCCCTCCTCCGCGCTATCTGCCTCGGTGAGCACAAGCACCGGAAAGCGCGACCCGCGGGCACGCAGGCGCTTGAGGATCTCGAGGCCGTGCGGGGCCAATGGCGCGGCGGCTCGAGCTCGATCCGCCTTGGGCGGGACATGGCGCGCAGCATGATCGCAACGCCTCAATGGAGCTTCACGTGCGGTTCGGTGCGCCGCGTGATGAGCCGGGCGAGCGTGTCGAGCGAGACCTTGACCACGCCGTGCAGTGCGAGCTCGTGCATCTTGTAGAGCGACATGTACATCAGCCGCGCGAAGGCGCCTTCGATCATCAGACTGCCGCCGATCAGGCCGCCCATCATGTTGCCGACCGTGCTGTACTCGCCGAGCGAGACCAGCGAGCCGAAGTCGCGGTAGCGGTAGGGCTTGAGCGCCTTGCCCGCCAGGCGCCGGCGGATCTGCGCCGCGACGTGCGAGGCCTGCTGGTGCGCTGCCTGCGCGCGCGGCGGCACCAAACCGCCCTTGCCGCCGTTGGCCTCGGGCCAATCGCAGGCCGCGCAGTCGCCGATGGCGAAGATGTCGGCGTCCCGCGTGGTCTGCAGGGTCGGCAGCACTGCGAGCTGGTTGCTGCGGTTGGTTTCGAGTCCCGCAATGTCCTTCATGAAATCCGCCGCCTTCACGCCCGCGGCCCACACCACCAGCTCGGCCGGCAGCGTGCGGCCATCGGCCAGGCGCACGCCCTCGGGCAGCACCTCGGCCACCTTGGCCGAGGTGTGTACGTCCACGCCCAGCTTGCGCAGCAGCGCCTCGGTGGCCGCCGACATGCGCGGCGGCAGCGCGGGCAGGACGCGATCGGCGGCCTCGATCACGCTGACCTGGATATCCTTCTCGGCGTCCACGCGATCGAGCCCGTAGGCCACGACCTCGCGCGTGGTGCGATGCAGCTCGGCGGCCAGCTCCACGCCGGTGGCGCCCGCGCCGATGATCGCCACGTGCAGCTGCTCGGGTCTGAGCGGCGTGGTCTGCGCATGCGCGCGGATGCAGGCGTTGACCATGCGCTGGTGAAAGCGCTGCGCATCCGCCTTCGACTCGAGCCGCAGCGCATGCTCGCGCACGCCGGGTGTGCCGAAGTCGTTGCTGAGGCTGCCGATGGCGACCACCAGCGTGTCGTAGCCGAAGGCGCGCGCAGGCGTGACCAGGCGGCCCTCGTCGTCCAGGTAAGCCGCGACATGCACCTCGCGCCTTTCGCGGTCGATGCCGGTGAGCTCACCGAGCTGAAATCGGAAGCGGTGCCAGTGCGCCTGCGCGAGGTAGTCGACCTCGTGTGCGCCCATGTCCATGCTGCCCGACGCGATCTCGTGCAGCTTGGGCTTCCACACATGGGTGCGGTGCATGTCGACGAGCGTGATGTCCGCCACGCCGCGCAAGACCCGCATATCGCCGAGGCGCGTGGCCAGTTCCAGCCCGCCGGCGCCGCCGCCCACGATGACGACTCGGTGCTTGGACAAAGGGCTGTTCATGGTTGACTGCTCGTACACGCGCGGGGGCGCTTCAGCGCGGCTGGGCCGCGACGAGCGATGAGTCCGCCAGGCACGGCCACTTCGTGGAGGCGCACCAGCACTCCAGGCCGTGACCGAGCGCTCCTACAGCTGCCCCTGGCACAGGTACTTGATGTGCAGATAGTCATCGAGACCGTGCACCGAGCCCTCGCGACCGTAGCCAGAGGCCTTGACGCCGCCGAAGGGGGCAGCCTCCGCCGCGAGCGCGCCTTCGTTGATACCGACGATGCCTGTCTCCAGCGCCCCGGCCACGCGCCAGATGCGGCGCACGTCCTGCGAGTAGAAGTACGCCGCCAGGCCAAAGGGCGTGTCGTTGGCCGCCGCGATCACCTCGGCCTCGCTGTCGAAGCGCGTGATCGGCACCACCGGCCCGAAGGTCTCCTCGCAGCTGCACGCCATGCTGGAGTCGGCGTTCACCAGCACCGTGGGCGCGTAATAGTTCGGGCCCAGATCGACAAGACGCCTTCCGCCGGCGAGCACTTTGGCGCCCTTGGCGACCGCGTCCTGTACGTGGCGCTCGATCTTCTCGACCGCGCGGGCATTGATCATCGGACCGATCTGCGAGGCTGTGTCGCTAGCCGGGCCTACCTGGAGCGCGCCGACGCGCCCGGCCAGCTTGTCGGCGAAGGCGTCATGCAGACGTTCGTGCACGAACACGCGGTTGGGGGAGACGCAGGTCTGCCCGCCGTTGCGGAACTTGGCCGCCATCAGGCCTTCGACGGCCGCATCGATGTCGGCGTCCTCGAAGACGATGAAAGGCGCATTGCCGCCGAGCTCGAGCGAGAGCTTCTTCAGTGTGTCAGCCGACCGGCGCGCCAGGTGCCGGCCTACCGGCGTGGAGCCGGTGAAGGTGATCTTGCGCACGCGCGGGTCGTCCAGCCACACATCCACCACTTCGGGCGTGCGCTCGCGCGAGGCGGTGACGATGTTGATGACGCCCGGGGGCACGCCGGCCTCCTGAGCGAGCTTGACGAGCGCAAGCGAAGTGAGCGGCGTGTCCTCGGCCGGCTTGAACACCACGGTGCAGCCGGCGGCGAGGGCCGGCGCGATCTTTCGCGCAATCATGGCAGCCGGGAAGTTCCACGGCGTGATGGCGGCGACCACGCCGACCGGCTCCTTCAGCGCGAACATGCGCCGGCCCGGCACCGGAGCGGGAATGATGTCGCCGTTGGCGCGCGTCGCCTCCTCGGCGAACCACTCGATGTAGCTGGCGGCATAGGCCACCTCGCCGCGGCCCTCGGCCAACGGCTTGCCCTGTTCGCGCGAGATCAGCCGGCCCAGATCCTCCTGGTGCGCCATCACCAGGTCGTTCCAGCGTTTGATGATCTGGGCGCGCTGCTTGGCCGGCACGGCGCGCCACGCCGGGAAGGCGGCATGCGCGGCGTCGACGGCCGCGTGCGCATCGGCCGCGCTACCGTCGGGCACGCTCGCGAAGACGGCGTCGGTGGCAGGGTCGCTCACATCAAGGCGGCGCGCATCGCTCGCGTCACGCCATTCGGCGCCGATCAACTGGCGTCCGGGCATCAGGTCCTGGCGTTCGAGGGTCAGTGTCATGGTGTTTGTCATTCAGGGGTTGTCAGTTTGCGGCCACGCGCTCGGCGATGGCCATGCCGAGCTCGGTGGTGGATGCCGTGCCGCCGAGGTCGCGCGTGTGTGGGCCCTCGCGCAACACCGCCTCGATGGCGCCGAGGATCGCGTCGTGCGCGGCGCGGCCCGCGCCCTGGCCTTGGGTGAGAAAGTCCAGCATCAGCGCGCCCGACCAAATCATGGCGATGGGATTGGCAATGTTCTGGCCGTAGATGTCCGGTGCCGAGCCGTGCACAGGCTCGAACAGCGACGGGAACTTGCGCTCGGGGTTGAGGTTGGCCGACGGCGCCAGTCCGATGGTGCCGGTGGTCGCGGGCCCCAGGTCGGACAGGATGTCGCCGAACAGGTTGCTCGCCACCACCACGTCGAAGCGCGTCGGCTGCAGCACGAAACGCGCCGACAGGATGTCGATGTGCTGCTTGTCGACCTTCACGTCGGGGTAGTCCTGGCCGATCGCGTCGGCGCGCCCGTCCCACCAAGGCATGCTGATCGCGATGCCGTTGCTCTTTGTGGCCACCGTCAGGTGCTTTCTCTTCCGCGCCTGCGCGAGTTCGTAGGCGTACTTCAGCACGCGGTCGGTGCCGTGGCGCGAGAAGACCGATTCCTGGATCACGATCTCGCGCTCGGTGCCTTCGTACATCACGCCGCCGAGCGAGGTGTATTCGCCCTCGGTGTTCTCGCGCACCACGAGGTAGTCGATGTCACCGGGCTGGCGGCCGGCCAGCGGGCACGGCACGCCTTCGAACAGGCGCACCGGGCGCAGGTTGATGTACTGGTCGAACTCGCGGCGGAACTTGAGCAGCGAGCCCCACAGCGACACGTGGTCGGGCACGGTGGCGGGCCAGCCGACGGCGCCGAAGTACAGCGCGTCGACGCCCTTCAGCTCCGCCTTCCAGTCGTCCGGCATCATCTGGCCGTGCTCGGCGTGGTAATCGCAGCTGGCCCAGTCGATGACGCGGCAGTCGAGCTCGAAGCCAAAGCGCGCCGCTGCGGCTTGCACCACGCGCAGGCCCTCGGGCATCACTTCCTTGCCGATGCCGTCGCCGGCGATCAGCGCGATGCGGAAGGTGGGGGTCATTTCGGTTTTCCTCATGTTGCTGCCGCCGCCGTGCGGTCCATGTCGTCGAGCCAGCCCTGGCGCAGTTCGGGAACCGATCGGGCCAGCAGTTCGTAGTAGGGGTGGTGCGGCCCGCGCTCGTAGTCGCGGCGTGCCACCTGCGCCAGCTTGCGGCCATGCTGCATCACGACGATCTCGTCGCACACCGCGCGCACCGTGTGCAGGTCGTGGCTGATGAACAAGTAGGACACGCCGAGCTCGCGCCGCAGCTCGGCCAGCAGTTCGAGCACCGCCGCGGCGACCACGGTGTCGAGCGCGGAGGTCACCTCGTCGCAGAGGATCAGGTCGGGGTCGGCCGCGAGCGCGCGCGCGAGGTTCACGCGCTGCTTCTGCCCGCCCGAGAGGCCGCCCGGCAGGCGCCCGGCGACCGTCTGCGGCAACTTCACGAGATCCAGCAATTCGCGGATGCGGCGCTTGAGCGGCTCGCCGCGCAGGCCCTTGTAGAACTGGAGCGGCCGCGCCAGGATGCGCTCGATGGTCTGCGACGGGTTCAGCGCCGTGTCGGCCATCTGGAACACGATCTGGATGCGGCGCAACTCGTCCCGGTCGCGCTGCTGCAGCGTCGGCTTGAGTTCGTGGCCGCGGAACAGCACGCTGCCGTGGCTGGGCTTGATCAGGCCGGCCACGGCCCGCGCCAGCGTGGTCTTGCCGGAGCCGGACTCGCCGATCACGCCGATCGCCTGGCCGCGGTGGAGCTTGAGGTCGATGTCCTGCAGGATCGGCGTCGCTGGACGTCCCTGCGCATCCACGGGACCGTAGCCAGCCGAGAGCTGCTGCACATGGAGCAACAACTCGGGATCGTCGTTGGCTGCCTTGGCCGACGCGCGCGGCACCGGCCGCGCCGCGGCCAGCAGGCACTTCGTGTAATCGTCCTCCGGTGCCGAGAGAATCTGCCCGGTCGCGTTCAGCTCGCGCATCTTTCCGTCGCGCAGCACCAGGATATGGTCCGCCATCTGCGCCACCACGGCCAGGTCGTGGCTCACATACACCGCGGTGGCGCGGCGATCGCGCACCACGCGGCGGAAGGCGCGCAGCACCTCGATCTGCGTCGTCACGTCGAGCGCGGTGGTCGGCTCGTCGAGGATCACGAGCTCGGGGTCGCCGATCAGTGCCATGGCGGCCATCAGCCTCTGCAACTGGCCGCCGGAGACCTGGTGCGGATAGCGATCGCCGATGGTCTCCGGATCGGGCAGTGCCAGCTCGCGAAACAGCTGCACGGCCCTCGCCTCGGCCTCGGCCCGCTTGCACAGGCCGTGGATGACGGTCGGCTCGATCACTTGGTCCATGATCGTGCGCGAGGGATTGAAGGAGGCGGCCGCGCTCTGCGCGATGTAGGAAACCGTGCGGCCGCGCAGCGCGCGCTGCCGAGGCGCATCGAGCACCAGCACGTCGGTGTCGCCGATCTGCACGCGGCCCGCCGAGATGCGGCAGCCGTGGCGCGCATAGCCCATCAGTGCCAGCGCGGTGGTGGTCTTGCCGGAACCCGACTCGCCGATCAGCGCCAGCACCTCGCCGGGCTGCACGGAGAAGCTCAGGTTGTCGACCAGCGTGTTCGCGCCGGCCGAGATGCTGAGGCCCTGGACAATGAGTGGTGCGCCCATCAGCGTGCTCCTCGTTCCCGGGCGGTGCGGCCCGGCAGGTTGTCGATGACGAGGTTGACCGCGATGGTCAGGCTCGCGATGGCCAGCGCCGGCACGATCACCGAGGCCCCGCCCATGGCCAGGGCGCCAATGTTCTCGCGCACCAGCGAGCCCCAGTCGGCTGCAGGCGGCTGAATGCCCAGGCCGAGGAAGCTCAGGCTGGCCAGCAGCAGCACGACGTAGACGAAGCGCAGGCCGAGGTCGGCCAGCATCGGCCCCAGGATGTTGGGCAGGATCTCGCGCAGCATGATGTACAGCGTGCCTTCGCCGCGGGTGCGCGCCACGGTCACGTAGTCGAGCGCATTGATGTTGACGGCCAGCGAGCGCGCCATGCGGTAGGCGCCCGGCACGTAGATGATGCCCGCCGTGACCACCAGCATCGGCACCGAGGAGCCGAAGCCCGCCACCATGATGAGCGCGAACATCTTGCTCGGGATCGCGGTCAGCGTGTCCAGGCCGCGACTCAGCACCGCATCGATCCAGCGGCCGCTGGCCGCGGCCAGCAGCGCCAGCGTGATGCCGGTACCGCTGGCCAGCACGGTGGCCAGGAGCGCGACGCCGATCGTGTAGCGCGCCCCCTCGATGATGAGCGCCAGCATGTCGCGGCCGAGGTAGTCGGTCCCCAGCCAGTGCGCCGCGCTGATCGGCGCGAAGACGTTCGAGGTGCCCGTGGCAGCCGTGCCGTGCGAGAGTAGCCAGGGGCCGAGCAGCGCCGCGAGCAGCCAGAACAGCAGCACCGCGAGGCCCAGGAGCCCGGATGGCCCGAAGCCGGCGAGCCAGCGCAGAGGGCCGCTCCGGCGATCTGGCAACGCTGCCGCCAGGGAAGCCGTGGCGCTCACGACTGTTGCAGAGGTGGTCGTTTCCATGGTGCGTTCCTCAACGGTGCCGCAGCCGCGGGTTGGCGACGATGCCGCAGATGTCGGCCGTCGTCACCAGGATCAGGTAGGCGCAGCAGAAGATCATGGCGCAGGTCTGCACCAGCGGCATGTCGCGCTGGGAGACTCCGTCGACCATCAGCTTGGCGATCCCGGGGTAGTTGAAGATGGTCTCGACGATGATCACGCCGCCCAGCAGGTACGACAGGCTCAGCGCCACGGCGTTGGCGATCGGTCCCACCGCATTGGGCAGCGCATGCGCCAGCACCATGCGCATCGGCGAGGCGCCTTTGAGCCGCACCATCTCGATGTAAGGCGCCTCGAGCTGGTCGATCACCGCCGCGCGGGTCATGCGCATCATCTGTGCGACGATCACGCAGCACAGCACCATCACCGGCATGGCAAAGGCGCGCAGCATCTGACCGATCGACTCGATGTCGTTCACGAAGGACAGCGCCGGCAGCCACCGCAGCTTGACGGCGAACACCAGCACCGCCAGCGTCGCGACCAGGAATTCCGGTACCGACACCACGCCAACGGCCGTCGTCGAGGCCGCCCGGTCGAACCAGGAGCCGCGCCAGACCGCCGAGGCGATGCCGAGTGCCAGTGCGATCGGCACGGAGAACAGCGCGGTCACCGCAGCCAGCAACAGAGAGTTGGGCAGGCGGCTTGCGACCAGTTCGGCCACCGGCATCTGCGTGGTGGCCGAGAGGCCGGGATCGCCCTTCACCATGGCGAGCAGCCACTTCGCGTAGCGCTGGGGCGCCGGCACGTCCAGACCCATCTGGGCTCGCAGCGCCGCAACTGCCTCCGGCGTGGCGTCCTGGCCTAGTTGCTCCTGCGCCGCATCGCCCGGCAGTACCGCCGTGATCGAGAAGACGATGACCGACACTGCGAGCAGCGAAAGCAACGCCAACGCGATGCGCTGGCCGAGGAGCTTCAGAATCACGTGGTTCATGGGGAATCCTCCGGCGCGTGCAGATCAGGCCTCGAGCCAGACGTTCTCGGCAAAGTTGTAGCCCATGAGGCCGCCCAGCGGGATCGGCGCCAGACCCTTGAGCTTGGAAGTGTGGCCGTCGATGCTGGCGAGAAACAGCGGGATGCCGATGCCGGCATCCTGGTGAATCATGGTCTGCATGTCGGCGTACATCTGCTTGCGCTTGGCCAGGTCCGTCTCGGCGCGCGACGCCAGCAGCAACTGATCGAACTTCTCGCTCTTCCAGCGCGACTCGTTCCACGCCGCTCCCGACTGGAAGAACTGCGTCAGCAGCACGTCGGCGCTCGGGCGCGGGTTCACATTGCCGAAGCCGACTTGGCTGTTGAGCCAGTGGTTCGACCAGTAGCCGTCGGCCGGCATGCGCTTGATGTCGATTTCCAGCCCGGCGCGCTGGGCCGTCTGCTGCAGCAACAGGGCCATCTCCACCGAGTACAGCGCTGCGGGCGATGCCACCATCGGCACTTTGCCCGTGACGCCGGACTTCTGCAGGTGGAACTTCGCCTTGTCAAGGTCGAAGGGCCGCTGCGGCAGGCCGGCAAAATAAAAGCGGTTGGTCGGATCGATCGGCTGGTCGTTGCCGACCACGGCGTAGTCGAGCGCGATGGTTTTCTTCATTTGCTCGCGGTCGAAGAGGTACTTCATCCCAAGCACGAAATCCGGGTTGGCGCCGGGACCCACGTCCTTGCGCATCACGAGGTCTGAGTACTGACCGGACTGGGTAACGAAGATCCCAAAGCCGGGCGTACCCTTCACGCGCTCGACCGAGCGCGGATTGACCGACCCCACCAGGTCCATTCCGCCTGACAGCAGCGCGTTGACGCGTGCGGTTTCGTCGCCAATGCCGACGAATTCGATCTCGTCGAGGTAGGGCTTGCCGGGCTTCCAGTAGGCGTCGTTGCGCACCATCAGCGAGCGCACGCCGGGCTTGAACTCCTTGAGCTTGTAGGGGCCGGTGCCGATGCCGGCGTTGAAGTCGGTGGTGCCTTCCTTGACGATTTGGAAGTGGGAGGTGCCGAGGATGACCGGCAGGTCGGCGTTCGGCGCGCTGAGCACGAAGGTCACTTCGTTGGGGCCGGTGGCCTTGGCGCTGTCGATCTGGTCGGCGAGCACCTTGGCCTTGGAAGCGGTGGCCGGGTCCCTGTGGCGCATCACCGAGAACACGACGTCGGCCGGCGACAGCGCCTTGCCGTCGTGGAAGGTGACGCCCTTGCGGAGCGTGAAAACCCAGGTCTTGGCATCCTTGGTGGTGAACGATTCGGCGAGCGCGGGCTGCGGCGTCAGGCTGCCGTCCAGCGATGTCAACCCGTTGTAGATCATGTTGCAGCGCGAGTAGTCGGTCTGATTCGACTGCTTGGCCGGGTCGAGCGTGTCGGTGGCGGCGGCAGTGGCGCCTGCGACGCGGATGCGGCCGCCCTTCTTCGGCGTCTGCGCATGGGCGCTCATCGCCGCGCCTGCGATGCCACCGGCCAGCGCGGCCTGCATGCCGCCCGCCATCAGCATCGCGAGGATGTCGCGCCGCCTGGCGCCGCGCTTGAGCGACTCCATCACGCGAAGGCTCTCGGCGGGACCGACGAGCTTCTCGAAGCTCGTGTTGCTGGTGCTGTTCATGGGGTTGCTCCTCTTGGTGGATCGATGAAGAAAGGTGGTAGCTAGGGGCTCAGGCCAGCCTGTCCTTGAGCGTGTAGTAAAGGCCGATCGCCGGCAGGAACCACGGCGGGCCGAAGTGGCCAGGGATGGCAGGCCAGTCGCGGCCTTGCCAGGGGTTGGCAAGTGCATCGCCGCCCATCACGGCCGCCATCCGCTGGCCCATGTGGACCGACATCTGTGTGCCATGGCCGCTGTAGCCCATCGCGTAGTAGAGGCCCTCGCGCTCGCCGGCGTGGGGCAGGCGGTCCTGCGTCATGTCGACCAGGCCGCCCCAGCAGTAGTCCAGCCGCACGGCGCCGAGCTGCGGGAAGATCTGGGCCAGCCCGGCGCGCAGGATCTCGCCGCTGGCGGCATCCGACTGCGGGCTGGAGATCGCGAAGCGCGCACGCCCGCCGAACACCAGCCGGTGGTCCGGGGTGAGCCGGAAGTAGTGGTGGATGTTGGCCACCGTGGTGTAGGTACGCCGTGCGGCCAGCAGGGCCTGCGCGCGCTCGGCGCCCAGTGGCTCGGTGACCACGATGAAGCTTCCGATCGGCACGATACGCCGGCGCAGCCAGCCGAAGCTGCCGTAGCCGCCGTGGCGCGTCGCCCCGGTGGCCAGCAGCACCTGCTGTGCGGCGACGGTGCCGCGGCCGGTGTGCAGCTTGTGCGCGTGGCCCTGGCCCAGGCGTTCGATGCGCTGCACGTTCGTGCCGGTGTGGATTTGCGCACCGCTGCGCTCGGCCGCCGCTGCCAACCCTTGGGCGAAGCGGCCCATGTGCATCTGCCCGCTGCGCTTGTAAAGCAGGCCGCCGTGGAACTGATCGCTCTGAACTTCGGCGCGCACACTGGCCGCGTCGAGCACCTGGACATCGGTGTCAACGCCGTCACCGATCAGGCGCTCGGCGCTGCGCTCCAGTGCGTCCATCTGGCTCGGCCGCGTGGCGAGCTTGAGCTTTCCGTGGCGCAGGAAGTCGCAGGCGATAGCCTCCTCGCGCACGATCCGCTCAACCGTGTCCACGGCTTCGTCGTAGGCGTGGTACCAGCCTCGGGCGCGCTCGACGCCGACCTTGGCGGCCACTTCAGCGTAGTCCTGGGCGAGCCCGTTGTTGACATGCCCGCCGTTGCGCCCCGAGGCTTCGGCCGCTACGCGCTCGCCGGCCTCCAGCACCGCCACCTTGGCGCCGCGCCTCGTCAGCGCCAGCGCCGCCGAGAGGCCGGTGAAGCCGCCGCCCACGATGGCGACATCCACCTGCGCCGGCAGCTCGCACGAGCGCGAGACGAAGGCGGGCGCCGAATCGGTCCAATAGGATTCAAGCTTCATGGCGTGCGGTGCTTGCAACGGATCAGAGACCGACCACGCCGGGGAGGCCGCCAATGTCCTTGATCTCGACGTAGCGGTAGGCCGGGTTGCCCGGGCCGTGGCCGCGATTGACGAAGACCTTGTTGACGATGCCCAGGTCGTCCGCTGACATCAAGTCGTAGCGCAGGCTGGAGGACACGTGCAGCACGTCCTCGGGGTTGCAGCCCAGCGAATCGAGCATGTATTCGAAGGCCTGCAGGCGCGGCTTGTACGCCTGGGCCTGCTGCGCGGTGTAAACGCGATGGAAGGGCGCGCCGAGCATGGCGACGTTCTTCTGGATCTGGCTGTCCGAGGCGTTCGACATGATCACCAGCGGGATCTCCCTGGCGACCTTTGCAAGGCCGGCAGGGACGTCGTCATGCGGGCCCCAGGTCGGCACCGCGTCATAGTACTTCTGCGCCTCATGGTCGAGGTACTGGATCTTCCACTTCTTGCACAGGCGGCGCACCGCGTTCTTCAGCACCACGTCGTAGGGCTGCCAGTCGCCCAGCACCTCGTCGAAGCGGTAGGCGCTGAAGTCGGCGACGAACTGCTCCATGCGTTCGGCCGGGATGCGGTCGGCGAACATGTCGCGCGCCAAGTCGCCCATGCGAAAGCGCGTGAGGGTGCCATAGCAGTCGAAGGTGATGTACTTGGGACGGAAGGTCATGGTCTCTATTCCTTAAATGACAGATGTAAATGAGGCGAACTGATGACGACGTGATTGCAGCACGCACAAGCGCTGAGGCCGTAGGGAAATTGGGCGTCTGGCACACGAAAACTGCGGTTTGGAGGGGGTGCCGCGGCATCCCGTGCGGTCTGCCCCTTGCGCGTGCAGCGACGCACCTCGGTGCGTCGCTGCGAAGGCGATGCGCACGTTTTTGAAGCGGCAGGCTGGGTCATGCTCAGGCCATGATCCACACTTTGCGCACGGTCTCGAGGGTGCGCCAGGTGCCGGTGTAGCCGGGCTTCATGATGAAGCAGTCCCCGGCCTTGTATGTGACCGGGCGCTGTCCGTCCTCGGTGAGCTCGACCACGCCGGACAGGATCAGGCAGAACTCCCAGGTCTCGCCCTTGATGGAGCGGTTGACGCCGGGCGTCGACTCCCACACGCCAGCGCGCACCTTGTCGTCCTTGGCGCTGTCGACATCCCAGTTGCGGCACACGATGTCGCCTTCTATGACGCGTTCAGCGGGCGGCCGGTACTCACGCGGTTCGCCGAGTTGATCGAAGTTGAAGTCGATGAGCAGATTCTTTGACATGAAAAGTGGACTCTCAGGAGGGTGGAACACGACCCTGATGCTAAGTTTGGGCGTTCTCGCGTGGGTGCCGAAGCAGATGCCGAAAACGGTGGCAAATGCCGATTGGCTGCGCGGCGAAGCGCAATCTGCTCCGCGCGGGCAATGCGTGAGACTCGGCGATCAATTCGAGAAGTCGTTGCCTGCCGCCAACGCCGGGCCAATGTCGGTGACCCTCGCCATCGACCAGCACACCCCGATGAAATGTCGCTTCTGAACGGAGATCTTGTTGCGATCAGAATCAGGCATCTTCAAGTTCGGGTCGAGGCTTTGGATGCCGATCGACGCCAGGGGGCTCAGCATTTGTATGCGTAAGCGGGCCCGCTGCCGCAGCGAATTGCAAAACACGCACGCTTTGCAGGCGAAGCTTGCGAGTTGCTTGAGAGTGCGAATTCGGTCTGGTGCAGGCCGTCAAAGTCGTCCAAGATGAAGGCGTTTCTCCTTTGCAGAAAGAGCCTCTCCGATGCCTGATCGCACCCTGGATGCACCCACCACAGACGAAATGGTGCTGAGACCGATGACGACCGGCGACTTGCCAGTTGCGCACGCGCTGTCGGCGCAGCTGCGCTGGCCGCACCGTCTGACGGACTGGGCGCAGGCGTTCGCGCACGCCGAAGGCTTCGTCGTCGAGCGCGACGGCGCCATCGTTGCCACCGCGCAGCGCTGGCGCTGGGGCGCGCACCACGCCACCATCGGCCTCGTGATCGTGGCGCCGGCCTGCCAGGGACGACGCATCGGGCAACGGTTGATGAGCGCGCTGCTCGAGGGCCTCGACGAACACACCGTGCTGCTGCACGCCACCCGGGAAGGCCGCGGACTGTACGAGCGGCTGGGCTTCGTGCGCACCGGCGAACTGCGGCAGCACCAAGGCATCGCGGAGTCGGCACCGATGATCGCGCTCAAGCCCGGCTGGCGGCTGCGGCCTGCCGGACTCCATGAGGCTGCAGGTCTGCAGGCGCTCGACGCGGCGGCGCGCGGCATGCCGCGCGATGCGCTGATCGCTGACCTGCTCTCCGGCGCGGATGCCTGCGTGGTGCTCGATCACGACAACGAGCCGCTGGGCTTCGCGATGCTGCGGCGCTTCGGACGCGGGCACGCGATCGGTCCGGTCGTCGCGCCCGACGCCGAAGGCGCCAAGGCGCTGATCGCGCATCTCGCCGGACTCAACGCCGGCAACTTCACGCGTATCGACATCGACTTCGCAAGCGGGCTGACTGAATGGCTCGAAAGCATCGGCCTGCCGTGCGTGGACGCCCCGACGACGATGGTGCGCGGTGCGCCGCTTGCCGAGCCGCCGGGCGGGCCGAAGATGTTCGCAATCGTGACCCAAGCTATCGGTTGATGGCAATGGGCACGACCACCTTCCTCTACAAATCAGATCCGGTGCGCGGCCGCCAGTGGGCCGAGGTGTTCCGGCGCCGTGCGCCCGAGATCGACTTCCGCATCTGGCCCGACATCGGCGATGCGGCGCAGGTGCGCTTTCTTGCGGCCTGGGAACCGCCGCAGGACCTGGCCGAGCGCTTCCCGAACCTCGAGGTGCTGTTCTCCTCCGGCGCAGGCGTTGACCAGTTCGACTTTGCGACATTGCCCCCCGCACTGCCGGTGGTGCGCATGGTGGAGCCCGGCATCGTGCGCGGCATGGTCGAGTACGTGACGCACGCGGTGCTCGGCCTGCATCGCGACATGCCGCGCTACCGGCGTCAGCAGCAGGAGGCCCAGTGGAGCCCGCTGCCGGTGCGGTCCGCCGCCGAGCGGCGCGTCGGCGTGCTCGGGCTCGGCTCGCTGGGCCAGGCGGTGCTGGCGCAGCTTGTCGGCCTGGGCTTTGATTGCGCAGGGTGGAGCCGTTCTCGGCATGCAGTCAACGGCGTGCAATGCCATGCGGGTGCCGACGAGCTGCCGTCCTTCCTCGCGCGTACCGAGATCCTCGTGTGCCTGCTGCCGCTCACCGATTCGACGCGCGGTTTTCTCGATGCACGGCTGTTCTCGATGCTGCCGGAAGGCGCGGGCCTCGTGCATGTCGGCCGCGGGCCTCAGTTGATCGATACCGATCTGCTGGCTGCATTGGCCAGCGGCCAGATCGGCGATGCCGTGCTCGACGTGACCGAGCCTGAGCCGCTGCCGCCGGCGCATGCGTTCTGGCGTCACCCGAACGTCCAGCTCACGCCGCACATCGCGAGCATGACGCAGCCCTTGAGCGCGGCCGAAGTCGTGCTGGACAACCTGCGCCGTTTCGAGGCCAAGGAACCGATGATCGGCCTCGTCGATCGCGCGCGGGGGTACTGAGAAGATGCAGGAACCTCAACGGGACAACGAGCGAGCAGTGCTGGGAGCAGGTGCGCGAGCGCTATCCGGCGCAGGAACCCCTGCTCAACCTGAACAACGCGGTCGTCAGCCCGCCGACCCGAGTGGTGGAGCAGGCCGCGATCGAGGACTTTCGCCTGGTCAGCCGCAATCCGAACGTCAACATGTGGACCTTGCCATCACGACGGACAGAGCAGGCGCGGATGCCGGGTCGGCAACGGGCGCCAGCTCGCGCTCGGCCACTTCGCAGAACCAGCGCACGCCCAGCGGCAGCGCATCGTCGTTGAAGTCATAGCAAGGGTGATGCAGCGCGCGTTCGCCATCCGGCCCCGGATCGGCGCGGCCCTGGCCCAGCCAGAGGTAGGCGCCGGGCCGGTGTTCCAACATGAAGGCGAAGTCCTCCGAGGTGAAGGCGGCGCGCGGCGCCATGTCGGCCTGCAGGCCGATGGATTTGGCCGCGGCCAGCGCGAGCGCAGCCTCGGTGGCCGTGTTGACGGTGGCCGGGTAGTACCGCACATAGCGCACCTCCGCCTGCGTGCCGCTGGCCAGTGCCACGCCGTCCACGGTAGCGCGCAGCGCCGCCTCGATGCGGTCCTGCGATCCGGCATCGAAGCTGCGCACGGTGCCGGTGATCGACACTTCCGCCGGCAGCACGTTGTGGCTGTGGCCGCCTTCGATGCGCGTGACCGACAGCACCGCCGATTCGCCCGGGTCGATGCGGCGCGAAACGATGGTGTGCAGCTGCGCAACGAGCTGACTGGCAGCGAGGATCGCGTCCGGCGTGTGATGCGGCTGCGCCGCATGGCCGCCGCGACCGCGCAGCACGATGTCGAAGCGGTCGGCCGCGGCCATGATCGGGCCGGCCCGCGTCTGTACATGGCCGATGGGCAGGTCGGGCCAGTTGTGCAGCGCATAGACGCTGTCGCAGGGGAAGCGCTCGAACAGACCGTCCTCGATCATCGCTCGCGCGCCGCCCTTGCCTTCTTCGGCCGGCTGGAAGATGAAGTGCACCGTGCCGTCGAAGCGCCGCGTGCGCGCCAGCTGGCGCGCGGCGCCGATCAGCATGCTGGTGTGGCCGTCGTGGCCGCAGCCATGGTGCACGCCCTGCGTGCGGCTGGCATGGGCGGCGCGCCCCAGTTCGACCATCGGCAGCGCATCCATGTCGGCACGCAGGCCGACGCTGCGCGTCCCGCTGCCGGAGCTGAGCGTGCCGACCACGCCGGTGCCGCCCAGGCCTTCATGGACCTCGAGGCCGAGCAGCCGCAGCGCCTGCGCCACGAGCCCCGCCGTGCGCCTTTCCTCGAACGCGAGCTCGGGATGTGCGTGCAGGTCGCGACGCAGCGCGACCAGTTCGGGCAACAGGTCGGCGACCGGCGCGGCGATCGCGTGCAGCGTCAACGCCCCGCCTCGACGGCGTCGGCCAGCTCGGCCAGCGTGTGGAAGTGGTAGTCGGGCTGGGTGTGTTCGGATTCGAGCGTGCCGCCGGAACCCTTCTGTCCATGGCGGCGCTCGATCCAGCAGGTGGTGATGCCCAACTGCTTGGAAATGCCGATGTCGTGGTACTGGCTTTGCGCGACGTGCAGGTTGTCCGCCTGCTTGTAGCCCCAGGCGCCCTCGATGCGGCCGCGGGCGTAGGCGAAGTAGCGCGCATCGGGCTTCTCGCACAGCGCGTCGTCGCAGGCGAGCAGCATGTCGAAGGGAGAGCCCAGCGTCCTGTCGAAATGGGCCAGCGCCCATTGCTGCGCATTGGTCATGGTCACCAGCTTGAAGCGCCTGGCCAGGCGCTTCAGTGCGTCCACCGAATCGGGAAACGCCGGCCACTGCGCCACCGAATCGCGCAGGCCCTGCGCGAGTGCGTCGGTGTCGGGCAGGCCCAGCTTCGGTGCGATGGCATGCCAGCAGCGCGCGAGATCGTCGGGGTACCAGCCGGCGGTGCCGTCGGCGCGCGCGTGGCGGTAGGCGGCGAGGAAATCCTCGTCCGTCACCCGGGACTCGGGCACCGCGGAGCGCAGGTAGGCGAGCATGCCGCCCTCGAAATCGATCAGCGTGCCGACGACGTCGAAGGTGAGCACCTTGAAATCTTGCAGGGACATGGTGAAGAGCTCCAGTGATGACGGCAATGCCGTTGCTATGAGCATAGGGGCCGCTTTCTGCGCCGCTGAACCAAAGTGGGTCCGTGCTGCGGCACAGGATTTCGTTGTCGGCGCGCTGCCGGCATCTTCTTCTGTCGCCTCCCCCGAACGTCGGATGGCAGACGGTGCCTCGAGCTCTAACGTGACGCCGCATGCTCTGATTGGACTTTGTGGAAGGCGTCTTCAAGGCAACTACTGGCAAGTCGCACCGTGCCACCTTCGGGCTTTTACTGGCCTTTGTGTCGGGCGCGGCTGCCGCCGGTCGAGTGCGCCCGTCGTAGAGCCCCCCGGCATGGACGCGACGGCAGTATCTGCTGTGGCGACTCGCACAACCGCAGCCTGCTCTGCGCAACGCCCCCAATCTAGCACCAGCGCGAGAGGCGCGCGGCCTAAGCTTCCGGACATCCTTAAACCCGACCACCGCCCCTCCATGACGCACTCCGCCGCACTCCCCAACCTGGCCGCGCTCGATGTTATCGACCGCGCCCATCTCATCCATCCCGTCTCACCCTGGCGCGTACACGAGCAGCGCGGGCCCACCGTGCTCGCCTCGGGCCGCGGCGCGTGGCTCACCGATGCCAGTGGCCACGAACTGCTCGACGCCTTCGCCGGCCTTTGGTGCGTCAACGTGGGCTACGGGCAGGAGAGCGTGGTGCAGGCCGCGGCCGAGCAGATGCGCCGCCTTCCGTATGCGACCGGCTACTTCCATTTCAGCAGCGAGCCTGCCATTCGCCTGGCCGAGAAGCTGGTGCAGATCACGCCGGCTTCGCTGACCCGCGTGTACCTGACGCTCGGCGGCTCCGAGGCGATCGACGCCGCGGTGCGATTCATCGTGCAGTACCACAACGCGACCGGCAAGCCGTCGAAGAAGCAGTTCCTCGCGCTGGAGCGCGGCTACCACGGCTCCTCCTCTACCGGCGCCGGCCTGACCGCATTGCCGGCCTTCCATCGCGGCTTCGACCTGCCGCTGCCCACGCAGCACTACATCCCCTCGCCCTACGCCTACCGCCATGCGGACGGCGCCGACCCGCAGGCGCTGATCGCAGCCTCGGTCGCGGCGCTGCGCGCCAAGGTGGCCGAGCTGGGCGCGGACAACGTGGCGGCCTTCTTCTGCGAGCCGATTCAGGGCTCGGGCGGCGTCATCGTGCCGCCCAAAGGCTGGCTGAAGGCCATGCGCGAGGCCACGCGCGAGCTCGGCATCCTCTTCGTCGTCGACGAGGTCATCACCGGCTTCGGCCGCACCGGCCCCATGTTCGCGTGCGAGGCGGAGGGCGTGGAGCCCGACCTGATGACCATGGCCAAGGGCCTGACCGCCGGCTACGCGCCGATGGGCGCAACGATGATGTCGGAGCAGGTCTATGCCGGCATCGCCGACGGTGCGCCGGCGGGCGCGTCGATCGGACACGGCGCGACCTATTCGGCACACCCGGTCAGCGCCGCGGTCGCGCTGGAGGTGCTGCGCCTGTACGAGGAGGGCGGCGTGCTCGCCAACGGCCAGCGCGGCGCGGCCCACTTCGCGGCCGGGCTCGATGGGCTGCGTGCGCATCCGCTAGTAGGCGATGCGCGCCATCGCGGACTGCTCGGCGCGCTCGAGCTGGTGAGCGACAAGGCGAGCAAGCGCGGCTTCGATGCCGCACTCGGCCTGGCCGACCGCATCTTCGCCACCGGCTACCGAAACGGCTTGGTGTTCCGTTCCTTCGGCGACCACATTCTCGGCTTTGCGCCGGCGCTCACCTTCACCGAAGACGAGTTCGCGCAGATGTTCTCGCGCCTGAAGAAGACGCTCGACGAGGTGCTCGAAGCGCCGGACGTTCGCGCTGCATTGGCTGCCTGAGCGAAAACCCGCGTACCGACCCCCCAACACAACGAGACAGACGCAGAATCGGGCTATCTTCGTTTTTCGGCACCGCCATGTCAGAAGCCTTCAAAATCGACCGACTCGACCTGCGCATCCTGGCGCAACTCCAGAAGAACGGGCGCATGACCAACGTGGACCTGGCGGATGAGGTGGGCCTGTCGCCCAGCCCCTGCCTGATCCGCGTGAAGCGGCTCGAGCAGGCCGGCTATATCGCCGGCTACGGTGCCCACCTGCGGCTGGAGAAGCTCGGCGACACGCTCACCGTATTCACCGAGGTCACGCTGCAGGACCACCACCGTGAGGATTTCGTGCGCTTTGAGGCCGCCATCCGCGAGGTCGACGAGGTGCTCGAATGCCACCTGGTGAGCGGCGGCTACGACTACTTGCTGCGCTTCCTGACGCGGGGTGTGAACCACTACCAGGAAGTGATCGAGGAACTGCTCGAACGCAACATCGGAATCGCGAAGTACTTCAGCTACATCGTCATCAAGTCGCCGTTCATCAAGACGCACAGTCCGATCGAGCGGCTGTTTCCGCATCCGCGCTGAGGCGCTTTCGTTCCGTCCATTCCCGGCTGCACGTGGCCGACGGCAGGATCTGCTTGTAGCGACTCGCACAACCGCAGGCTCCTTCGTGCAAGACCCTCATTGCAGCACCGGTGCGAGGGGCACGCAGCCTAAACTTTTTGCCATGAACTCCCCGATCATCGAACACCTCAGGAGTGCTTGCCGCCTGGACCGCATGTACGTTGGCGGCGAGTGGGTCGTGCCCGAAACGCAGGCTCGCAGCGCCGTCGTCGACCCATCGACGGACGAGCCCGTCGCGGAGATCGCGCTGGGAAGTTCAAGAGACGTTGCTGCCGCGGTGGCTGCAGCGCAGCGCGCTTTCGTGACATGGTCCGTGAGCTCCCCGCACAGCAGGGCCTTGCTCCTCGATCGCGTGCACAGTCTGATCCTCGAGCGCGCGGAGTTGTTTGCCCAGGCCATCTCACTGGAGATGGGCGCGGCAATCGGCATGGCGCGTAGCACTCAGGTGCCTGTTGCGGCGGAGCACATCCGCGTGGCCCGGGACATTGCGGGCAGCTATCCCTTCCTCACCCATCGGGGTGACACGGCCATCGTGCGCGAGGCGATCGGCGTGTGCGGCCTGATCACCCCCTGGAACTGGCCGCTCTACCAGATCACCGCCAAGGTCGGTCCCGCCTTGGCGGCGGGATGCACCGTCGTCCTGAAGCCCAGCGAGCTGTCGCCGCTAAGCGCGTTGTTGTTCGCGGAAGTGATGCACGACTCCGGCGCTCCGGCGGGTGTGTTCAACCTGGTCAACGGCCAAGGGCCAGAGGTAGGCGCCGCTCTGGCTGCGCACCCGGACGTCGACATGATCTCCATCACCGGCTCCACCCGGGCTGGCGTGCTGGTGGCCCAGGCCGCCGCGCCGACGGTCAAGCGCGTGGCGCAGGAACTGGGCGGCAAGTCGCCCAACGTCATCCTGCCCGATGCCGATTTCGCGCGCGCCATACCGGCTGCGGTGGCGGCCGGTATGCGCAACGTCGGCCAGTCCTGCAGTGCGCCCACCCGCATCCTCGTGCCGCGCGAACGCCTCGCGGAGGTCGAGCGGCTCGCATGCGAGACAGCCTCTGCATTTGTCGTGGGCGATCCGCGGTCGCCGCAGACCACGCACGGCCCAGTGGCCAATCGCGCGCAGTTCAATCGCGTGCAGGAGATGATCGGTGTCGGCATGGCCGAAGGCGCCCGCCTCGTCTGCGGCGGCCCCGGTCGGCCGCAGGGGCTGGAGCGTGGCTGCTACGTGCGCCCGACACTTTTCTCCGACGTGCAGCCGCAGATGCGGATCGCGCAGGAAGAGATCTTCGGCCCGGTGCTGGTGATCATCGCCTACGACAGCGTGGACGAGGCGGTGGCCATCGCCAACGGCACCGAATACGGCCTGGGCGCGCACGTGCAGGGCCGCGACCTGGCGGCTGCGCGCGCGGTGGCCTTGCGCATCCGCGCCGGGCAGGTCCACCTCAACAACCCGCCCTGGAGCCCCGATGCGCCCTTCGGCGGCTACAAGCGCTCGGGCAATGGCCGCGAGTACGGCGTCGAAGGCCTGGAGGAATACCTCGAGACCAAGGCCATCCTCGGCTACCTGGAAGGCCCGGCGCCCACTGCCGCATGAGGGCGCGAACGCAGACAAATACCCGCAACTCAAAGGAACAACGACCATGACCGTGGCCCTGCTGCTGCACCGCGCCGATGGCGCATCGCCATCGACCTCTTTCCGCAAGGCCGCCTTCGGCCCGGCCGATCCCTTCGCTCGCGATCGCGAAATCGCCTGGGAAGGACCAGGCGCGATGAGCGCTGGCCGCGTCAGCTTCTCCGGTGACCTCGATGTCGCGCGCTTTCCCCACATCGAGACCCTTGTGGTGGTGGAGGGCGAGCTGACCCTGACGGTGGCCGGAGAGGCGCCGCTGGTGCTCGGCGCGCAAGCGGGCGCGGTCATCGGATGCGGCACCGCACTTCACATCCAGGCTGCAGCGCGCACGCGGTTCGTCTTTTGCGCGGCCGCTTGCGAGAAGCCGACCCAGCGCGGCGTCACTGCACTGCGCGCCGAAGCCAACTTCAAGCCGTCCAATCCGCCACCGGCCGAGACGCTGCTGGGTCCCACGCCGCAATGCCGCAGCGACAACGTGTTCACCGACGACGGCGCGCAGTACCTCGCGGGCACCTGGGAGTCGACCCCTTACCACCGGATCGTCCGGGCCCATCGCCTCAACGAGTTCATGTTCCTGCTGGCCGGCGGCGTGCGGTTTGCTGCCCCTGACGGCAGCGTGCTGTCTGCCGTCACCGGCGATGCGCTGTTCGTGCCGCAGGGCGCACCGATCGGCTGGGAGAGCAGCGATCGCGTGGCGAAGCTCTACGTGTGCCAGAGCGTTGCAGCCTGAGGCGACGATCGAGCCCCAGCCATGTCCCAGCCACTGCGTCTCGTTGAGACCTCGCCCAACCTGCCAGCCCGTGCCGACGTCGTCGTGATCGGCGGCGGGATCATCGGTGTCTTCACCGCCTACTACCTGGCCCAGCGCGGGCTGTCGGTCGCCGTGGTCGAAAAGGGCCGCATCGGCGCCGAACAATCGAGCCGCAACTGGGGCTGGTGCCGCCAGCAGAACCGCGACGCGCGCGAACTGCCCATGTCTACCCGGAGCCTGGAGTTGTGGGATCAGTTTGCCGCAGACAGCGGCGAAGACACGGGCTTCAGGCGCTGCGGCTTGCTGTACCTCAGCAACGACGAGGCCCAGATTGCCGGCTGGGCCAAATGGCGCGAGTTTGCGACGACGGTTGGCGTGACCACGCACATGCTCAGCGGCCGCGAGGCCTCGGAGCGTGGCCAGGCGACCGGCCGCGCGTGGAAAGGCGGCGTCTTCTCACCCAGCGACGGCACGGCCGATCCGGCCAAGGCGGCGCCGGCCGTCGCCGCCGCGCTCATGAAACTCGGCGGCACCGTCCACCAGAACTGCGCCGCGCGTGGCATCGAGATGGAGGGTGGCCGGCTCAGCGGCGTGGTGACCGAAGCGGGGACGATCAAGACCCGTACCGCCGTGCTCGCAGGCGGCGCGTGGGCGTCCTCGTTCTGCAACCAGCTCGGCGTGCAGTTTCCGGTCGCCACGATCCGCCAATCGATCGTGCGCCTGGCGCCGGTGGAGCAGCAACTGCCGGCCGCGCTGACCAGCCCACGCGTTGCCATCACCCGGCGCCCTGACGGCCACTACGTCCTGGCGATCAGCGGCCGAGGGCGCGCCGACCCCACGGCACAGCTGGTGCGCTTCGCACCGCAGTTCTTGCCGATGTTCGCCAAGCGCTGGCGCAACGTGTTTCCCGGCGGCCTGGAAGGCATCCGATGGGGCCACGAAACCCGCGCTCGATGGAAGCTGGACGCTCCCACACCGATGGAACGGGCGCGCATCCTCGACCCGACGCCCGACCCCGCGGGTGTCCGCGAAATCCACCGCCGTGCCGTCGATCTGTTGCCTGTGCTGCGCGAAGCCCGCATCGTCAACACCTGGGCGGGCTACATCGACAGCACGCCCGACGGCGTGCCGGGTATCGGAGAACTGCCGCAGGTGCCAGGCTTCATCCTGGCCGCGGGCTTCTCCGGCCACGGCTTCGGCATCGGCCCCGGCGCAGGCCACCTGATCGCCGACCTGGTGTCCGGGGCCAAGCCGATCTTCGATCCCGCGCCTTTCAGTCCGGCACGGTTCAGCGGTTCGGCGTGGGGCAAGGTTGCTGACTTCTAGGTTTGCCGGCACGCCGATGGTCCTGCTGGCCGACCGCGCGCGGCGCCACCGAGAGCAGTTGGCCCGAGCCCTTGATTCATGGAGAGATCGCCCCGATGAAGACGCTGTTGCTGAACAAAGAGGATGTAGGAAGCCTGATTTCCATGAAGGAAGTCATCGGAACGGTGGAGGAGGCGTACAAGGCCTTCAACAGTGGCCAGGTGAATCAACCGCCGTATACATGCATCCACCTCCCGCCACCCCGGGGCGAAATCGACTTCAAATTGGGATACTGCGAGGCCAACGAGATCATCTCGATGAAGGCCTCGTCCGGGGGATTCCCGAACAACCCCACCGAACACGGCGTGCCCAGCGGCATGGGAACCATCCTCCTGTTCGACGCCAGAACCTGCGCGCTCATCTGCGTGATGGATGGCAGCCTGATCACCGGCCTGAGAACCGGCGCCGCCGGAGCGGTGTCGGTCAAGGCGTTGGCCCGCAAGGACGCGAAGACCATCACCTCGATCGGGACTGGCAATCAGGCCCGGATGCAGATCCGCGCGATCCGGGAGGTGATGACGATCGAAGCCATCCATGCCTGGAGCCACCACCCCCAGACGCTCGCCCAGTACAAGGCCGACATCGAGCGCGACTTCGGCATCCCGGTGGTGATGGCCCGCTCCAAACAAGACGCGGTGGAAAAGGCGGACATCCTCGTCACCACCACCCGCGGCAAAGGCTCGCTGGTGGAAGCCGCCTGGGTCCGACCTGGCACGCATATCGTCGCCATCGGCACGGACACGCAAGGCAAGCAGGAACTGGAGCCGGAAATCTTCAGGAACGCCAAGATCGTCAACGATTCGATCGCGCAATGCGTCGAGAAAGGCGAAACCTGGCACCCGCTGCACAACCACATCATCAGCAAGCACGACATCCACGCCGAGATCGGCGAGATCCTGCTGGGCAAGAAGCCGGGGCGCGAGTCCGACGACGAGATCACGATCTTCGACTCGACGGGCATGGCCATTCAGGACAACACGACGTCGAACCTGATCTATCGCAACGCCATCGCCAGCAACACCGGCATGGCCTTTGATTTCATTCAATCGTGATTCCCCTGCTTGAACACCCCACCCTTCGCGACATCCACCAAGCACGGGAGCGGCTGAAGCCGCACATCCGTCACACGCCCTTGCTGCGCGCCGAGAAGATGGAGACCACCCTCGGGTGCGAGGTGTACCTCAAACCCGAGACGCTGCAGATCACCGGGGCCTTCAAGATCCGGGGCGCGCTGAACAAGGCCTTGTCGCTGCCTCGCGAGACCATTGCCAACGGCATCATCGCCACGTCTTCAGGCAACCATGCCCAGGGGCTGGCCTACGCAGCGCGGATGCTGGGTGTCAAGGCGCTTCTGGTGGTGCCCGTCACCACCCCGAAAATCAAGGTCGAAAACACCCGGGCGCTCGGCGCGGAGGTGATTCTGTTTGACGGCGACACCGCGGCGCGATGGAAACGCGTTTACGAGATCGCGGCAGAAAACCACTACGCCGTCGTGCACGCATTCGAGGACCCCATGGTCATGGCGGGCCAGGGAACCATTGGCTGCGAAATCCTGGAAGACCTGGCCGACGTTGACACCGTCATCATCCCCATGGGCGGCGGGGGTCTCATCTCCGGCATTGCCACCGCCATCAAGGAAACCAAACCCTCCGTACGTGTGGTTGGCGCGGAGCCAGCGCTGACCCCCAAGTACTTCCATAGCCGCATCAACAAGAAACGCACCTCGCTGCCGCTGAAGAACACGATCGCCGACGGTTTGCGCATCAGTGTGCCGGGCCAGAACCCCTACCCCATCATCGAAAGGTACGTCGACGAGATCGTGCTGGTGGAGGACGAACACATCATCGAGGGCATGCGCATGCTGGCCAAGGACGCCAAGCTGATCGCAGAGCCGGCTGCCTCGATCGGCATTGGCGCGCTGCTGGCGAAAGGACTCAAGGTGACGCCGAAGGAAAAGATCTGTGTGTTGTTGACAGGCGGCAACTGGGATCTGTGCGATCTTGCCGAAGTCTTTCAACGCGGCAATTGATCGCTCTCGCGTTGGGGTGCCCGCGATAGCGCGGCTCGGGGTGATCGTCCTTTTCGTGCAGAAAGTACGGTTTGACGTGGAGGCGATTCGCCAGCGGTTCCGATCTGACCGCAGGGTCGCAGCCGCGCTGCAGCTGTTGTTGCTTCGCGCGTGTGGCCGCCCAATGGACCCCTTGGCCGTGCTGCCACGCAACCTGCTGCGGTACGTGGCTGAAACGCTGCAGGCCCCGCCACTGACGATCGCGAGCCTACGCAGCCTCTACGAGCGCCGCCCGACGCTGTACGGGGTAGTCGTACTTATCGTGCGGTTTGATACGGTTGCGAGAAATTTCCCTTTGAAGATCAATAGCTTTCGCAGGACGGTTTTCGCGCAGAAGCGAGTCGCCGCAAGTGGTTGTCGTGCATTGGGTTTCTGGCTCCGAGCGTGTCGATCGGCCACTCAATCGAGCGACATCCTCGCGTCGCTCACGATCTTGCCGAGCCGCTGTTTCTCCCTCGCGATCACCTGCGCGAACTCGGCCCTGGTCCCACCCCCCACCTGCGAGCCATTTGCCTCGAATTGCGCCCGCATCGCGGCATCCGTCTTGAAGGCATTGTCGAGCGCCGCGGCGATGCGGTCGAGCACCGCGGGTGGCGTGCCCTTGGGCGCGAACAGGCCGCCCCAGTGCTGCATCTGGATAGTCGGGAAGCCCTGTTCAGTGGTGGTCGGCACGTCCGGCAACGCGGCGGTGCGCTTGTCGTCGGTGACCGCCACGGCCCGCAGCTTGCCGCCCTTGACGTAGCCCATCACGCCGACCGGCGCCTCCGATGCCAGGTCGATCTGGCCGCCGACGATGGCGTTGACGGTTTCCGAGCCGCTCTTGTAGTGAACGATGGTCACCGGCACGCCGAGCGCGGCGCCGACCATCTCACCGACGAAGTGGCCCGTGCTTCCGGCACCGGCCGTGCCGAAAGTGAGGCCGCCTTTGCGCTTGCCGTAGGCCTGTAGCTCTTTCAGGTCGCGAAAGCTGGCGGTCGCCGAGGCGACCATCACCGAGGGTGCGGTGTTGCCTTCGACCACCGGCACGAGGTCGCTGTCGGCATAGGGCATCTTGGTGCGCAACAGCGCGTTGGCGACCGCGCCGTTGCCGGCGATCAGGATCGTGTAGCCGTCGGGCGCGCTCTTGGCCACGAAGTCGGAGCCGATCAGGCCGCCCGCGCCCGGTTTGTTGTCGACGATCACGGTCTGGTTCAGTTGCTTGCCCAGGCCCTGCGCGATCAGGCGCGCGGTGATGTCGCCCGGGCCGCCAGCCGCGAAGGGCAGCACCATGCGGATCGGCTTGTCGGGCCAGGTGCCCTGGGCGTGCGCGGGTGCCCAGGCGGCTGCGATGACGGTGAGGCCGGCAAATCCGGCCAGCAGCAGGGTGCGACGGTGCAAGGTGCTCATGGTGTGTCTCTCTTCTTCGGATTCAGACAGGTCACTCGAAGGCAGCCGTCGCCGGCGGTGCCAGCAGCGCCAGCAGTTCGCGCACGTCGGCGACGTCCTCGATGCCCAGCGTCAATTCCTCGATCGCCGCCCGGCGCGGCGCGTCGATCAGTCCGTCCGTGAGCGTCCGGTACTTGGCCAACACCTCGGCCGCGGGCAACGGCGACTGGATGCCGCGCGATGCGCCGCGATCGACCTCGATGCGCTGGCCGTCGCTGAAGGTGACGGCCACGCGCACCCGGAACTTCTTCTTGATGTCGCCGCCGATTGCGTCGAAGGCCGGTTCGTGCCGCACCTCGACCTTGCGCAGGAGGTCCCACACGTCGTCCGAGTCGATGCGCGCCGGCGTGAACTGCTGGACCATCGCGGCGCCGTCGATCGCGGCGACCGCCAAGGCGTAGCCGATGTTCATCTGCGCGCCGATCGGCGTGAGCGGCCGCTCGGGCACCCACCAGCCGTGGTGGTACGCCGCGTGCGGCACGTCGCACTCGATGCGCGTGATCTCGCCGGCCACCAGCTTGCGTTGGGCGTCGATGTCGAACAGGGCGTCCAGCGGCGAGTGGATCGCGCCCATCGCCGCATAGGGCTTGATCACGATGCGTTCGACTTCCCAGCGTTCGCCCAGGCCGTCGGTGATCTGCGATGCATCGGGGTCGTGGCCTTCGCCGAAGGTCGACAGGAAGCCGCCGTACTCGCGCTCGAACACGCGCTTGATGCCCGTGTAGCCGCCTTCGGCCAGCACTGCCGCATACATGCCGTTGCGCGCCGAGAAGCCGTGGTGCATGCGCTTGCACATGGCCTCGTACTGGGCGGCCATCAGGCCGGCGGACTGGGTACCGGCCAGGCCCAGCGCGTCCTCGAAGCGGGCCGCGTCCAGGCCGAGCAGCTTGCCCACCGCGGCGGCCGCGGCGTGGGTGCCGAACACCGCGCCTGAATGCCATCCGCGGGACAGCATCTGCGCGCCGTGCAGCGCCATGCCGACACGGGGCCCGACTTCGTAGCCGGCCATCGCGGCCTCGAGGAAGCGCTTGCCGCTGACCGGCGTCTCGCTGCCTTCGGCCACCGCCCACAGCGCCGGCAACACGATCGATGCGGAGTGCAGCGGGCCGAGCGGATGAAAGTCGTCGAGCTCGAAGCCCTGGATGAAGGTGCCGTTGAGCAGTGCCGCGCCGGGCGCGCTCGTCTTCGCGCCCCAGCCGACGATCGTCCGGTCGCCGATGCCCTCGAACCTGCGCACGATGCCGACCGCGGTGCGCGACCACGGCAGTTGCGCACCGACGATCGCGCAGCCGATTCCGTCGAGGGTCAGCAGGCGGGCACGTTCGCGCGCCGAACCCGACGCCTGATCGAGCCGGAAGTCGGCCAACCACTGCGACAGGCGGCCGGTAGGGCCGGCGGGGTCGGTCGGCGCGCCGGAATAAGACCTGGACGTCGGGCTGGCGGTGGAAGAAGGTTGACTCATGCGTTGCTCCGTTGTGTGCTCGCTGCGGTATCTGAATGGGAAAAGGAGTGCTCGTGCTCAGCCTTCGACCGCGATCTTTCGTTCGGCGATGAGCTTCTTCCACATCGCGCCTTCGGCGGCGATGGTGCGACGCACGTCGGCACTGGGCGGTGCCGCGGTCTGACCCAGCGCTTCGAGCCGGCCGGCCATGCCCGGTGACGCAAGCACTTCGGCCAGGGCCTTGCGGATGGCGAGCACGACGGGCTCCGGCAGGCCCGCCGGGCCCATCAGTGCGAACCAGCCCGGCGCGTCAAAGCCCGGTACGCCGGATTCGGCGATGGTCGGCACATGGGGCAGCGAGGGCATGCGCGTGAGCGAGCTCACGCCCAACGCCTTGAGCTTTCCACTGGAGATGAACGGACCGGTCGCCGATGCAGTGAGAAAGGCGAACTGCACATCGCCCCCCAGCAGCGCGGTGATGGCCGGCGCGCCGCCGCGGTACGGCACGTGCACCGCGAACGTGTCCGTGCGTGACTTGAAGAGCTCGGCCGCCAGGTGGCCGACGCTGCCCGATCCGCCCGAGGCGTAGCTCAGCCTGCCGGGCTCCTTGCGCATCAGTGCGATCAGTTCCTGCACGGTGGCGACGCCGGCGGAGGGCGGCGCGACCAGCACCTGCGGCAGCTGCGACACCATCGCGACCGGCGTGAAGCCGGCGAGCGGGTCATACCCGACATTGCGCAGGGCCGGCACGATGGTCAGCGGCGCGTTGTCCAGCAGGCCCAGCGTGTAGCCGTCGGTTGCGGCGCGCACCACCTCGGCGCCCGCGATGGTGCCGCTGGCGCCGGCCTTGTAGTCGATCACGACCGGCTGGCCGAGCAGCCTGCCGAGCGGCGTCATCACCTCGCGCGCGGTCACGTCGGCGGCACCGCCGGGCGTGTAGCCCAGCAGCACGCGCACCGGCCGGGCGGGCCAGGCCTGCGCGTGTGCGCGCGTTCCCCACAACGCCAGCGCCGCGCCGCCGAGGCCACCGGCCAGGACCGCGCGGCGTGCGGGATTGAAAAGGTTCGAGTCCATGGTGGTGCTACTGGACGTTCTTGAGCGCGAACTCGTTGAGGTGCCCCGAGGGCAACGCGTCGACGCCCGGGTCGGCCGGCAGGTCGACATCGAACCAGCGCTTGAGCACGCCCGAGATCAACTCGTAGCAGGCACCGATGCGCACCACTTGCATCGTGTCGAAGTTGATCAGGGTGCCGGCGCGCCGGTAGGTGTGATAGCGGCGCAGGCCGTAGTCGACGGTGATGTCGGCGATCCGCTTGAGCTCGTCGGGAATCTCCTCGACCGAGAAGCGCGTTCCGGTCCCCGTGAGGTTGGCCGACGAGCCGAACAGCGGCACCAGCTCTTCGCGGCTGAGGCGCGTCAGCTCCTTGTGGAACGGGCCCGCGTTGAGCAGCATCCCGATGGTGCCGACGGCCGTGCTGGCCTTGACTGCCTCGTCGTCGAGCTTGCGCAGCAGCGGATGGTCGGGCCTGAAGCTCGCGATGACGCCCAGCGGCAGGTCGTGGTCGACCACCAGCGCCTCGACCATCTCCTGCGCGCGTGGGCTGAGCGTGTGCAGCTCGCGCTGCGTGACCAGGTCGCCCGCCATCGCGTTGCGTTTGTGGCTGCCGCGGCGCTTGGTGTCGTAGATCTTCTTCAGTGGATCCATCGACGCGCCGCAGCAGGCGTAGCCGGTGTCGTTCGGCACGATGGCGATGCCGCCGCGCTTGATCACGTCGATGGTGCGGCGGGCGTCGCCGGCGATGTCGAGTCTGCTCATGTCGTCTCCAGGTGGGTTCAAGATTCAGTCGGAAAAGCGCGGGCCGAGCGCCATGCCCATGGCATGCGCCTGCTCGGCATCGAAGCGGCGACAGGCGTCGTCGTAATGCTGGCCGTAGGCGCCGCCGCGCACCACGCCCGGCTCGATCGATTCGTAGAAGCCGTTCCAGCCGGCCGGCAGGCGCGGCGAATCCGGCGTCGCCAGCCACAGGCGGAACAGGAGGCGCTTCTTGTCCGGCTCCTCCGCGTCCTGAAACTGGGTGCGTGAATGCAGCGCGGTGAAGTTGCTGAGGACCTGCAGGTCGCCCGGCGCCAGCCGCATCGAGTACATGAAGTCGGGTCGCCGCACGATGGCATCGAGCAGATCCATCGCCTCGCGTTGCAGCGCAGTGATGCGCGGCGCACCGGGGAGCTTCTCGCCCTGCTCGACGCGGTTGCGCACCCACATGCAGAACACGTCGTCGCCCAGCTCGCCGTACACCGGCATCAGTCTGAACGGCGACAGTCCCTCGGCCTGTTCGCCCTGGCGGCTGAAAGGCAGCGGGTCGCGCAGCACCTCGGCCAGGTCGGGGCGCTCGGCCCGCAGCTGGCGCCAAGCCGCGATCGCGCTGGCGCACATGCTGTCGCCGCCGACCGGCGCCTGGTTGTAGCAACTGAGCAGCACGACGTCGGCGCCGTCGACGTGGAAGTCGAGCTCGGCGTTGGACGAGTAGCCGCGCCCGGTCGGGCTGCGGTAGACGGTGCCGACGTCCTGCACGCGGTTGATGTAGCGCGTCATCCTGTCCTGCGGCCGGGCGACGCCGAAATGCAAACCGACCGCCCAGGTCAGCAACTCGAACTCGTCCGGCGCGAGGCCCTCGCGCGGGAAGCCCTTGATCAACGCCACGCCCAGGCCATGCTGTGCCTCGTCGACGGCGCGCCGGATCCTGGCGAGCGACGCGGCACCGAAGGGGAAGTCGGTGCGCCGGTAGGTCAGCAGCGGCTGGCCCGGGCGATGCGCAGAGCGCAGCACCTGCAGGAGGTCGGCGCGCTCGGCGTCGTCGAAGTGCAGCGTCCAGCGCGCGGTGTCGCGCTCCAGGTCGGCGGCGCGCCATGCGGCTGCGTCGCGACCGGTGGCGGCGGATGTGGGGGCGGTGATCACGGATTCGAACTCCTCGAAACGATGGATGGATGGGCGTCAATCGAGCGGGAAGCGCTTCACCTGAGCATCGATGCGCTTCGCTTCACGCTGCACCATGGCCGCGAACTCGGCCGGCGTGTTGCCGACCGGCTCGGCGCCGATCGTGAACAAGGACTTGCGCACGTCCTCGCGCTTGACCGCCTGGCGCACCGCTGCGGCGATGCCCTCCTGGATCTCGGCCGGCGTGCCCTTGGGCGCGAAGAGGCCATACCAGGTGGTCGCGTCGAAGCTCGGATAGCCGGCTTCGATCGCAGTCGGCACGTCGGGCAGCACGGCCGAACGCTTGTCGCCCATCGTCATCACGACCCGGAGCGCGCCCGTCTTGACGAAGGGCAGCACGGCGGTGCTGCCGGCAATGGCGAAGGAGATGTTGTTGGCCACCAGGTCGGTGATCATCTGGCCGCCGCCCTTGTAGTTGGCGACGACCAGCGTCGGCAGCGCGTTCTCCTCACCCATGATGCGCGCCTGCAGCCGGGCCATGTTCTCGGTGGTGCCGACCGAGCACGGCGTGGCGGCGCTCTTGCAGTAGCGCACCAGTTGCTCCATCGACTTGACCGGCAATGCCGCATTGGCCGTCACCACACCGGGCAGGGCAGAGAAGGCCGACACCGGCGCCAGTTGCGCCAGCGGGTCGGAGCCCTTGAAGGTCGGCAGGTGCTTGATCAGCGTCAGCGACGGCAACTGCACCAGCAGCGTCAGGCCGTTCGGCTTGGCATCGATCACTTTGCGCGTGCCGATGACGCCGTCGGCGCCGGGCACGTTCTCGACGATGACCGGCTGGCCCCAGATTTGCTGCAGTTCCTTCGCCACGACACGCGTCTGTGCGTCGGTGCCACCGCCGGGGCTGTAGGGCACCACCAGCGTCACGGGATGATCGGGTTTCCAGTCGGCGGCGAGGGCTGCGAGGGGCAGGCAGGCGGCCACGGTGAGCGCAGCGACGGCGCGGCGCCGCAGCGAGGGGATGGGAAAGAAAGCGGGCATCGGTTTGTCTCCATGAGGGGTCTTTGCACGTCGCCTTGTTCGGCGAGGGATTGCTTCGTCGTGGCCGCGGTCGCTGCGAGCGCTGGTTGCTTCAAGGCTCGGCGCGCCGGTGGCTCAGCCGACTGTGACTGTGGCGCTCGGCCACGCCCATGGCCGACGGATGCGATCGACCTGCTGCCATTCACGGATCAGCGCGTCGTCCTTCAACGTGAGGCCGATGTCGTCCAGTCCGTGCAGCAAGCCCTCGCGCCGCAGCGGGTCGACCACGAAGCCCGATTCGGTGCCGTCGGGCGCTACCAACTTGCGCGTTGTCAGGTCGACCGTCATCGCCGCGCCGCCAGCACACGCCGCGGCGAAAGCCTCGACCTCGGCCGCCGGCAACCGGATGGGCAGCACGCCGTTCTGGAAGCAGTTGCTGTAGAAGATGTCTCCGAAGCTCGGCGCGATCACGCAGCGAACGCCAATGCCTTGCAGCGCCCATACCGCGCCTTCGCGCGATGAACCGCAGCCGAAGTTGTCCCCGGCCAACAGGACCGGCGCGCCGCGGAACGCGGGCTGGTTCAGGATGAAGTCCGGGTCCTCGCTGCCGTCCTCGCGGTAGCGCAGCGCTTCCATCGCATACGGCCCGAGCTCGTCGCGCGCGAGCGAGGTCAGGCGTTCGATCCGGATGATGACGTCGGTGTCGATATTGGCGCGCGACAGGTGCGGCGCCGCGCCAGTGACGATGGTGAAGGGTTGCATCGACATGTTCAGGCCTCTGAGAGATCGGTGATGACGCCGGCGATGGCGGCGGCCGCGGCCATCGCCGGGCTGGCGAGGTGGGTGCGCGCGCCCGGCCCTTGCCGTCCGACGAAGTTGCGGTTCGAGGTCGACACCGAGCGTTGCTGCGGCGGCACCTGCTCGCCGTTGGCCGCCACGCACATGCTGCAACCGGGCTCCCGCCAGGCGAAGCCGGCCGCTTTGAAGACTTCGTGCAGACCCTCGGCTTCAGCGGCGCGCTTGACGTTCTCCGATCCGGGCACGACCCACGCCGTGACGCCGGCGGCGACATGCTTGCCGCGCACGACGGCGGCAGCGGCGCGCAGGTCGGTGATGCGCGAGTTGGCGCATGAGCCGATGAAGACCCAGTCGACCGGCGTGCCGGCGATCGCCTGGCCTGCCTGGAGACCCATGTAGTCGAGCGCAGCGGCGAGCGTGCCGCGCTGCGCTTCGTCCGCCGCATCGCGCGGGTCGGGCACACGGCCGTCGATCGCGATCGCGTGCTCTGGGCTGGTGCCCCAGGTGATGGTCGGGCGCACGGCCGACGCGTCGATGACTTCCTCGCGATCGAAACGCGCGTCGGCGTCGGTCGGCAGCGCGTGCCACTGTGCGACGGCCGCGTCGAAGGCCTCGCCCTGCGGAGCGAATGGACGACCGCGCAGGTAGTCGAATGTGCGCTGGTCGGGCGCCACCATGCCGAAGCGCGCGCCGAGTTCGACCGAGAGGTTGCAGAGGGTCAGCCGGCCTTCGACCTCCATCGCCTCGATCGCCGGGCCGGCAAACTCGACGGCATGCGCGACACCTGCGGCGGCGCCGAGCTTGCCGATGATGTGCAGCGCCAAGTCCTTGGCGGTGACGCCGGCGCGCAGCATACCCTCGCAACGGATGCGCATCTGCCCGGGCTTTTGCTGGCGCAGGGTCTGCGTCGCAAGCGCGTGCGTGCTCTCCGAGGAACCGACGCCGAAGGCCATCGCGCCCAGTCCGCCGTTGGTGCAGGTGTGGCTGTCGCCGCAGATCACGGTGAGGCCGGGCAGCACGATCCCGAGCTCCGGGCCCATCACGTGCACGATGCCCTGTCCCGGCAAGCCCAGATCGAACAGGCGCACGCCCGCCGAGCGCGTGCGGTCGCGCAGCGCGGTCCACAGCTTGCCGCCGGGCGCGTAGGTGAGGCCGTTGCGGCCGGGCAGGGTCGACATCGAATGGTCGGGCGTCGCAAACACCAGTTCGGGGTCGTGCAGCTTCATGCCGCGGCCGGTGACTTCGGCCAGCGCGGGAGGGCCCGACAGGTCGTGCAGCAGATGGCGATCGATGTGCAGCAATGCCCATCCATCGCCCAGGTCGCGTATGACGTGGGCGTCCCACAGTTTGTCGAAGAGCGTGCGCGCAGTCATCGCCGGCTCACTTCTTTTCCGTCGCCGAGGCGGCACTGTGGCGCGAACCGTCCATGGGGGCGCCCGCGTTGAAACGCGTGCGCAGTGCATCCCATTCGTCGGCACCGAACCGGCGGAAGGTCTGCGCCACGTTCTGCGTCACCTCGGGCGGCTTGTGCGTGGCCTTCAGTTGGGCCAGCGCGGCGTCGCCGGCCTGGATGGCGGCAACCAGCATCAGGCCGGGCAGGATCGCGAGCTTGTAGCCCATCGCCTCGGCCTCGCGGAGATCGAAGATCGGTGTGCGGCCACCGGGCACCACGTTCAGGAGGCAGGGACCACGCACGTTCTTCGGTACCGCGGCCACTTCCTCCAGCGTTTGCGTGGCCTCGACGAAGACCATGTCGGCGCCGGCTTCCAGCGCCGCATTACCGCGCCAGACGGCTTCGTCCATGCTCATCATGGCGCGCGAATCGGTGCGGGCGATGATGAGGAACTCCTTCGAGCGGCGTGCCTCGACCGCTGCGCGGATCTTGGAGACGAACTCCTCGCGCGACACCACTTCCTTGCCGTCGAGATGGCCACAGCGCTTGGGCGCGACTTGGTCCTCGATGTGGATGGCGGCCACGCCACGCAACTCGTACTCCCGCACGGTGCGGGTCACGTTCAGCTCATTGCCGTAGCCGGTGTCGGCGTCGGCGATCAGCGGCACCTTGATGGCGCGCGCCATGGCGCCCGCGTTCGCCACCATCTCGCCCATGCCGAGCAGACCGAAGTCGGGATAGCCGCGCGCGGCCGAGGTGCCGGCGCCGGTCATGTAGACCGCCCTGAAGCCGGCCTGTTCGATCAGGCGTGCGCCGATGGCGTCGTAAGCGCCGGGGGCGATCACCATGCCGGGCGCGGCAAGTTGTTCGCGGAGGGAAGGAGTCGTCATGGGGAGGGCCTTTCGTTGTGTCGACGCCGGGCGGAATCGGGTGCCGCCGTGCCTGCGTTGTATTAAGAATATCACAACATAATGACATGTCAACACGTTATCCTTCGCGTCATGAAAACGCCGACCGCCACCGCCTCACCCTTGAATGCCGCGAGGGGCACCGCGCTGCATCGCCAGATCTTTCTTGTGCTGCGCGACGAGATCTCCCGCGGGCTGTTTCCCGACGGTGCATTGCCGAATGAGGAGGCGCTGTGCGAGCGTTTCGGCGTGTCGCGCATCACGGTGCGGCGCGCGCTGGCCGATCTGGCGGCCCTGGGGATGGTCGAGCGTCGACATGGCCGTGGCACCTTCGTGCTGGGTGCGCCCGCGCTGGCGCGCCCGGCGCCGAGCCTGAGCGTGATCGACAGCCTGCGCCAGACGGCGACCGAAACGGTGGTGCAGGTGCTGCAGGTCGAGCAGGCCGTGCCGCCCCGCGACGTCGGTCTGCTGCTGCAGCTGGCGGCCGGCGAAAAAGCGATGCATGCACTACGGCTGCGCATCAACCGCAAGGGGGAGCCGGCCATGCTGACCGATGCCTGGGTGCCGGCGCACCTGGGCAAACGCGTCACCGAAGCGGCCCTCAAGAAGATGGCGCTCTACGAGATCCTGATGGCGCAGGGCGTCGAGTTCGGACGCGTGGTGCAGGAAATCAGCGCGACCGTCGGCGACCCGCAGCGCGCCGGCCTGCTACGCACCGAAGTTGGCGCGCCGATCCTGAAATTGGTGCGCCTGATGCACGACATGGACGAGCGCCCGGTGCAGCACCTCACGGCGTACATGGCCGCCGACCGTGCCAGCGTGCTGATGGAGATTGCCGGCGCTTCCGTCAACACGCTCACTGCGGGGCAAATCGTGCTAGATGGACATGCCTGAACGCGCTGCGGGGGTGAGCGGGCGACTCCGCATGGGGCCGCGCGGACGCAGCCCGCGGCCCGCGCCATCTGCCGTCGGGGCGGGCCTATGCAGCGTTCACCGCATCCTCAAGCGCCTTGCCCGCGGTGAACTTCACTGCCTTGGTCGCCTTGATGGTGATCGGCTCACCAGTCGAAGGTTGCCGAACTGGGCGGCGGGCGATGGCGCACCACGTCTCCAAGCAGCGCATTCCGTGCGTCGACCCTGCGGTGAAGGCGGTGCTGGAGACCTGCGACGACTCGCTCAAGGGAATGCGCGACCGCGCCCTCCTCCTCTTCGCCTGGCCTCGGGCGGGCGCCGGCGCTCGGAGGTTTCAGAAGCGGTGTTCGAGAACCTGGACCGCGGCGATGAGGGCGCCTACCTGTACACGCTGGCAAGTTCGAAGACGAACCACAACGGAAAGATCCGGCCGGAAGATGTGAAGCCGATGGAACCCCTCTTCCGGCGGATCCTCAAGAACGGAAAGCTCGGCACCGCTGGGCTCTCGGGGACGGCGGTACGGAACATCGTGAAGGCGCGGTGTGCGCAGGCCGGTGTGGGAGATGATTTCTCGGCGCATTCGCTGCGGTCGGGGCTCGTGACCGAGGCCGGGCGGCAGAACATGCCGCTGCAGGAAACGATGGCGATGACGGGGCATCGGAGCACGGATACGGTGGCGGGATACTTCCGTACTGGAGCGGCCCAGATGAGCGCGGTGGCGAGGATGATGGACTCGGGCAAGCAGAAGTCTGACAAAGCTTGAGTGGCGCTGGGGGCCCGGACATGTCCGGTGTTCAACGCCGAAGCTGGCGGAGCCATGCATCGACAGAGACGTTGGACCGATAATCAGATCGGTCCATTTGTGCGCGCCATCGGGCCTCACAGGGTCGAGGCTGGGGAAGCAAGAGCCGTTCGGCGCGAACGCCAACCGATGGTGACAACCATGAGCATTCCAGTCGAATTGCAAAACCTGGCGGAGGTCATGACGCGGTACCGCTTTGCCTACCTGCTGACGGCCAGCGCGCATGGCGCCCCGCATGCGGTCGCGGTGGTGCCGATCCTCGAAGGTAGCGTATTGGCGATTGACGGCATTGGCCGCCGCACACGCAACAACCTGATCCAGCAGCCCGCCGTCGGGCTCGTCTGGCCGCCGCGGGAAGAGTCCGATTACTCCCTGATCGTCGACGGGCAAGCAGCCCCGGATGGCGAACTCCTGCGGATCACGCCGAGCCGAGCGGTGCTGCATCGACATCGACCCGCGCGCCGACCC
>NZ_JASZYL010000026.1:0-50764 GCF_030316985.1 Variovorax sp. J31P179 | reverse complement strand
CTTGGTCACCATGCCGGTGCCCAGCCAGAGCCAGAAGCGGAAGAAATGCGAGGGAATCGGGCCCAGGTCCATGGCCCGGTGCGTTTGCGTCCGGTGCAGGAAGATCGTGACTGCCGTGATCGTGATGTGCGTGGTGACGAGCGTGTACAGCACGACTTGCCACCATGTGAGGTCCCACAAGCCGTGTCCGAGCCAGTCGATGGCCGCGCTCAGTACGGCCGGGAACGAATCAGTCATTCTTCAGTACTCCGGACACAGGGAGCCTCACGCTCACCTCGAACCTGACCGCGGCGTCCCAGATTCTGGGGTCCCCAAAGGCAGCAGTCTTCCTTGCTTAGATGCCTTCGCTGTCACCATGAATGCCGGCCAAACCAGGAAACCGCTGTAGTCAAACGCGAGATCGTTTGGGGCGAGCAGGTCGACCCGCCCGAGCTGGCCGCCAATCAAGCCATCCCGGCAGCGAGAACGTGAGGCCGGCGCAGCAGGAACTCGATCGCTTCGGACTGCGTCTCGAACAGATGGGCGGCCCCCCGACGCGAGGACAGCGACGCGCCGAGCTTCAGGCGCATGAAGGCGCTTGTCGTGTAGCGCGCCGCGGTGCTGTAGTACTGGGCGTGCAACTCTTCGACCATTGCAAAGTACGAATCGCTCAGGGATTCGTCGATCTGGAAGCCGTCATAGTTGGCAACCAGTGCCATCTTGCAGCCCGCTTTCTTGTGCAGCGCGGCGAACACCCGGCGCACGCAGTCGACATCGTCCATATCCTGGATCGAATACCCCTGGAAGTTGACGAACAGGAGGTTCCGCTCGCTGTCATAGCTGACCCGCTCGGTCAGCTGGAGGTCAAGCAGCGCGGCCGACAACCCCATCGGTCCGACCCGGTAGAGGCGGGCATCCATGCGTTCGACCTGACCGATCAAGGGCTGGAATCCCATGTGCGCCAGGATGTCCCGGTCGATGTCGATGCCGGGCGCCACCTCGGTCAACTGCAGTCCGCCCGGCTGCAGCCTGAACACGCAGCGTTCGGTCACGTAGTGCACCGACTGCTGCTGGCTCACCGCCTGGGGGCCGCTGAACGTGATCTGCTCGACCGCTGCGACGAACTTCGAAGCGGCGCCTTCGGTCACGATGCGCAGCCTTCCGTCTTCGATGGCGACTTCGAGGCCGCCCGCCGTGAAGGTGCCGGCGAAGACCACGCGGCGCGCGTTCTGGCTGATGTTGATGAACCCGCCGGCACCGGCCAGCCGGCTGCCGAAGCGGCTGACGTTGACGCTCCCGGCGCTATCGACCTGTGCCATGCCGAGGCAGGCCAGGTCGAGGCCGCCGCCGTCGTAGAAGTCGAACTGCTGGTTCTGGTGCAGCAGGGCCTGCGTGTTGATGGCCGCGCCGAAATCGAGTCCGCCGCTGGGCATCCCGCCGATGACGCCGGGTTCTGCCGTCAGCGTGAGGTGATCGAGCACGCGCTCCTCGGCGGCCACGGCGCCGAGCACCTCCGGCACGCCGATGCCGAGGTTGATGACACCTCCCAGCGGCAGTTCGAAGGCACAGCGCCGTGCAATGAGCTTGCGCTCGTCCAGCACCGCCGCGGCGATCCTGTCGGCCGGCACCCGCATCTCGCCGGAGAAGGCCGCGTTGTAGGCGGTGCCGTAGGTCTGCTGGTGCAGCTCCGGCGACGCCACCACCACGCAGTCGACCAGGACCCCCGGGACCACCACGCTTCGCGGGTCGAGCGTGCCGGCGGCGGCGATGCGCTCGACCTGCGCAATGACCAGGCCGTTGGCATTGCGCGCCGCCATGGCGGCCGCTTGCGCATCGAGCAGCAAAGCTTCGTGCTCCATCGTGATGTTGCCCAGCGGGTCGGCGGTGGTGCCCCGGATCAACGCCACATTGACAGTAAAGGCCTTGTAGAAGAGCCATTCCTCGCCGTCGATCTCCATGACCCGCACCAGTTCTTCCCGAGTGCGCTGGTTGATGCGTCCGCCGCCTTGCCGCGGGTCGACGAAGGTCCCGAGTCCTACCTTGCTCAGGGAGCCGGCGCGGTGCGCAGCGGCGTCGCGGTACAGGTGCGAGATGGTGCCCAGCGGCAGGTTGTAGGCCTCGATCACGTTGTCAGTAGCCAGTTTGGCGAGCTTCGGGACCAGCGCCCAGTGGCCGCCGACGGCGCGCCCGACCAGGCCCTCATGGGCCAGCCTATTGACACCGCGTGTCTTGCCGTCCCCCGGTGCGGCCGCGAAGACCAGCGTCAGCTCACGCGGGCCCTGCGTCGTCAGGAAGCGCCTTTCCAGGGCGACGATCAGTTCCTCCGGCGTGCCGATTCCCACGAAGCCGGAGCAACTCACACTGTCGCCGTCTTGGATCAGCGCGATGGCTTCGTCGGCGCTGACGATTTTGTTCCGGTTCATGACGTCCTTCAGTCGAACACGATGACCTGCCGGGTGGCCTTGCCTTCGCGCAGAAGATCGAAGCCATGGTTGATGTCCTCGAGCGCGATACGGCCGGTGAGGAGCTTGTCGACCGGCAGCCGCCCCTGGCGGTACAGCGCGATGTAGCGAGGGACATCTCGGGATGGGACGCAGGTTCCGATGTAGCTGCCTTTGAGCGTGCGCTCTTCCGCCACGAGATTGACAGCCGCCAGGGGCAGGGTCGCCGTAGACGGCGGCAGACCGGCCGTGACGGTGGTGCCGCCGCGGCGGGTGATCCGGTAGGCCAGGTCGAGCGCCTGGATGGACCCGGCGAACTCGAAGGCGTACTCGACGCCACCCGCGCTGAGCTCTCGAACCTGCTCAAGGGCGTCACCCTGCCCCGCGTTGACCGTGTGTGTGGCGCCCAGTGCGCGTGCCTGCGCCAGCTTGTCGTCCGAGAGGTCGATGGCGATGATCTGCCGCGCGCCGGCGCACTGCGCGCCGATCAGCGCCGCGAGGCCGACCCCGCCCAGGCCGACGACCGCCACCGATGCGCCCAGTGGAACCTTCGCGGTGTTGACGACGGCGCCGACACCCGTCAGGACGGCGCAGCCGAAGAGCGCCGCTTCGTCGAGCGCCACGGCGCTATCGATCTTGACGAGCGAATGACGAGAGACGGTCGCGTACTCGGCAAACACGGAGCAGCCGAGATGGTGGTGGAGCACCTGTCCAACCTGGGAGATGCGCCGTGCGCCGGACAGCAGCGTGCCCGCGCCGTTGGCGGCGGCACCGGGCTCGCACAAGGCCGGCCGGCCCTCTGCGCAGGGCGCGCAATGGCCGCAGCTCGGCACGAATACCACGACCACATGGTCGCCGACCTTCAGGTCGGTGACGCCGATGCCGAGGCTCTGGACGACGCCTGAGGCCTCGTGGCCCAATGCCATCGGCATCGGTCGCGGACGATCGCCATTGATGACCGACAGGTCCGAATGGCACAGACCCGCGGCACTCACCTTGATGAGCACCTCGCCCGGCCCCGGGGGCGCCAGGTCGACCGTTTCGATCGAGAGCGGCCTGGACGTTGCATAGGGCGGCGCGGCGCCCATCTCTCGAAGTACGGCGGCCTTGATCTTCACGTGAGTGTTCCCGGTTGGGCGGCGATTGCCGCGACACGATTGCCCAATTCGTCGACCAGCACCCGGGTGTTCTCCGAATAGTCGATCGGCACGGCGACGATCTGCACGCCGCCTTCGGAGAAGGCCGCTTCGAGGGCCGGCGCCAGTCCCTCCGCGGTCTCGACGCGGCGCCCCTTGGCACCGTAGGCGTCGGCGTACTTCACGAAATCTGGATTGCCAAAGGTCATGCCCCAGTCGGTGAACTGGTCGACCGACTGCTTCCAGCGGATCATTCCGTACGCGTTGTCCTCGATGATCAGCACCACGAGGTCGAGCTTGAGTCGGATGGCAGTCTCGAGCTCCTGCGAATTCATCATGAAGCCGCCGTCACCGCACACCGCCAGGACGCGGCGCCTCGGATGAAGCAGCGCGGCCATCATGGCCGATGGCAGGCCGGCGCCCATGGTCGCCAGCGCATTGTCCAGAAGCAGTGCATTCGCGGTGCGCGTCGGATAGCAGCGCGCGAACCAGATCTTGTACATCCCGTTGTCGAGCGCGACGATGCCGTCGTCGGGCATGACCTGGCGCACGTCATGGACGATGCGCTGCGGCGTCAGCGGATAGCGCGATTCGGTGGCGCGACTCATCGTGCGCGCGAGGATTCCCTCGCGCTGCGACAGCAAGGCGCCGGCGTTCGGCATGCGGCCTTCGACGCGATCGGCCAGCTGCGCGAGGCTCGGGCCGACGTCGCCCACCACCTCGGCATGCGGGAAGTACACCTGCTCGACGGCGGCCACCATGAAACCGACATGAATCACCAGCGGGCCGTCGCGTCCCATGATGAACGGCGGCTTCTCGATCGTGTCGTGGCCGATGGCGAGAATCAGGTCCGCCCGGTCGATCGCTTCGTGCACGTAGTCGCGCTCCGTGAGCGCGGCGGTACCCATCCAGAACCCGGTCCTTCCTTCGGCGATGCCGCCGCCAGCCACCGTGCCCTTGCCCATCTGCGTATTGAAGAAGGGAATGCCGACGCGGCGCACGAAATCGGCCAGTTGGCCGTGCAGCCGCGGGCGATTGCTCGCCGCGCCGAACATGACGAGCGGGCGCTTCGCCCGCATCAGCATGGCGGCAGCCCGTTCGATGGCCGCTTCATGCGCCACCGGCAGATCGATCGGGTGGACGGGGACGACATTCACGTCGGGCGCCACCTGCTCGGCGGCCACGTCTTCCGGCAGCTCGAGATGCACCGGCCCGGGCCGCTCCTCGCCGGCAACCCTGAACGCATCGCGTACCACGGTGGGGATGCTTGCGGCACTGACGATCTGGCGCGATGCCTTCGTCAGCGGCTTCATGGTGGCGACGATGTCGACGATCTGGAATCGCGCCTGGCGTGCCGTCATGATCGCCTTCTGGCCGGTGATCAAGACCATCGGCATGGCGCCCAGGTGCGCATAGGCCGCGCCCGTGACCAGGTTGAGCGCGCCCGGACCAAGCGTGGCCATGCACACACCAGGCTGCCCGGTCAGGCGGCCATGGGTCGCCGCCATGAAGGCGGCAGATTGCTCGTGCCGCGTGAGAACGAGCTCGATGCTGGACCGTCGCAAGGACTCGACGAGGTCGAGATTTTCTTCACCGGGCACGGCGAAGATTCGCTTGACGCCCTCGTTCTCCAGCGCCAAGACGAAGAGATCGGATGCTTTCATGGCGATCTCCGTAAACAGCGGAACTTCTTCAGCGCGCAAATGAACGGCAGTGCCGATTTCGCGAGCTCAGGCCTCAATCTGCGCCAATGCGGGGGACGAGGCCTGTGCGGCGGTTTCGCTGGCTTTCGTGACATTGGCAGCCACCGTCTCAGACAGCTGTTTGCTCGCTTCGTTCATGCGCTTGTAGGCCTTGTTCGAGGTGTCCAGGGCGGTCTGCGTCAGCGCAACGATCTTCTCGGAATTGGGTGTGTTCCCGAAGAAGCTGCTCACCGCGGCGAGCAGTTTGGCCTGTGCGCTGGCGACGCTCTCCTCGTATGCGGCCCGTCGCGCCGCGTCGAACGTGGCAAAGACCTCCTGCACCTGGCGCCCATACGCCAGCGCCTTGACCGGTGCGGCTTGCAACATGGCCGCCTGCAGCTTCATCAGCTCCAACGGGCTGCCCGTGGAACCGGCGAGTCGGCTGCTCTCCTCGCTTTCAGCCATTAGCGTCTTGAGCGTCTGCAGGTTGAGCGAAGAGAGTGTCTCCGCTCCTTTGAAAGCCTCGCCGGCGAGGCTGAAGATCGTGTGCATGGAAGCGGTGGTCTCGGCAGCAAGTGAGGTCATGAGAACTTTCTGGAAGTAAAGGAACGAGGGCGACAGATTGCTGCACTGCAGCATGATCAAGTGTGAGGGGCATGGGGAGTCGGCACAAGCGAATTACCGGGCGTTACACGGCATGAGAGGAACGCACTCAAAGCAGGGCGGTGAGCTTGGGTGTCAAGGCCGGACGCTCGACTTCGAACGCCGCCTGCGACATTCAGACAGGGCGTCGCATGGACTGGTTGGAGCCGATCACCTTGCCATTGCATCGGAAGCGCATAGCATCACGACCCCTTCTCCCAGTGGAGGTTCTTGGCACGTCCGCGCCAGGTCGGCTGCCATCACGGAACCTTTGAAGGTCGCGCTGCTGCCAGCGAGCTTGAACGACGCCAGGCGGCCGCGTCGAGGGGGCTTCGTACGGTGGCCGGGCACTGCCGATCAGGACATCGGCTGCGGCGCAGGCGTGGCGCAGCTCGCACTTTCGGTGCGAAACCAGACTTCTCCCGGCACCATGGCTGGCCCTTCGACGACGCTCGCCTCGACCCGGCGAGACAACCGTTTGTCTTTCCCCCACACATTTCGAGTGCACTTCGCCTGAGATGAGCGGCGGGTGCCGACGATCAGGCGGTGGCGCCTGTGAGCTCATCCATCAGCTCTTCCTTGCGAGCGGCGAGCTGCGCACGCATGGCCACCAGGTCGAGGCCGCGGGCGGCGCGTGCCTTGACGAAGATCTCGTTGCGCTCTTCCTTCACGTGGTGATCGATGTACTCGCCGAGCACCTTGACCTTGGCATCGAACATGTCGTCGACCTCGGGTGCCGATTCCAGCTGCGCGATCAGGTCCTTGACCGTCGCGTGCTCGACCTCGGCCTCATCCAGCAGGTCGGTGGACTTGATGGCCTGGCGCAGCGCAGGATAGAAGATCTCCTCTTCGATCTGCGCGTGCACCGAGAGCTCGAGACAGATCTCGTTGGCCAGATCGTGCTTCTTCTGCGCTGCGCCGGCGGCCTTCGATTTCACGAGTGTCTCGTAGTCGCCGAACATCTTCTTGACCTTGCGGTGGTCGGCATCGAGGAGGTTGCAGGCATCGGGCGCAGCGCGCTTGGCGGTGGTGGTCATCGTGGTTCCTTGCGGTGGGGGGTTGCGGGTGCTGCATCTTGAGCACGACCACACCGCAGCCACGTAGGCGACGCTCCCTTGCCAACGCGCAGGAATGCCGACGCGGACGCTGCGAGGCCCCGGCCCGGGGCGGCCCGTCCGATAGACACGGAATGACGTGGGCCGACCGCCATCGGCGGTTGTTGAGAACGCGTTTGGTTGCGCGCATGGCATGGGCGCGCTTGGTGGTCTTGCGCCTGTACACCATCGGCGCTGCTTCTTCCGTCCGGCAGAGCACATAGCGCACCAAATGGCTCAATGCTTCTGCGTCGACGCGGGTGTGTCCTACCCGGCGGCTTGGACGCGATGTCCCGATATTTCATCCACTCTTCCCGGAGAAACGTCATGTTTACGCAGAACCTGCCATTGTGGCCCCCAGCCGGGTAGCCTCTCCAATCGGAACTGCAACGCCGACTGGTCCCCCGTCCCAGCCGGTGAGCGCCATCTCTTGGGGCGCGATCCTTGGAGGCGCCGCAGGTGCGGCTGCCCTGTCGCTCCTGATGCTGATGCTCGGAGTCGGGTTGGGCCTCTCTTCCATTTCGCCTTGGGCGAGCCGCGGCGCTGAGGCGGCGCGATAGGAATTTCCGCAGTTCTCTGGCTGAGCTCTACGCAGATCGCCGCATCAGGAATGGGCGGCTACTTGGCCGGTCGGCTGCGCAGTCGGTGGGCTGGCGTCCACACCGACGAGGTCTACTTCGTGACTCGGCCCATGGCTTCCTGGCCTGGGCCGTGGCTACGCTCGTCACCGCGGCGCTGCTTGGATCGACGGTGAGTAGCGTTGTCGGCTCGGGTGTGCAAGCGGGCGCATCCGCGGCAGGCGGGGCCGCCACCATGGCGACTGGTGGCGCTTTGGGAGGGACCGGCTCTGCGAACGCAGCCGGTGCTTCGTCGTCCGGCCCCCTGGGGTACTTCAGGGAACTGGCGCAAGAACTGCACTACAGCGGGGACATCAATGACTCTGCAACGATGAATGTATGGCTTCACCGTCAGGTGATGAACAAGGTAGCCGCCAATGGCGGCAAGGTCCCGGCGGATCTCAAGGACTGAAAGGAAACATCATGGGCTTGATGGACATTCTTCAAAGCGCGCTGTCGGGCAATCCCGAGCAGCATTTCGATGAGGTGGCAAGGACGGCATCGCAGGAAGAACTCGGCGCCGGCGTCGCTGGAGCCATGCGCTCGGATCAGACTCCACCTTTCGGCGAAATGGTGGGCCAGTTGTTCGGTCACTCCAACGCCGACCAGCGGGCGGGCGTACTGAATCAGATTTTTGGCTCGCTTGGGCCGGGGGCCCTGTCCGGGCTCGCGGGAGGCATCCTTTCCAACGATGGCGCCTGGGCAAGCTCAACTAACGCCCGACCAAGCGTCCCAGTTGTCCCCCGCGCAGGTGAGCGACATCGCCTCGCACGCGGAGAAGACACAGCCCGGCATCGTCGACGAGGTCGGGCGGTTCTATGCGCAACACGCTGGACTGATCAAGGTTCTGGGTGGTGCGGCGTTGGCTGTGACGCTCTCCAAGATGAAGGAAAACGCAACGCGCTGAGTGGGACTCGGCCTGCTTCTTGGCGCTGCCGCATGCAATCGGAGGCGGCCTTGTCACTCGCGATCGCCGCATGCGGTCCCGCGGCCCGCGAGGGTCGTCGCCGGCATCGTGACCGCGCTGCGGCGGCGATGCTTGAAGAACCGTAGCATTTCTTCGCTGGCGTCCGGTCCCAGGGGGTCGGCATAGGAGCCCGCCGCCCGTCCTCCCGACCAGGCATGGCCGCCCTCGGGGAGCGTCCAGTGCTCGCCACAGGCCACCCCTTCGCGCAGGTAGATTCGGCGCAAGCTCCGCCGGCCGTCTGCTGCGATGTGCTCATCGTCCTCACAAGCGCACGCAGGGCCGACCGAGGCCTCCATCACCTGGGTGGCATTGAGCGGGCTGACCACCGTGTCCTTGTCGCCGTGGAAGACGATGGTCGGCACGCCGCTCGAGGCGGTCGGCATGCGTTCGACCCCGCGCATCGCTGCAAGACCCGAAGACAGATCTGTGCCAGCCCGCGGTGCGAGGCCCGAATGCACACCGACGGCAGCGTAGATGTCGGGGAAGAGTTCACCGAGCAACGCGGCCAGTGCACCGCCGGCGGACAGGCCGGCCACATAGATACGCTCGGTGTCGACATCGAAGTCGCGCGCCACCTTCAGAGTCAGCGCAGCGATACGGGCTGCGTCGCCACGGCTGCGCGTCTGATGGGCGGCATCGAACCAGTTCCAACACCGCTGCGCGTTGTGACGTGCCAACTGGGCGGGATACAAGACCACGAACCCATGTCGCTGCGCCGCCTCATTCATCGCGGTGCCGGCAGCAAAGTCCGCCGGGTCCTGCCCCGCACCGTGCAGCATGACCAGCAAGGGCGCGCGACGGGGGCCAGCGCTCGCCGGAGCAAAGACGCTGTACTCGGCGTGGGTTTCGGTCATCAATGGCCCGATCGCCGCAGCCGAGGTCGCAGCGGGTGCCAGGAACGAGCAACTCATCTCCGACGCCATTTGGAAGAACACAAGAAACGGATTGAGAGTCTGGAGCGAATTCTGCATGCAGCCAATGTGTGTGCGCAGACTGGCGTGCGCCGTGGGCTGGGGGCCCGGGCAAGGGTAGGAGCACGGCCCGGGGGTTGGAATCTCTCAGCAGTCGCTCGATGCGGAAGTCCTAGGTCAAAGCCTGGATGCACCTAGACCGCTGACGGACGGGATTTGCCGATCCTACGGCGCCCCGGGCTCCGGGGCCACTGCGGTGCATGCGGCGCTCACGCTGATGGAGCTCCCGGTCCAGGTCGTGGACGTTGCGCCCTGGCGCGGTGACCATGAACGCGGGCGCTTGACCGCTGTGAACCCGATGCGTCAGGTCCCGGTGCTGCTGCTGCCGTCCGGCGAGATCATGACCGAGAGCGCCGCCATGCTGATCTGGCTCGCCGACCGCTACCCTGCGGCGGGTTTGGCGCCGAAGACGGATGATCCGGCACGTGGCCAGTTTCTCCGATGGATGACTTTCGTCTCGGCTGCGATCTACTCTCTTTATTGGGTACGCGACGAGCCCTCTCGTCTGGCGTCGAACCCGGAGGCGGAAGCGACGATCCTGGAGCGGACGGCCGAGCGAATCGCGCAATGCTGGCGGGAAATGGATGCACAGATGCCGCGCGGCCCTCTCTACCTGCTGGGCGACCGGCTGAGCGTGCTGGATCTCTACGTCGCCGTGGTGTCCCGGTGGCAACCCCGCCGTCTGCGTTTCTACCGGGAGGCGCCACGCATGGCCGAGGTGGTCCGACGCGTCGACGCCGAGCCCGGTCTGCTCGACCACTGGGCGGCCCGCTATCCCTTCGTGCCGCATTGGGAAAGCGAGGGCCCGTAGGAAGTCGCCCTTGCGATCGGCGGAGCCGCGCTATGGCGGCCCTTGCTTTCCGGAGTCAGGCGCGGGCGTCTGGCATACGCTCGCGGATTGGCTGTGGGCCATTCCAGATCGTCCAGCCATTCGACGGCCGACGGCTGGCGAGTTCCTTCTTCCCTCGCGAGGGCCTGAATGACAGCGACGTCGATACAGATAAGAACGGAAAACATTCCGATGAACCGTCAGACCGCGTCCCGCGTCGGCCGATGCCAACGGCTTCGACGGGGCCTGGCCTACAACGTCAGCCAGCCACAGTTGGAAGCAACGACTCCGACGTTGGTTGTGTCCCGCTGTACAAACTTGCTGCGTACGAACGCACCGGGCCCCCGCGCGTTCGACGCGGTCGAGGATGCTGCTCCCGTCGGGTCCGTCGTCGAACCCTCGAAATCCCGTCTCCAAAATGTACGAGTCCGCTCCGCAACATATCAGTAATAACTGAGCTTCACGAATCCGCCATATCAGTTCAAAGTGGCGTTTCAGATGGCAACCAAGGGGGACGCTCATGGATCTCGAGTACATCGTGGCTGGCGCGCTGATGGCCTTCATTGTCGCTTGCTGCCTCGCAGATCTTGGGAGGCGAACGCCCTCGTTCGAGGGTGCGATGAAAGAGCAACTCCGGCGCTCGTCGGACACGATTCGTGGGGCGCCTTTGGAGTAGCCACCGCCGCGCTGGCGATAGAGCCGATTCCCGGTTTCTGTCGCAATAGCGAGCGGCATTCCCACCGTGCGCCGACCGATCCGCCGGCGTCCCCGTCGACACGGTCTTATGCGGCTGGTGGCCGACGTGCTGGCGGCGGCGGCGAACCCTCCGGCGCGGGCTTCCGCTTGAAGACGCTCAGCTGGCCGTCCGCTTCGAGGCGCGCCACGCGCACATCCGCGAGCCGCTCAACGCCCGCCTGGCGCAGCTTGGCCTCGAGTTCGTCCATCGTGATCATTTCGCGCTGCATCGCCTTGCGACGCACACGGCCGTGGCGGATGAGGACTTCCGGCTGCGGCTCGAGCACCTTTGCGGCCCAGGCGAAACGATAGCTGAGCCAGTCGAGCGCAAAATTCCAGGCGATCAGCGTGGACAGCAGAACCAGGCCGTCGTTGATCGACTTGTATTCCCCCTGCATTGCGTTACTAGCCGCATCGGCGACGAGGACCACAAACAGCAAATCTACCACGCCCATTGAGCCGACGTCGCGCCGCAGCACGAAGCGAAAGACGATCAACAGGAACCAGTAGACCACGGTGCCGCGAACGATCATGTGCCAGACCGGAAACTCGTTGGCAAAGAGCTCGATCAGTTCGTTCATCCGGCGCTCCAGTTTGAGGTGCGTCCTTACGCCAACCGCTATAGATCTTCCGTCGCCCGGAAGCCCGCTTCACGCGGGCCCGAGGGCGTCAACACAACCTTGCGGCAGCCTTCCTCTGCTTTGTCGAAGATCTGGTAGCCCTTGGCGGCATCCTCGAGGGCCATGTGGTGCGTGATGATCAGCTCGGGATGAAGCTCGCCCGCTTGGATGTGCTCGAGCAGCCTGGGCATGAAGCGCTGCGCGTGCGTCTGCCCCATCTTGAAGGTCAGGCCCTTCTCGAAGGCGTCCCCAAACAGGAAGCCGTGAATCCAACCCGCGTAGACGCCCGGCACGCTCACGACCCCGCCCCGCCGCGTCGCGGCGATGGCCTGTCTCAGCGACTTTCCGCTCGAGCCTTCCATCTTGAGATCGGTCAAGACGGTCTCGATCGTGCTGCCTTTGGCCTCGAAGCCCACCGCATCGATAGAGGCGTCGACGCCACGGAAATCGGTGCTCTCGACAATTTGCGCGGCCGGGTCGTCGACATCCGCGAAGTTGATCGGCTCGGCGCCGTAGGTCGCACGCGCGAACTCCAGCCGGTAGGCGTGTTCGTCGACCATGAAGATGCGCTCGGCCCCCAGCAGCCGCGCCGAGGCCGCTGCCATCAGCCCCACGGGGCCAGCGCCGAAGATCGCCACCGTCGAGCCCGGGCCGATGTCGCCGTTGAGCGCCGCCTGATAGCCCGTGGGCAGGATGTCGGACAGGAACAGGACCTGCTCGTCAGCCAATCCGGCCGGAATCACGAGCGGGCCGACATTGGCCTTCGGTACCCGCACGAATTCGGCCTGCCCGCCCGCGTAGCCTCCGTACAGATGCGAATAGCCGAACAGGCCCGCACCCGAGCGCACGTTCTTCGTGTTGAGGATGGCTCCACGACCCGGATTGGTGTTCTCGCAAGCCGCGAAGAGCGTGCGGTTGCAGAAGAAGCACTCACCGCAGGCGATCGTGAAGGGCACCACGACCCGGTCGCCCTTCTTGATCGCAGTCACGCCCTTGCCGGTCTCCTCGACGATGCCCATGAATTCATGGCCAAGGATGTCGCCCGACTCCATGCCCGGGATCTTGCCGCGGAAGATGTGCAGATCCGAGCCGCAGATCGCCGTTGCGGTCACCCGCAGCACGATGTCGTCGTCCTGCTCGATCACCGGGTCGGGGACGGTTTCGACGCGGACATCCTTCGAGGAATGGTAGGTCAGGGCTTTCACGGTAGTCCTTTGAAAAGACGAGAGGGCAACGAGGTAGGTAACCAAGTCATTTCGCTTCGCACCGTGGTCGCGGGATGTAGGAAGTCGACCGTTGGCCGTGCGCGAGATTTCCTCGTCGGATTCAGGCATCGATGCTTTTTGGACAAAAGGTCGCGACCGCTTCCAGCTGCGAAGCTCGACATGCGCTCCAGCGACGGCCTTCGTGTGGTCCCCGGGCTCGGCGAAATTGCCGAGAGTTCTGACGCCAGACGGCTGCTAAGGCGGAGCCGACGTGGCCCTGATCTCGAAGGCGCTGGACGCGCTCGAAGCCCAGGCCGGCAAGCCGCCCGAGCCGGCGGCTGGGTGCCAGGCGCTGCGCCGACTGGATGCGCTGGCCAGGTTGAAGACCTGCGGCTGAACGGTTGCTGAACGACGCCAGCGATACGATCGCGGCCATGAGCCAGCTGCGGAACATCTCGGTCTTCGTAGACGAGCCGGTGCCCGGCCACTTTCACTGGGTCCTGCACGAAGGTTCGCCTTCCTCGGTCTGGATCGACATCGCCGACAGCGAGCAGTCCTACACCTCGTGGACCGAGGCATTTGAAGCGGGCATCGTGGAGCTCTACCGCATCGTGCAGGACAAGCGGTTCGGACCGCGCGCCCCTGGCGAGGACGAGAACGTCGATCCGATCGGCTCTTGAATCTCAAGACAAAAGGGACGGGTCACTTGAGCTGGGCGATCGGTGACTTAAGTCCGCAAACGCGGATTCACCGAGTCGCCATCTGTTCGCAAAAGCGAGCTGTTACGCAAAAAATAGATCATGGAACCGACGGCCCTTTCCGACGACGAACTTTTCCGAAACTGCCAAGAACTTCGTGTGCAAGCGACGGCAGGTGACCAGCACGCTATGCACGAAGCCCGCGTATTGGAAGCCGAAGCCCGACGCCGATTTCACGCGGCCACCACCATTGCCGCGCCACTCGCATCATTGCCTATAGGCCGGCGACCATGGTGGCGGTTTTGATAGCCACGTAGACCCGGGGCTCTACCGCCTGAACCGCTCTACCGGCATTGCGCCCTTCCGCCTCACCTTGATCCACCTAGATGCAGTCGTCGCGCTTGGCCACCAAGCCTTCCAGATTGAGGCCGATGACAGCGTCGTTGAAGATGCGCGGGATGTCTTCGTCGAACTGGCCGGCGGCCAACGCGTTGTCGGGGCTGGAGTCAGCGGTTCTGCGAGGAGCGCGATGCGCTGCAGGAGCGTGTGCTGGGTGATGTCGACCGATCCCATGGCCAACCATCATGTCGAACACGGCTTAGCCCACGGGGTCGCAATCCCCCCCCGGTACTGCAGGCGGTCAAAGTCGGAGCGGCCGATGTCGTCGAGCACGCAGATGCGCCCCTTCACATAGTGGCCGCGCTGCGGCCAAGCTCTTATCCACCTCCGGAAACCAACGAGTCGCATCGGCGCCGACCGGCGTCCGCAGCTTGCAATGGCCGTCCTCGAACATCGCCGGCAGGCGCCACCCGTCGTACCTGGATTCGCAAATCCAGCCGGGTGCCGTGAGTGGAAGGGGCCTGGAAGGGTCTGCTCGACGAGAAGCGTCAGCGGATAGTCATGGAGATCCATGTGGCGAACGTGGCCCGTCTGTAAGGCGCCGGCTGTCAGAAACAGGCGCGATTTTCTGAATGCGGCGCCGTCGAGAAAGCGTCGAATCTCCTCTCCGACGGGAGACTTACATGGCAGACGAGCCCCAGAAGACAGGACCGGAAGCGAATCGCGCTCTCAGAGCCTCACGAAGTCCGAAGCTGGACTGAGCAACCCTCGGAGTCGATGAAAAGGCGGGACGACCAAGGAGACGAAGACGACGATCCAGTGGGCTGCCCGCCAGTCCGCGACCCAGTGCGTGAGTCTCGCGCAGCGACGGAGGCCTCAGGTCTGCTCTGGCATTGCGAACGGCTCGACGAGAAGCTGGTCGACGTCGCTCACCTCTCAAGGACGAAGGGCACGTCGATGTAGAACTGTAACGCCAGCCCTGCCGACATAGCGCCGCTGTGTGCGAGGTCGAGAACACGTGCACGGCTCGCACTTGCATGCCGTAACTCGACAGACGGGCCGCACATCTCCTCGAACGGCAGTCCCATTCGACCGCACCAGCAGCCGAAGGACCTGGATCGCACAGGGCGGAGCCACGACGATGGCATTCTGAGCGAGGGTCCTCGGTCAGCGAAGGTGGGACCCCGTCGCTCAAGGCTACCCATGTACGTGCGTGCATAGCCTCTAGAGGCAACATTTTTTCTCATGGTGAGCTTGACGGACGCCGTTGTCACGAGGATCCATCACCGCTCAAGACCACCCACACGGTGCGCGCAAGTATCTTGGCGTCCAGCCAGAGCGACCACTCGGCCGCATAGCGGGCGTCGAGTGCAACCCGCTCCTCATAGGGTAGGCGATTTCGGCCACTCACCTGCCACAACCCTGTAACGCCGGGACGCATGCCGCAATAGTGCGCCCAGCGGGCGCCATACAGCCTGCGTTGGCGGACCATGCAGGGGCGAGGACCGACCAGGCTCATGTCGCCCTTCAACACGTTGAAGAACTGCGGCAGCTCGTCCAGGCTGAGTTTGCGGATCAGCCGACCCACGCGCGTGATGCGCGGATCGTTGTCGAGCTTTTGATACTCTTGCCACCTTGCGCGCGCGGCTGCATCGCGTGCCAGATGCCGCTCTAACAGCGCATCGCCGTCTTCCACCATTGAGCGGAATTTGTAGAACCGGAACGCGCGCCCATCCTTTCCCAGGCGGGTCTGCCAGAAATGGACCGCGCCTCTGCCTTCTATCCGCACTGCGACGGCCACCAACAAGTACAGTGGGCCGAACAGGAAGAAGAACATCAGCGCGCCGACGATGTCGACCGCACGTTTTGCAGCACGCTGTCCCTGTCCCAGGCAAAGAGGAACGAACGATTCACCGATGGCGCGCTGCGCTACACCGGGCCTGCGCCCGTCACCCACGAGGGTGCCGTTGAAGTCATCGGGGCGCATCATCTCTGCCGCCATGTCAACGCCAAAACGCCAACGCGCCCATCAAAAGTGCGCAAAAGATCAACATGCGCCAGTCCTTAGCCTCGCGCAAGTTGCGCTGCGCGCGCTGCAGTTCGAGCCTTTGGTGGACGCTCGGTCGCCCCCAGAAGTTCTCATCGTCGTCGTCCCGAAGGCGCGCCATGCTATGCCCTTAAAAGTGTGAACAAGGTGCATTGCGCGGCGAAATGAGGCAGAAAGTCGTAGGACTAAGCCGGTATCCCTTGCCCGAACGCATCACGGAGGTCGACGTAGTGCGGGATCGGACTGAAGACGCCTTCCGAATGAAGTCGAGAAAGATGCGAGGCAAGCGGCATGAGGGCGCGAGCTTGCAGGGTGAGACCGGGAAGTGTCGGGCCAGCCGTCGGCACGCCTCTGGACGCTAGAGGTGTTACAGAGCGTCAAACGGGTCCACCTTTTCCTCTTGTGAGGCGTTGCAAGAACGGCATCTCGCCACCTCTGGAAAAGCAACTGTGAGCATCAAACGTTCCGCATGCAAATTGGCTGCGACGGCTGCCTTGGTCGCCGGCTCCTTTTTGGCTGCTGCTTCGGCCGACGCCCAGGTAAATTGGTCCATCGGCATCGGCGCGCCTTTGTATTACGAAGCGCCGGCACCGGTCTACACGCCACCTCCGCCGGTCTACTATGAGCCACCCCCTCGCGTGTACTACAGTCCACCGCCGCCGGTGAATTACCGCCCTGCACCGGTGTACTACGGACCTCCGCCGGTCTACGACGGACCGGGACACAGGGGCGGCTATCGCCATCGGCATCACGAGCGTCGGGATTGGGGCGATCGCGACGACTGACACTGGCGCTCCTCAATCCGTTGCTGCAAGTAGGTGTGCCGGCATCGTCTACAAGGCGAGTACGTGCTGGCCGAGCAAACCAAGTGCATCGGCGTGAGAACGTTGACCGCGACAACTTCGGCGGCGGCATGAGCGTCACGGACAACTTCGCCCTCGAGGGTAGAGTCGCCCCGAGGCCCCCGGGAGCAACTCGCGATGAAGCCCGACCGGGCAATTCGCAGGGCCCGCTAGTGTAGTGCGCTCGAAATAGCGGAACTTAATCGATACGGCACACTCCGACCTCGACGGAGGTCGTCATGCGCATTGCCCCAAGGATCGAACTGGATGCTGCTGTTCAACGAGAGTTGACGGCATTGGCGCGGCGAGGCCGCGTCGAGGCCCGTGTGCAGCAACGCGCCAAGATTGTGTTGCTCGCCGCTGAGGGCTGGCAGAACAAGGACATCGCAGTGGAGGTCGATCTCGATCGGCGCCAGGTGGCCTTGTGGCGCCAGCGCTTCCTGGAAGGCGGGGTGGAGGCCCTGAAGCACGATGCTCCGCGCCCCGGGCGCATCCCCAGCGTGACCACCCCCGAATTTGAGTCGAGCATCGTGGACAAGACGCTTCACGAAAAGCCCATCGCGGCCACTCACTGGAGCACGCGCACGCTGGCCGCGCAGCTTGGTGTAGGTGCGACAACCATCCGCCGGGTGTGGAAGCGCAACGGCCTGAAGCCGCATCGCCAGAGCAGCTTCAAGCTCTCGCGGGATCCGCGCTTCGAGGACAAGCTGCTGGACGTCGTCGGGCTGTACTTGAATCCACCCGAGCGCGCCTTGGTTCTGAGCTGCGACGAGAAGAGCCAGATCCAGGCGCTCAACCGCACCCAGCCGGGCTTGCCGATGAAGAAAGGCCGCGCCGGCACCGTCACGCATGACTACAAGCGCCACGGCACGACCACACTGTTTGCCGCCTTGAACACCCTGGACGGCACCGTGATCTCGATGTGCCAACAGCAACACCGGCACGCGGAGTGGTTGCAGTTCCTGCGCCTGATCCAGCGCAAGACGCCCAAGCACCTGCAGCTGCACCTGATCGTGGACAACTACGGCACCCACACCCACCCCGACGTGCAGGCCTGGCTCGCCAAGCACCCGCGCTTCGTCATGCACTTCACGCCCACGAGCGCGTCGTGGTTGAACATGGTCGAGCGCTTCTTCCGCGACATCTCGGAAAACCGCATCCGACGAGACAGCTTCACCAGCGTGCCTGAGCTGGAATTGGCCATCGATCTGTACGTGGCCCACCACAACGCCAACCCCAAACCGTTCATCTGGACCAAGAGCGCGACCGACATCCTCGCCAAGGTTACGCGAGCTAAGGCGGCGCTGGCGCTGAATAGATAAGTACATATTTAGGTGGCGCATTGCACTAGGGCCGCTCCGACTGCAAGGTGCTGGTGACCTCGGGCTTCCCTCCGAATGGTCCAAAGATGCTCGCGCGCCGACCTCGCCATGGTCAGGGTGGGCATGGCCTGTTGGTATCGTGGGTACGCACGCGCGCAAACCCCGCAGGAACGGGGCCAATATGAGTTTGCCGAGGCGGCCAAGGCGAACGGCCTGTGGCGCGATCAGAGTTGGTTGCGCTTGGGAACGGCGCAAGGCTCAGCGCGCCGACGGCCAGCACTGACGCGCATCGTGCCCCAGCTTCCTCGACCAGCGTTAGCGGGGTCTTCGCCTATCGCGGACTGCCGAACGTCGAGGGCTCTATCAAGTTGGGACCCGAGCTACCGCGTTCAGTCCGTCAGCGGCCAGAAGTTGCAGATCTGTCCCCATTGTCCAAGGTCTTATAGGTCGCGGCCATCGAGGCTATCATCGCTAAAACGTCAGTTGCTCACCCAGCCCCACTTCGGCGGGGTTCGCTTTTTGGCGATTTCACTACTAGGCAGAAAGCATGCAAAGACCACCACGATGCAATGGACGCGAATGTCCATACGCGGGCCTCGGCACTATTCAGCTGAAGTAGCAGCATGAGGGTATTGGTCTGCGGGGGACGCGACGACGACTCGGCGTTCATCGTGAATGTGCTCGACCGAGTTCATGCGCGCCAGCCCGTCACGCTCCTGATCGAAGGCGGTGCGACGGGTGTAGACAATCTCGCGCGCCGATGGGCCATCGCACGACGTATCGAGGCTGCCACGTACCGCGCAAACTGGGATCGCTATCAGCACCGCGCTGTGCTTGTCAGAAACGCTCAAATGCTGCGCGAGGCTCGTCCGGAGCTCGTGGTCGCGTTCAAGGGTGGTCGCGGGACCGCGCACATGGTCACGATTGCTGCGGCAGCGCTCGTGCCCGTGTTGAAGACCTGGCGGCTCACGGATCAGGCAGGGCCAGATTGAACAACGTTCCCTCACCGCGCACCAAGGACTCGTCTGCTGGGCATTCGCTGACCTTCCCCGAGCTCCGCATCACAGGGCCTGGATCTGCTCCGTACACACTCGGGGAGCTCGTGTATTTCTATGATGGCGAGACACATGTCGGCACCATCCGGGCAGTGACCGTATCACCGGGTGGGCACGAGGTTCACCTGGACCGCTTCGTGCCTTCACCCAGCGCAACGCGGCATGGATCGGTGTCGAGGAAGATTGTGCTCGTTGAAGTAGTCTCATTCCTGGCTGAGAATTTCGCGACACTACCAACGATCAGGATCTCCTTGAACTCACCCATTGACAGTCACGACGACTTCTTCAAGGTCGCGAGGGACCGTGTCCAACTCCTGCATCAGATCGGTGCCCGACAGATCGACATTGTCCCCAGCTTAGCGCCGTCAAATCGGGGCAATTTCACGGTTACCGGGGTCTGGAAGCGCAACCCGCAAAGCCTCCTGGCTCTCAATGCAGCTCTACGCCACGAACGCGAAGCACACCGGTCTCGGAGGGCGGCGATGGGCACGTTCAGAGGCGGCCTAGCAAAACTCAGCGCACGAATCAGACGCCTACTTTCCGGCAGTCAGGAAGGGTCCCGTTAGGCACTTCGCGTACATCGCGATTCCACCCGAAGGCGGCAAGCCTTTTCATACCCGTTGGGCGGACGACCGCCGGTATCGAGATCTCCTCTCGGTGAGCGGGTTGCGGAAGCGTCTCTATCAGCGCCAACGGACCATGACGGCATTTGCGGCCAGCGCTCCACATCGAGGGACCCTAGGCAGTCGCCGCGATCGGCCCGGCGTCCCCAGTGGTGGCAGTTCCGGCGCGCCGACGGCGATCCGTGGGGCTGGGCTGTAAGCAATGAATACGAAGGGACCTCCGCAAGCCGACAAGTGCGAGTAATGCCACTATGACGTCGGCAGCCTGATCTGCGACGGCAGTCAAGACGCGATCACCGCGCGCTTACTCGATCCTTCATTCCCAAAGAGTTGTCTGATCCGTAATCAGGAACACCCCAATGACTCCGGTGGAAGAGGGCATGCATTGCAGGTGTCACTGGTGGTTCTTTGCAACATGTGGATTCCGTGGTGCAACGACTTCGACAACCATCACAAGATCTTGATGACGCCTGTCAACGGTGCGATTCCCGTCGTCTTCAGTATCTGGCAACAGGGAGACTACGTTCGCTATTCGGCGCCACGGCCTTTTCTACGCAAATGGAGATGTGGTGCCGGCAAATGGAACGGCGGGGGGCGACCGAAGTGTTGAGATTGTGGGTACCAGTATCTCCGATGCGGATCTTCGATTCTTCTAAGAAATCGAGATCCTTTTTACATAGCGCTCGAGGGTTAACTTCAACTCGCTATCGTCAGCGAGCATCAGGCGGCTCGCTATCAGTTCACCTGTCACACCGTGGAGCAGGCGTAGGCGCGCGGGCGAGGCGTCACGCCCCCGGGGCTCCCGCGGCGAGTGGGCTCAAGCAGTAAATCCCCTCTATCGTGACTGCACGGCCCCGTCGTCGACGGGGCCGCATTTCTGCGCAGGAAATGAACGGGTTCGCCGGCCGATTCCAGACGCTCCTTCAACTGCCGAACGGCCTGGGCAGACTCGGCCTCGATGCGGCTTCGAAGGCTCAGCCGGTTGAGTAGGGCAAACAGCAGATTGGGCGTCCGGTACTCGAACTCGCGGACGAAGTGCGTGCCAGTGGCCGTGGGCGCCAGCGAATAGCTGACGGCGCCCGACTCGCGGCCCTCGATGTTCCCGGCGATGCGCCAAAGCCGGTCCGGCTCGCGCGCGATGACGCGCCAAGTCACGCGCCCTCGGCGACCGGCAACCTGGAAGTCCTCGATCGCGGACTCGCCGATCTGGAGCGGGTGATCCACGGCGCCGCTAACGGCCAGGGACGAGGGATGCCACTCGGGCCAGTGGCCTGGGGTGGTGACATAGGCGAAGACCTCCGCCGGGCTGCGCGCGATATCGACGAACGAGACGATGCGGGTGCTGCCCAGTTCCACCGGCAAGAAGAGGGCGACAACCAACAGGGCGGCCGCGAAAACAGTCGCGATCGCCAGCTTCCAGGCGCGGTTCATGGGGTCACCTCATCATTCCCCTGCACTTTCCACAAACGGGATGGCAACCGTACTATTTGCGATCTTGCACGGAGAAGCAACATGCCCATCCAGCTGAACCACACCATCGTCAAGGCCCGCGATCCGCGCGCGTCCGCAGAATTGCTTGCTGAACTGCTCGGACGCGGTGCACCGGTCCGGTACGGCCCGTTCTTCGGTGTCGAGATCGACAACGGCGTCACGCTGGATTTCATGCAAGTCGACGGCGAGGTCGACTCGCAGCACTACGCCTTTCTCGTCAGCGAAAGGGAGTTCGACGAGATATTCGGCCGCATTCGCGCGCATGGGATCTCGTACTGGGCCGATCCGGGTAAGCGCCGGCCCGGCGAGATCAATCACGGCGACGGCGGCCGAGGCTTCTACTGGAACGACCCGGATGGCCACTTCCTCGAGATCCTCACCCGACCCTATGGCAGCGGCGGCTGAGCCGGGTGCCGCCGAAGCGGCCGCGTCCTCCAAGGGGGCCGCCGGCATCAAGCGATGGGTCGGACTTGGCGTTATCGCCGACGCGCCGGGCGGATGAAGGCGGCTACCCAGTAAGACCGTTCTCTGCACGGGGTTAACCTTCGGAAGCGACCTGTCCAACTCGGCGTTGGCCGGCGAAAATGGAAAGGCGCGACGATCTTGCCCAGCGGTGGTCCGCTCCGGCGGCTGGTGGAAGGGTGAGGCCTTCAGAGATGCCATCGAAATCTACGACGATCCCGCGGACCTGCTGTCGAAGCGGCCGCAGGAGTGGCTTCGCCCTTGATGAATGGCGATGAGGGGGCCGGACGCTGATGCCGCGTCCTCTTGCAACACCGGCGCAACTGCTTGACTACCTTAATGACACCGTCGTCCTGGTGTGCCTCTCGAGAACTGTCCGTGGCGCTGGCGACCGCGCTGGTCGCCTGATAAGGTGATCGAGGTGCTCGGCAGCAGCAATCGCGCTTTGCCACACTGCTCATCGGCGCCGGGATCCTCGACCTCTCGGACCGGTGGAATGCCCGTGTTGGCCAGCTCTGGTTCGTCGCCTTCGTGATCGGACTGCGCACTACGAGGAGCGCCACAGCTGAGCCGGAACGACGCAGGTCAGCGCATCGGCCACCCTGATGTCGTGGACGCTGCGCACCGGCGGTGTGAGCGGTGGTGGCGCGGCCCCAGGTCAAGCAGGAATATCCAGAAGCCCGCATTGCGTTTGCCCTTTGCGCTCGAGCCCACGCGGTAAGCCGCTGCAATCGAGGCTGCGGATGCAGGCCATTGCACGAGGTCTAAAGGCTTCACGATTGATGTTGCCGCTGCCCGGGGCGCGGGCGGCGTTTGCCTGTTGAAATGCGGACGCTGAAGTGTGCGTTTCCGGGCCCGGGGGCATGGTCATCCCGCCAGCGCAGGTCGCGTAGGCCATGGGCTTGCCTCGCCACGCCGCACGCCGCAGCGCTCCGGTGAAAGTCACCGCGCGTCCTCGTAGTTGCGGCCGCGACCGACAAGCCGGCGTGCACAAGCGATGCAATGATTCGCAACCAACAGCCCGCAGCCACAGAGGTCGCACCATGAACATTCCCCGAACCGACGATGCAGGCCCAGCGCAGGACGCCTTCGTGCGAGTGCGAGGTGCGCGCGAACACAACCTGAAAAGCGTCAATGTAGACCTGCCGCGAAACGCCTTGGTCGTGTTCAGCGGCGTGTCCGGTTCCGGGAAATCCTCGCTCGCCTTCGGCACGCTGTACGCGGAAGCGCAGCGGCGCTATCTCGAATCGGTGGCGCCGTATGCGCGCCGCTTGATCGACCAGGCCGGCGTGCCGGAATTCGACGCGATCACCGGCCTGCCGCCCGCTGTGGCCTTGCAGCAGCAGCGCGGCACACCCAGCAGCCGCTCGTCGGTCGGGAGCGTGACGACGATTTCCAGTTCGTTGCGCATGCTCTATTCCCGCGCCGGCACCTATCCTGCGCGCCAGCCGATGCTCTTCGCGGAAGACTTCTCGCCCAATACGGTGCAGGGCGCCTGCCCCACCTGCCACGGGCTGGGACTGACCTACGAAGTGACGGAGCGTTCGATGGTGCCGGACGACTCGCTCACCATCCGCCAACGCGCCATCGCGGCATGGCCACCCGCCTGGCACGGCCAGAACCTGCGCGACATCCTCGTGACCCTGGGTCACGACGTCGACACGTCGTGGCGCGACCTTCCGAAGAAGGTGCGCCACTGGATTCTCTTCACCGAGGAGCAGCCCACGGTCCCGGTGTATGCCGGGTTCACGCCTGCCGAGACGCGGGCCGCACTGCGCAAACGGCTGGAGCCCAGCTACCAGGGCACGTTCACCGGCGCGCGGCGCTACGTGCTCCACACCTTCGCCACGACCCGCAGCGACCTCATGAAAAAGCGCGTGGCGCGGTTCATGGCGCCGAGCGTCTGCCCGGGCTGCGACGGGCGGCGGCTGAAGCGCGAGGCCCTGTCCGTGAGCTTCGCGGGATATGACATCGGCACGCTGTCGCAGCTGCCGCTCGCCGAACTGGCGCGCGTGCTGGCGCCGGCGGCGCGCGGCGCCTTGTCCCAAGGCGCCGATGCGAAGGTCCTGAGCCGTGCTGCGGCGAAGCGCGGCACGGCCAAGCGCGTCGCGGCCGGCGGATCAGCCCATCTTGCCGCCCCCGACGTGCGCCGTACGCCGGCTCTCTCCGAGGAAAAACGCATTGCAGCCCAACGCATCGCCCACGACGTCCTCGAACGCGTCACGACGCTGCTCGAGCTCGGGCTCGGCTACCTCTCGCTCGACCGGGTCACGCCGACGCTGTCGCCAGGCGAACTCCAGCGAATGCGGCTGGCCACCCAGATCCGCTCGAACCTGTTCGGCGTGGTCTATGTACTCGACGAGCCCTCTGCTGGCCTGCACCCGGCCGACAGCGAAGCCCTGCTGGCGGCGCTGGTCCAGCTCCAGCGCGCCGGCAACTCGCTGTTCGTCGTGGAGCACGATCTTGACATCATGCGGCGCGCCGACTGGCTCGTCGATGTCGGCCCAGACGCGGGGGAAAAAGGAGGCCGGATCCTGTTCAGCGGCCCGCCCGAGGGCCTGCGCGCGGTCAGGGACTCGCACACGGCGCGCTACCTGTTCGCCACGGATGCTTTGCCGGCGCGTAGAGCGCGGGAGCCGAGCGGCCGGCTCACGCTCGCCCATGTGAACTGCAACAACCTGCGCCAGCTCGACATCGGATTTCCGCTCGGTGTCCTCACGGCCGTCACCGGGGTCTCGGGTTCCGGCAAATCGAGCCTGGTCACGCGGGCGCTGACGGAACTCATCTCGGCGCACCTGGGTCACGACGCGCCTCGGGACGGCGAAGAGCTCGACCTTGAACCCACAGCAATGGACCGGGTGACGGGGCACATCGTCAGTGGCGCGGAGTCGCTGCGCCGGCTGGTGCACGTCGACCAGAAGCCGATCGGTCGCACGCCACGGTCGAACCTCGCGACCTATACCGGCCTTTTCGATCCTGTTCGCAAGCTGTTCGCCGCGACCCCCTCGGCGCGGGCGCGGCGCTTCGATGCCGGCCGGTTCTCGTTCAACGTGGCCAAGGGGCGCTGTGACACCTGCGAGGGCGAGGGCTTCGTCAGCGTGGAACTGTTGTTCATGCCCAGCGTCTATGCACCCTGCCCGACCTGCCACGGCGCACGTTACAACGACAAGACCCTGGCCATCCGCTGGCGCGGGAAGAACATCGCCGAGGTTCTCGGAATGACCGTCGAGGAGGCCGTCGATTTCTTCGCCGAGGAGCCGGCGGTGGAGCGGCCGCTTCGCCTCCTACAGGCAATCGGCCTCGGGTACCTGCGCCTGGGCCAGCCCGCCACCGAGCTTTCAGGCGGCGAGGCCCAGCGCATCAAGCTCGCCACCGAACTGCAGCGCGCGCAGCGCGGCAAAGGACTCTATGTGCTCGACGAACCCACCACAGGCCTGCACCCCGCCGATGTCGACAAGCTCATGACGCAGCTCAACGGCCTGGTCGATGCGGGCAATTCGGTGATCGTGGTCGAGCACGACATGCGCGTGGTGGCGCAATGCGATTGGGTCATCGACATGGGACCGGGCGCAGGGCAGGACGGTGGCCGCGTCGTGGCGGCCGGGTCGCCTGCACAGGTGGCGGCTGCAGCGGGAAGCCTCACGGCGCGCTACCTCGCCCCCTTCGTGAATGCGTCGACCCGCGCATCGCCCTGAGCGCGCCGCTGCGAGGTGGACTCGGCCTCGGTGCGGCGCAGGCCGCTTGGCGCGTGTCGGCTGGCCGGCAGTTCTACAGCGAGCTGGTGTGCCAGATAGCGCAATGGACCGGGCAGACGGGACAGTGCAGGCGAAGGACGCCGGATGTTGTGCCACACGATCGGCCAGACGCTGGGAGCGCTGTCACAACCAACCCGGGGCAATGGATGTCGTCCGGCACCACATTGCGCCCACCGCCCACTCACGTTCAGCGCTCGGGGGGCACGATCTTCAATCGTCGATCGGGAAATGCCTGGTCCAAACCTACAGGAGTTCGAGATGGCAGACGATCCGAAGAAGACCGGTCTCGACCGGAAGCTGATTTCCTGGTCCGAGCCTCATGAGGTTCAAAGCTGGACCCACTCGCTGGGGTGCACCGCCGAGGAGCTCAAGGAGGCAGTACATGCCGTGGGCAACAGTGCCGAAGCCGTGCGCGCGTACCTCAAGAAAAAATAGACCAACAGAGGACGCTATGCCCCGTCTTCCACGGGCGTTCGAGGACGACAAGGCGCGATTGATCGCGTCGCTACGACACGACGCAAAGCTGGCCAGCACTGCTGGTGCGGAGCGGCCTACGTCGCGCGCGGGGGCGACCTCCAGGGGCCGTGCCGCCACCAAAACCGCTACCAAGAAGACGGCGGCCCGGTCGACGTCGAAGACGTCATGATGATTCTTCTGGCGCTTTTCGGGGCGTGGCAACGGCTACAAACGTACCGGCGCACCGGGGGGCTGGGCTCGTGAGCTCGAAGTCACCCCGGCGTGCTCACCTCGAGGCGGGCGCCGAAATCGAGCGCACGTGCCTGGAGTTTGTCGAAGCAATGGCCAACGTCGCCGAACCACCGACTGGGCCTTCACAGATACTTTCGCGCTTCGGACTGCGCAAGCGAGCCAAACGCGTTCGAACGGCGAGCGCGCCGCTCGACGCGGCGAGGCGTGCCTTGTAGATTTCGGCATGGCCCACGAACCTCGCCTGGATCCGCTCGAGAAATACTGGTCGAAGCGCGACTTCGCGGTCACCTCCGAGCCTCGGGGCGAGCACGCGCCCCGCAAGGGCAAGGCACTTTCTTTCGTCATCCAGAAGCACGCAGCCAGCCGGCTGCACTACGACTTCCGCCTTGAACTGGACGGGGTCCTGCTCTCCTGGGCGGTGCCAAAGGGGCCGAGCTTCGACCCCGCCGACAAGCGCATGGCGATCCATGTCGAGGATCACCCCCTGTCCTATGGATCGTTCGAAGGCACAATTCCGCCCAAGCAATACGGCGCCGGCTCGGTCCTCGTCTGGGATAACGGGACCTGGGAGCCCGAGGGCGATCCGCGGGAAGGCCTGAAGAAGGGCAAGCTGCTCTTCCACCTCCACGGCCAAAAGTTGGCCGGCTTGTGGGAACTGGTCAAGATCGCCAAGGGGGGCGAGAAGCAGGAGCCCTGGATCCTGTTCAAGAAGCGTGACGCGTTTGCGCGACCGAAGGCGGACTACGACGTCGTCTCGGCCCTTCCCGACAGTGTGATCGCCAAGCCGCTTCGTCCGGCAACTTCCGATTCCAAGCGCGCCGCAGCGCGCACCGCGAGGCACGCCAGCGGCACGGACGCCAGCGTGCCGGGCGCCGTCAAGGCGCCCCTCCCCGCCAAGATGAGTCCTCAGCTTGCGACCCTGGCCACCGGCGTCCCGGCGGCCGGGCAGTGGCTCTACGAGATCAAGTTCGATGGCTACCGGATCATGACCCGCATCGAGAAGGGCAAGGCAGCGCTCGTGACGCGCGGCGGCCACGACTGGTCGGCCAAGATGCCCGGCCTGGTGCGCGAGCTGGAAGGCCTGGGGCTCGGGTCGAGCTGGCTGGACGGCGAGATCGTGGTGCTCAACGACAAAGGCCTGCCCAGCTTCAACGCCTTGCAGAAGGCCTTCGACAGCGGCGCAGGCAACGCGCAGATCGTCTACTTCGTGTTCGATATGCCCTACTTCGAAGGTTACGACCTGCGCGAAGCGCCGCTGGTGTCGCGCCGGCAGCTTCTGAAGGCACTGCTCGACGAGCAGGCGACGGACCACGTCCGCTTCAGCGCGGCGTTCGAGGCCGATGCGGCGTCGGTGCTGAGTTCGGCCTGCCGCATGAACCTCGAGGGCGTGATTGCCAAGCGCGCCGACGCGCCCTACGCCTCGCGGCGCACGGAGACCTGGCTCAAGCTGAAGTGCCAGCAGCGCCAGGAGTTCGTGGTCGCCGGCTACACCGATCGCTCAGACGGCTCCCCGCAGATCGGCAGCCTGCTGCTCGGCGTGCACGCGCCGGACGGCACGCTGGTGTCGGTGGGGAGCGTCGGTACCGGATGGGACTCGGACGAGGCCGCGGCGTTGAAGCGCAAGCTCGCCAAGATCGAGGTCGCCAAGGCGCCCTTCCCTGCCGGCGCGGGCAAGCCCGGCCGGTGGTCAAAGCGCACCCCAGGCAGCGAGCGCTGGGTGGCGCCGCGAATGGTCGCCGAGGTGGCCTTCGCCGAGTGGACGCCGGACGGGCAGATCCGGCATGCGTCCTATGTTTCCCTGCGCACCGACAAGCCGGCCCAGGCGATTGTGCGCGAGACGGCCCAGACTCTCGCGGATGCCGGCCCCGTGAAGACGGCAGGCAAGACAGCCACCGGGGGCATCAAGGTGAGCAACGCCGAGCGCGTGATCGACCCCGCCTCGGGCCTCACCAAGCTCGACCTGGTGCGCTACTACGAGTCGGTGGCGCACTGGATCCTCCCGCACCTGAAGAGCCGCCCATGCTCGCTGGTGCGCGGCCCGACCGGCGTGACGGGCGAGCTCTTCTTCCAGAAGCACGACGAGAAGATCAGCATCCCCGGCATCAAGGAACTGGACCCCGGGCTGTGGCCGGGGCACGGCGCGCTGCTCGAGGTCGGGACCGCGCAGGCGCTGGCCTCGGCGGCGCAGATGAACGTCATCGAATTCCACACCTGGAACTCCACGGCCAAGAACATCGACAAGCCGGATCGCATGATCTTCGACCTCGACCCCGGAGAAGGCACGTCCTGGCAGCACATCCAGGAGGCGGCGATCTTGGTGCGCACGCTGTTGTCGGAGCTGGGCCTCCAGGCCTGGTTGAAGACCAGTGGCGGCAAGGGCCTCCACGTGGTGGTGCCGATCGCGCCGCGCTTCGGCTACGAGGCGGTCAAGGGCTTCTCGCAGGCGGTGGTCCAGCATCTCGCGCGCACCATCCCCGCACGTTTCGTGGCCAGGAGCGGTCCCTCGAATCGGGTCGGCAAGCTGTTCGTCGACTTCCTGCGCAACGGGCACGGCGCCACCACCGCGGTGGCGTTTTCTGCCCGGGCGCGTCCCGGGCTCGGCGTGTCGATGCCGGTGGCCTGGGATGACCTGCCCAAGCTGAAGGGCGGTGCACAGTGGACCATCGCCACCGCGCGCGAGCACCTGTCGTTTCAGACGACAGACCCATGGGCCGACTATTGGACCGCTCGGCAGCCGCTGGCTGCCGCGATGAAGATCATCGGATTCGCGCCGGCAAAGTAGCGAGGGCGCTTACCGCACAGGAGCGGCGGCTCAGCCACCGTGGCAAGACGCCGGCAGACCGTCTCGTTGCTATGCTGGGGGAGCGACCTCGTTGTCGACGATTGTGTTTTTTGCGGCAATCGCCGGGATCCCGGCCCGCGAACATCGTCAGTCGTGAAGATCGACCCAGGCGGGCGCATGGTCGCTCGCGCCTTCCATGCCGCGCGCCGCCCGGTCGACGCCGGCGCGCTCCATCCGTTTCGCGACTTCCGGGCTTAGCAACAGATGGTCGATGCGCATGCCCGCGTCGCGCGGCCAACGGTTGCGCAGATAGCTCCAGAACGTGTAGAGCGGCTGCTCGGGCGATTGACGGTGCAGCGCATCGGTCCAGCCGTCATCGAGCAGTTCCCGGTACGCGGCACGCGGTGCCGGTTGCAGCAGTGCGTTGTCCTTGAAGGACCGGGTGGCATAGATGTCGGCATCGCTTGGCACCACGTTGTAGTCGCCAGCCAGGACCACCGGATGTCCCGAGGCACGCAGCTGCGCGGCATGCGCGTTGAAACGGCCAAACCAGTCGCGCTTGTAGTCGAACTTGGGGCCCGGCTGCGGATTGCCATTGGGCATGTAGAGGCAGCCGATCACGAGGCCGCGGACGGCGGCCTCCAGGTAGCGGGCCTGCTTGTCGGCGGCGTCGCCGGGCAGGCGCCGGCGGATCTCGAGCGGCGGTGCGCCCTTCGCCAGGATGGCCACGCCGTTCCAGCTCTTCTGGCCATGGACCAGCGCGTGGTAGCCCATGGCCTCGATCTCCCCGGTGGGGAACTCGGCTTCGCTGCACTTGAGCTCCTGCAGGCACACGACGTCGGGCGCGATCACATCGAGCCAGGCGCGCAGCGGCGCGATTCGCTTCCGAATGTCGTTGATGTTGTAGGTCGCGATCCGCACCGGCCAGCTTTCAGGGACGAGGCGGCATCGCGAGCACCTGTGCGGTCCACGCCATCCAGACATCGTAGTCGAACAGGATGGGCCGGCGCCGCGAGGTCGACCGACTGCCGCGGGCTTTGCGGGTGCCGTGGCGCGCCGGCGGTGAGACGGACACCAAGTGAAGTTGCGCCGGCGCCCTTCGCTTCGACTTCACGCCGGTACTGGAAGCAGACATGACAAAGACCTTTCAAGTGGACGTGCGGCGTGTACGTGGATGGGTTGTATTGAAGAGCTCCACTGTTTGTAGATGGTGCGCCCGGCACGACGGCTAGGCCAAGACGCCCTTGACTTGTAGGGGTGCAATAGAGCAGTCCTCGCGGACCTCGACCGGGGTCTGCTTCCGCCCGGTCGAGCCGCTGCGGAGGGCCCCACACCTCTCGAGAAAAAATACTCAAACGAAAGTAGTACATGTAACTACAATCGGTTACTGACAAAACGCAATACGACACGAACCTTGGTTGGTGGACCGACAAGCCTGAGCGCGATGGTCGCCCGCCCTCGCGGCGGCCCATCTCCCTTCACCCCGAGCTGCCTGCCGAAGGTCTTCGTGTGTGGAGGACCTGTGCGTTGATCATTGGCTTGGTGGCGGCCCTCACTTGGACCCTGAAGGTTGCGTTGCTTTGACGAAGCCGATCGGCGAAAAAGCCGCAGCATTCGCCTGTTGTGTTCTGGTCACGCTCAGCTCAGCAAATGCAGATGCGCAGCCGGCCCCTCGGGTCTATGCCTGCAAAGACGCCCACGGCCGCGCGTTGAGTTCAGACCGACCGATTGTGGAGTGCGCGGACAGGAGCCAGCAGGAGTTGCGCAAGACTGGGGGCGTCTTGCACACGGTCGGACCGACCTATTCGGACCTGGACCTTGTCGCTCGCCAGAATCAAGATCAACGGGCGGAGCAGGCTGCCCTTGACCGCGCGGGCGAACGCCGGCGAGAGCGAGCCCTCCTGGTCCGGTATCCGGACGCTCGCATTCACGACCGGGAGCGCGACGAGGCCCTGGCGCAGATCGAACAAGCCGCCCAAGTAGCCAGGCATTACCTCGCAACGTTGGAGCTTGCGCGGCAAGGGCTCGACCAGGAACTCGAGTTCTATCGTGGGGACCGCACCAAGGCACCGGCGGCCTTGCGTGAGAAATTCGAGGAAAACGAAACCGGCGTTCGGGTGCAGAGCAAATTCATCCAGTCAATGGAAGAGGACAGACAGCGCCTTGCCCTGCGATTCGCCAAGGAGCGAACTCAACTCGAAGCGCTCTGGCAAGCCGTCGCCGCGAAGCGCTGACTGCGCCCGGCCGACCTCGGCTAGCCCTTGCACTTCCGGGGATGAGCGCAGTCAGACGAGGCTACAGACATCCACATGGGACGCTGACATCGCGCGCGTCGAGATCTGCTGAGGACAGGCACTGGGAGAGAGTGGGCGCGGGAGATCGAATGCTAGGAGCGACTTCGCATGTTCATAGGTGCATTCGAGTTGGGTGTGGCCTCTGTCGGTCATTCCCGATCTCTCATCAACGCGCCTGCATCTTGCTTGGCGTGGTTGCAATGTTGCTGTCGATCAGTCTTGTGGCCGCACAACCAGTTCCCAAGCCGTACGCACCGCCCCCGCCGGAAGGACAGCGACCTAGCGCCGACCCGGAAATGGTCGTGAGTCCCCCGCGGTCGGGTGATTCCAAGATGGCGGAACCTGCGCCGCGTCATATCGATCCGGGCTTGGTCGAGCGGCCTGTGGCAAGATCGCCGCACGGGGGATCGACAGAAGCCCGGCTGGCTCCCCGGTCCGACAGCACGCTCGCGTCAGGACGACTGCAGGGGTTCAGCCGCGGATTGCAAACAGACGACGGCGCGATAGCGGAACCCCAGGCTGATGCAATTGTTCCCGGCGCACCGCGCGTGGGCGGACGCACAGAGGCTGGTCGACTTGCCCTGAGGTGGCTACTCGGTGGGCGAAGCGTTGGCGTTAGGGTCGAGCGAGCGCTCCGCCTCAAGCCAGTCCTCCAACTCGTGGCCGGCCGGGCGCCCGCGCCGCTCCCATGCGGCGTAGGCTGCCGCGCGGATGCGCGCTTGGCGATCGTCACCGCCCGACGTTCCTGACTGGGAAGCGGACTTGACGCGGGGGTCAATGCCCTGGATGGGCCGGTTCGTCAAGTCGTCGCCGATCTCTACGACCTTGCTTTCGTTGGCCTTGTCTCGGAACTCTGCGGGCGCACTCTCGGTGGCTCGCTTCATATTGCTCTTGACGGCCTCACGCTCCGACTCGGGGCGGTTCTGCATGTCCTGCATGTTCATGACAAATTCCTTAAAGAAAGAGAGATCGCCGCTATAGCTCTGCCCATCAGAAAGCAATCGAAGTCAGATTTGTCATCGGCAGATACTGCGAATGGATGTAGGGCGGCGTCCCGCGTGTACTGCTCTCCTGGGTCCTTGATCGCCGGCCCTTGGCTCCACGATCCAACCGGGCGGTATCCATTAATTCGGCGGGCGCGCCTGCGATCTTCGAGTTCTTGCCTCACTACACTCGACGAGGACACCACCCCGACGCAACGCGCGCGTTCGGGTAACCCAACGACGAAGTCGCGTTAGCCCCGGTTCAGGCAAAACTCGAAGAACTCCTCGAGCTGTGTCGATTTGTCGAAGAACTCGTCTGCGCCGCTTCGAGGCAAGCCTTGCGCATCGTCTCGGTCGGATAGTTGGTGAGCACGGCCACCCTCGATGGCGGTCGCGGCCTTGGCACCAACGGACTACGCCGAGACCCGATCCTTCGGCCAAGAAGAGATCGACAACTGCGAGATCCCACCGCCCCTTGTGACGCGCAAGCCACGCAATCGCTTCGTCTTCAGTCTGGGCAATGGCCATCACGCTTGCAGACCCCCAATCAGCTAGCGCGGCAATCGGGTTGTCTTGAATCTGTTTCGCCCTCAATCCTCCCGCCGGCGCGGTTCCTGAGGCGCCAACTGGCGTGCTCACGGCGATCGACCGAGCGCAAGACGCTCTGGACGGCCTCAAAGTGGCCATTAGCTCATCCCCTCCAGTGCCTCCGGTACAGGCGACGAGCTGACCGGCCACAGGATCGTCGTCCGCGGCCCCACCTTCGGCGCGTCGACGATCGACGACTCCTTGGCCAGCGCCATCACCCGCTTCCGCCCGACGAGGTCCCAAGAACCGATGCTCGCCTACGTTTAGGAGGGTGGACTACTGCCTCACGATCGATCGCGGTATGCCCCACGCTATGGCGGCCATGAGCTGCGCAATCCGCCGGCCCCGATTCGGATGACCACCGAGCTTGATGGGCGTCGACGTGCAGGCGGAAGCGTCATGCCAGGTTCTCGGCGACCGGCAACGGCTCGTTCAGGTGTTCTCCAACCACCTGACCAACGCATCGAGAATACAGCGACGAGGAAGGGCGCATCGACATCATCACCAGGGTCTTGGTGACAGGATCAGTGTCACGGGCGCAGACCGGAATCGGCCTGGACCCCCAGCTTGAACCGAAAATCCAAGTCAAGGACGCCAGGCAAGCGCTACATCACACCGCTGCGTTCACCGCGTCCTTCAAGGACTTGCCAACAGCAACTTAACAGCCTTGCTCGCCTTGATGGTCATCGGTTCGCCGGTCGACGGATTGCGACCCGAACGTTCGGTGCGGTTCGAAACGGTGAGGTTGCCGAAGCCGACCAACTGCACGCCCTCGCCTTTGGCAAGGGCGCCGGCCAGGTTCGAGCGCTGAGTCAAGTGCTCGGGCAGCGTCGGCCTTGGTGAGAGTGGGATCGGCGGCGATGGCTGCGGTGAGTTCAGTCTTGCTCAAAACCCGGGTTCCTTCGAGTAGGACGTTGGCAATCGAAGCCAGGCATGCGGCGCGCCCTTGAATTGGGTCGCGTCGGCGTCTCTGCGAGAGAACGATCGGGGCGCCACCGTGTTCTTCCGAATCGTCGTCTATTTGGCGTGATCTCGGAAGTCATCCTTGGATCTGTGGGATCCATTGAAGGACTTTGACAGGAACGCGCCGATCATTCCAGACATCGGCGACACGGGCCCTCTGCCAAGGCCTGCACCCGCAGCCTCGGCGGCGCTGGCTGCTGAGGTTGTCACCCGAAGACCTCCTGTGGGGGTTGTCCTGCACTAGCTCCGCGATGCGGCTTGCATCGGCAGGCCCAGGATTCGTGGCACCTTTCGGCAACCAGCTTCCATCGAACTGGAGGGCCCAATGATTGAGCAACAAAATCTTCTGACCCCGGGCGCAGAGGAAGGCGTCGAGAAATCCCCTGCGGAGTTGGGCAGCGCGGGCAGCGCGCCGCTGGGCAGCTTTGCAAACCTCGAAGACAAAGGTGGATGGCTGTCCTTCCGCGTAGCGCGGGCTGGTGGTTCGATACCGGTGCGCGCCACGCGAGAGGCGATGGAAGACCACTTTGGAGCAGGGCCGGGCGAGAAAGGCCTTGCAGAGGCTTACCTTCGGCACAGCCAGGCCATCAACGCGAAGGTGTTGGAACTCGCTCCTGCGGGCGACGTGTACTCGACAGAGAACCCCTTGAAGCTTAGCACTGGAGATTTCGAATAGGTATGCCCTAGCCTCTCCATCTCGCCCGTGGCCTTGAAGGCGGGGTGGACGATTCACTATCGCGGCGCGCCGTCCTTCAAACAACCCCTGTGCGGGCCTGCATGCCGATGCCCTCATCCTCTCGCACCATCTGAGGAGTTCCCAAGAGGCCAGAACCATGCCAACAGACTCCAGCACTCCCATTTCCGATGGCCACTCGCTCGAATACCGCGGCTTTCGCTTCGTGTTGCGCGCAGAGCCCGTCCGCGGCGGCTATCAGCCCATCGTCGTTCTTGTTCGAACTCCCGCGGATGAGGAAGAGACGCAACTGCCCAACGACACCGAGGAAATCGTTTATGGGACCGAGGCGGAAGCAACCCGTCACGCCGAGCAGCAGGCGATGCGCTGGGTTCATGACCGCACCGGTGATGGGCAGGGACAGTTCTAAGCCGCCCACCGTAGGTTGATGCGGCGGGGGGAGCCTTGCGGAGCGCGCTTCATTGGTGCGCCTCGAAGAACCCCGGCGCGCCCGTGGGCGACCCGGAAGGGGCGCACCGGCAGGAGATCGGCGCATGGATACCAGACCGAATCGTGAGAACCATCCTCACGCATCGTTGCCCGGTCGGCATGTCGCGCCCAAATGTCGGAAAGGCCGTGACGGGGCGAATATTGAGGGGCGGTACGGCCGATGTTCTGGTCCCACAGCCCGGGACGAGCCGCGAGAGCATCCTGCATAGGAGCCACATCGCCTACCGTCGACAGCGTGCGAATATGGCTCATTGCAGCACCTCCACCATGGACGCCATTTGCGCGTTGTCACGGTCAATGATGAGAACCTTATCAACCTCGGCCGCATCGGTGCAGTCGGTCGCGTGGATGCAGTACCCAACCACATCGGTGAGGGCCTTCACGCCGTGATGCTTGCCGGCCTTAGTCGCGAGCATGGCGGGCCGGTCAGTTCCGACGCGGGCCGCCTCCACCTTGCAGAGGCGAACGATCAAGCAGCCCCGAGCACCTCATCCAACCAGTCCAGCGAGCGCCGATTCACCAGCGAACGACTCAACATCTCGCAATCGCCCTCGGCGTGCTCCTCGCGCGTGAAGCGCACCAGTTGCCTGGGGCAGCGCAACTGATTGAAGAAGGCTTGCGTTGCGGCCAGCGGGCGCCTGCGTGAAAAGGGTGGGACAGCGAATGAGCCCAGTGCGGCCCTGCGTCGAGAAACGCTCGATTTCGCGCAGGGACTCGCGCATGGTCGCAACGCAGTTCATCCAGAATCCCGCGCTGCTTGACGCTCCAGCGCAGCACGCGGTCGTTGTCGATGATCGCCTCCATGCGATCGACCAGCGCCGGATCGAGATCGCCGAGGCTGGCCGCGGCCTCCGGGCCTGCGCCCCCTCTTCCGCGGTGCCACTCAAAGACGCCGAGGCCGTTGCCGTCCTCTAGGAAGAGGTCTACGACAGCGAGGTCCCATTGGCCTTCGTGGTGGCGAGCCACGCGATCGCTTCAGATTCCGATTGCGCTATGGCAATCACGTGGCAGATCCCAGATCTGCCAGCGCAGGGACAGGTGCTCTCGAACTTTTGTGTTGTCTTCAACGAGGAAGACTGAAAGCACGGCCATCGTGACAAGACCCCGATTGTTATCTTTGGTTTGGGAAAGCCTATTAGGAATCATTCGCGCATGAGTGGGCGCTTGGGATATGAGTAGGTAGGTGGTAGCCGCCATGGCCAAGAACGAGAAGGACAGGACCCCCCAACCAGATCAACGCCGAGTTGAGGTGGGCGCTTGCGAGCGAGCGGCTCGGCTTCGTGCTCGATCCCACACCAGTTGCTTCGCCGGAGGGCGCGACAGCCGATATGGCCGCTGCGTTGGGAGAACGTTCGAGCGGCACTAGACGAACTCCAAATAGCCTTCGGAAGTCGCTGACCTACCTCCCGGGACATGTTTCAGTCTTCCCTGACCCCATCTGTAGGTCCAGACGGGCACTCACCATCGGTTCGCGCCCGCAGTCGCATAGCCTCGATACGAATGGTGCGGCCGCTTTAGAGGCGCATCGTCTCCTTTCCAATCACTCAACAGGAGACCTGCGATGGCTGATCTGAATGACCCCCGCGTGCCGGGCGACAAGGACGCGACTGGTACCGCTACTGGTGTGGGCGCGGTGCTGGGCGGCGTTGCTGGTGGCGTAGCTGGCGGCGCTGCCGCCGGTGCAGCCGTCGGCGGAATGACCGGTCCGGTGGGCGCGGTAGTGGGTGCCGCGGTGGGTGCCGTGGCCGGCGCCCTGGCTGGCCGTGCCGTCAAAGCGGACCCGGTAGCCGAAGATGCCTACTGGCGTGAGAACTATGCCGGGCGAGACTATGTGGCCCCCGGCACGAGCTACGACGACTACTCGCCGGCCTATCGCTACGGCGTCGACGCCTATTCGCGTCATCCGGATCGCAAGTTCGATGACGTTGAAGCGGATCTAGGTCGCGACTGGGGAACCGCTCGCGGACGGTCGTCGTTGGAATGGGATCGCGCAAAGCATGCAACGCGCGATGCTTGGCAACGTCTCAGCGACAACGTCGAACGAGCCATTCCTGGCGATTCGGATCGCGACGGTCGCTAGCCCTAGATGATCGACAAGGCGGCCACGGTCGTCATGTCGATTAGCAGTTCATTCGACGCCTGGTCCGCCAACCGGATCGGTCTTCGTCCTTGCCCCCGGCAGCGCGGACCCTTCAGGGGCGATTCTTTTGCGAGCGCCATCAGCCGCTCCGTCCCTTGCCTGAGCGCATGTGTCCGGCTGTGGCAGCTGCCCTCGGAGGCTTCAAGCTCGTTGTAGACCGACGCATCCTCCGTGCTCTCGATCAGGACCCAATGAAAGACGCCCGGATCGGGTTCGTCCACGGTAACGGTCGATCGAGCGGAGATGGTCAGTCATCAGCTAGGGCTTCCTCGAGGTAGGGTGCGTGTCAGCGCTTAGCGACAGCGCCACCCGTCGATGGCCGCCTACGCCAACGTCGGCGAACTACTACCATTCCTGAGGAGCGCCGTGGCGACGCTTGTGTTTTGCACAAGGAGATCGCGAAATGACTGAAAGCAAGCATCAGCCCGCCGCGCCGTCGCCGGCCCATGAAGCAAGGCTTGGAGATCGTGGTGCATCCTCGGGCCGCAACATCGAGCAAAGCCGCGCCATCGGGCAGGACCCTCCCGAGGAGGGCAGCCGAATGGGGCGTGAGGCGAACAAGAAGGCCGGCTTCCCGGGCACCCCGGACATTGGCACCGATGCGGCCCAAACCGAGGAAGCCGCGGGCAACGATAGCGCCAGGCAGTGACCTGACACTCGGAGAGCCGGAGGGTCCGGGTTGGCGGCCCACGCCTACTTCTGAGGCTTGCGCAAGTGCTGGCGAACCGCGTCGGCGCTCACGCTACGGCGGCCACGGCCTCCCGAAGCTTCTCTCTGACACGCCGAGGCCTTCGTCCAGTAGCGGATTTCGTTGGCGGTTACCTCGCTGGGCTTCTACGAACGAAGTGGAGCGGCATCCATACGGACGACGCGCGTTTTCGTGACCCTGCGCACGGCTTTCTCGCCTGGGCAGTAGCGACCCTTGTGACCTTCGCGCTGATCGCCTCAGCGGTTGGGTCCGCCGTGAGTGCTGGAGCCAAGGCCGGCATGGGTGTGGCCTCGACCGTGGCTGGTGGCGCAGCGAGAGCGGCGGCAGGAGCTGCCTCGAACCGCTCCGGCGACGATGGAAGCAGCGGCCCCATGGCAGTATGAGTCCGCGGAGGCGGAGGCGAAAGCAAAGCGCGTTGGCCTTTGGCGCGAACTTGAGCCTGCGGCGCCTTGGGAGTGGCGCAGGGCCCAGCGCGCCGACGGACAGCACTGAGACAAATCGCTGCATGTAGTAAGAATGTGCGCAACTTTGGCGCGCCATATCGCTTGGGCACGCCTCCGCCAGCGAAAGCTTGTCCACCGGCGTGGTGGGCAACGTTGTGGATAACGTGGCTCCGAGGGCCGCAAACCGTTGCCAGCCGTGCGTCTCCGCGTAGTGCCTGCAAAAGCGGCATATCAATGTCGCGCCGAGATGTTAGCGATGGGCCAAGGGCATCAAGGGCCCACTCGCAACGAGCGGGTTGCCGAAGCATCCTCTACCAGCGCCAGCGGACCATCACGTTCCAGAGTACGGCGGAGTCGTCGCCTTTGTATGTAGGCCGTTCACGTTTTCCGCGTTAAGGCCGCGTTCACCGAGCAGGTTCAGCATCTGATCTTTCCCTTTCCTCCTCCAACCGAGGACTTCAGAGGGGTCCTCATTGCCCGCTTCGGCGGGCTTTTTCGTGGCCGCGAGGCGCCTGCAGCGGCGGTCCGAGCGAGCTCACCAGGCTTTAGCAGGCACCGATCTTGGAACGGTCATGGTGAAGCAGATCCGTTGAGAGGTGGACTGGCCGATGACATCCCCGCCATGGGCCCTCGCTATCTGCCTTGCGATGAAGAGGCCCAAGCCGAGATGCGAGCGATCCGTCCTCGGCGCTTCCTTGGTTCCCCTGCGCAGCGGCTCGAACAGCCGCTCGATCTCGCCGCGTGAAAGATGCCGGCCGATCGCATTCTCGACCGACAGGCGCACGACATCGTCGTCGCCTTCCAGCTGTACGGTCACTGGCTCCGAAGGAAGCCCGTGCTTGACCGCGTTGGCGACCAGATTCCCGAGTGCTTCGCACATGCGTGAACTGTCGAACTGCAGCCGGGTGTCACCCTGCACGACCCACTCGATCCTGGCGCCGGGAAGCGCTGCGCGCTGCAGCTCCAGTTCTTCTTCGCACGCAGCGGCTAGATCGCCGGGAGCCAACTCGATCGCCATGCCCGCGCCCAGGCCGGCGCGGTTGTACTCAAGCAATGAGTCGAGCAGCACGGCCATCCGATGGGTGCCGCGAGTCAACGCCGCGGCCGACGCGGACATTGCTTTCGGGGCACGGCGGGCCATGACCTGAGCGGTGAGAGAAACGGCGTTCAGCGGGCCGCGCAGGTCGTGACCAAGCACCCCCAGAAAGATCTGTTGCCATCGCTCGACTTCGGCAGCATATTCCCGCACGGACTCGGCGAGTGCCTGGTCGATCGCCTCATTGAAGCGACCGATGTCTCGAATCGAGTCGGCGTCGGCAACAGAGGCCTCGGCCCACAGGCGCAAGACGCAGGAGCGCAGGGCGCGAAATTCGGCGACGAGTTGCTCCACATGAAGCCCGCTACGGGCGCGCAGCAATCCGTGTGTCGCGGCGGCGGTCGCCTCCGAGGGGTGGCCCCAAGGTGCGCGGCCGCGAGACCTTTCAATAGACTCCGTCCTACTCTGCGGCGTTCGAAGGTCGGCTGAAATTGCTTCCAGCAGCTTAGGCAGGTGGTCGCGAAGCACGACTTCGCCTTCGTCTCCCAAAGCGAAGATCGTCTTGGCATGGGCAACGGATTCCGCCAGGATTTCCTCTCTGGCGCGCTCTATGAAATCCGAAATTTGCATGGTAGGAATCCAATCTTTGCCCGGCTCGGCACCGGTTCTGCCCTTTCCGAAGGGTATCGCAGAAGGTATAGAACATGGCACCAGCGTTTGAAATCCTGGTTCTCGACGACGAGCGCGAATCGGCTGACATGCTCGGTGAGATCCTCGCCCTCCAGTTTGAAGGCGCGCGGGTCAGAGTTGCTTACTCTGGCGAAGACGCAGTGGCCTTCGGGACGGAGCGCCGCCCAGATCTTGCCATCCTCGACCTGGAAATGGGCGGTCTGGATGGGGAGGGAGCGGCTCATGCCCTGCGATCTGCGTACCCGGATGTCGGACTCCTGCTCATTGCGCTCTCAGGGAATGTCGTGCGGCTCGCGGAACTACGGATGAAGGGCACCTTCGACCACCTGCTGAGCAAACCGGTTGACCTGGAAGCTCTGTTTGGCTTGGTAACCCGGCAGGTCCTGGCCCGATAGGCTTGGGTGCCGTTGCCGGCCCTTCCTCGGGACTACGGAGGCGAGATCGGCCCAGCGTCAAACACCTCGACCGGCGTCAGGCGCATCAACTGCCTTGCCTCGTCCATGGTGCCCCGCGAGCCACTGATCGACGTCGCCCTTCTCTATCGCGATCACCGAGCGCTTGTCCTGCTGGTCGGGAGGCAGCTTCGGATCTGGCTTGTGCATCCGGCTCATCAGCGGGTGGTGGTCGGCGTTCAGGGTGAGCATCGTGCAGCTCTCGTGGACCTCCCCTGTCGCCTTGTCGGTCCAGTATGACGGCGAACCCGAGGCCACTGCCGAAAAAAGCTCGGCTAGGATTGCCACCATGCAGTTCAGCGAGCTGACCGTCGGCGCCAGGTTCCGGTTTTTCCGGCGCGGCCTGGTGCTGACCAAGATGGCGAAAGACATCTACACCGGGCCCGACGGTGAGGCGCAGAAGACCCCGGCCGACGTCGAGGTCCTGGCCGAGGATGACCTGACCGCGCCAACCGCCCGAGCCGCCGCGAAGCCCGACGACGTCGCCCTGATCTCGAAGGCCCTGGACGACCTAGAGGCCCAAGCCGGCAAGACGCCCGAACTGGCGGCCGCCCGGCAGGCGCTGCGTCGGCTGGATGTGCTGGCTCGCCTAAAGCCCGGCGTCTGACGTCCCTCTTCGCCCGGCTGTCAGACTCGTCATTTTGGGATCGTATGGCATAGCAACCTCTTTCGAGGGGGGATCGGTGCGCTTCTCCTCGTGAGGAGCCGGGAGACATTTGTCCCCCTGGGCATACTCGAGATATTCGTCCCATTCTTGTCGTGTTGTCATGAGGTTCACCTCCCGGGCCTTGCCCTGGCTTGTGACTCCCCGAGTTGTCAACCGTACTTCGATTGGTAGCGGAGGTCTGTCAGACAAGAGCGAAAGGGAAGACACATTCGCACGGCGGGGCCTCCTCAGGCGCTGGGGCCGGCTGGTTGCCCTGGCCCGGCTGAAGCGCCGGCTGATTGGATCAAAATCGACGACCACGGGTCCGGAATGAGCAGGCTGCTGCGCCTCCTCAACCCCATTTGGGAGCGCACAAAAGAGGGATGTTCGGTGACTTTTTCCCGCTACGCGCAATGAGCGGACCGCGCACCCGATTCCTGTGCCGCAGTGCCCCTCGAAAATATCTGAATGGACCGCCCCCCCGACCTCTCAGACGACGAACTTTTTCGACGCTCCCAGGTGCTTCGGATGCAAGCAAACGACGGCGGCCAAACCGCACTTCGCGAAGCCCTCGAAATGGAACAGGAGGCCAGACACCGATTCGCCCACGCCACCACCATTGCCGCGCCACTGGCGGCATTGCCTATCGGGCGACGACCTTGGTGGCGGTTTTGGTAACCCCATGCGCTCCGGCGGGATGCGTTGGCATCACCGACCGCTGACCCTCCCTGATCGCTCCCCAGCCTCGACTACCGCTTGAACCGCTCCGCCGACACCGCCCCCTTCCGCTTCACCTTGATCCAGTCCCGGCTTCGGCTGCCGGGCACGTAGATGCTGTCGTCGCGTTTGGCCACCAAACCTTCCAGCTTGAGGCCGAGGACAGCGTCGTTGAAGATGCGCGGGATGTCCTCGTCGATGTGGCCCACGGCCAAGACGTTCTCGGGACTCGGGTCCAGCAGCTCTGCGAGGAGCGCCTTGCGCTGCAGGAGCGTGTGCTGGGTGATGTCGATCCCATGGTCGACCATCAGGTCGAACACGGCATAGCCCACGAGGTCGCAGCCCTCGTACCAGCGGCGCCGGCGCGCGCGGTCCTGGAGGCGATTGAAGTCGGAGCGGCCGATCTCATCGAACGCGCACACCTCGCCATCTGTCACGTAGGGTCCGCCGCGCAGCGCAGCCAACGACTTGGCCACCTCCGGGAACCAGCGCGTCGCGTCGGCGCCGTTGCGGGTGCGCAGCTGGCACTTGCCGTCCCCGAACATCGCCGTCATTCGGTAGCCGTCGTACTTGATCTTGAATATCCAGCCGGGCGCGGTCAACGGGAGCGGCCGCTCGTCGAGCAGCATCGGCGGGTAGTCAGCAAGGTCCATGTCGCAAAAAGTGCACCGCCTGTAGGGCGCCGGCTGTCAGAAATTGGCGCGAATTGCTGAATGCGACGCCGCCCAGAGTGCGTCGAAATCTCCCATCTAACCAGGAGACTCACATGGCAGACGACCCCAAGAAAACAGGCGACGACCGAAAGCAGATCTCACTGAAAGAGCCGCATGAAGTGCGGAGCTGGACGGACGCTCTGGGTGTGACCGAGCAAAAACTGCGTGCCGCTGTCGCCGCAGTGGGCCACTCGGTGGAGAAGGTACGCGAGTACCTACGGAAGAAATGACCGCGCGGGCCGCCGCACCGAAGATGGGCCCTGGCGAGCCCACCTTCGACGAACAGGCCGCTCGTCTGATTGGCTCGCTGGCAAGCCAGCCCAGAAAGCCGGTCAAGCGTGCGCCGGCTGCAAAGGTGACTGCCATGGGCAAGATGGCAGCAGCCCGGGCCCAGGCGCGAACCAACAAGAAGAAACCGAAGTAGCCATGATGGACCAAGAAGAAGAAGACGAAGACGACGATCCCGTGGGCTGCCCGCCAGTCCGCGACCCAGTGCGCGAGTTTCGCGCTGCGGCGGAGGCTTCAGGGCTGATCTGGCAGGGAGATCCGCTCGACCAGAAGCTGATCGACTTCGCTCACAGGGTCGTCGAGCGGTGCGCCTGCATCGCTGAGTCCTTCGTGGACGATCGCGACCACAGCGCAGCAGATGCAATCAGGTCCGAGCTGGGAGAGCACTGAAGCGGCGCCCTACCCGCCGCTCTTATGCCGCGTACTAAGAAGCCTGCGACCGTGGGGACCAATGCGACCGTGAAGGGGGCGCTGCGTGGCGACATCGTTTGGAAGCAGACTCGCCGCCTCACCCCGGGCACCGCAAGCAAGGCAGCCATGTGAGCGCCTTGCGAGCCGGCAAAGGTCAGTGCACTCCTGGCTACATGATGGCTACATGGGCACAAAAAGCAAAAAGTCCGCTATCAATTTGCTAGCGGAGTTTCCTTACTGGGATTGGTAGGACGTACAAGAATCGAACTTGTGACCAACGGATTAAAAGTCCGCTTCAAGAAGGGAGCATGGCCAAATAGCGTTTGTCCACAGCCGGTCTGACCGTAGGGCGACCTCAACCCTGCGCCTACTTTGACCGGGCGACGACCTTGTGTAGGAAACTGAAATCTTGCCTGCGCGAAACCACTGAAAAGTAGCATCTTGCTTGGAGCGGCTCCCCTCGGGAGCTACTGAAATCTTCGCTGCGTTCCTACATGACTCCCTGTTCCGGAAAGACCCCAGCGCGACGCCGTCGTCGGGTGCTACCGGCCAGGCGGACGCGAGCCAAGCCACGTCGGATCGCGCGACCACTGCGGAGGTCGGGCGAATCTTTGCCAACGCATTGCGAACGGGAACGCTGTCGGCAGAGGACAACCGCTACGCAAGCCAGGTCGTGGCACAACGAACGGGCCTGAGCCAACAGGATGCGGAGAAGCGCGTCAACGACGTCTACTCTCGCGCCAAAGCCGCCCTGGAAGAGACCAAGACGAAGGCCAAGGCGATGGCGGACTCGGCACGAAAGGCAACCGCCTATGGATCGCTTTGGATATTCATTTCATTGGTGGTGGGCGCGCTCTTCGCCTCCTACTGCGCGACGGTCGGCGGGCGACAGCGGGATCTGTGAACTAGCGATGCGGGTTACCGTCAGCGGCCAGGCCCGCCGGGTACCGGCGCTTCGCGCCCTCGTAGGTCAGCTTGCGCAGGTGCGGCGCCGGCGTCTCGCCCTCGGGCACGACCTCGCGCGGATATTCGTACTTCAGCTCCTCCAGCGAGAACGTGCACAGGCTAGCCACCCGCACGGTCTGCCCCATCCACTTGCCGGGCACCTGGTTCATCAGGGCCGCGCGGCCCCGCACGTAAGACTCGGTGTTGGTCGAGCGCGAAACCCGCGGTGGCCACGGTCTTACCCACCCGGACCGCGGTGAGGACGTCCTGGACCTTCTTGCGCTTGCTCGTGTGCATGACCGGGCTCGAGCTGCGACCTGCTCGACGACCCAGAGCCGCAATTCGTCGTCCATCAAAAGCGGGCGCGGCGCCACGATCCAGGCGCGGCCCGGAACCAGGCCTTCAGCCACATGGCCTGGGCGAAGAGCGAATCGACAGTGGCGTCCGTCTCGGGCAGCAGCAGCGCCAGGCAGCAGGGCATGCCGGCCAGGTGCGGCGCCCGGATATTCTTGCCCTCCACGTCCGTCACCAGGGCCCTGTAGCTCCCCTGGGCGGCGCGCGGGCGCGCGAGCGTGATGCACTGGCAGAGGTTGCCCCAGTCGGGCTTGTTCTGGGCCAGGAACGCGAGCGGCGTACTACGCCAGACGCTGAACACTCATGGGTCAAAGCGAGGGCGGAATAGAGCTTCGCGGCCGCGCGCTCCACCAGCTCCTCGGGTTGCGAGGCGCCGACGAGAAGGTGAAGTTCGAGAGGCAGTGCAGCCCGGCGAAGGGAGGCGGTTCGTACATGCTGGATATAAAACCAGTATCGCACCGATCCCTGTCCGATGCTCCATCAGGCATGCAATTGCATGCTGCTGGCATTGCAATTGCAATTGCAACTGTGCTATGTTGTTCCCATGACCGCCACCAACACCAATCTTGCCCCTACGTCCGTCGCCGGTGTCATGGCCAAGGCGTTCGACGGCGTGTTCGTCCATGCCTTCTCCCGTGGGGACGACGATATCCGTGGAGCCGGAACGTTCTTCCACGGTAGCGAGACAACCTGGGGGCTGAACCGGGGCGTTGCGGCGCGCTACGCGTCGTGGAGCGTGCCCGCCCGCTCTCTGGACGAGTGGTTCGAGGCATCGCGCCTGCCGCGCAAGAAGGACCTCTTCACGGCCCTATGCGTCAACCCATCGACGCTTTCGCGCATGCGACCGGAAGCGCCCCTTGAGCCTGGCGTCACCGAGCGCCTGCTCCGCCAGTCGGACCTGTTGGTTCGGGCGGCGGAAGTGTTCGGCGATCAAGGTCCGACCTGGATGACCAAGCCGCACCCCCTGCTCGACGGGAAGACGCCCATCGAGTTCGCGACGAACGAATACGGCGGCGAGAAGGTGCGCTCGATCCTGAACGCGATTGAGCACGGGGGCGTCGTTTGACGCTGTCGGTCTGGCGCATCTGCACGACCAAGGGCTTGCGGCGCGATCAACTCGGCTACGGCTCGACGCTATCGCCGGGGCGGTGGCACCTGCCGGCACCGGCTGGGCAGGCTGTCGTCTACGCCGGGAGCAGCCGCGCGATCTGCCAACTGGAGAAACGCGTTCATTGCAACGGCCTGAAGCCGATCGGCCAAGCCCTGATTCGCCTCGATCTGCCTGACGGCGCAGCACTGCAGGACGTTCGCGAGGGATTCAACCTTCCCGCGGACTGGATCGACCAGGAGGCGCTCACCCAATCGATCGGCGTGGCCTGGCGCAAGGCCGGGGACGCGCTCGGCCTGTGGGTGCCATCGGCCGTCGAGCCGAGCGAGAGCAACATCGTCCTGAACCCTGATCACCCGGCATTCCTGGAGGTGGTGGTCGCGGTCGAGCGCAACCCGTTCGAGTTCGACGACCGCATGTTCCCTTGATCCACCCGATTCTCGTCGACGTCCCCTTCCCCGCGTGCAACGTCGTGCAGGCGTCCCTCCGCGGCCGCGCGCGTGTCGAAGTGAGCACCGAGGGCGCCGCTGGTGTTGAAGGTGTCGAACTGCTCGGTCGTTCCGAGCCAGAGGCGAATCGTCGTCGTCATGGCGCGTCCCACATCGGGCGCAGCGCGAAGTCGACGGTGTTGTCGAAGATCAGGTACAGGGGGAAATTCAACAGCCGCCAGATTTGGTGCCACTTAGGTACTCCCTTCGATTTCAGCCCCGGGGAGCGTCCCCGCTGGGTTCTTCATCCGGCTCATCAGCGTTCGCGATCGGTTGCTCGGCCACTTTCGGAGCAGGGAGCTTCAATACGCTGCTCAGGTTCGCCGCGATGGAGGGGTGATACGTTGCAAGTATCTTCGTGCCTTCGGCAATCCGGCTTCGCCATCCCTTGCCGCGAGCCATGATGTCTTCCGCTGCTCCCTGAAGTGCGTACGGTGATCGCTCGAGGGCATAGGAAACGAGGGCTGCGACTTGCCCCGCATCTTTTGCGATCTTCGTGCGGAACTGCTCTTCGCGCTCCGCCATCACCACGAGTTTGTGCAACGCGTAGCGCAACGGTGAAGGGATGTTGACGACAAGCGCGTTTTCGCCGGAGATCACCGCGGTCTGCGTTGTCTTCTCAGGGGAAAATTCCATGAACTTGAGGGGTTGCAGGTTCACGTTCAACGGCTCGTGACGGTAGATCGCGTCGTTGCGACCGGCGACCGTGAGAAGGTCAATTCGCAAGTCTCCGCTCTTCGAATTCAGGTAGGTCGCGCCCTGGCCGGTCGTGATCGAGTTCGCGGGCAGCAGGCCCATCTCAAGCGAGGTGATCGCATCGTGCACGTTGGCTTCAGCGTTGGTCGCAAGCGCGAGCGAAACGTTCTTTCCCGCATGAGCAAAATCGATATCGTTGGTCCGCCATCCTCCGTTCCATCGCACGCCGAGCATGTTGCCCATGGCGATGAAGGCGTGGGTGCCGATCAGTACGCCGCCGGCATTGAAGAAGCCGTGTTCCGCGAGCCGATGGATCACTTTGAAGTGCTGCGGCATAACCGTCATGCATCCAAGGGACGTGCACGCCAGCGAGAGCCTGGCCAGGCTGTCGTGGCCAGGGGCCTTTCCTTCCGAGCGCAACCGGATCAGCTCGCTAAGCCGCTCGTCGACTGGGTCTAGGTAGACCTGCTTCAGTTTCCCCTCCAGGTCGCGGAACTGCCAGTACCAGTACTGGATACCTTTGATTTCCTTCTTGTTGAACGAGCCCGTGAGGTCGAACGCACCTGACGTCGGGTACGCCGCGTCGAGCAACCAGATTCGGACGGCGACAAGGGCACTCGCTCAAATGGCGTTGACGACCGCTGAATCGGTCTAGAGCCAGATCACCGCCACCCCTTTGCGGTATCCCTTGGCTGAGTGAAGCTTGAACTCCTAGTAGGTCCGCAGGAATGCGCGCTCCATGCTTTCCCGCGACTGTGTCGCCACCCCTGTCGCGCTCGATGTCAGCAAAAGCCGCAAGCCGTTTGGGGAGGCAGCTATCGCTTGCATCGCTCCACCGGCATGGCGCCCGCCCGCGCACCTCTAGGCCTTTCTGTTCCCGGGGACATTCAGGCCCGGTTCAGCGACGAGTTCCACGATTTGTTCCTCCTCTCCGACCAACAAGGTCTTGCCCGCTTCGGCGGGCTTTTTCGTGTCGCCCCCGAATGACTGACCGGCTCCGCGTCCTGACAAAGCATTTCGCATACAAGGGCCACAACGTCTCGATCACCACCACGAGGATCTGGGGAACGTGGAGTTGGACCTGCGAGATCGACGACAAACGGCTGAATGTGAGAAGTCATCGGCGGCACTTGATGGAAGCGTCAGCGTTGATCGAGGCGACGTTCCGCGCGAGAAGATGCATCGACAGATTGCCATAGCCTGAGAGAGTCCCCTGCTGCAGCTGATCGATGAGGCGTGAAGCGCGTTCCGCTCGCGTCATGTCCCCCGTCATTGATGAACGCGCGTCTCCGGGCGAGCGTCTCGGATGGCGAGCGAGGGCTCCGCAGCCTCAAAGGCCCATGGCCAACTTCAGGGTCCACGCCAGCGCAACGACCAAGCCCACGAGCAACGCGCGGCTGCGCCACCTCCGCAGGCCAGCCGCGGGCTGTCTTGACGCCTGAGAAATCCGTCGTGGCGAAGATTCTCGCCCTTCGTGCTCGGCTTTCTGGCTCAGCCACTCCGCGTCGTACCGTGAATCTTTCATGTAACCGAGTGTAGCCATATGTACTACTTAAGTGTCGGTCATTGTTCACGAATCCTGCCGGGTGCTGAGATGCGGATTCAGGTTTCGTTCAGGCGCGAAGACCGAGCCCGAGACGATCGGCCTGGTCCTACAGGGACAACCCCCCGTGCCTCAGCGGATGTCTGGTAGTAACATGAAAAATCATCGGAGGCCAAATCTCGTGCTCTTGGCCTGGTTCTGATGCCGTTCCGTCTTGTCATCGCACCCCTGCATTTGGTGCGATGAATCTCCACCCCTCCTGTACGACTTCGGCTCCGGCGCCTCCTGAATGGTCGATGAGGCTCATCTTCGAGACCGAGGGCGAAACGTCTCAATGCATCTGCGTGATCTCGCGCAACGCGATAGAAATGTGTCGGCTTTCTACCGCCTGTTCGGATTCCGACCGTGGCCGTCAAAAAGTAGCAGAAAAGGCACGGGCGTGGATCGCCGAGTTCTTGAGCCGTGAAACCACGGGCGCGGCTTCGCAGTCGCCGGAGTCCGCCAAGGGAAATCAAGATCGACCCACGCCGAAGCAGACGGCTGGGCTGCAAAGTTTGAGAACGCGGTGGCCCTTGAGAGGGCTGTAGTCCGCGGCCCTAGCGCCGACGAAGCCACAGGTCTTGGCGGCCCTCGAAACGTCGAAGCAGGCGCCCCCATAACCAGTTCGTGTTCCTGTGGTGGCGACTGCACCTCAGCCGATACCGAACGCGCACGCGGCCAATGTCCGGCCCGAGCCAGCTACGACCTGTCGCTGCAGTTCGATCCGAATCTTGCCGAATTCAATGCGGGCGGGCAGGCTGTACGACGAACTCGGGAACAGCGAGGGCTCGATTCGGCGCTACAGCGCGCATCTGCGTCTGTCGGGGCAACTATGACGCTATAGGCGGCGATCGCGCCCCACCTTGCCAGCGAGTTGGCGGAAGGCCTGCGAAATCTCGGTTCAGGCTTGGTGTTTTTCGATCCAATGAGTGGCGGGACCGTGAAGTCGATTGCCAACTTCCAAAGTCCTCAGCAGCCTTTGGCGGTTGTTGACTGGGGGTGGTCGAGCGTCGACATGGCCGTGGCACCTTCGTGCGGGTGCGCCCAGCGCTGGCGCGCCCGGCGCCGAGCCTGAGCGTGATCGACAGCCTGCGCCCGACGGCGACCGAAACGGTGGTGCAGGTGCTGAAGGTCGAGCAGGCCGTGCCGCCCCGCGACGTCGGTCTGCTGCTGCAGTTGGCGGCCGGCGAAAAAGCGATGCATGCACTACCTGCGCATCAACCGCAAGGGGGAGCCGGCCATGCTGACCGATGCCTGGGTGCCGGCGCACCTGGGCAAACGCGTCACCGAAGCGGCCCTCAGGAAGAAGGCGCGCTACGAGATCCTGATGGCGCAGGGCGTCGAGTTCGGACGCGTGGTGCAGGAAATCAGCGCGACCGTCGGCGACCCGCAGCGCGCCGGCCTGCTACGCACCGAAGTTGGCGCGCCGATGCTGAAATTGGTGCGCCTGATGCACGACATGGACGAGCGCCCGGTGCAGCACCTCACGGCGTACATGGCCGCCGACCGTGCCAGCGTGCTGATGGAGATTGCCGGCGCTTCCGTCAACACGCTGACTGCGGGGCAAATCGTTCTAGATGGACATGCCTGAACGACAACCTGATCCAGCAGCCCGCCGTCGGGCTCGTCTGGCCGCCGCGGGAGGAGTCCGATTACTCCCTGATCGTCGACGGGCAAGCAGCCCCGGATGGCGAACTCCTGCGGATCACGCCGAGCCGAGCGGTGCTGCATCGACATCGACCCGCGCGCCGACCCGACGCGGTCGAACACGGGGCCTGTGGTTCGGATTGCGTAGAACTGAAGATTCCAACCGATGCTACAGACCTCGGCCGCCCCTGATTCCGGCGCCGCTGCAGCGCCGGTCGCCGCGGTCACGATGCAACTCCTGCCTCCAAGGCTCCCGCCTTGAACTCGGATAGCGGCCTGCAAGAAGCGATGGCGGTCCCGGACTGCGTACCGCGCTCCAGGTGATCGCGCTGCGCTGGGATACATGAAGCCGGACGCGCCGCCTCGCGGCGCTGCAGCGCCGTTTTCGCGCAAGCAGGAAGACAATGCATGAATGTCGCACGAGGAACCCCCCGCTTTTCGGACCCTGACCGGCCTGTACGAGCCGTCGGCCATCCAGCAGTTGCCGGACGGGCGCTTCCTGGTCGTCGAGGACGAGAAGGACCATCCGTTCAGCGTGGTCACGATCGGCGCGGATGGGCATGTCGAAAGCACCAGCCTGACGCCGGGCCTGCTTCAATTCTTCAGCGACTTCTGGAAGCTAGACGACCTCGAAGGGCTTGCGCTC
>NZ_JASZYL010000025.1:0-57912 GCF_030316985.1 Variovorax sp. J31P179 | reverse complement strand
CTTCCACCGGTTCCCGACCTTCGATCGCTCAGTCTTGACGATCGACCGCCATGAAGGCCTTGACATTCCAGCCCTCATAGAAGCGATTGCCGTCTTTCGCTCGGCGACGGCGGGAGACTCAGTTCGGCCCGGAGCGGCCGGTCGGCCGCGCCGCAGAACTTGCCAGATACCCAACGTTCGCGGGGCACTCATTAGCGATCGCGGTTCGTCAATCTCGCGGCAGAAGCCACCGCAAGGATCAGACTCACGAAATGACTTCGTCAGCCCGCAAGAGCGCGCTCCGCGGGATGGTCAATCCGATTGTTCTGGCAACCTTCAGATTGACGACGAACTCGAGCTTCGTCGGCTGTTCCAACGGCAGGTCACCGGGCTTTGCGCCGTTCAGTATCTGCGCCGCAATCTCTGCCACGCGGCGGAACATCGCTGCGTAGTCAGGGCCATAAGACAGGAGACATCCAAAGCCGCGATAGTCGACCATCACGGGCACCCGATGCGATGCCTCGAAGGCAACCCAGTCGTCTCGTAACTTCGCGTTGATCTGATTCGCAGCCAAGAGTACTCCGTGAGCCTGTTGGCTCCCGATCGATGCCATTGCCGACGAGAAATCTGCAGCCGCGTTGATGTCCAGCGGAATCATTGCGATGCCGAGCGATCGGGCGCTTTCACGATAGCCCTCGAAAGCCGCGTCGTAACTTGCGCGGCTAACTCCCGACAGCCTTGCGCATTCCGGGCAGCGGGCAAATGCGATCTTGGAGACAGTCGGGACCGCGGCCTTGAACAACTCGATCCGTTTTGGCACGAGGTCGCCAGCGAAGTTCGACATTCCCGTGACCTGCCCGCCCGGATGTGCAAAGCTCGCGATGAGACCCGTACTCAGCGGATCGGTGATGCCCCACGTGACTACTGGAATGTCGCGGCTTGCCTCGACCACGGCACGTGCCGCCGTCGCAGTGCCGGTAACCACCAGGTCGATACCCCTGTCTCGCATCTCAACAGCGAACTCAGCGTAGCGTTCACTCTTTCCTTCCGCGTAGCGCCAATCGATGGTCAGATTCCTGCCTTCCGCAAAGCCGAGCTCAGCCAGTCGGTTGATGAATGCCGCATTGATACGATCATCTTCTGCGGAGTTCTTTGCGGTGAGCCCGAACCAGGCGATGTGATACGTCCGGCCCCGAACCTGGGCCAGCGCCGTGGTCCCAAGGGCGCAAGCGAAGCCAGAGATGATCCGACGACGGTCAATCATGCCCCACCTCCTAGCAGTCTTGAATCCGCCCCCGAATTGGGAGGCGGTGACACTGAATCATGCCAACCCAGCTACCCGCAGGTCAAGGAGAGAGCAATGGTGCCGGCGGCGAAGGCATTGAGCGTCCTCTCCCAGAGCGGGTCGACCGTCCGCAACGGGCCCATCTGCGACATCCACGGTTCGCGAGCGACCGACCGCAGCCAGTCTGAAGGGCCCTTCGAAGCAGGGAGCGGAGGGGCGCTGATTTTGAAGGGCCGCAAGGCGGTGTAGTGCAAGTCGGCGGCGGAGATGATCGCCGCCGACGCGAGTTCCACGCCTACAGGACTCAGCGCGGGATGCGGCGCGCAACCCAATAGGTCGCGCCTTGAGGCCCATAGCGCTCGGCATGCGGCATTCCGCAGGCCACCACGAAAGTGTCGCCAGGTTCCAGGTGTTGTGTCTTTCCAGCACACGACAGCCATATGTCGCCCCGGGTGACGATCGCCTCCGCATCGAACGGATGGCTGTGGGTTTCGATCTCCAGTCCTGAAGCCCAGACGCGCTCCAGGACTTCGTCGAAACCTTCGGCAAGCGCCTGAGCGCGAAACTTCTCCATTGTGTCGACTGCTTTGAGTTGCATAAGACGGCTCCTAAGCTGGCAGATGATTCTCGAACGAGCGCCACGACCGGGGAGTGGCCCGCTCGTTCGCTTCAGACCTTCGATCCAGACAACGACTCGAACTCGCGGCGCAGCGCGTCGCCATTCTGGTCGACCATGGGTGCCTGCGGATAGAACGCTTCGTCCCACTCCGTTGCGTACGGCGTCGCCGGAATCTCCGCGACCAGGCCGCGCACCTTCATGGGCCGCGTGCGCAGCTGGGGATGCTGGATCAGGTCGTGCACGGAGTTGATGGCGCCATACGCGGTCTGCGCCTCGGTGAGCCGATCGACCGCCTGCGCATAGGTCAGCTCGGCGAACACGTCGCGGATCAGCGACTCCAGGTCGACCCGGTTGCTGGTTCGCACGTTGTTGCTCGCGAATCGGACGTCGGTCGCGATGCCATGTCGAAGGCCAGGAATATTTCGCAAACGGGCGCCGTACCGCATCACGAGGCCGAGAGGCTCAACCGCGGCACAGGTGGTGCCATTCAACCCAGGAGATCGACATGCGACCATTCGAACCCACACTCGCCCCCGGGACGGGCAGCTCGCAAACGGCGCGGCGCTGGAAATTCGCTCGCGCCACGTCCGCCTTGTTCCTTCTCGCCGCACTCGGTGCAGCCGCCCATGCCGACGGGGGCATGACACGTGCGCAGGTCAAGGCCGAACTGGCCGAGGCCATGCGAACCGGCAACATGCTCGCCGCCGGCGAAAGCGGCATGACCCTCAGGGAGTCGAGCCCGCAGCGCTATCCTGCGCCGGTGGTCGCACTCGGCAAGTCACGCGCCGAGGTCAAGATGGAACTGGCCGACGCCATCCGGACCGGGGACATCATGACCAACGACGAGAGCGGCCTGAGGGTCAACGAGGAGTTCCCGCAGCGCTTCCCGGCGCGGATCGTTGCAGCAGGAAAGTCACGCGCCGAAGTCAAGGCCGATCTGGCCGAAGCGATCCGTACCGGCGACATGCTCGCGAACGATGAAAGCGGCCTGAGGCTCAACGAAGAGCTCCCGCGGCACTACGCCAAGGCACGCTCGGCACAAGGCGGATCGCCCCGGCTGATGACCGCCGAGGCGCCTTCGGCTGCAGGCCGCGCTGCGCAGTGATGCGGGCTTCATTTCATCACCAGGCCGCCGTCGACGAACAGCACCTGCCCCGTCATGAAGCGGCTCCAGTCGGAAGCAAGAAACAGCACCGGCCCCGCCACGTCCTCGGGCCGCGCGATGCGCCGCAGCGGCGTCGCAGCGATCAGCGACTCGCGGAACGCCTCGCGGGTCGCGCCGCTGGCCTGCGTCGGGTAGACCAGGCCCGGGGCGACGCAGTTGACGCGGATGCCCAACGGCCCCAGTTCGGCCGCCAGGTTGCGGCTGAAGCCGACCAGCGCCGACTTGGCGGTCGTGTAGTCGTGGTACGGGATCACCGGGCGCTCGACCAGGTCGCTGACGATGTTGACGATGCTGCCCCGGGCCCGCTGCCTGAAGTGCGGCAGCACGGCCTTGCAGACGTTGTAGGCGCCGCCGACGGCGCCATCGAATTGCGCCTGGTAGTCCTGCCACGCCGTCTCGTCGAACAGGGCGCGGCGCTGCGGGTCGAACGCATAGGGGCGGAATGCGTTGTTGACCACCACGTCGATGCGGCCCGCGTCGTCCAGCACCTGTTCCACCATGGCCTGCACGGCCACGGCCGAACCGACGTCGGCCTTCACCGCCCAGGCATCGCCGCCGGCGGCCTTGCAATCCGCGACCACGGCGGCGGCGGCGTCTTCATTGCGCAGGTGATTGACCACCACCGTCGCGCCTTCGCCGGCGAAGGCCCGGGCAATGGCGGCGCCGATGCCCCGGCTCGCGCCAGTCACCAGCACCACCTGGGTGTCGAACCTCATGGCGTCGACCTCGATCGCGACGGCAGCAGATCCGTGCCGACCACGTCCTTGATTTTGATTTCGTGCTCGATCAGGCCCAGCTTGCGATAGGCATCCGCAGCCCGTTGCAGCGCCTCCAGGTCGAAGGCGCCCAGGCCGTTGCGCTCGGTGTTGGCCGACACGCTGGCGGCATTGCGCAGGCGGATCACTTCCAGGTTGGTGGCACGGTCGGTGCCGTCGATGGCGTATTTCACCGCCAGGCCGGCCGCTTCGTCGGGATTGGCGATCATCCACGCCGCGCTCTCGCGATAGGCCTTGAGGAAGCGCTTGAGCAACGGCTTCTTCTGCTGGTAGACCTCTTCGCGGACCACGAACAGGTCGCTCGACACGTTCAGGTAGTTGCGGACCTCCATCACGTTGACATCGCCGATCCCCTTGTGCCTTCCCACCAGCAGGCCGGTGTCGGTGGCAGCGGTCGCGTCGACCTGGCCTTGCAGCAGCGGCGCGAAGTTCAACAGCCCCGTGACGACGATCGTGACATCGGATTCGGACAGCCCGGCCTGGTGCAGCAGCACCAGCAGGTTCTGGCGAGTGCCGCTGGACAGGCTGTAGACGCCGATCTTCTTGCCCTTCAGGTCGGCCGGCTTGCTGATGTTGGCGGACTTCAGCGAGACCACGTTGAAGACATTCTGCGGGTAGATGTCGTAGATCGCGCGCAGCTTTTCGCCCTTGTCGAGGGCAGCGAAGAACGCCCCCGGGTCGGTGAAGGCGACGTCGGCCTGGCCGGTGAGGATGTTGCGGATCGCGTCGCCCCCGCCGGCGCCCGGCACGTAGGCCAGATCGATCCCGTTGGCCTTGTAGAAGCCCTTGTCGGGCTCGACCAGCAGGTGCGTGATCTCGGTGATCGGCTTGCTCCAGCCAGCCACCGTGAGCTTCTCGAGCGGGTCGGCGGCGTGGGCGCCGCGGGCGGCCGTCAGGGCCAGGAGCGCGGCGCTCGCGAGCAGCGCGGTTCGGCGAGCGATGGGTCTTTGCATGGCAGTGGTTCCTTCATGAGCTTCGGGTGTAGGGCAGCAGCAGTCGCCTCTCGACGGCCAGCGTGATTTCGTAGAGCAGCAGCCCGAGCGCGGCGATGACCACCAGCACCGCGAACATCAGGGGCGTGTCCATCATCCCTTGCGAGGCGATGATCAGCGCGCCGAGCCCCTGGCTGGCGCCGATGAACTCGCCGACCACCGCCCCGACGAGCGCCAGGACCACGGCCACCCGCAGCCCCGCCAGGATGCCGGGCAGGCCGGCGGGCAGTTTCAGGCGCAGCAGGGTCTGGCGCCGGGTGGCGCCCAGCATGCGGAACAGTTCCAGCCGCTGCGGGTCGACCTGCTGCAGGCTGGTCACGGTGTTTTCCATCAAGGGAAAGAAGCAGATCAGCGCCGTGATCACCACCGTCGACGTCATGCCGAAGCCGAACCAGACGATGAAGAGCGGCGCCAGCGCCAGCTTGGGGACCACCTGGCTGACCACGATGTAGGGCTTCAGCAAGCGTTGCAGCAGCGTCGACTCGGCCAGGACCACGCCGCTCGCGAAACCGATCAGGCAGCCGAGGCTCAGGCCGAACAGCAGTTCGAGGCCGGTCGCGCGGATATGGGGCCAAAGGTAGCCGGTGGACAGCCCCATCCAGAGCGACTTCATCACCGCCGAGGGCGGTGGCAAGACCAGCGTCGAGACACCGGAGGCGCGCGACGCCAGTTCCCATAGGGCAAGCAGGGCCAGCAGCAGCGCCCAGGCGCCAAGGCGCGCGCGAACCGAGGCCTTCTTCATGCCGCCTCCAGGTCCATCGCATCGCGCACCTGCGCGCAATGCCGGTTGAAGGCCTCGCCGTAGCGCATGGCCGGCGCGCGGGGCCTCTGGACTTCGACGCGGATGGCGCTGACGATCCGGCCGCGGTTCATCACCGCGACCTGGTCGCCCAGGTACACCGCTTCGGCGATGTCATGCGTGACGAACAGGACGGTGGTGCGGCGCAGCCGGCACATCTGCAGCAGATCGTCCTGCAGTTCGCCACGGGTGATCGCGTCGAGCGCTGCAAAGGGTTCGTCCAGCAGCAGCAGCGACGGCTCGAGGATCAGGGCGCGGGCCAGGGCCACGCGGCTCTGCTGGCCGCCCGACAACTGCCGGGGGTAGTGCTGCGCGTGGCCGGCCAGGCCCAGCAGTGCCAGCAGCTGCTGCGCCTTGTCGATCTCGTCGGCGGACGGCTTGTGCTGCAGCGACACCGGCAGCAGCACGTTGTCGATCACGCGGTGCCACTCGAGCAGCGTGGGCGACTGGAAGACGAAGCCCAGCTGCGGGCCGGGCGCCAGCACCGGCCTGCCTTGCAGGCGGATGCTGCCGGCCTGCGGATGCAGCAGGCCGGCAGCGAGCTTGAGCAAGGTCGTCTTGCCGCAGCCGCTGCGTCCGACCAGGCAATGGAACTCGCCTTGCGCGATGCGCCAGTCGACGCTGCGCACCACCGGCGGCCAGCCGGGAAAGGTGAAGCTCACCTGGTCGATGTCGAGGAAGCTCACATCGATCCCTAGTCGGCGTAGGGCGCCAGCGGGTCGGCCGCGATCTCTGCCGACTGCTCGATCTCGACCATTCGAACCAGATCCAGCAGGTTGAACCGGCCGTCGTGATGCCAGCCCGCTTCCGGCGAACTCATGGCGCCGATGGCGCTGATGCGGGTCACGCCAGCGGCGCCCAGCAGTTCGGCCAGCCGGAACAGCTCGGCCGGCGCCGCGGCCACGCCCGCGGTCTGCAGGAAGGGCCGGTGCGCCTCGATCCGAGCGACCACCTGGTCCAGCGCATCGACCGCGACGACCTGGATGCTGCGATGCGATGCCGTCGGCGCCAGCTCCTTCACCTCGTCGGTGTAGGCAACGCCGAAGGCCGCGCCGTCCTCGCCGATCAACCCGTCGCCGCCTCCGTCGCCCACGGCCATCGCCTGCAGCTCGATGCCCTGGCGCCAGCCGGCCACCGTGGCCGAATCTTCCAGCGACAGAGCCCGGCGCGGGAAGCGGTGCTGCAGGTTGGCGAGCTCGCTCGCGAGGTAATGAGCGAACTCGCGCGGCGACACCCGGCCGCCGCGTTCGACGTAGAAGACATGGGGGGAGTAGCAGCCTTGCTGGTCATAGCGCATCACGTCCCAGGCGGCCAGGCGTGCCGTCGCCGGCGCTTTCAGGGCATCGAGGGCCGAGGCGCTGACCAGGCCGAAGCCCAGCTTGTGACCGTAGGCCAGGAAGCGCGTCGTGACCGGCAGCCGGCGCCGGATCTGGTCCAGCGAATCGTTGCCGCCATAGGCCAGCACCGTGTCTGCCTCGGCATACAGCGCCGACGCCTGTTCCTCGTCGCCGCCCTTCCACCACACCACGGCCAGGCAATCGGCCAGCGGCGGGTGGACTTCGGCCAGCAGGCGCGCGAACAGGCCCGCGAACAGCGGCTCCGCGCTCGGCAGCTTGCCGATGTTGCCGGCCTTCACGAGCAGCCCGCAGACCAGGCTCCAGAGCGCAATGGCCGGCACGTTGCCGGCCCAGACGTGGACCAGAAGCTCCGGCCCGAAGGCCTTCGCCGCGCCGCCCTTGGGGCGCGGCTGGAATTCGTCAAGCAGCTTCGGATTGGCGAAATCCTCGGCGACGAAGCGATGCAGCTGCGGCGCGCGAAAGGTCTTGAAGAAGGCCGTGAGGCCGAGGCGGACCATCTCGGCGTCGTAGCCGGTGACGATCGGCAGCAGCTGGTCGAGCTCCCTGCGGTATGGATCGGCCGGGTCCAGCAGCCGAGCCATCGCCCGATCGACCACGTCCACGATCCCGGACACGGTCATGGTCTTCAGATGGCGGCGGGTGGCGTGCCCGACACGCACGGCAAGGGCGCGCATCTGATCCGGACTGAGCACCGGAACGGCGACCTCGAGCCGGGTCGGGCCCGATTCGAAGCGCAGGGACCGCCACTGCACGTCCGCTGGCGCCAGGCCCGGCAGGTAGCCGGCGGTCGCATGCAGCGTCGTCATGCGGCGGCCCGGATGAATTCCTCCACCGCCAGCGAGCAGCCCTTGGCCTGCGCGCCCTCGGCGCGACCGAGCAGCAGGAAGCCGCCGTCCGCCGCCAGGCCTACGTCCTCGGTCAGGATGGTGGTCACCGAATTGAAATTGGCGAGATCGCAGTGAACCAGGATCCCGCGCTCGGCAGGCGCGACTTCACGGCCCGTGAGCGGGTCGACCAGACGCGAGCGGATCCAGTGCGGCCCGGACTTGACCGAGGGCACCGAGGCGTTGCCCGCATCGTAGAACTGCGTGCTCAGCTCGGTCATGCCATACATGTTGATGCAGTGCGATCGCTCGATGCCGAGCAGCGCGGACAGCTCCGCATAGAAGGTGTCGAGCGGCAAGTCGCGTGACTGTCCCTTGTAGCCGCCGGTGTCCAGCACCCGGCTGCCCGCCGGCAGGCGGAACGACTGGCCGCGCCGCTTGAGCTCGTCGATCAGGTGCACGAAGCTGTAGCTGGCGCCGAGCAACGCGAAGGGCTCGCCGCGCTGCTGCGCATCCGACAGGGCCTCGCAGAGTCCCGGCAGGTCCAAGCCCTGCGGACTCATGAAGTAGCGGCTCTCCGCGGTTCCGAACGCCTCCATGGCCAGCGCCAGATAGTGGGCGAGCGAGGAATTGGCCAGCACGGTCTCGGTGGGGAACAGGATGCCCATGCGCATCGGGCCATGCCCCCGCATGAAGCGCTGAGCGAAGTTGCCGATCATCGAGCGGTCGTAGACCGCCAGCGTCGGATGAAAATGGCGGCCCTTGACCTCGCTGCGGGTGGTGCCGCTGGTCATGAAGACCCGGTCGGTGGCGGCCGGCGGCTCGCAGCGCAGCGGCAGTTCCTTGAAGGCGTCGATCGGTACTGCCGGGATGTCGCTCCAGCGCTTCACGCTTCGCGGGGTCGCGCCGCGCCGTTGGCAAAAACGCTTGAAGGGCTGGTTGTTGGCGTACTGGTAGGCGAACAGTCGCAACGCCAGGCCATCGAAGTCGGCGTCGGAGCAACCGTCTTGCGCGATGAAGGCGAGGACGGCAGCGACCACGTCGCTGGCTGCCGCCGTGGGCGCAGGTGGATTCGCAGAGGAATTGTGCATAGGGCCTTCTTCGTGACCGTGAAACGGGTGCTCCGAAGGCCGCTTCGGGGTCGGCAGGATGTGCCGATGACCCAAGCAACTGCTCTTCTTCCGCCGGTGTTAACCGGTTCAAGTTCGCGGGTTTGAATCTCAGCACTGTGACGTGCACCCCGGAGCATCATGGATTTTAGGCGCATTCGCGCCTGCCGCCGTGCCGGCCCGCGATCGGCTCCTTGCCCATCAAGTCAGGCAGGGCGAGAGAGGGATGATCCCTTTCATGGACGTGGAGCCCGATCCAGTCCTAAAGTCTTCATCTTCTTGCTGACTTCCTCGATACGAAGTGACCCTGCGTCGCGTTCTGCTTGTGATCGCATTCCTGGTCGCCACGGGTGCCTGGATTGCCTTCGTTTATTGGATGACGGGGATGGAACGCAAGGAGCCGGCCTACCTGGAGATCGACCTCACGGAGATTCCGCCGGGCAGCCCGAAGTTCTACACCTTCCAACGTACACCCCTGGCCCTCGTGCGAACCACCGATGCGATGCTCGATGACCTTCGGGCGCAAACCGCCCACACCTGGAACCATCGTCCGATCGCGGCCGGGCGTCCATCGTTCTTCATCTACTCCCTGGTGAGCCCGGCCGACGGATGCGAGGTCGATCACGTGCCCAGCGGCGCGGACCGCTACGCGCCAGTGCGTCCGTGGCAAGGCGGCTATCGCGATCCATGCCGTTTTGGCGAATGGGACTACGCTGGCCGCGCGATCAAGCAGTACGCGGACCAGGACGCGCGGCTGCTGCAGATGGCCGACCTGGATGTGCCGGACTTCGAAGTCAGGGACTACCACATCTTGCGCATCACTCGTGCCCCGAAGCGATAGTCGAGACCGATGTTTTGCGAGTTCAGCATGCCTCCAGCGAGCGATCGGCAGGGCGCTGCGGACCCAACTGACTCTCGAGCCACTCGCACATCGCGCTTGCGCTCTGCTCGAAGCCGATGATCGCCGAGTAGTGGTTGGCGCCCGGTTGAGGTGCGCACAGCGACAGGTTGCCCGCATCGGTCCAGGCAGAGTGGAAAGTGGTCGACTGCCGCACGAACTCCGCGCTCTCCTCGCCGCCCCATGTCAGCAGAACCGGCGTGGGACAGGCGCGAATCGAGAACAGCGGCGAGTTGCGCCGGATCACGCCGTCGTCCAGCTGAATCTGCGGCTGCAGGTAGCTGTGGCGCAGCGGTTCCAGGTCGTACAGGCCGCTGACCAGAACGGCGGCCCGGAACGGATCTTCAGGCAGGCCGTAGTCGTCCGACCAGCGCGTCTGCAGTGCCATGGCCGCCAGGTGGGCGCCGGCCGAGTGCCCGCCGACGGCCACGCGCGCCGGATCCCCGCCGTGCCGCTCGATGTTGCGCAGCACCCAAGCCAGTGCCGCCCGCGTCTGGCGCGTGATCTCGTCGATCCCGACCCAAGGCGCCAAGGCGTAGTTCACGACCACTGTCGTGATGCCCAGCGCATGCAAGCCCAGCGCGACACAGCTGAAATCACCGGCCAAGAACGCCCGCCAGTAGCCTCCGTGGATGAAGACGAAGACCGGCGCATCGGACGGCGCCGCCGGGAAGATGTCCAGCGTCTCGGCCAAGGTCGGCCCGAAGGGAACGCCCTGCAGGCCGGGCAAGCGCTCGCGAGCCAACCGGCTCTGTTCGACGTAGTGCCGCTGGTAGGCGCCCGGGTCACTCAGCCGGGCCGCCGGGTTGTACTCGGCGTCGATCTCTGCCTGGCTGGCGAACTGGCGGTAGAGCATGGGTGGCTTCATCACAATCCCAGGTAGGCTTGACGGATCATCGGATCGTCGATCAATGCGGCCGACGGGCCATGACGCACCACATGGCCATCTTCCATCACGTAGGCCGTGTCGGCAATCGACAGCGCCGCATAGACGTTCTGCTCCACCATGCCGATGGTCACGCCCTGGGCACGGATCGAACGCAGCGCGGCGAACACCTCGTCGGCCATGGCCGGCGCCAGGCCCAGGCTCGGCTCGTCCAGCAGCAGAACGCGCGGCATGGACATCAGGCCGCGCGCCAACGCCAGCATCTGCTGTTCACCGCCGGACAGCAGGCCGGCCGGGGTGGCGCGCCGCTCCTTCAGCCGCGGGAAAAGCTCATACATCAGGTCCACCCGCGCCCGCCACCCCTTGCGCACGCGCGGCAGGTAGGCACCGATGCGCAGGGTTTCGGCGACCGTGAAGTCCGCAAACACCAGGCGGCCTTCGGGCACCAGCGCGATGCCGTCGTCGACGCGCTGGTGGGCGAAACGGCCAGTGACGTCGGCGCCGTCGAAGCGGATGCGGCCCGACCGCAGGCGCAGCAGTCCGGCCAGCGACCGCATCAAGGTGGACTTGCCCGCGCCGTTGCTGCCGATGATGGCCGTGATCGAACCGGCGGGGATCGCGACGTCGACCTGGTCGAGCACCTGGATCTCGCCGTAGCCGGCACTGGCGCCGAGCGCCTCAAGCAGGTACGGCATGGCGTCGTTCTCCCAGGTAGGCCTTGATGACGCGAGGATCGTTGGCGATCTCCGCAGGGAGGCCTTCGACCACCTTGCGACCTTCGTGCATGACCACGATGCGATCGCTCAGGCGCATGAGTGCCTTCATCACGTGCTCGATGATGACGATGCTCAGCCCGTAGCGCTCCCGCACTTCGCGGATCAGTTCGAGCGCCGCGCCCACCTCGGTGGCATTGAGCCCGGCCAGCACCTCGTCGAGCAGCAGCAGGCGGGGCCGGGTCGCCAGCGCGCGGGCGATTTCCAGCCGCTTGCGGCCCGCCAGGTTGAGCTGCGAAGCCGGCAGGTCCGCTCGATCGGCGAGCCCGGTCTCGCGCAGCAATGCGAAGGCATGTTCGCGGGCCTCCGCAGGCGACGCGATGCGCCCGCGCCCGTACATGGCTCCGACGGCCACGTTCTCCAGCACGCTCATGCCCGGAAAGGGCCGCACGATCTGGAAGGTGCGCGCCACGCCCAGCGCATTGATGCGCTCCGGCGGCTGCCCCTGGATCGCCTGTCCTTCGAGCATGATCTGTCCCGACGAAGGTTTGACGTTGCCCGCGATCATGCTGAACAGCGTGGTCTTGCCGGCGCCGTTGGCGCCCATCACGCCGAGGATTTCTCCCGGCATGACATCGAAGCTGACGTCGTCGACCGCCAGGTTGCCGCCGTACCGGCGGGCCAGGTTGCGCACGGAAAGAAGACTCACGCCGGCCTCCCGACGACCGCTCGACGCTTGAGCGACGCCGAACGCCGCCGGGCCCACAGGCCCGACAGTCCGGACGGCGCCAGCAGCACGAAGCCGATCAGCAGCGCGCCCAGCAGGATCATGTAGGTCTGGGGCGCCCGGGCCCACAGCAGTTCGCTCAGGAACAGGATGAACGCCGCGCCCAGGATCGGCCCAGCGGGCCGGTCGCTGCCGCCGATGATCGCCATGGTCACGATGGTGAACGAGGTGGTCGGACTGAACAACTGCATGGGCTCGAAGTAGGTGCTGCGCAGCACGCTCAACGCGCCCACCATCGCGGGGATCACGGCCGACACCGCGAAGGCGAGCATCTTGATGCGCGTCACGGGCACGCCCACCGTCGCCGCGGCCGTCTCGTCTTCGCGGATGGCTCGCAGCGCGGCACCGAGACGCGACCGGGTCAGCCAGACGTTGATCGCGGTGGCGGCCAGGGCCAGCCCCAGCATCGGATAGAACAGGACGACGGTGTCGGGCGTGTCGATCAGCAGTCGGCCGCCGGCGCCAAGCGACGCCTCGATGGCCACCACCACGTACTTCAGGAACTCCGAGATGCCCAAGGTCAGGATCACGAAGTAGGGACCCCGCACCCGCAGCGCCGGAAAGCCCATCACCAGCGCGAGCGCCGCCGCCGCCACGCCGGCCAGCGGCAGGATCGCCACGATCGGGATCTGCTGCCAGCCCAGCGCCATGATGTAGGCGCCGAGGCCGAAGAACACCGCGTGGCCCAGCGAGATGTAGCCCGTCATGCCGGAGAACGCGACCCAGCTGCCGGCCAGTGCGATCCAGGCGCACAGTTGCGTGAGGACACCGACCCCGTAGGCACTGAGGATCAGGGGCGACAGAGCGGCAACGCCGGTCAACGACGCGGCCACGGTCAGGCCGCCCTTGTCGACGGAAGAAAAGACAGTGCGTGCCATCAGTTGGCCTTTCGCCCGAACAGCCCCTGCGGCCGCACGAACAGGATGAGAATGAACAAGCCGTAGACCAGGATCGAGCGGTAGGCCGCCGAGGTCAGCGTCACGCCGTAGACCTCGACGAAGGCCAGCAGCAGGCTCCCCGCCACGGCACCGCCGAGCGAACCGAGGCCGCCGAGGATGACCACCACGAAAGCCGCGATCGTGAAGGGAAAGCCGCCGAAGGGCGTCACGCTCTCGGTCATGCTGATCAGCGCCCCGGCCAGGCCGGCCAGCGCGAAGCCCAGGCAGAACACCACGATGTTGATGCGATCGGCGTCGATGCCGATCAGCGACGCCGCGTCGCGTTGCTGTATCAAGGCCCTGATCGCGATGCCGAAGACGCTGAAGCGCAGGAAGCACAGCACCGCCACCGTCGCGCCGGCACTGATCCCCAGGATCACCAGTCGATTGAGGGCGATCGACACGCTGCCCCATTGCACCAGCGTGTCCATGTAGCTGTAGCTGCGCGCGTCGGCCGTGAACACCAGCGACATCAGGTTCTGCAGGATGATCGACACGCCGAAGAAGATCAGCAGCGAGTTGGCCTCCAGCCGCGCCGCGATCGCCGTGTTGCGCACCAGCCGCTTGAAGAACAGCGTGTAGCAGGCGATGCCCAGGCCCGCCGCAAGAAGCATCGCACCGAAGAGACCCAGCAGCGGGCTCAGCCCCAGCAGGGTGAAGCCGCTCCAGGCCACGTAGCCGCCGAGCACCATCAGGTCGCCATGGGCCACGTTGAGCAGGCGCATGGCGCCGTAGATGAGGTTCAGGCCCAAAGCCACCAGGGCGTAGGTCGATGCGAGCATCAACGCCGCCAGCAGCAGCTCGGGAGACAGGATCTGTGCCATGGAATTCGCCGGAGCGTCGCGGGCAAGAGGGCCGGGCCTACTTCTGCCAGCCGCTCTTGGCGACGAAGGGCGCGGTCTGCTGCGAAGGCGGATAGACGATCTGGCCCTTGCCTTGCTGGAACTGCAGGAACATCGCCGGCGTCAGGCGGTTCTGGACGCCCTCGAAGGCGACCGGGCCGTCGATGGTGTCGAAGGTGCCGGAGGCGATGGCGGCGCGCAGCTTGTCCTTGTCCAGGCCTGCCTTGGCGACGGCCTGCTGCAGGACCTCGGCCGACACCCAGGCCAGCGCGACGTCGAGGTAGTCGGGTGCTTCGCCGTACTTGGCCTGGTAGGCGTCGAAGAAGGGCTTCGCCTTCGGCCAGGCCTTCTGGTCCGGCGACCAATGGCCCAGGGTGACGATGTTGTCCAGGTTGGCGCCGAACATCTTCGAGAAGAAGGCGATGCTGGGGCCGACCGCCACGAACTGGAAGGGCGCCCGGAGATCCTGCTCGCGGGCCTGCTTCATGTAGAGCATCGAGTCTTCAGGGTAGGACAGCGAGATCACCGCGTCAGGCGAGGCGCGCTTGATGGCCACCATGCTGGCGGTCATGTCCTTGATGCCCGGCGCGTACTCCTCGTTGTAGACCACCTTCATGCCGGCGGCCTGTACCGCCGGCACCAGGTAGCGCTTGATCTCCTGCGGAAAGGGCAGCTGGACGGTGTTGATCGCCACCGCCTTCACGCCCTGCGCCTGCATCAACTTGGCCAGCTCGGCGCCCAGTGCATCCGGGATGGCCGAGGTCGGGAACCAGATGTTCTTCGCCTTGAGCGAACGAATCTGCAGCGACGCCGCGGAGCTGCCGACCATCGGAAACTTGTAGCGCTCCAGCACGCCCACCACCGCGAAGTGGGCGGGCGAACCCCAGGGCGACATCAGCAGGTCGACCTTGTCGCTGGTGATCAGCTTCTCGTAGATCGCCGCGGCCTTGGCCGGGTCGGACTGGTCGTCGTAGACCACCAGTTCCACCGGCCGCCGGGTGCCCGCCACATCGAGTCCGCCGGCTGCGTTGACCTGCTCCGCCCACAACTGGTAGGCGTTGAGCTGGCCGGCACCGGCGGCGGCGAAGGCACCCGTCTTGGCCATGCTCATGCCGATGCGCACGGGCTCGGCGGCCCAGCTGCCGGCGGCCATCGCGAGCACGAATCCCGTCGCGAACATCCGAAAGACTTTCAGTAGTTTCATCATGGAGCCCTTGAGTTGAGAGAGTGCGGTCAGCGGCGGGGTGCCACCGTTCCGGTGGGTGAACTGTTGGCGGCCTTGAAGACCTGGCCCGCGACCCATTCGTCACCCATGGCCGAGCGGATCACCTGCGAGCGCACGGCGTCCGGCAGGCAGGTGACCTCGCCGTACAGGATCGACCAGCGCTGGCAGTGCTCGACCAGCGGACGCTCCGCCGTTTCCCAGGCTTCCAGCGCCGCGGGGATGTCACGCGGGTCCTGCGCCTGCTCGAGCGCCACGGCCATGGCCAGGCCGTTCTGCATCGCCATGCCGCCGCCCTGCCCCAGGTTGGGTGGCTGGGCATGCGCGGCATCACCGACGATCGCCGTGCGGCCGGCCGACCAGGCGCGGCTGCGCGTCACGCTGTAGACGCCCCAGCTCAGCGTGTCGCCGATGCGTTCGATCAGGTGGGCCCAGCGCGGGAAGGCGTCGATCCAGAGCTGCCGGTTCAGCGGCAGATTGCGCGCTTCATCGTCCTGCAGGCAGGTCAATGCCAGGTAGATCTGCGTCGCATTGACCGGCGTCACCAGGAGCCGGCGGGTGCCGTTCCAGTTCTCGATGTACTTGCCGACATCCTGCGCCGCGAAGTCGCCGGGCCGGGAGGCGATCATGGTGCGCAATGCGCCCTCGCGGGTCTGCTCGTGCAGCAACTCCAGTCCCAGGCTCTGGCGCACGCGCGACCAGACGCCGTCGACGCCCACTGCCAGGTCGGCGCGCACGGTCTGTCCGTTGGCCAGCAGCAGCTCGCCGCAGGCCGTGGCGCCGATGGTCTCGGCGTTGGTGACGACCTTGACGCCGGCGCGCTCGCAGGCTGACTTCAGGGCGCCCAGCAAGCGGCTCCGCAGGACAGTCAGCAGGCGCTTGTCGGAGGCAATCGGCGCCGACTCGATGATCTGGTCGCGGTTGTCGCGCTGCTCGAAGTGCGTGCCGTGGAACGCACCTTCGGTGGCTTCTTCATAGGCCCCCAGGGCCTCCAGCACGCGCAGGCCGTTCTCCCAGATGTAGATGCCCGAGCCGGCCGCACGCAGCTCGGATTGCCGTTCGTAGACGGTCACGTCCCAGCCGCGCTGGGCCAGGGCGGCCGCGGTGGCCAGTCCGCCGATGCCGCCGCCGGAAATGATTGCGCTTCTTGCCATGGTTGTTGTCTTTCAGGCTGTTGGATGCTGAACAGGGACCGCTCAGACCGCTTCGACCAGGTCGACATCGCCGAGCGCCGACAGCGCCCGCGGCGCCGGGCGCTTCACGTACCACTCGCTGCAGAGGCCGTCAGGGTCGCGCAGGAAGATCGAGCGCTTCCAGGGCAGGTCGACCTGGCGCGCAATGGCCACGCCCTGCGTCTGCAGGCCTGCGACGGCCGAATCCAGCGTGGCCTCGTCGGCCAGCTGGAAGCTCGCATGGTGGTAGCTCGCGCTGTTCGCGGGCACCAGCACCAGGTGGTGGTCGTACTGGGCTTGCGTGGCGCCGAGGTAGACGACGCCCTCCTCGCGCGCCACCACGTGCAGACCGCCGATCTCGGTATAGAAGCGCGTCATCTCCTCGATGCGCGCCGTCTCGAGAACGGCATGCGTGATGCGCCAGGGGCGCATCGGCGCCGCGGTGTTGGTGCGCAGCACCGGGTCCGTGTCGTAGCGGCCTTCGGCGAAGCCCTCGGCTGTCAGCGGGTCCCAGTGCGTGGTGATCAGCGCCATCGGGCCGCTCAGTACCTGGCGCCAGTCCTTGACGGTGTCGCAATAGAACTCGTTGTAGTTGCCATCGGGATCGAACATGTAGACGCTGTGCGCCACTTGGTGGTCGACCGTGATGTCGGTCGGAACGCCGTCGTCCTTCAGGCGCCTGAAGGCCGCCACCAGATCGGCCTCGTTCTCGAGTTCCCACGCCAGGTGATTGAGCCCCGCATGCAGGCCGATGCTGCCGGGCAGCTGCAGCAGGCCATCCTTGCCGTAGCGGTCCACGCCATTGGTCTTCTGGATCATGCCGAGGTCGTGCGGCGTATGGCCGGTTCCGAGGAAGGTGGCGATCAGCTCGGGCTCGCTGAACTCCACGCGCAGGCCGCACACATCGCTGTAGAAGCGTTCGGACGTCGGGATGTCGTCCACCCAGAGATTCACGTGGCCGAGGCGACGCGGGGTGAAGTAGGAAGCTTGTCGTGTGGCAGTCATTGAAGCTCTTTCCGGGTACTCGAGTTGCGATCGAAGTGAACTCTAGAAGCCGCCTCGATGGCTGTCAATAGCGAATACCATTCAGTTTTGAAAATGTGACGGCCGACGATTGGAAGCACAATTGGTGCATCGATCGCTGCGGTCATCGCCGCCGGCGCGAGCACCAAAAGAAGGCATCGGCACATGGTTCAACGCAAGAAGGAAGGGGTTCGCGACGCGATCCTCGAGGCGGCATTCCGCCTCTTCAGCGAACAGGGGTACAGCGAGACCTCCATTCCCGGCATCGCGCGGGAAGCAGGCATTTCGACGGCCAACGTCTACGTCTACTTTCAATCGAAGATCGACATCCTGTTCCAGCTGTACTCGCCGTGGTTGCTGGGACGCCTGGACAAGCTGGAGCGCGCGCAGCGCCGAGTCGCTGATCCGCAAGAGCGACTGCGAAAGCTGTTGTTGACGCTGTGGCGCGACCTGCCGCGCGAAAACAACGGCTTCACCAACAACGTGATGCAGGCTGTCTCCACCAGCAGCGGCAACGGCGACTACAGCCCGGCGTTGCGCCAGCTGTTCCAGTCGCGGGTGGCCGGTTGGATCCAAGAATGCCTCGCGACGCCATCAGACGAAAGCGACATGCTCGCAAGCGTCGCGCTCATGGCGTTCGACGGCTTTGCCATGAACGTTCGCCTGGCGCACAGCCCCCCGTGCGACGACGACATGGCGCGACTGTTCAGTCGCTTGTTCGCTGGCGCCGCCGCAAAGTCCGCGCCGACGCCATGAAGGCGGTCTGGCCGCTGCAGAGGTAGAGTTGAGCTGTGCGGCACGCCCTGCAAAGGGGCATGCAGCTTCTCGTCGATTGTCGTTGCCCTCTGCCCGTCACGCTCGCACAATTCCCTGTCGAATCTTTTTCGATTGGGTTGAAATGGCATCTCGACCAAGCGTCCTGGTCATCGGAGGCGGCATTGGCGGCTTGTTCGCCGCCAATGCGTTGATCGAAAAGGGGCTGCGCGTTTCTGTCTATGAACAGGCGTCGGCCCTCGGTGAGATCGGCGCCGGCGTGTTCGTGACGCCGAATGCGGTGCGCCACCTCGAGCGAGTGGGTCTGGGGCCCGCCGTCGAAAGATGGGGCGCCCGAGTCGGACCCGGCTCCTGCTACCTTCGCCACGACGGCACGCCGATTGCCCCGGTGCAGGTGTCGGATGCCTCCGGGTGGCATGCGGCCTTCGGCATGCACCGCGCCGATCTTGTAGATTTCCTGGCCGCCAACCTGCCTCCCGGGATCGTCCATACCGGCCACCGTGCCATCGGCTTCGAGCAGACCGACGACGTCGCCCGCGTCGAATTTGCCAACGGCGTCACCGCCGAGGCCGACGTGGTGGTTGCCGCGGACGGCATACATTCCGAACTGCGTCCTCACGTCTTTCCGCCCTCGAAGCCCGTTTTTCACGGCACCATTTCCTATCGAGGCCTGATCTTGCGCGAGCGGCTGCCGAACTGGCCGATGGACCGCTGGCAAATGTGGGCCGGTCCGTCCAGGCATTTCCTGGTCTTTCCTGTTCGCCACGGCTCGATGGTCAACTACGTCGGGTTCGTGCCGACCGATGAGGAAATGAAGGAATCGTGGTCCGCGCCCGGCGATCCGGCGGTGCTGCGCCACGAGTTCGCAGGGTGGGACCCGCGCGTTTCCGATGTCCTGCGGCAAGTCGACAAGACTTTTCGCTGGGCACTCTACGACCGCGAGCCGCTGCCGACCTGGACCAAGGGCCGATTGACACTGCTTGGCGACGCGGCGCATCCGATGCTGCCGCACCTGGGCCAGGGGGCCAACCAGGCGATCGAGGACGGCATGGCACTCGCCACGATCCTGGCCCAGGTGGACAGATCGCAGGTGGCGGCGTCACTGCTTGCCTACGACCGATTGCGTCGCGAGCGCGTGGCGGAAATTCAGTTGGGTGCCCGGCAAAACGGACTGCGTCTGGACTCGACCGCTGCGGATCTCAGTACCCGCGACGCAGAACTCGCCGCGCATGCCGAATTCCGCAAGCGTCTCTATGCCTACGACGTGTTGCCGGATGCAATCGCCGCCGGAGCAGCGGTGCCACTGTGATGGATCTGGACGCGCGCATCATCGGTCTTACTTGATCGCACGGGGCCCGACCCTGTACAAGAGCGGGCTGCCCACGGCGCCTGACAACGCGCCGCACTCGCGAGCAGCTCACCTGCTGATCCAGCGACGGCAGCTCGGGACCGCGGCCTTCGACCCCCTCCTTCAGGGAGGGGGCGCGAGGGCCATGTGGATCGGAAAATCCTGCCCGTGCGACGCGTCCCGCGCCGGGCTTCACCGCGCCTGCGCGCGGACGCGCTTCGCCGAATTCACGCGCCAACCCATCCACATGACATCCTCAATGCTGAGCATTCTTTCACGCTCCCTCGTCGCCGCCGCCGTCCTCACGATTACCGCCTGCGGTGGCGGTGGCGGAAACGGTGGCTTTGCCACCCCGACCCAAACTTCAGCCGCAAACCCTCAAACCCGCCCCGCGGAAAGCCGCCTCGCCACGCCCGATGCGAATACAGCCTTGACCACCCGCCTCAGTGGTCTGGCTGCCGTCGGCGCACCCGTTGCGAACGGCAGCGTTTCAGTCCAGTGCGCGACAGGCACTGCCGTGGCCACGACGACCGGCGCCACGGGCGCGTGGAGCGCCACCTTGACCGACCAGAAGTTCCCGTGCCTGGTCACCGTCAGCGGCGGCACCGTACCCGCCGGGCAGTCGCTCTATTCCATGGCACTCGACGCCTCCGACCTCAACGTGACCCCGCTGACCGGCCTCGTGGTGGCGGGAGGCCTTCATGCCGCTCCGTCGACGATCACTGCGTCATCGCTCGCATCGTCGGCTTCCAGCGCCCTCGCGCAAGGACTGGCAAAGGTCAATGCGAGTCTGAAGGCTTCAGGGTACTCGCCGCTGGCCGGCAATCCGCTGACGACGTCATTCCAGCCGAGTGCCGGCGACGCGCACGACGACCTGATCTCGACCCTCATGCGCTCCCTCGCCGACGAGAACATCGCCTATGACGAGATGCTCTCGTCGATCGCATCCGCAGGCGACGCCGATGTGCCGATCCCGTTGACGCATGTCTTCAAGGCTGCGGAACTCGCCGCAATTCCCCAGCTGAACAGGGCCTCCATCTCTGCCAGCGGTGACGAACTCTCGATGACCCTCGGCGCAGGCGCCAATGCGGTGGGAAGCTTCGTCGGCGGCGGCAACGGCAACAAGGCCGTCCTCCAGCTGCCAGGCCTTGCCGGTACGAAGCTCATCGACTTCAAGGACATGGCCATGGACGTCAAAGGAGCGACCACTTCCGGCGGCAGGAATGTCTATGCCTACGTGAACTTCACCGTCGACCTGACCTGCGACGGCTCCCCGCTTGCGGCGAATGCGACGCTGGCCGATGTGCGCAAGAAGCGTCGGATCGTGATCTACGACCCGTTCGCGAAGTTCGTCCAGCAGGACAACGCCATCTCCGACAGCGCCTTCAGCACCGTGAAGTTCAGCCGCGCGACGCCGGGATGGCGGGTATCCGCTGGCACGCCCGTGGGAAGCGGCGTCGCCTTGAATCCGGACTACATCGGGCACGAAACGCTGACCGGTTTCGACTTCGCCACCTATCCGAACGCTTGCATCGTCGACGGGGTCACCGGCGACGGCGGCATGTACCGCGACAAGAGCGATGCCCAGTGCGACACGACCGCCGCATTGGCAGGCGACAAGCCAGCCGCTTGCGGCAAGCCCTACAGCGGCGCGATCGTCGTGCTCGGTGACAGCGGCACGGTGGTCGCCTCCGACTGGAAGGTGAAGAAGATTCGATTCAACGCCGCCAACGTACGGAACTTCGCGTTCCAGTAGGCACGTTCTTCAGGTCAATGGGCCCCGGCGTACGACGCCGGGGCTCTTTTACTTTCCCGGGCTGTCAGGGAGATCCTCCCACGCACGCCCTGCCCCCGCCAGAAGCCGGAACAATCTCTCTCCTTCTTGAAAGCACATGAAGACGCACGCAACGACCGGCGGTTGGAAGCCCGCCCGGCATCCGACGGTGAACGGCTATTTCTGCCTTGCACGCAAGAACTTCTCCGGCCACTGCGAACTGCTGGCCAACCGCTTGAGCGGATCACCCCACGTCGAAGCCTTCGCGACCCGCGAACAGGCCGAACGGGTTGCAGAACATCTCGCGCGTACGCGAAGGGAAGTCGATTGAAGCGGAACGATGGTGCTGCGTCCACCTTGCGGATATCGTTTCCGTCGAGGATTCGCATGCGTTTGCTGCCGCACGCCCTGCTTTGGAAGAAAGGTGCGTTCGCGGGAGACGCCAGCCGCTGGATGGACGGGCGCCTGCGCACGACGGTCGGCGCCGCAACCGGACAGGTGAACCTCGACTTCTACAGCCTGGGCCCCGGACTGCCATCGTTGGCGTCGACACCGCAAGTTCGGTCTGGATGTGGGCATCGACGTGGCTCACAGCCCGGGCACGACGGCGGTGTATCTGGTGGTCGGAAGCAGCTGGTTCCGTCCTCGAGCGAGCATCGGGATCGAGCCGTCCGGGGCGGATCAGAAGTCGGGCGCCGCGCCAAGCACACGCCCTTGATTGTCATGTTGCACGCGAAGGCAGCGCGCTTCGCGCCACGGGGGCTGGTCCGGGAGTGCCACCCCGGCCGCCGCGAACTGCTCGTCGGGAAGCAAGGGCGGAACTTCCCGATCGCGACTGGGCTGCTGGCGCAGGCGGCGCCACCGGCTGAGGCCTGCCAGGCCCAACCAGACCATGAGGCCCGCCGCCATCCACAGATAGGGACGCAGGTCGACGGCGAGCGGACGTTCGATCAGGTTCCCGAGATAGGTCCCCGCCGACGGGCTCAGCCATGCAACGCCGGCAATGACGGGCTCTCTCAGAAACCACAGATAGGCCATCCACGCAAGCAAGGTCATGACAAGGTCGCGCACGCGCATCCACCACTGCGTGCGCACCCGCTGAATTCGCGGCGGCCAATCGGGCGGCCGGGCCAGTTCCGGCGGCGCAGCGGCGTCGTCCCCCGGAGTAGCAAGCGTCTTCTGCATGATTGAATGCTCCCGCTTCAACGCAGGCCGCGGTCGGGGCTCACCCAGGTTCCGCGCATGCTGCCGATATGAAGGATGGCACGCGGCAGGCCGACGACCGAGGTCGCGGCCTGGGCGGCCCAGAACACCAGCGGATACCAGACGACCCAGAACAGCGATCGAAACATGCCGCGCTCGAAGCGCTCGTCGATCCAGGCGCTCGTCACGGCCTGCGCGAGGTAGGTCAGCGCCAGGACCTGGCCCCAGCCGCGCGGCAATGGTCCGAAGGCTGGCCAGAGTTCCGGCAGGCCGAAGCCCCAGAAGCGCAGCAACGGGCCCACGCCCCATGCCAGGAAGCCCAGTGCGATCGCATAGGCCCAGGCGACCGCGACGACATAGTTGAACCATACCGGAAGCATGCGCGGCTGCGACAGCAACTTGGGAAACACCTTGAGCATGACGGTCACGCCGCCTTCGGCCCAGCGCAGGCGCTGGCGCCACAGTCCGCGGAAGGTTTCCGGCATCAGGATCCAGCACAGCGCCTTGGGCTCGAAGGCCAGCCGCCAGCCGGCGAGCTGGAGGCGCCAACTGACGTCGACATCGTCGGTGATGGCCTCGCGAGACCACCAGCCGGCGTCCTGCAGTGCGCGCTTTCGGAAGGCGCAGATCACGCCGGAGACGGTGAACAGCGATCCATACACGGTCTGGGCCCGCTTGATCAGCCCCACGATGGACGAAAACTCGCCGACCTGCAGGCGTCCGAGGAGCGTGGCGTGGTTGCGCACCCGCGGATTTCCGGTCAGTCCGCCGATGCCTTCATCGGTCTGGAACCGACGCACCAGCCATGTCAGCGCGTGCCGTTCGAGCAGCGCATCGGCGTCGATGCACACCAGCAACTCATGCCGGGCGGCCAGCGCGCCGGCATTCAGCGCGGTGGACTTGCCCTGGTTGCTTTCCAGGTGCACGACGCGCAGCATCGGCAGCTGCGGAATCAGGGCCTCCAGCCAGGCCCCGGTCCGATCGGTGGAGCCGTCGTTGATCGCGATGATCTCGAAGTCCGGGTAGTCGATGCACGACAGGGCCCCGAAGGTTTCGGCCAGTTGCCGCTCCTCGTTGTGGCAAGGCACCAGCACCGACACGCCCGGGTACGACGGGAGCTTCGGAGGATGCTCCGGCCGCGGCTCATGGCGGCCGCGCAACCCGACGTAGAGCAAGCCGCCGGTCATCCAGAACAGGGCCATCACGAAGGGATAGCCGAAACAGAAGGCGGCGATGAGTTCATTGAAATGCATGGATGTTCAGCGCCTTCCTTCAACGTCGCACCGGAAAGATCGACCCCGACACCGCGGGCGCCGCTATGGCCGCCTCGGGCCGATCCGCAATGGGGTCATCCGGGCACCAGCCCAGCGAAACGCCGCCGTGGCGCTGGAAGTCGACGGCCTTGCGGGCCAGTACCCGGGCGTCGGGCGGCGACACGCCGGTGAACCATCTCAGGAGCGTTGGATCGACAGGCGAGAGGCGGTCGTCGGCGACCGGGTCGTCGACGCCTCGGGGCACGAGGGTGATGTCTGCCAGCGGGTGCGGCGCTGCGACGGGATGCCGTGGCGCGACCCACACCAGTTCCAGTCCGGGTCGCGCGGCGTCCAGGGCCGCGAAGGCCCGCCATCCCGCCGCGTCGATGCCGTCCGCGCGACCCAGGTCGGCGAGCACCGACTGTCGCCGCTCGCGTATGACCCAGGATGACCAGGTCAGCGGAATGCCCGGACGGTGCGCGAAGAGCGGCGGCGGACCGTCGAAGTGCATCGCCAGCGCCTGCGTGTCCTCGAGCAGCCAGCCGTCCAGCGGCACCTTGGCACCCAGGTCCCCATAGAGGCGCTGCACGCGCGCGTCGTCGCCCAACGCCGCGAGTGCCTCGCGATGCGGCAGGCGGGCATAGACCTTCACGCCGGCCCGCGTGTTCATCTGCCAGGCGATGCGCGACAGCCAGTCGCCCGCCAAGGGCAGCTCCCGGGTAGGAAACCAGGCGGCGGTGATCCGCCCCTGTGCATCGCGGCGAACCGCGTCGACCACCAGGCCGGTCACCCCCAGCGCCCGCACGCGCTCGATCGCCAGTCCCAGGCGTTCGTTGCTGGCCTCCGCGTTGTCGGTCCACAGGGCCGCCGGGTCGAGGCAGACCAGGCGATCCAGGCGCCGCTCGTTCGGATCGGGACGCAGGCTTTGCACCAGGTCCGGCAGCGGCGGGTTGTGCCTGTGCAGCAACCGGGCCAGCCTGAAGGGCCGCTCCGGGCGAGAGGGTCCCTGGTCGAGCACCAGCGCGAACGAGAAGCCCAGGTCGCGGGCCGCCTGCGTGCCGATGCTGTCGTAGCGGCCGTAGGGCCACACCAGCGCGCGCGGCGCGCGACCCAGTTCGCGCTGCAGGCTTGCCCGCCCGGCCGCCAGGTCGGCGCGGACGCCCGCCGCAAAATCGGCTTCGCTCTGGTAGCCCGTGCCGGGAGAGTAGCGGCGCGTCACCGCCGCCGGCATGGTGTTGCCCTGCGGGTTGCCGACGACTTCGTCGTGAAGCGACTGGCTGTGCAGCGCGAACTCGACCAGGCCCGAACGCTGCATCTCGCGCGCCTGATCCCAGCTGATGAAGCGTTCGCGCGGCACCGCTTGATCTCCATAGCGAACCATCGAGCCTGCAGGTGGTTCCATCCATTCGCCCACCAGGGCCGCGACGATCGGGAAGCCATAGGCGAGCGCCAGCGGGTAGACGCGGGTGTACAGGCTGCGGTAGCCGTCGTCGAAGGTGATCAGCACGGCCTTGGCGGGCAGCACCTTCTCCCCGCGGCCCGCGCGTGCGATGTCGTCGAGCGAGATCGCCGTCCAGTCGTTGCCGCGCAGCCAGTCGAAAAAGCTCACCAGGCGATCCGCGGTGACCGCGTCGTCGTCCAGGTCGCCGGGAGCGTCCACCACGTCATGAAGGCTCACCGTCGCGAAGGTCGCGGCCGGTCCGGATGCGGGCGAAGGCAGCTGCGCGAACGCGGGCCGGGCGGCCAGCCACAGGAGCAGCAGCGAGATCGCCAGCGTGCGAATCGCCTTGTTGGCGGGCGGGCTCGTGTTCATCTTCCGAACCTGTGCTCGAGCTTGAGGTAGCCGTTCAGCGTGCGCTCGCGCTGGCCGTTGTAGACGTTGCTCGCCCATTCGATGCCCCAGGTCAGTTCGGTCCAGGGATCATGGCGCCAGGTCTGCTCGTAGGCGGCACCGCCCACGGCGTAGCCGCCGAAGTCGCGCTGGTCGAACATGCCGATCGTCAGTCGCAGCCGCTGCAGCAGCACGCGCTCGTAGACACGCCCCAGGACATGCTGCACCTGCGCCTCGACCGAAGGCAGCCATGACTCCCTGGGATTGAAATACGGCGTGACGGCCAGGCTGTTGTGCTGCCATTCGACGCGCGGCTTGACCATGATGTCGAGGTGCGGCCGATCGAGCAAGGTGAGGGTGCCGTCGATCGTCACCTGCTCCCGCCTGTTGCCGTCGCTGAAGTCCATGTACTGCGCTTTCAGGCCCGCCTCGGTCGATTCGGTCCAGGCATAGCGCACGCCGCCGCTGGCCGCATCGGCCGTGATGCCATGAAAATCCGCCCGCAGCGGGGTGTCCGGCGAATGCTTCGCGGCATCCGCCAGGAACGTCCAGTGATCGGTGGGCTGCCACTGGGCGGCGAGCGAGCCGCCCGAGGTGTTCAGGGAGCCTGTCTGGGACCATGCCAGCGCGTTGACCTTCCAGTCGGGCCAGAGGGCCTGCACACCGCCGCCGAAACGATGGCGTTCGGCGCGGCCTTCCTCGATGGAGTCGCTGCTGCTGTCGGCCAGGCCGATAAGCCGCCAAGTGCCCGCGAAGGTCGAGGACTCGACCTGGAGACTGGCTTCACCGCCATTGCCGGGCCCTTGCAGCGCCTGGTTGTCGGTATGCCTGCCACCCAGCGCGAAGCGCACGCTGGGGCCCATGGCGGCGTCGAGTTCCCGCCGCGCCTGCTGCACGCGCGGAATGTCCGCGCCTTCTTCCAGCAGCGGCGCCAGGCGCTCGTCGGCGCGCAGCAAGCGATGGCGTCGCGTGTCCGAGTCCACCTGCTGCACGCGAATGCCGAAATCCTCCGGCGCCAGCGCGGCGGCGGCATCGATGCCGTCTTCGGCCCGGCGCGGCCAGCCCTGCTGCGCAGCGATATCGGCCGCCTGCGCACGCAGCCAGGGGAGAGCCGGGGCGCCACGCTCCAGCGGCGCGATGCGCTGCCACGCGGCGGCCGGCATGTCGGCATAGCTGTGCACCGCAGCATCGAAGACCTGCGCTTCGAGCCAGGCTTCGTTTTCGCGCGGCGTCTGCTGTTCGCCGGCACGGCGCCAGGGCGGTCCCGCAGCGGCCACCAGGGCGTCGACCGTGGCGAAGGCGGCTTCGAAATCCTCGGCCTCCGTCTCTGCATAGGCACGGCCCATCATCATCGAACGCCATGGACCCTCGTCGTCGGCGCGCTCCGAAGGCGTCAGGCGCTGCAGGGCTTCATCGTAGACGCGGCGCGCATCCGCGGGGCGGCGCAGGGCGAGCAGCGCGTCCGCCTCGGCTTCGAGGACATAGGCCGGAAGGGCATCTCCCGCCGCACGCAGCGCCTCCACCTGGTCCACGGCGTCCTGCCAGCGCTCGCGATAACGCAGGGCCACCGCACGGTCGCGTTGCAGACGCGTGACCAGACCCGGGTCCGGCGGCGCGGCGGCACGCGCCTCGACCAGCAACGCGTCGAGACGGGCCAGCGCCGGGTCCACGGCGTCGAAACGCCGTCGGGGATCGGGCTCCCGCGGAGGGATGTCGATCGCCCAGCGCAGGCGCTGGCCGGCGACGCGGCTGCGCACACCCGGGTCGGCACGGGCGCCCAGCGCGTGGGCGGCGGCGCTCGGGGCGCCCAACTCCATCAGCACATCAGCCAGGGCCTGGGTGACTTCGGCGTTGTCTGGCTGCAGGCGCCGGGCCTGCGCGATCGCGCCAAGGGCGGCATAGCGATCGCCTGTGCGCAAAAAAGCGCGACCACGCTCCAGCAGCAACTGCGCTGCCACCGCTGCATCGGCCTGCGCGTCGGGCCTGAACGGTGACCGCGGGGCCTGAGTTGCACCAGGCGCAGTCACGCCCTGTCCCGCTGCGATGCCGCATGCCACCACCCCGGCCAGGGCGGTGGAGCGAATGCCCAAGGTGGAAGAATGTCGGAGAATTCGGCACTCCTGAATGCGGCCGGGGCCTGCTTGTTTCAGCCTAAACGCAGCAACCAGATCCGTCAAACACGAGGCACGCCATTTCCTGGGGACCTTCATGCGCGGCGCCTCTCTGATGCGCTGTAAAGCCAGGACCACCACAGAGGGGGTGTCATGAGGAAATCGCTTTGGAAGCTTGCGGTCGTCGGGGCCGTTCACGCCGCTCCCGGGGCCTGCGCGGCCGACCAGGCGTCGTACGACGAACTGAAAGCCGAGTTGCAGCAGGCCATGAAGACGATCCAGGACCTGCAGGCGCGCATGACGGCCCTCGAGCAGCAAAAGGCGACCGCCCCGGCAGCGGCCGCCGTGGCCGTGCCCGCTGCCGCCGCTTGGGCACCCGTCGTCTCGGTGGGCACGAGGGCCGAGGACGGCGTCCCGGACCCGGACAAGGCAAGGGTCGAGTTCTACGGCCAGGCCATGATCGACACGATCTACGACTTCAAGCGCATGAACCCCGACTGGCAGGCGACCCTGCGGCCATCGCAGATTCCGATCGTCTGCCCGGGATCGCCAGGATGCGGCAAGGATGGCACGACGGTCTTCAGCGTGCGGCAATCGAGTCTCGGGTTCAAGTCCTTCATCCCGACGAGCCTCGGCCTGGTCAAGACCGACCTGAGCTTCGACCTCTTCGCGACCAACGGCGGTACCCAGGTCCACTGGCTGAACGCATGGGCCGAACTCGGCATGTATGGCGCCGGCCAGACCTACTCGAACTTCATGGACATCGACGTGTTCCCGAACATCATCGACTACTGGGGACCGAGCGGCATGGTCTTCGTGCGCAATCCTCAGCTGCGTCTGACGCCCTACAGCAAGGATGGATTGACCGCGGCCTTCTCGCTCGAGGCGCCCAATTCGGCGATCGATACCGGTCGGATCACACGGGTGGACCCGGCGCTGGGCGCCGGCATCACCGGCTGGAACCGCGCCCCGGACGTCGTCGCGAGCCTGCGGATGGACGGCGACTGGGGCCATGTCCGGGCCGCCGCCATCGTGCGACAGGTCGGCTTCCAGAACACGATCAGCTTCAACAGCGAGCCGTCCGGCTCGAAGACCGGGTACGGGCTCAATCTCAGCGGCACGTACAGCGTGTTCGGCAAGGACCAGCTGAGCGCGCAGGTCGTCGGCGGGCAAGCCATCGCGAGCTACATGAACGACGGCGGCGTGGACCTGGCCCCGGGCGCGAACCTGCAGGCCGAAACGGTGGGGTCTCTGGGATGGCTCGTCTACTACAACCACGCCTGGAGCGAGAAGTGGAGCAGCGCCATCGGCTACAGCGAGCATCGGCAGAACAATACCGCCGGACAGCTTGCCACCGCCTTCCACAAGGGCAGCTATTCGTCGGTCAACCTGCTGTATGCCGCCTCTCGAAGCATCCTGCTGGGCGGCGAATTCATCTGGGGGCGCCTCGAGAACAAGTTCGGACTGTCGGCAGACGACTACCGGCTGCAGTTCTCGACCAAGGTCACGTTCTGACGCCGCCTGACCCCCGCCAGTGCGACCCGTCGACACCGTGCTGGCGCCGAGTTTTCCGCGAGGTCCGGACGTGTGGCTTCTGAGTCAAACGGCCGACCACCCGCGCTCACAGTCCAGGACTGCTTTGCATGATCCCGCCGTCCACGAAAATCGTGGTGGCCGTCAGGTAGCTCGCACCGTCGCTCGCGAGGAACGCCACGACGCTCGCGATTTCCTCCGAACGAGCCATGCGGCCCAACGGAATGGCCGAGTTCAGCTTCTTCAGCAGTACCGGATCGTTCATGGTCGACAGGTTGATCGGCGTGGCCACGGCGCCAGGGCCGACGCCGACGACGAGGATGTTGTGCGGCGCCAGCTCGACGCCCGCCGTGCGGGTGAGCATGCGAATGCCGCCCTTCGAAAGGCAGTAGGCGGCGTTGCCCGGCATCGGCCAGTCCTCGTGCACGGAACTGACGTTGATGATGCGCCCGCCGCCCCCCTGCTTGATCATCTGCTGCGCGGCGAACTGGGTGCCGAAGAACGCGCTCTTGAGATTGATGGCGAGCACCTTGTCGTAGTCCGCCTCGCTCGTGTCGAGCACGGAGGTGCGAGTCTCGACCCCTGCGTTGTTGACCATGACGTCGACCCGGCGGAACCTCTTGACGGCAGTGGCGATCAGCCTTTGCAGGTCGGCTACCTTGCTCACGTCGGCTTGCACTCCGATCGCCTGGTCTCCCAAGGCGAGGACTTGCCTCTCCGTCGCTTCCGTTGCTTCTGGATGCACGACGTAGTCGATGACAACGTTGGCGCCTTGCTTGGCGAGCTCCAGCACGATGGCGAGACCGATGCCGCTGTTGCCGCCCGTGACGATGGCGACTTTGTCCTTCAGGTTCATGGTTGATCTCCTGGATGAGTGATGGTTGAGGTCTGGGTCGGAATTTGAATCGGCGCGCGCACTGCTTCCGTGACCCGTGGCGCTGGGCGGCGGGCGATGAGCGCGGCAAGCACGACGAGCGCCAGCGCGACCCCGGTGGTCGCTCCATAGATCGTGCCCAGACTCAATCCCGACCGTGACTCCAGAGGGCCGACGCCAAAGGCCGCGATCCCGTAGCCGATCTGGTAGGACGCAATCAACCCACCGGCCATCGATGCGGCGATGGCCTTGAGTTCCGCCTGACCGAAGCTGATGACCAGCGGCAGCAAGGCCGAGCAACCGAAGCCTGCGAGCGCAAAGGCCGGGATGCCGAGGAGCGGCTGGCTCGGCTGCAGGAAGGCAAGGACGACAAAGCCAGCGGCCACGAGCAACGGCAGGACCTGGAAGACGGCGCGCTCGGGCAACCATTTCTCGACGAGGGCAAAGAGGACGCGCCCTGCCGTCACCATGCCCCAGAACACGGTCAGGGCAAGCGAGGACTGCGTCGCACTTGCGCCCAGTTCCTTCGTCATGTAGAGCGAAGCCCAGTTGCCGTTCATCGTTTCGCAGACACCGTACAAGAGCGCGAATCCGGCGAACACCCAGAACCGAGAAGGAAGCTTCGTCCGCCCGCCCACGACGCCGGCGCCGTCCGCCTGCGCATCCGGACTGAGCGGCAAGCGCGCACTGAACAGGAGCAACCCCAGGATCAGCGCGCCAGCCAGCACCGGAAGTCCCCACCAGAAGCCCAGACCGACGAACACCGCGACAAGAATCGGCGCCAGCGCAGTGCCTGACCCCAGCAGGGCGTTCAGCGCCAACACAGCCTTGTCCACCTTCTGAGGAAAGAAGGCGGCGGCGAAGGTGTTGAGCGTCGGCACCGTGAAACCGAAACCGACGCCGAGGCAGCCGGTGGCGACGAGCAGGACCACGTAGGCAAGCGCGTGCTCGCTCATCGCGAACCGGCTCAGAACGAGCAGCGCCATCGACGCCAGATTCGCAACGAGTCCGATCAGGAAGATGCGCTTGGCGCCGAGGCGTCGTGCCAAGCCGGCGCCCAGCAGGGAGGATCCGATGGCTGTCAGCGCCTGGGGCACGAACATGCCGCCGTATTCCGTTCTCGACAAACCGTAGCCCGCGGCGCTGGTGAAGACGACGCCCGCCGCCGGAAACGTGACCAGCGCCACGCCCTGAATCAAGCCGGCACCGTACACGGCCGCGACTTCCTTGCGCCGTGCGAGCGGGTAATTTGTCATTGGATGCGGTGCAGCAGATGTTCGCCGACGCGCAAGGCATTCGCGATGGCGGTCAACGACGGATTCACCGCCCCGATGCTTGGAAAAAAGCTCGTGTCCACGACGTACAGGTTGTCGAGCTCGTGCGCCCTGCAGTTGACGTCGAGGACGGAAGTTGCCGGGTCGATGCCGAACCGGCAGGTGCCGGCCTGGTGAGCGACGCCGGCGATGGGAATGTGCTTTCCCATGTAGAGGTTGTTCGGGATGAGGTGAGGATGCATGTCCATGTGCTCGAGCATCGACTGCAATTTCCTTTGCAGGCGATTGATCGGCTCCACGTTCGTGAACTCGTAGTGGAGTTGGATCTCACCTCCAGAATTCACGGAGACGCGATTCTGCGGAAGCGGCAAGTCTTCGCTCGTGAGCCAGAAATCCACCGCGTGCCGGGCCATCTGATCCAACGTGAAGCCGGGCGCGAAGCGCGGCGCGTCTTCCTTGAACATCGGTCCCTGGGACTTGCCGAGCATCTGGATATTGCCGAGCGGAAATTCGCAGTCCGTCGCACCGAAATAGAAATCGTTGATCGTGAGCGTCTTCTGGAACTCGGTCGGGTTCTCGTGCCGGGAAAGAGCGACCAGCGCGACCGCGTTGTGAAACATGAAGTGGCGACCCACCATGTCCGAACCGTTCGCCAGCCCGCGCGGATGTTTTTGATTCGCCGACATGAGCAACAGCCGTGCGGAATTGGCTGCCCCGCACGACACGACGACGAGGCTTCCGGTGTATTCCTCGCGCTGCCCGTCGCGATGCACGATCACCTTGGTGACCGTGCGTCCGCTGGCGTCCGTTTCGAGGCGCTGGACATGAGCGTCTCTCTTCAGCGTCACGTTCGGGTACTGCAACGCGGGCCGCACGGCGATGACTTCAGCGTCCGCCTTCGCGTGGACGAGGCAGGGGTAGCCGTCGCAGGAATTGCAGCGTATGCAGTGGCTGTGCGGACGGTCCGCCTCGTCCAGCAGGATGCCGGTCGGCGCGTACGCCGGCCGATAACCTGCACGCTTCAAGCCATCGGCGATCTCCTGCACACGCGGCTCGTGGCTCACGGGGGGAAATGCGTAGGGTGCGCTGGCCGGTGGATCGGTCGGATCATCGCCGCGCTGACCATGGACGTGGTAGAGCGCTTCTGCCTGCGTGTAGTACGGTTCGAGATCGTCGTACCGGATCGGCCAGTCGGGCGTCGAGCCGTCGGCAGTGCGATGCGCCGTGAAATCCCTCTCGCGCAGGCGAAACATCGCAGCGCCGAACATCTTGGTCGCGCCGCCGACGAAGTAGTGGACGCCCGGCTGGAACGGCTTGCCGTCCGAGTCATACCAGGTGTCCTTCGACACGTAGCGGTTCTTCACGAAGACTTCGGTCGGATCCCAGTTCTGCTTTTCGCGCGGCAGATAGTCGCCGCGTTCGAGGATGAGAATTCGCTTGCCGGAAGGGGCCAGCTTGAGGGCGAGCGTGCCGCCGCCGGCCCCGCTGCCGATGATGATGAAATCGTAGTGATCATCGCTGCGCATGAGGTTCCCCCGTGGGTAAGGCCTTGACTGCACGAGTGGGCACCTCTTTCGCGGCCGATATTGTCGGAAATCGTTACGTTGGTAACGGGGCCATGTCAACGCAGCACAGGCGAGGGCAGTCGCCTTCAAAATCAGGGATCACGGGAGGTCGAATGGCTCTTCGAATCGAGGACTACGGACTCATCGGCGACATGCACACTGCAGCATTGATCGGGATCGATGGGTCGATCGACTGGTTGTGCCTGCCGCGTTTCGACTCTCCCGCATGTTTCGCGAACCTGCTCGGCACCGAGGAGAACGGTCGATGGCGCATCGCTCCGACCGGGGACGTCGTCGCCACGACGCGACGGTATCGGCCTTCGACGCTCGTTCTCGAAACCGAGTTCGAGACGGCCGACGGCGTGGTTCGGCTCATCGACTGCATGGCCTTGCGCGCATCGAACCCACGGATCGTGCGGATCGTCGAGGGCGTGCGCGGCACCGTACCCATGTCGGTTCGGCTCAACCCGCGGTTCGATTACGGCAAGACCGCCCCGTGGATCCTCGCCAAGGATCAGGCGGTGAGTGCCGGCGCGGGACCCGAGGCGGTGGAGTTGCGGGCCGACGTACCGATCACGTCGCAGGACCGTTGTCTCGAAGCCGACTTCTCGGTGAATGCGGGCGAGCGCGTTTGCTTCGTCCTTACAGGGTACCTCTCCTGGGAAGAGGCGCCGCCACCCATCGATGCGCTCTATGCCGTGGCCGAGACCGAGGCTTGGTGGCGCGCCTGGTCGGGTCGTTCGACGTACAAGGGTGCGTGGAAGGACGAGGTCGAACGCTCCCTCATCACGCTCAAGGCGCTCACCTACGCACCCACTGGCGGGCTGGTGGCTGCGCCCACCACGTCCCTGCCGGAGTTCCTTGGCGGCGTGCGCAACTGGGACTACCGGTACTGTTGGATCCGAGACGCAGCGCTCGCGCTGGACGCGCTCATGTCTGCAGGCTATGTCGAGGAAGCGACGCATTGGCGCGACTGGGTGATCCGCGCCGTTGCGGGCGACCCCGAAGACCTGCAGATCATGTACGGGATCGCAGGAGAGCGCCGCCTCGACGAGTACGAACTCGGCTGGCTGGCGGGCTACGAGGGGTCCGCCCCTGTGCGGGTCGGAAACGCTGCCTCGGGGCAACTGCAGCTTGACGTCTATGGCGAGTTGGCCGATGCGATCTATCGCGCGCGGCGGCTCGGCATGACTGCCGTCGCCGCAGCGCTGGATCCCACCCAAAGCTTCGTTCTGTGGCTTGAGCGCCATTGGCGCGAACCCGACGATGGCATTTGGGAGGTTCGGGGGCCCCGACGTCAGTTCGTCCACTCGAAGGTGATGGCCTGGGTCGCTGCCGATCGCGTCGTGAAGATGTTGCAAGAGTCGGGCTACAAGGGCGCGATGGACGAACTGCTGCGGATGCGGGACGACATCCACGAGGAGGTGTGCCGCAATGGCTTCGACGCCGAGAGGAACACGTTCACCCAGTACTACGGATCCACGCAGCTCGATGCGGCGTTGCTGCTGATCCCGCAGGTTGGATTTCTGCCGGCGACCGATCCGCGCGTGGCCGGCACGGTCGAGGCGATCCAACGTGAGCTTGTGCACGACGGGTTCGTGATGCGGTACATCCCGGACAAGGACGCGGCCGACGGATTGCCCCCGGGCGAAGGCGCGTTCCTCGCCTGCAGCTTCTGGCTCGTCAACGATTTGGCCATGCTCGGGAGACTCGAGGAGGCCCAGGCGCTTTTCGACCGGCTGCTTTCGCTCCGAAACGATCTCGGACTCTTCGCCGAGGAATACGACCAGGCGCACCAGCGACTGATCGGCAACTTCCCTCAGGCGTTCACTCACCTGACGTTCATCGCCAGCGCCATGGCTCTTTCGGAAGCCGCCGATGCGCGGGGATCCCCCGCACGGGATCGATGAGCTCGGTCAACGCGGTTTCGCCCCTCTCGGGCGCGCAATACGAGATCCGTCACGGCTCGCAGCGCGCCATCGTGACCGAAGTGGGCGCGACGCTGCGCCACTACTCGGTGGAAGACGCGGACATCATCGATGGATTCGGGGTGGAGGAGTGGTCGCCCAGCGGCCGCGGTCAGGTGCTGGCTCCCTGGCCGAACCGCCTCGACCGCGGGCAGTACCGGTTCGAAGGTCGGGCCGGCCAAGCGGCGCTCGACGAGCCCGAGTTGCAGAACGCGATCCATGGGCTGGTGCGATGGCTCCCGTGGAAGAGCGCATCGAAGTCGGCCGATGAAGTTGCGTTGACCTGCGCCCTCCATCCACAGCCGGGGTATCCGTGGCGGCTCGACCTGGAAGTCCGGTACCGGCTCGATGCGACAGGCCTGACGGTCTCCTTCCGGGCGCGAAATGCCTCGAGCGTCCCCGCGCCCTTCGGGATCGGTTTCCATCCCTACCTGACGGTGGGCACCGCCATCGATGACGCGGTCCTGCGGGTCCCGGCGAACCGATGCCTGGTGATGGACGACCGCGGGCTTCCGGTCGGAGACGAGCCGGTCGCCGGATCGGACCGGGATTTCACCGAGCCGAGGTCGATCGGCTCGATGCGGCTGGATACTGGCTACACGGACCTCGTGCGAGGGGCCGACGGCCTCGCGCGCGCATCCGTGGCGAGGTCCGACAAAGGCCGACGTGTCAGCCTCTGGGCCGATTCGTTGTTCCGATACCTCATGGTGTACACGGGCGACACCATCGAGAATGTGTCGCGTCGACGACGCGCCGTTGCGATCGAGCCGATGACATGCCCGCCGAATGCTCTTCGTTCAGGGATCGGCCTCTTGAAGTTGGAGCCCGGGCAACACGTCGAGGGCCGCTGGGGGGTGGTGCCGGATGGGGCCGAATTTGGCGATCACTCCCCCGACGCGAGATGTTCGCGAACGGCGGCAACGTGATTGCCGACCTTGGAAATGGCATCCCGCAGTTTCGCCTCGGTGCATCGAAGCTCCTTGCACCAGTACTTCAACTCCAGGGAATCTTCCTCAAGGATCCGACCTGGATCCAGTGGCTGGAAATCTCTCAGGTCATCAGGCATACAGCCTCCTCAGGCAATGTGGCCGAACCTTTATAGACTCAAGCGAATCGATCTGCAAGGCGGCGTACAGGCATTCAGTCGCATGCAGTCTGGTCAGCACTCGCCCTTCTTGGCGTGGCCCGGTGGGCAATGGTAGCGCTTGCCTTCGTGGTGATGACGGTCTCGGTCGTGGTGCTCGCGGGCCTCCCACTCGTGTCGGCTCCAATAGCGACGCCCATCGTAGTACCGCTCGCCATACCAGCCGGGCACGACCACCACCTGTGCAGGCGGAGGCACGTACACCGGTCGCGGGGCAACGTACACAGGCGGCGGTGCGACGTAGACCGGCGCTGGCGTGCCCACATTGATGTCGATGTTGACCGCGTGCGCGACGCTGGTCAGGCCGAGCAAGGCGCCTGCAGCCGCGACGAGATATGAGTACTTTTTCATTGTTGTCCGTGATGAGATGAGGGACCCGATATTCTGCAACGCGCCGATTGCCCCGCGGTTGACCGGCGCCAAGGCCCGCTGAGCGAATCTGACAATTGAATTGGCCACCCGCCCTGGGGCATCGATGCATTAGTCTCGGATTCCGCCTTGAGTCCACCGAAAGCCGCATTGATGAAAACACCTTGGATGCTGGGCCTGCTCGCCGGCTTGGCCACGTCGACGGCGTGGGCCCAGCCCAACCCCGCCCTGCTGGGCAGCAAGGATGCGTTCATCGCCGATGTGCTGCGCCAGATGACACTCGACGAAAAGATCGGCCAGCTTCGCCTCATCAGCTTCGGCCCATTGATGCCGGCGCCGAAGCTTGCCGAGGAAGTGGCCGCCGGCCGGGTCGGTGGCTCTTTCGGCGTCGTCAGCCGCCCAGAGCAGCGTCCACTTCAGGAAGCGGCCACACAACGGAGCCGGATGAAGATCCCGTTGCTGTTTGCCTACGACGTGGTCCATGGCCACCGCACCACCTTCCCGATCGGCCTGGGCCTCGCGTCGAGCTGGGACCTGGAAGCGGTCCGGCTGAGCGCACGCGTCGCAGCGCAGGAGGCCAGCGCCGACGGCATCGATTTCACGTTCGCGCCGACCGTCGACATCGCCCGCGACCCCCGGTGGGGTCGCACCTCGGAAGGTTTCGGCGAAGACCCGTACCTCGTGTCGCAGATGGCGCGTGCGATGGTCAAAGGCTTCCAGAACGATTCGGCCGCCAAGCCTGACAGTCTCATGGCGTCGGTCAAGCACTTCGCGCTCTACGGTGCCGTCGAAGGCGGGCGCGACTACAACATCGTCGACATGAGCCCGATGCGCATGTACAACGATTACCTGCCACCCTACCGCGCGGCCATCGACGCGGGTTCGGGCGGTGTGATGCTCGCGCTGAACGCCGTCAACGGCGTGCCGGCGGCGGCGAACACCTGGCTGCTGCAGGACCTGCTGCGGAAGGACTGGGGCTTCAAAGGAGTGACGGTCAGCGACCACGGTGCCATCGCCGAACTCCTGCACCATGGGGTGGCGCGTGACGAGGCCGAAGCCGCCAAGCTCGCAATCAAGGCCGGCGTCGACATGAGCATGGCCGACGAGCTCTACATCAAAGAACTGCCCGGTCTGGTGAAGTCGGGCCAGGTCAGCGAAGCCGAGATCGACAACGCAGTGCGTGAGGTGCTGGGCGCCAAGTACGACATGGGCCTTTTCCGCAATCCGTTCCTGCGGATCGGCAAGACCGAGGACGACCCGGCAGAACTCAAGGCCGACAGCCGCCTGCATCGCGCGCCGGCGCGTGACGTGGCCCGCAAGTCGATGGTGCTGCTTGAAAACCGCAACCGCACGCTGCCGTTGCGCAAGACCGGAACGATCGCGCTGGTCGGACCCCTCGCCGATTCGCAGGTCGACATCCTTGGCGCGTGGTCGGCCCAGGGCGTGCCGGCCTTGGCAGTGACCTTGCGTCAAGGCATGGCGGCAGCGACTGGCGACAAGGCGAGGCTCCTCTTCGCACGCGGCGCGAACGTCACCGAAGACAGATCGATTGTCGACTACATGAACTATCCGAACGGAGAGGCGCAGGAAATCGTTCAGGATGGCCGCATGCCGCAGGAGATGATCGACGAGGCCGTGGCGGCGGCGAAGCAGGCCGACGTGGTCGTGGCTGCCGTGGGCGAGTCGCGCGGCATGTCGCATGAGTCGTCGAGCCGCACGCGCCTCGATCTGCCAGAGAGTCAGCAGGCACTGTTGAAGGCGCTCAAGGCAACGGGCAAGCCATTGGTGCTGGTGTTGATGAACGGCCGCCCACTGACGCTCGGCTGGGAGAAAGCCAATGCCGACGCCATGCTGGAGACCTGGTTCGCCGGCACAGAAGGCGGCAATGCCATCGCCGATGTGCTCTTTGGCGACGCCAATCCATCGGGCAAACTGCCGATCTCGCTGCCTCGCTCGGTGGGGCAAATCCCGACGTACTACAACTTCCCACGCCTCGGCCGGCCTTTCACGCCAGGCAAGCCCGGCAACTACACCTCGCAGTATTTCGACGAACCGCAGGGCGCGCTCTACCCCTTCGGTTATGGGCTGAGCTACACCGAATTCACACTGTCGAACCTGGTTCTGTCGTCGCGCAAGCTGCGAAAGGGCCGCACGCTCGAGGCCAGCGTCAGGGTGAAGAACAGCGGCGACCGCGCCGGCGACGCGGTGGTGCAGCTCTATGTTCAGGACGTGGTCGCTTCGGTCGTGCGTCCGGTCAAGGAGCTCAAGGGCTTCCGCAAGCTGCTGCTGCAACCGGGCGAGACGCAGGTGGTGCGCTTCCCGATCGGCGAGACGATGCTGAGCTTCTACAACCAGCAACTCAAGCGCGTCGCGGAACCCGGCACTTTCAACGTGCAGGTGGGACTCGACTCACGCGATGTACTGCAAGAGAGTTTCGAACTGCTGCCCTGACGCGGGGCTCCCAGTGAGAGTCGAGCCGTGCAATCTGGCAAGGACCGTGAGGGCATTGACCCCTACGATTGCAGAATAGGTTGGACTGCCTACACTCCCCTCATGACCACCACCCTGATTTGCGCCCACGTTGCCTTGGCTGCGCTGCTTCTCGCAGCCACCTGTGCACGTGCGGCTGCAAAGAGGGCTCGTCGTCAGCTGACGCCAGCACATTCCTAAGCCCGGCGGTCCGCTCTCTCCCCTTTCAGCGCAACCATCCACCGCCGGGCAAAAGCTTCGCGCGGTCGCGGATGCCACCTCGAAGACGGCGTTCGCATTTCGATGGAATGCAGCCATGCATGCAGTTGTTCACGGCGAGCGCACGCTCACCGATCTGGATTTCGCTCGCTTGAAGACAGGTGACCTCGCCCGGTGGCACACGCCCTCCGGCGAGGAGTGCACCTCCGAGATCGCATCCATCCAGTACCAGCCCGAAGCCTCGGGCGACTACTCCCGGTAGACCGGCGACCGCCAGGTCGACCCTCACGGCTCCCGAATGAGCCGCCCGCAGCAACACGTATTCCCGAAGTCGCGATGTCGCGCGCAGGAAGCTTGGCGCTAGCCATTTCGAAAGGATTTTCCATGACCCCTCACTCCGTCCTGGCAGTAACCGATTTTTCCCCATTCGGAAACGATGCGCTCGCTCGCGCAGCCCTTCTCAGCGCGGAGCACGGCGCGACGCTCAATCTCGTCTACCTGGCCTACCCTGGGGAGGCTCCGCCCGAAGACGCGTCCACCAGACTGGCGCACCACGCTTTGCAACTCAGCCAGCGACATGGCGTCCCGGTGCGCGCAGTGAGCCGACTTGCCTTCACCGTCCGGGACCTCTTGCCTCAAGTGGCCAGCGCTGACCTGGTCGTCTGGGGCACCGCCGCCGTTCGAAGTCTGCGAACGTTCTTCACGGGCCAGCCGGTCGAGGAACTGCTTCGAACCGCGAAGCGCCCCGTTCTCGTCGTGCGGCGCGCGGCCACGCACGACTACCGCAGTCTGATCGTGGCGGTCGACTTCACGCAGGCGTCACGAGGGCTTGTCGACCTTGGCTTTGCTCTCAGCCCGTCGGCCCAGGTCGAGCTCTTCCATGCGGTCAGCACAGCCAACGAAGGGAAGCTTCGGTACGCCGAGGTCTCGGATCGTGCCATCAAGGCCTACCGCAGCGAGTGCCGGCGCTACGCCCAGGACAGGATGTTCTGGCTGACGGACTCGTACGACTCGAGGCGCAATCGCGTGCTGTCCGCCGTCGGCCACGGTGACGCTGCCCGACAGACGGTCGTGCAACAACAGAACAGCGGCGCAGAGCTCATCGTCGTCGGCAGGCGACCCTCCTCGCGACTGAGCGACCTCTTCTTCGAGAGCACCGCGAACCGAATCGTCAGCTACTCGGACACCGACGTGCTCGTGGTACCTCACGACTACGAGCCGGCATCCGGCGCTCGCGCCGTGGAGCGGATCTCAACGGCAGGGGCCGAGGTGCGCCGGGTCAGGGCCGGCGCGCCAAATCCACCGCGCCTTCCCAATCCGGCCGCAGTGTTCGGTGGACCATGAACTTTCATTCCATTCTCGCCGTCACCGATCTCTCGCAGCAAGGCAATCGCGCGGTGATTCGCGCCGCGATGCTCGCTGCGCCGCGGCGCGCCCTGCTGAAGATCATGTATGCGCCCTCGGATTTCCGTGGCTCCATCGACCCGGATGTCGAGCAGGACGTGAAGCGACTCGCTACGGAGGTTCACACTCGCTTCAATGTTCTGGTCAAGACCGTTGCCGACACGCGCGGTGACCTGGAAGGGGTCGCCGAGGAAGCCCGATGGGCAGACATGCTGGTTGTCGGCGAGCATCGGAAGGAACCCACCGGATTCTTCTTTCGCGGCAAGCCGATCGAGCGCCTGCAGCAACTCGTGCCTTGCCCCGTGCTGCTGGCTCGGTTGGAGGTGTTTCATCGCTATCGCCGAATTCTGGTGGCGATCGACTCCACGGCTTGCTCCAAGAAGCTGCTGAAACTGGCTCGAAGCCTCGACAGCGACGCGCTGGTCGAGCCGTTTCATGTGGGCGATTCGTCGACTGCCACGCGCAACAGGGGCAGCCCCAACGATGTGGCGCGCCAGGCGGTGATTCAACAACAGCATTCCAACGCCGACCTCATCGTGGTCGGACAGTCCAGAAGTTCCGGATTCTCGGAATTTCTCTTCGGGAGCGTGGCACACAGGGTGCTGCGGTGGTCGAGTTGCGACGTTCTCCTGGTACCTCACGATCTGCGTATCGACCCCATCCCTGGAATGCCGACGATAGCCACCCCGCACCTGTTGGCAAAGCCGGAGCAGTAGCCATGATCCTTGCCCTGCCTTTCCCCCATTTCCGCATCCCCTTTCATCGCCCGCTTGAACTTCGGGTCGATGTCGATCCGTCCGCGACCAACCGCGGCGATCCGCTCACCCACGTTTACGAGCGCATTCAAACGCCAGGCGACCAACTTCACGACCTGCCAAGCTTCGGCCTTCGAGATCCCCATCTCAAGGTGCACGTCCGGGAAGTCGACGGCGAGCGCTATGCGTACGTCGAAGACACGCTGCGGCGATGTCTGGCCGGCTGCACGGTCTTCAACAGATTGGTCGAAGTCGACCGTCGGGCGGATCGGCATCTTCGCTCTCCTCATTCACGCTATCTGCCCCAATACCAACGGCAAGGAATCGCGACGGCCGTCTACGACTGGGCACTCGCCTCCGGAATCTGCCTGATGACAGGGGCGCGTCAGTCGGCGGGCGCGCACGCCCTGTGGCGCAATCTGGCGCGGCGCTACGAGTCGGGCTTCGCAGAACTTCGCAACAAGAAGCTCACCTATCTGGGCGTCGACATGAGTCCCGGCGATCTGGAGCGACTGGAAACCCGGATGTTCCTCCTTCCGGCGAAGTGCACTCTCCCCGAGTTCTGCGCGGCGGTCGGAATGCGGATTTCTCCACGTTGAGTGGGTTTCGGAAGGCGCGCCGACCCACGGGCACATCCACACGACCGCGGGCGAGCAAAAGGCGGTGCTGCGTGACGGAGGGCAGCCGGTGGGTACGCACCTGCGCCTACGACGTGGGGTGCAGGCTGCGCCGGGGCCGGCTACGATGTGGGCTGTCCGAGCTTCGACCTGGAGACGCCCATGAAAGCCTTCCACCTGCACTTGTTGCCGCCGGTCCTGGCCCTGCTGCTGGCCGCTTGCGCCAGCGATCCGTCCCGCCTGGCCATCGGCTCTTCGCGCGCCCAGGCCCTGCAGCAGTTGGGCAAGCCGAGCGCCACCTACCCACTGCCCGATGGCGGCGAGCGCTTGCAATATTCAACCGAGCCATACGGATACGAGGTCAACAACGTCGATCTGAACGCGGCCGGGCAAGTGGTGGCCGTGCGCAACGAACTCGCCGCGCCGTTGGTCAACAACCCGATCCAGATCGGCAAATGGCGCGAGGCGGACATCCTGCGCACCTACGGAAAGCCCTTTCAAGTGACGCGTGTGGATTCCTTCGACGGCACCATCTGGAGCTGGCACATACAGCAGAACTACCTGCCGTATCTGTTCTACGTCTACTTCGATCCGACCGGCGTGGTGGTGCGCTACTCCGTCAGCCCTCAATGATGCGGATCGAGCGATGACCGGGCGGGCGTGACGCCGCAACTCGTTCAGCAGCGTCGCGCCCCATATTCAACGAAGAATCGGAGACTCTCAGGATTCGACATGGCATCGGGACTCGCGACCTTTTCCGCCGCCGACCCCAGCAGCAACCTGCGCACCGGCACTTCCATCTTCTTTCCGCTCAGCGTGCGGGGGATGTCTTCGACCTGCGACACCTCGTCCGGAACATGGCGGGCCGAGGCCTTGGTGCGGATTTCCATGCAGATGCGCTGCCTCAGCGCATCGTCCAGCACCACGCCGGGCTGCAGCACCACGAACAGCGGCATGAAGGAGGGACGCCCCAGGTATTCGAGGTCCACCACCAGGCTGTCGCGCACTTCCGGCAGAGCCTCCACCACGCGATAGATCTCGGCCGTTCCCATGCGGATCCCGAAGCGGTTGATCGTGCTGTCCGAGCGACCGTAGATGACGGAACTGCCACGCAGCGTGAAGCGGATCCAGTCGCCGTGGCGCCATGCGCCCGGGAACTGGTCGAAATAGCTCTCGAGGTAGCGCTTGCCGCCAGGGTCGTTCCAGAAGAACACCGGCATCGAGGGCATGGGCCGCGTGATGACGAGCTCGCCGACCTCGCCCACCACCGATTGCCCGGCCCCCAGCCGGGGTTGCCGTCGTAGAGGACGATGCTTGCGCCCGTCAGGAGCGCACCCACCTGGAGGTTCCAGACGATCCAGCCGGTGCTGCCCAGGAACAGGAGGCGATCGCCGGCGCGCAGGTCGTGCTGCAGCGCCATCGTCTTCAGGTGCGTGAGGACGATGCCGCCATGGCTGTGGACCATGGCCTTTGGCAGCCCGGTGGTGCCTGACGAATACACGATCCACAGGGGATGGTCGAAAGGCAAACGCTCGTAGTGCGGCGGCGCCGATTCGGCAATCGCCTCGGCCCACTCGATGCGATCGCGCCAACCGACGGCGCGCTCGGTGGCCAGGGGGCCGGGCACGTGGACCACGCGCCGTACCGTGGGCAGCTGCGCAAGCAACGCATCGACCTGCTGCGAACGGTCGTGCAGCTTGCCGTTGTAGCTGTCGCTGTCGGATGCCAGCAGCAGGCAGGGTTCGATCTGCCTCAGGCGATCCAGCACCACCGAGGGGCCCATGTCCGGGGCACATCCGGACCAGATCGCACCGATGCTGGCGCAGGCGAGGAAGGCCACGACCGTCTCGGGTCTGTTGGGCAAACGGCCTGCGACCCGATCTCCGGGTCGACCGACCAGCGCCACAGGTCCTGGTAGCCCGAGGCTTGCACGCCGCGACGTCGAGCCAGCCACTGCTGGTAGTGATGCAGGCGACTGGCGGTGACTTGCTCGGGCGAGGGCGACCACAGCAGCTCGCCGTGGCCATCAGGAAGGGAATGGGGTTGCATCGGGTGGGACTGAACGGAACTCAAGAATGGAACCTTACAGGGGATCGCATCCGAAGTGATGCAGGACGTTGCGCAACAGACCGTCGAACACAGGATCTCGACCCACGACCCATGCAGCACCGACCGCACCGGCATGGAACACACGACCGCCCTGGGGCCGTTCCCAGTAGATCATCTCCGCCGACAGACCTTCGAGCGAGTCCGTGACGCGCGAATGCCAGTCGAGGTAGGTGTCCAAGGCGCCCGGGACACGGCGGATGCCCTGCGCAACGACGCTCAGGCCGGTCGGCGGCTCGGGCAGCGTGACGCCAGGCGGCGTGTCGAGGGTCATCCGCGTCAGTGTCGCGGCGCTCAGGTCCCATTCGTGCCCGATGGCGCGGGGCAGTCCGCCGCCGGGTGCATGGCCGAAGGTCTGCCCGCGTTCGAGCCCCAGGCGGTGCGGATGGTTGAACAGTGGATGCTCGGGCTCGGCCACGTGGTAGACGCCGAAATCCTCCGCGTCGGCGAAGCCCCATCCCGCGGTCTCCAGGCCGATGATGCTGGCGGCCGAGCGGCCCACGGCGCGCAACTGGCCGCCGCGCGCCCAGTCCTGGCTGTGGAACTCCTCGCCGAAAGGGCCGGCCGGCGGCCGCGATCCGGCCTCCGCGGGATCGGCGCCGCGCGCGTCGTTCTTGCGCTGCTCCATGACGCCCATGTCGTCATCGAAACTGACCCGCAGGTACATCGTGTTGCCTGAGAGAACCAGGGCCTGGCCGCCACGCCGCAGCAGGGCATCGAAGCCATCGACCACCGGCGTGGACCAGTATTCGCTGTGGCCATTGACGACAACCGTGCGGTAGGCCGCCAGCAGGTCGGGGTCGGCATGCACGTCGAGATCGGCCAGCAGATCGAATTCGTAGCCCTCGCGTTCGAGCCATGCATGCAGTCGGCGCTCCAGGCGCGTCCATTGCGAGAAGCCGCTGCCGACCGGATCGTAGAGCGCCGCCGGGCTCGCGTTGGGCCATGGCATGCGCAGCCCGGTGAAGTAGCTCGGCTGGCCGGCCTGATGGTAGGTGTAGCTGCAGAATGCGGGCGCCTGCGGATGGCTGTTGGGCAGGCCGGTCGAACGGCGCGGCCACACGGGGTCTTCCACCTGGTTGCGCGCGAAGGGCGTGGCGGCGTAGGCCAGCCAGCTGCTCATGGCGCAAAGCACCAGCAGCGGCGCAGGTCGAGCGCCTGCGGGGCGCTTGACCAGGAACGTGATGTCGTAGACGGCCTCTTGTCCTTCCCAATCGAATCGCAGGCGCGCGACATGCAGACCGGGACGCGCGTCGGACGGCAATGTCAGGCTGTGCGTGGCTGTCCAGCGGCAGTCGTAGAGATCGTCGCTGGCGAGGCGCAAGCCCTGTCGTTGCCCATGAGGATCGAACGCGTCCTGGGCTTCGTCCGCCGCGTCATCGAAGGCCGGCCCTCGCACCATCCAGGTCCCATGGTTGACGATGCGACCCGCGCGCTGGTGGCCACTGGTGTCGACGACGGCGTTGCCGCGCCCTTCGCGCAAGGGCCAGCAGGCGCGCACGGCCGGATCGACCGGCAGCCGCAGCGCACGCTGGGCGGCCCGAGCGGCGATTTCATCGCCCGACAGCGCGCGTTCGTAGATCACCGGCAGGGCCAGATCCACATCCGCCAGAGCTTCGACGCCGTGGGCGTGTCCGGCCGCCCCCAGGCGCAGTGGCGCGGCGCCGGGGCAGACCGGGCCGCTGCGTGGCCAATGTCCGGCGCACGCACCATCGATCCACAAGGCCGCCGACCGACCATCCCAGGTCGCAACGACATGCTGCCATCTCCTGGTGGCCAGCCCCTGCGCCACGTGCAGGCCGTTCTCGCTTTGCAGGCCGCCATCGCCCAGGTACAGCGCCAGCGCGCCGTCGGCCTCGATGAACAGACCGAAGCCGCAATGCCCGGGCGCATCGTATTGCGTGATCAAGGCCTGTCGCTCGCCCGTGGATCGCCAGGGCATGACCCAGCATTCCAGCGTCAGTCCCGACAGCGGCAGCGCCGCCGGCAGGCCCCTTTCGACATGGATGTAGGAGCCGGGATGGATGGGCTGGACGCGGGCGGGCGACGCCCCGAGGTCCGCCACCACGGTGTCTTCGCGTCGACTGTCCGGGTCCGGGCCCAGGCGGCACACCGACAGGTGGTAGGGCCGGTCGCTGCTGATGTGGATGTCGATCGGCTCGCCGGCGTGCACGGTCTTCGAGCGGGTGTAGCCATGCACGCCCGGCACGACCAGCGGGCGGTGCGGCGGGATCGATCGGCTCATTCTGCGGTGAAGCCCGACGCCTTGACCACCGGCCCCCAGCGCTTGAGGTCATCCGCGATGAGGTTCGTCAGCTCATCGGGCGTGCTCGGATTCGCATCGCTGCTGAGCTTGGCCAGGCGTTGCTGCACCTCCGGAAGGACCAGGGCCTTGCCGAGCGCAGCATGGAGTTGCGCGATCGTCGCGCGCGGTGTGCCGGCGGGCGCGAACAGACCCGTCCATTCGAGATTGTCGAAATGCGGTTGACCCAGCTCCTTGAGCGTCGGCACATCCGGCAGCAGCGCGGCGCGCTTGGCCCCGTTCACCGCGATCACCTTGAGCTTGCCTGCCTGCTGGTATTGCACGAGATCGGCGATCGGAGTGATGCCGGCGGCCACCTGGTTGCCCAGGAGGTCCTGGACCAGGGGGGCTGCGCCACGATAAGGCACTGAGGTCAGCTCCACCTTGGCGTCGCTGCCGAGGCGGTAGCCGATGAACTGCGCCACGCTGCCGGCCGCCGGGACGCCGTAGGTCGCTTTCGACTTGTCGTTGTTGGCCAATGCGAGCCATTCGCGGACATCGCGCACCGGCAGGGCGGCGGGCACGGCGAGGCCTTCGTAGAAGGTGGCGATGCGACCGACAGCCTGGAAGTCCTTCACCGGGTCGTAGTGCACCGACTTCGAGGTCAGCGGCAACATCACCATCATGTGCATGTTGGCGAGCAGCACGGTGAGACCGTCCGCTGGCGCGGCGCGCACGTAGTCGGCAGCGATCTGGCCACCCGCGCCGGTGCGGTTCTCCACCACCACCGGCACGCCCAGTTCCGCAGCCAGCTTGTCGGCCAGCGTGCGGGCCTGCACGTCGGCCGAACCGCCGGCCGGATAGCCGACGATCAGCCGCAGCGCGCCCTTGGAGGTGGGCACCTGCGCGGGAGCCGTGCAGGCGAAGGCGAGGCTCGCGCAGGCGAGTGACAGGCGAAACAGAACGGGCAGCTTCATGGGGGCATCTTTCGAAAGACTTGCAGGAGGGGAGAAAGGGCTTGGGCGGTCGAAGCAACGCGCTACGCACGCGCGATTCAGGCGAGCTTGGAACGCGTCACTTCATCCGCCAGGTCGGTGAGCGTCCGCTCGAGCTTTTCGACCAGCTCGTCGAGCTCGGACTCGCTGATGGTCAGCGGCGGCGTGATCATCTGGAAGTCGCCGAAGGCGCCCAGGTTGGCTCGGCGGTTGTACAGGGCGATGCCGTGGCGCAATCCGTGCGCCGTGAGTTTCGAAGGCGCGTTGAATGCCGGCGGCAGCGCGCGCCGCGTGGCCTTGTCGGCGACCAGTTCGATCGCACTGAGCAACCCGAGGCCGCGTACGTCGCCCACCAGCGGCGATCGCTCGGCCAGCGCCTCCAGCCGCCGGCGCAGGCTCTCGCCGCGCTCACGGGCGCGGGTCACGAGGTCGAGACGTTCGACTTCGTCCATCACTGCATTGGCGACGGCGCAGGAAAGCGGGTTCGTGAAGTAGGTGTGTCCGTGCACGAAGCCGCCCTGACCTGCCACAGCATCGACGATACGGTTGGGCGCCAGCAGGCAGCCCAGCGGCGTGTAGCCGGCGGCCAGCCCCTTGGCCAACGTGACCATGTCGGGTCGCGCGGCACGCCAGTGGTGCGCGGCCAGGAACTCTCCGGTGCGGCCGGCGCCGCTCATGATCTCGTCATAGATCAGCAGCACCCCATGGCGGTCGCAGATCTGTCGCACGCGCTCGAAGTAGGCCGACGACGACACCACGGCGCCGGTAGACAGGCCCCCGATGGGTTCGATGATGAAAGCGAGGATGGATTCCGGCCCCTCGCGCTCGATCGTCCGGGCCAGCTCCTCGGCGCACGCCATGGCGTGGCTCTCCTGGGTGTGGCCGTCGGGGATCCGGTAGGACATCGGAGCCGACACCTTGGGCATCGACTTGATCATCGGCCCGTAGATCGACTGGGTGTGCGCGTCGCCGGTCACGGCGAGCGCGCCGAGGGTCGAGCCGTGGTAGCTGGGGTTGCGCGAAATCACCTTCCAGCGACTGGCCTGCCCGCTGACCACCGCATACTGCCGCGCCAGCTTGAGGGCCGACTCGTTGGCCTCGGAGCCGCCCGAGATGAAGAAGGCGCGGTCGAATCCCTCGCCGGCCAGCGCGCAGACACGGTCGGCCAGCGCGATGTTGTGTTCGCTTTCGAAGAAGCGCGGGTACGCGAAGCTCACGCGCGCGGCCTGCTCCTTCATGGCCGCGAGCACATGCGGGTTTCCATGGCCGATGTTGGCGACCACGGCGCCGGCGGTGGCATCCAGATAGCGCTTGCCGTCGGCGTCCCAGAGGTAGACGCCTTCGCCCCGATCGATGCGCGGCGGCCGTGGCGAGCCCTTGGGGCTGTAGAAGGCAAGGACGGAGCCGCCTTGCGCAGTGTCGCCGAGCAGGCGCGGGGAAGCGGGGGTCACGGGGGCGCTGGCGTGAGTATTCATGGCGCAACGATACGGAGCTCCCGAGCTAAAGAGAAGCAGCATGGAAGGATGAAGTCCTATACGCTATGCGCATGAAGCTCGCTCATGACCGCCTCGATCTGCTGGCCACCTTTCTTCGCGTGGCCGAGACCGGCTCGCTGAGCAAGGCGGCTCGATTGCTCGGCATCACCCAACCGACCGCCAGCCGGCGCCTGATCGAACTCGAGCGTCTATTGGGTTGCAAGCTCGCACTGAGAACGACCGCGAGCTTTTCCTTGACCGATGAGGGGCGCCTGTTGATGGCCGAGGCCCGGGCCTTGTCCGATGGCTGGGCCAGCCTGTCCGAGCGGATTTCCGGCGGCCGCAGCCGGCCCGAAGGCACGTTGCGAGTGATCGGGCCCTCGGGCTATGGAACGGGCTTCCTGACGGATGCGGTGACGGACCTGTGTGCCGCCTGGCCGCAGCTTCGCGTGGAACTGACCTTGACCGATCGGGTGGTGGATCTCGTTGCCACCGGCGCGGAATGCTGGGTTTGCGTCGGCGAGGTGCACGATCCAGGTCTGGTGAGCAGGCCACTGGGGCGCATGGAGAGGATCCTGGTGGCCCATCCTGCGCTGCTGCGTCGCATCGGTCGCGTGACCCCGGCCACCTTGCCCACGTTGCCGTGCGTGGGGCTGGTGCCCTACTTCCATGGTTCGGTGCGTCTGCGGGATGCCGCCGGGCGCTCGCAGACGGTCTCCATCGACACGCCACTGCGCACGGACAGCCTGCTGTCCAGCTACCGGGCGATCCTCAACGGCGCCGGCATCGGCGCGGCGGCCCCGTGGATGTGCGAGGCCGATCTCGAATCCGGACGACTCAAGCGCGTGCTGCCACGTCTCTGGCTCGAGCCGGTCGGCATCTATGTCGCCCTGCCGCCGGGCTTGCATCGACCCGCGCGGGTGACGGCATTCATTGCCGCATTGGAGCGAAGGATCAAGGACATGCGCGGCTTTCAGTCGGCCTGAACTCTCACCATCTGGCCGAAAGAACCTCTATCGCCGCGAACTGTGTTCTATCGTTGCTACATCCTGGAATAAGTTTAGGCTTTTCAAGATGCAACCGCTCTCGACATGCTGATGAGATTGGATTTTCAATCAGCAGGCGTCGCGACTCGCGAACGTCGTTCGAAGGTACATAGGAGTGACTATGTCTCGCACTATTTGTTCTGTGGGTGACTTGGCGCAGTTGCCTGACGACGAACTGCTCGCGTGTCTTGCCCAGTTGCGGGTTGCAATCCACGATGCAAAGCGCGAGCATGCGGCGGCCCGACGCGAAGCACGAATTTCCGAGGAGAAGAAGCTGGAGTTTCGGTCGTTCGAATGGCGGCCCCGAGGTCCCCAGCGTCTTTCCTCGCCTGCCAGGCTGAGTCCACAGACTCCCGTCGAAGAACTCCCTGTGCGGGCCAGGGCCCGTGACGCTCTATCCGAACTCCACATCTTCTGCGTCGAGGACCTGTCAGCCATCAGCGAGCAAGAGCTCATGACGACGGAAGCCATCGGTGCGAAGACCGTCAATCGCCTGCGCGAAGCGCTCACTCGCATCGGGCTGGACTTTCTTCCGAATCCCATGGGCCAAGCGACCACGTTCGAAGGATCCAGGACCGTCAGCATCACGCCTCCTCGCCAGAAACTTTGAATTCGGTCTCCCTTCCGGCGCTTGGTTTCTTGGACAGAAACGCTATCATTGAATTAATTTCTATCCTCAACAGCGCCTAACCTTGGGCTGTGAGCAGCCACAACCTGATTCGAGAAGGACGCAAGCGCCTCGGCATGAGCGAGCAGCAGTTTGCTGACACGCTGGGGGTAAGCCGTGGCGCCGTACAGCAATGGGAAAAACCAGGCGGTACCGCCCCAATCAGGCACGCGTGGCCGACCTGCTAGGCATCTCGGTGGCAGAACTCGTGTCGGGGGTGTCAGCCGGCGGGCGAGGCTTGGACGTGCGTGCTGAGGTCCCATTGGTCTCATCGGTCGAGGCGGGGAACTACACCGTCATCGACAACTTCAAGCCGCGCCAGCAATTCGAGACCGTGCCGGTGAGCGTGCCGATCAAGCGCCACACCTATGCACTGCGCGTGCACGGCGACAGCATGGTCAGCGAGATCGGAGACTCGTTTCCGGAAGGGTCGATCCTGGTTGTCGAACCGGAGATGGCCGCCGAGCCAGGCGACTACGTCATCGCCCTGAACCAGTCCAACGAGACCACGTTCAAGCAGCTGGTCAAGGACGGGGGCGATTTGTACCTCAAGCCGTTGAACAGCCGCTACCCCATCAAACCGCTGAACGGGGCCCGCGTCATCGGCGTCGTTCGGGAATTCACCAAGCGTTTTCGATAGCCTGATCGCCCCCGACAGCGGCGTGATTTTGATAGATTTGGCATGCACTGCTATTTTTTCTATCAGCTTCCCTTTGTCAGACGTGGCCCCGCCATGATCTTCATCGCGTTCTCTTTTTGCTTGGATCGTCTCACTTGGAAGGTGTGGACGCGGGGACGGGCATCTCGGTGGTGCGCAGCTTTCCGCCACCCTTGACGCTGCCGGTCACGTGGGTAGTTCCGGCGCCCGTCACACGCTTGACACACGCGTCGCGAGCGGCTCCCTCAGGTTGGCGATTGCAGCGCTTCAGCGCGTTTTCGTCGTAGCCCCCAGGGCTGTTGAGCTTGCCCCGCTGTTTTGCATCCTGCGCCGCCGCCGCCTCGCGCAGGCAAGCGGTGCGGTCCACCCGCGGATCGCTGCATCGCTCAAGAGCACTGTCGGTCGCAGCAATCGAGGCATTGACTGAACCCGCTAGCGCAGCGACCGCCAGCACCGCTCTCACCATCGAACGAAAAGGCTTGTCCATAAAGCGCTCCTCTTTGATAGAACTGCTATCGAAATCCAAGGAGAAGGCTGGTTCATGGAGCACGACTCATCGGACGGCCGAATTTCGCAAAGAGTCTGAGGGCAAACAGCGCCAACTGCAAACAGTTTGTCCGCGTTGCGCCAGTTGCCAAAACGGATGCTTAATGCCGCCAACAAGAGAACTGAACTCGAAGTCCCATGCAGGTTGCCCTGGAACATGGCTCGTCAACCAGGGCTCGAGTAGCGATAAGAGGAGACCAAGGATGGGTATCACTCGACCTTCTGCGTGTCGCAGATCTCGCGTCCGACTTCGTTCGTATTGGCGAACAGCAGCCCGGACAATTTTGCTCACGACATGCGTGCTGGCTGCAAACTTGGCCGTCGCCGCTGATCCTGATGCCCCCCGTGCCGATCAGTTGATCCGCAATGGCAAGTATCAGGAAGCCTACGAGTTGCTCGCACCCTTCGAACCGACCAACTCGAACGACGCCACCTTCACTTACCTGCTCGGCCGTGCCGCATTGGGCACCCAGCGCGCCGAAGAGGCCAAGGCGCTGTTCGAACGCAGTCTCGCTATCCGACCGGACGACGTCTCTGCGCATCTCGCACTCGGGCGAGCCTACTTCGCGCTCGGACAGTACGCCGAGGCGAAGATCGAGTTCGAGACGGTGCTGCGCTTCGACAACCTGCCGCCCGACGTGCTGTCGCAGGTCGAGATCTACGACCAGGCGGCGCGGCAGTCGCTCGACCAGGGCAGGTCGCTGACGGGATTCGGCTATGCGGAAACCGGCATCGGCAATTACCGTGTCAACGAGACCGTCGGCACGAGGACTTTCGGCGGCGGCGACCGCAGCGACACCTTCTACAACGCGCGAGCCGGCGGCGGCGCGAACTACGCACTGCAGAATGGCTACGCGATCGATGCGACGCTCGACTATCGCTACCGCTACTACGACAACTCCGACAGCAGGAGTGATTCGGATCTTCGCTGGACCCTCGCCGGCAGCAAGGCATTGGGCGAGAACAACCTCGCGGCGGGCTTCAGGGGCCGAACCAGTTACAGGGGCGACGGCAACTACCGCAACGATGTCTCGATCTTCACGGACTATCGCATGCGCTACAACCCGGACAACCAGTTCACGGTAGGCGCGGACATTCGCCGGCGCCGGTATCCGGAGGGCCCGGAGCGCGACCGGAGTCGGACCACTGCCCTCGTGTCGGCGGGATGGGTCAATTCGTTCATGGAAGGCAAGGGCAGCTTTTCATTGACGGGCCATGCCGGGCGAAACTATGCAACCAGCCGGCCCGATGGCGATTCCAACGTTTTCGGTGCCACTGCCGCGTTGGACTTCACCGTGAACAAGAAGCTTGGCTGGGGCGGCTTCGTATGGTGGGAGCGTGACATGTTCGCTTCGGACAACATCCACTTTCATCCCGATACCCTCGACAACTCCATCGTCCTGCGGCGCCGGGACAACCTCTACGAAGTCGGCGCCTACCTGGTCTGGGAGTTCGTGCCGACCTGGACGCTGCGCCCGGAGATTCTCTGGATCCGGGACCAGAGCAATTCGATCGGGGCCAACTACAGCTCGACCGAAGTGTGGATCAATGTGCGCAAGGCGTTCTGAGCCCGCGGCCGCCGCTCTCCATGCCGTCTCGGTCGCAACGATGACCCTGCATGGTGTCCTGAAGAAGCAAAGGCGACCAGATCGTTGAGTTCACGCGAACAACAAGGAGACAGCATGGCTTCGACCGAACAAAAGATGTCACGGATGCAACTCACCGCGATGGTCGTCGGGGGCATGGTCGGCGCAGGCATTTTCTCGTTGCCGCGCACCTTCGCCAACGCCACGGGTCCATTCGGCGCTGTCATCGCGTGGCTCATTGCCGGCACCGGCATGTACATGCTCGCGCGGGTCTTCCAGTCGCTCGCGGAACGCAAACCCGAACTCGACGCCGGCGTCTTCGCCTATGCCAAGGCCGGTTTCGGAGACTACCCCGGCTTCCTGTCGGCCTTCGGCTACTGGATCGGCAGCTGCATCGGCAATGTCTCGTACTGGGTGCTGATCAAGTCCACGTTGGGTGCGTTCTTTCCGATCTTCGGCGATGGCAACACGGTCGTCGCGATCTTGGTGGCATCGATCGGCATCTGGCTCTTCCACTTCATGATCCTGCGTGGGGTCCAGCAGGCGGCGTTCATCAACACGGTCGTCACGATCGCCAAGGTCATCCCGATCCTGGTGTTCATCGTGATCCTGATCTTCGCGTTCAAGATGGACATGTTCCGCTTCAACTTCTATGGGGCAGGATTGGAAGGGGGCATCTTCGAGCAAGTTCGCGCGACCATGCTGGTCACGGTGTTCGTCTTCCTCGGCATCGAAGGCGCGAGTGTGTATTCGCGCTACGCGAAGAAGCGCTCCGACGTCGGCGCCGCCACGATCACCGGCTTCGTCGTGGTGACCACGCTCATGGTGCTGGTCACATTGCTTCCCTATGCCGTACTGGAGCGGCCCGACGTGGCCATCATGCGCCAGCCGTCGATGGCGACCGTTCTCGAGGCCGTTGTCGGGCCGTGGGGCGCGGTCTTCGTGAGCCTGGGGCTCATCGTTTCGGTGTTGGGGGCGTATCTGGCATGGTCGCTGATCTGCGCCGAGGTGCTCTTCGCCGCGGCGAAAACCAAGGACATGCCGAAGGCCTTCGCCAAGGAGAACAAGAACAAGGTGCCGGTCGTTGCCCTGTGGGCGACGAACATCATCGTGCAGCTCATCGTCATCACCACGTACTGGTCGCGGGATGCGTTCTCGCTGATGCTGAACCTGACCAGTGCCATGGCCTTGATTCCCTTCCTCCTGGTGGCAGGCTACGGCCTGCAACTGACCAAGCGTCGAGAAGGCTATGACGTGCGCCCCGAGGAGCGCACCCGCGATCTCGTCATTGCGATCGTTGCGACGGCCTACACGGCTTTCCTGCTCTATGCCGGGGGCATGAAATTCATTGTCCTGTCGGCGGTCCTCTACGCGCCAGGCACGGCGCTCTACTTCTGGTGTCGCCGTGAGCAAGACCTGCCGGTGTTCACCAAGGCATCGGACTGGATCATCTTCGGCCTCGCCGTTGTCGGCGCCGTGATCGGCATCTATTGGATCGCCACGGGCTACATCACCATCTAGCCACGCCGGCTGGGTGCTCACACAGGAGAACGTCATGGCAACAAAGACAAAACCCACCGCATTCGGTGTCCACTCCGAAGTGGGTCAGCTGCGCAAGGTGATGGTGTGCGCCCCGGGCCTGGCCCATTCGCGCCTCACGCCGAGCAACTGCGACCAGCTGCTCTTCGACGACGTGCTGTGGGTCGAGAACGCCAAGCGAGACCACTTCGACTTCGTCACCAAGATGCGCGACCGCGGCGTCGAGGTGGTCGAGATGCACAATTTGCTGGCCGAGACGGTGGCGGTGCCCGAGGGCAAGAAGTGGATCCTCGACAACCAGGTCGTGCCCAACCAGGTCGGACTCGGCTTCATCGACGAACTGCGCAGCTATCTCGAGGGCCTGGACAACCGCAAGCTGGCCGAGACGCTGATCGGCGGGCTGTCGACCAACGACTTCCCCGAGTCCATCGGCGGCAAGGCGCTGGAGGTCGTGCGCGAGGCCGCAGGCGTCACCGAATACCTGCTGCCGCCGCTGCCCAACACGCTCTACACGCGCGACACCACCTGCTGGATCTATGGCGGCGTGACGCTGAACCCGCTGTACTGGCCGGCGCGCCACGAGGAAACCATCCTCACCACCGCGATCTACAAGTTCCACCCCGACTTTGCCGGCAAGGTCAACGTCTGGTGGGGCGACCCGACCGAAGACCACGGCCTGGCCACTCTCGAAGGCGGCGACGTGATGCCGATCGGCAAGGGCAACGTGCTGATCGGCATGAGCGAGCGGACCTCGCGCCAGGCCATCAGCCAGCTGGCGGCCACGCTGTTCAAGAAGGGCGCAGCCGAGCGCGTCATCGTCGCGGCCATGCCCAAGATCCGTGCCGCGATGCACCTCGACACCGTGTTCACCTTCGCCGACCGCGACTGCGTGCTGCTGGCGCCGGACTTCATGAACCAGACGCGCACCTACTCGTACCGTCCGAGCAGCCATCCGAGCGGCGTCGAACTGCATGCCGAGAACAAGCCCTTCGTCGACGTCGTGGCCCAGGCGCTCGGCTTCAAGAAGCTGCGCGTGGTCGAGGCCGGCGGCAGCGACTACCAGCGCGAGCGCACCCAGTGGGACAGCGGCGCCAACCTGGTCTGTGCCTCGCCGGGCGTGGTTTATGCATACGATCGCAACACCTACACCAACACGCTGCTGCGCAAGCAGGGCATCGAGGTGGTGACCATCGTCGGGGCCGAACTGGGCCGCGGTCGTGGCGGTGGCCATTGCATGACTTGCCCGATCGTTCGGGACGCGGTGGACTTCTGACTGGTTTCCGGCTGAATTCAGGAGGAACCCGACCATGGAGACGGAACAAGCGACAAGGCCACAGCTATCACTGACCGAGGCCATCATTCCGATCGCCAGTCTGATTTTTCTGGTCGGACTTTCCTACTTCCTGTTCGGCGATGCGGGTGCGGGCGGGCCCAACCAGGTGGCGCTGATGGTGGCGACGATGGTGGCTGCCGTCATCGGTCTGCGTCATGGCCTCACACTGGAAGAAATGCGGGACGCGGCCATTGCGAGCGTGAGTTCGGGCCTTGGCGCCATCTTCATCCTGCTGGCGGTCGGCGCGCTGGTCGGCACCTGGGCGCTGAGCGGCACGATCGCCGCGATGGTGTACTACGGCCTGCAGTTGCTCAGTCCCAACTACTTCTACGCCACCGCCCTGCTCATTTGCGGCTTCATCTCCTTCAGCATCGGGAGTTCGTGGACGACGGTCGGCACGATCGGCATCGGCCTCATGGGCATCTCGCAGAACATGGACATGAATGCTGCCATCACGGCAGGGGCCGTCGTCTCGGGCGCGTACTTCGGTGACAAGTCATCACCGCTTTCGGACTCGGCCAACCTTGCCGCTGCCGCGGCGGGCGTCGATCTGTACAAGCACATTCGAGAGACCTTGCTGACTTCGCTGGTGGCGCTCGTCATCTCGTTGCTTGTCTTCTACCAGCTCGGCCGTCCGGGTGAGTTCGACGCGAGCCAGAAGATGGCTTTGCTCAAGAGCACCTTCAACATCTCGCTGCTCCTCTTCATCCCGCTCGCAACCGTGATCGTGCTTGCCCTGTGCAAGGTTCCGGCCTTTACGTCGATCTTCATCGGTGCGCTCGTTGCCGCCGGGCTCGCGGCCTTCACCGCGCCAGAACGCGTCATTGCCTTCGCCCAGCCGCGAGAAGGCATTCCGAGCGTACTCGCGATGCTCAAGGGCATGTGGCTGGCGCTGGCGAGCGGCTACAAATCCTCGACCGGCGTCCCGACCATCGACCTCCTCGTTACCCGCGGCGGAATGGAAAGCATGATGAGCACGATCTGGCTCATCATCACCGCTCTCGCCTTCGGCGGGGTCGTCGAGAAGTGTGGAGTCCTGGAGCGACTGACGACTCCCATCCTCGCGCGGGCGAAGAGCGCCGGGGCATTGGTCGCCGCACTCGCAGCCGCCATCATCGGCACCGCCATTGCCACCGCCGATCAGTACATGGCCGTGATGCTGCCGGGGCGGTCCTTCAAGAGTGCCTTCGAAGCACGCGGCCTCGCTCCGGTCGTGCTGTCACGCACGATCGGTGACGTAGCGACACCCACATCCGCTCTCATCCCGTGGAACAGTTGCGGCGCCTACATGGCAGCCACCCTTGGCGTCGCCACGTTCAGCTACGCGCCCTTTGCGATCTTCTGCATCGCGAGCCCGATCATCGCCATCGTCATGGCCTATTGCGGCATCCGCATGCCGCGTGTTTCCGCGCCACACTTGGCGTCGAGCAAGACGCGATCGACACAAGAGTGAAGACGCCCAGGCGGACTCGACAGCCCGGCGGCTCAAGGCCTCGCCCCTCCCTGAAATACCCCGTGACCAAACCCCCGGGTTTTCCATTAATCAATCCACTTGATTTATTAACTAAGGGGTTCCAAACTCTGTTGCCCGTCCTCAATACTTTTTGGCAAACAGGAGACAACCCGATGCTCAAGCTCACCCTCGCCGCCGCCCTGACCTCCGCCGCGCTGGCCGCCCAGTTCCCCGCCCAGGCCGCCGAGCCCGTGATCGGCCTGATCACCAAGACCGAGACCAATCCCTTCTTCGTCAAGATGAAGGAAGGCGCCACGGCCGAGGCCAAGACCAAGGGCGCCAAGCTGCTGTCGGGCGCCGGCAAGACCGACGGCGACAACGCCGGCCAGGTGGCG